>NZ_CAXUSG020000002.1:0-788290 GCF_964253915.1 Rhizobium sp. LjRoot30 | reverse complement strand
CTGAGACTTGTAACCGCTTCCAGTCGGCTTCCTTCTCCTTGAGAATAGCCTGGAAGCGGCTCAGGTAGTAGGCTTTCCCCTTTACATCACTGAACTCGCCGGCCTTCACACGGGTGCTATAGTCCCGTTGATAATGCTCGCGCAGTCGCGCGCTGTAGTCCTGAAACGCCGCCATCGATCCTCGCCCGATTTATAAGCCGCTAATGGCCGGCGGTGGGCATCCTCAGCAGATCAATGTGGAAGTTGGCGGCAAGATCGTCGATATCGCCTCAATCTCCCCAATCGTTGCCAGCGCCGCTACCTTCAGCATTCACCGCATTTTCTTCGATGACGCTGACGAAGGCTTGGATAATCGACTATCGTCGGAAATCTGCTTGGGCATTCGGCGCGAGCTGGTAGATTTGAGCTAGGCCAACTCCACGTGAGTGACCTGTGGATCGCCACTACAAGCTAAGTCTGCTGGGCTAGCTCTTAGTGGCGATCGATAGTTGGGCAGAACAACAACAGGTTTTCTTTTTTGCCGCGCTCGAGGCCGTTGAATGGTGAAGGGCTTTGAAGATTATCTATGGTTGCGGAAACTATCAATTACACGAGTGAGGTGGCCATTGATGACAATACAAGTCTCTGTGGACTCAGGCCCCCGCAACCAAATCTATACAAAAAACCCCCGCTACACCTCATGTAGCGGGGGTTTTGTGTTTCTGGGCATGTGATAAAGAACTTCACGTCTGGCGTGATCGCATCCTTTCGAGGTTCACTTTCGAAAAAATGCCGCGGCACACGAAAGTTCCGTGTTCGCACCGAACGGTGTTCAGCGGGAAACCCAGGCGACGCCCTCATTTGTCCATGCGTGAATTGCTGAAATGCTTAAACGCCGGCAGCAACCATCGTGTAAATTTTACGGGTCAGCTCATGGATCGTCCATTCGCCGTGCCAGCCGAGCGGCAACACGAACATTTCGCCAGCACCGATTTGTCTGGCCGTTCCATCAGCGTTGTGCAGCGTCACGCGGCCGGCGAGGATGTGGCAGATCTCGGCGTTCTCGCTGCGGTCGGCTGTGAAGCGGCCGGGCGTGCATTCCCAGACGCCGCTTTCAATCTTGCCGTCGAGGCTCGTCCAGAGGCTGACAGCCGCCTCCTTCTGATTGCCTTCCAGCGACGTTGGTTTCGACGTGAAGGCGCCGAGATCGAGGTCGAGGAGATCGCCGAAATTTTCAACGCTGATCATAATACGTCCTGTCTGAAATCGATTGGCTAATGGCCGGTGATGCTGTCGGCGAGTGCCGCCAGTTTCGACGTGTGCGGTTGACCGGCGAATTCACGCTCGTCGGCCATGCGGTAGAGCTGATACATGGAGTGTACGCCGAGCCAGCGGAACGGCTCCGGCTCCCATTTGCGCACGGTGCGGTTGACCCAGGGCAGACCGGTCAGCTCCGTCTCGCGGTTCAGCACAAGATCGCTCAGCGTGCGACCGGCAAGGTTGGAGCTGGAGACGCCAAGGCCGACATAGCCGCCAGCCCAGCCGATACCCGTCGAGCGATCGAAACCGACCGTCGTGCACCAGTCGCGCGGCACGCCGAGCACGCCACACCAGGCGTGGTCGATCTTCAGCGATTTCGTCTGCGGCAGCAGGCGTGTCAGGATGCCGTGAAGCGCATCGATGGTTGCCTGCTGCGTCTGGCCGTTCACGTCGGTCTTCGAGCCGAAGCGATAGGGAACACCGCGTCCGCCCATGGTGATGCGCCCTTCGCGGGTTCGCTGGGCGTAACAATAGGCATGCGCCGCATCGCCGAGCAGCTCGTGGCCTTGCCAGCCGATCTCTCTCCATAGTGCGTCCGGCACGGGTTCGGTGACGATCTGGGCGCTGTTGAGCGCCAGCCAGGTCCGCTCATAGCCGGGCAGCCCCGCGGAAAAGCCTTCCGTGGCGCGGATGATATGTGGCGCACGCACCGTGCCGCGATCGGTTTCGACACGCCCTTTCTCGAAGGAGGAGACGCTTGTGCCCTCATAGATCGACACGCCGAGACCTTCGACGACGCGTGCTAGACCACGCACCAGCTTGGCTGGTTGAATGCGGGCCATGCCACGATAGGCGATGGCGCCGCGGACGTCGGCGATAGTGATGCGCTTTGCCGTCTCTTCTCCAGAGAGCAGCTGCAGGCGTTCCGGCGGCATCTGCCAATCGAGATTGAATTGGTATTCCTTGCGTACGCGCTCAAGCTGGGCTGCATTGGTGGCAGCGATGATCTTCTCGACGCGAATGAGATCGGCGTCGATTCCCTCCACCTCCGTGACGCGCTCGACCTCGTCGACGGTCCCGGCCATGGCGTTTTGCATGTCGATAACTGCGCCACGGCTGGAGGTTTTTGCATATTTTTCCCGCGACCAGCTGAACCCGCCGGAAAGCCAGCCGCCATTGCGGCCCGATGCGCCGAAGCCTGCGAATTCCCGCTCGAGCACGACGATATCGAGGCCTGGATTGGCCTTCTTGAGGTAGTAGGCGCTCCACAGGCCGGTATAGCCGGCGCCGATGATGCAGACATCGGCCTCGCGGTCGCCCGGCAGGGGAGGGCGCTTTTGCGGAATGCCGCCGATATCGGCATACCAGAAGGAAATGTTGCCGTTGGTCTTGACGTCCATGGGATGTGCTTTCGGTGGGTTCAGGTCAGCGTCACGTCGGCGCTGGCATCGTCGGGAAGAAGGGTGAGGTCGGCGGGCGTGAAGGTGACGTCCACAAGGTCGCCGATCCTGAAGTCGGCGCCACCAAGGGGGCTACGCACGACGGCCGTGGTGCCGTCGGTCAGCCGTACCTCGTATTTGGAGCCGGAGCCGAGATAGATCGCCTCCTCGACCGTTCCGGACAGCCGATTTTCGCCGCTGATTGCGTCCGCGCCGGGGCGTTTTAGTGCGGTACGCTCGGGCCGGAGCAGGATCACCGGTCGCGTATCGCCGGGCAGACGGCCGTGCGCCACAACCTTGTCCTTGCCGATGGTCATCACTGTATTGCCATCCACGGTCTCCGTCGGGCCGCGCAAAACAGTGGATTCGCCGATGAACCGGCCGACGAACAGCGTTGCCGGATGGTCGTAGAGTTCGCGGCCCGTGCCGATCTGCTCGATGCGTCCGCCGTTAAACACGGCGATACGGTCGGAGAGCACGAGCGCCTCTTCCTGGTCATGGGTCACATAGACGAAGGTGGTGCCGAGTTCGCGGTGGATGCGCTTGATTTCGAGCTGGAGCCATTCGCGCAGCTTCTTGTCGAGTGCACCGAGCGGCTCGTCCATCAAAAGCAGGGGCGGATCGAAAACCAGGGCGCGGGCGAGCGCAACACGCTGCTGCTGGCCGCCGGAAAGCTCGTTCGGGTAGCGGTGAGCGAAATCGGTCATCTTCACCATGTCGAGTGCGCGCTCGACGCGCCGTTCGCGGTCCTTGCCCTTGATGCCGCGCAAGGTCAGCGGATAGGCGACGTTTTTGCCCACCGTCATGTGCGGAAACAGCGCGTAGTGCTGGAAGACAACGCCGATATTGCGCTTGTGCGAGGGCAGGCCGGTGACGCTCTTGCCGCCGATTTCGAGCGCGCCGGAGCTGATATCGGTGAAGCCGGCGATCAGGTTCAGCGTCGTCGTCTTGCCGGAGCCCGAAGGGCCGAGCAGCGTCATGAACTCGCCGGGGCGGATGTGCAGGTCGATATCGTTGAGGGCCGTGAAGATGCCGTAGCGTTTGGAGGCCTTGCGGATTTCGATCGCGGCGCCGGTGGAGCGTTGGGGTGCATTCATGGTCATGTCCTTCCGCGGCGCATGCCGAAGAGCAGGCCGGCAACGATAATGAGCGAGGTCGCGATGAAGAGCAGCGTGCCGACCGCGGCAACCGTCGGGTCCGCGTCGCGGGTGATGGATGTGTAGATCTGCACCGGCAGGGTCTTCAGGTAGGGGCTGGTGATGAACAGCGCGACGATGATCTCGTCGAACGAGGTGATGAAGGCGAAGAGCGCGCCGGAAAGGATGCCCGGCAGGATCAGCGGCAGTGTTATTGTCCGGAAGACGGTCAGCCGTCCTGCGCCGAGGCTCGATGCCGCGGTCTCCAGCCGGCGGTCGAAAACTTCGAGGCTCGCCTGAACCGCGATCAACACGAAGGGAATGGCGAGCATGGTATGCGCCAGCACGAAGCCCACGACCGTACCGACCAGATGCGCATCGAGATAGACTGCATAGATGCCGATCGCCAGCACCACGCCGGGCACGACCATCGGCGTGATCAGAAGCGCACGCAGCAACCCGCCGGTGCGTGCCGCGGCGCGGGTGACGCCGAAGGCGGCGAGCGTGCCGACGATGGTTGCCACCACAGCAACGATGAGCGCGATGATCAGCGAATTGGTGAAGCTCGTCGTCCAGTCGGGATTGCTGAAGAAATTTTGATACCACTGCCAGGAGAAGCCGACCGGCGGGAACGCCAGCGACTTGTTGCTGTTGAACGACATCGGGATGACCACCAGTGTCGGTGCGAGCAGCAGCACGGCGACAAGCAGGCAGAACAGGCCGAGGAAAATGCGCGGGAAGGAAGGCATCGCTCTCAGGCCCCCCTGCGGTTGCTGGTGTGTTTCTGCCGCATCAGCGGTGCGGCGATGGCGAGCAGTAGGAACGTCGCGACCAGGAGCACCACGCCCATGGCGCCGCCGCGGCCCCAGTTGAGCAGGCTCAGCACCTGGTTCTGCACCAGCGAGGACAAGAGGATGCTGCGTGGTCCGCCGAGCAAAGCCGGGGTGATGTAAAAGCCGAGCGACAGGATGAAGACGATGATCGCGCCGGCATAGACGCCCGGCAACGACAGCGGCACGTAGATCTGCGCGAAGGCGCGCCAGGGTTTTGCACCGAGGCTGCGGGCGGCCTGCAACAGGCGCGTATCGATGCCCCGCATCACCGAATAGATCGGCAGGATCATGAAGGGCAGCAGCACCTGCGTCATGCCGATGACGACGCCGGGCAGGGTGCGGATCAGCTTGACCGGCGAAAGGCCGATACCGCGCAGCATGGAATTGATGACGCCGGAATCCTGCAGCAGGATGACCCAGGCGAGCGTGCGCACCACACCGCTCAGCCAGAAGGGCACGAGCACGCAGAGGATGAGCGCAAGCCTGACGTTCCGCCCGACGATGGTCATGGCATAGGCATAGGGGTAGGCGCAGATCAGCGAAGCGAGCGTCACCCAGGCGGCGACGACGAAGGTCCGTTGCAGCACGTTGCGGTTCACCGCGGACTGGAAGAACCAGATGTAATTGTCGATGCCGGGCGCCGGATCGGCGAAACTGCGCACCACGACGATCGCCAGCGGATAGGCGAGCGCCACGAGCAGCACCAGCACGGCGGGCGCTGCCAGCCACACCGCGCCGCGAAGCTGGAAACGCGACAGGAAGGTGGGTCGTTCGGAACCGGTGTGCGAGCCTTGGTTGGGTATCGCTGTCAAGGAAACCTCCCATATGGGAAGCAAGCCCGACACTACGCCGGACTTGCAGGGGATCACGCTCTTAGTTGCCGGAAAGAAGGGCCGACCACTTTTCCGCGGCGAGATCGAAATTCTTCACCCAGAACGGGATGTTCTGCTGATAGCCCTGGGCGATGCGCTCGGGCGTCGAGGTGAGGAAGGCAGCCGTGGCGTCATCGACCTTCGGCTTGGCGTCGAGGTTGATCGGCGTGTAGGAGGTCTTTTCGGTGAGGATCGCCTGGGCGTTCGCGCCGAGATAGGCATTGAGCAGCGCATAGGCGGCATCCGTGTCCTTGACGCCGACAGGAATGGTCATCTGGTCCATCACGACCAGCCAATCCTGCCAGACCGGCGTATAGGCGGCGCCGTTCTTCACGGCGATCATGGCGCGGCCGGTCCACATCATCACCATGTCGGCTTCGCCAGATTCGGCGAGCTGCTGGGATTCAGCGCCCGTCTTCCAATAGATCGTGTCGGGGCCGAGATCGCGCAGCTTCTGGATGCCTTTCTCGATATCCTCCGGCGTCATCGCCTTCGGGTCGCCGCCAGCTGCCTTGAACGCTTGTTCGATCAGGCCGCCGGTCGGATCGCCGCTGCCGTCGATGGCGCGGATGCCCGGGAACTTCTCCGTGTCGAAGAAATCGACCCAGTTCTTCGGCGGATTGTCCTTATAGGTCTCGTTCTTGTACATCAGTACGACGCCGTAGTTCATGGCCGGAACCGAGCACTCGCCGACCTGGCCGGGCGGAATCTTCGAGACGTCGAGCTTGGAGAGGTCGAGCTTCTGGAACAGCGTGCCGCAATGAACGTAGGGCGGCAGGTCGGCGGTGTCGACCACGTCCCAGGTGACGTTGCCGGCATCGACCTGTGCCTTGAGCTTGGCGATTTCCGTCGGGCCGTCGTTCAGCAGCGTCACGCCGGATTTCGTCACGAAATCCTGAAGGGCGGCGACCTGGCCGTCCTGGTAGATGCCGCCATAGGAAACGAAGGTCAGCGTCTTGCCCTTGAGCGAGCCTTCCTTCACTTCGCCGGCGACCGGCTTTTCCTGTGCGAACGCCGGCAACGCCAGGGCGCACGTCATCGTTAGGGCGAAAGCCCTCGCAAAATTCTTCATCGTCATTACTCCCAGTAGCGCTCGCGTGCGTTGTTCCTGCCGCGGTTACGAGCCCGGCCGTGGCAGGTATTTATCGAGTTCATCCGCGACGCTGGTGGGCGGCGCGATCATCCACATGACTTCAGCCGTTTCCGTGCCGATATTGACGGTCTTGTGCGGGACTGACGTCGGATATTCGATGCTGTCGCCAGCCGACAGCACATGCAGTTCGTCGCCGAGGGTGAGTTCCACCTCGCCTCGCAGGACGAAGAAGAGTTCATGCGAATCCCCATGGCTGTAAGGCTTGTCGCCCGTCGAGCCCCCGCGGTCGAATTCGCCGATATAGACTTCCATGTTGCGGATCGGGCGCTGCGACAGCAGCATCTTTCGGTAGCCCTCGGCCGGCGGCAAGGCCGGGCGCTCGTGTTTGCGCAGGACGCGGCCTACGGGCGGCGCGGCCTCTTCGAACAGATCCGTCAGGCTGATGCCGAGCGCGCCGGCAATGCGTATCAGCGTGCTGATGTTGACGCCGCTCAGCCCCCGCTCCAGCTGGCTGAGGAAGCTTGCGGTCGTTCCCGTGGCATCGCCCAGCGTGCGAAGCGACATCCGACGGGCAGTGCGGAAAGTCTTCACTTTCTCGCCCACAGCAGCCTGATTCTTCGTCGCAATCGCGATGTCGTCCATGGCCTTCCCTCTCACTTAACACTGTATTAAGTGGATTGAAGCTTGGCAACAGCGAATTTCACCACTCTCTGTTTGTCGGCCCCAATTTAGGGTTTCAGCAGAATTTTGATCCACGTCTTGAGGTGCATCACGATTTTATCCCAAGCGTCGGCGCGGGTTGCAGATCGATGCTCCAGTTCTCCGCTTGCGTCCGCAATTCGGTGAGCTGCGCATAGCGGCCTTCCATCTCCAGCAGCTCGTCGTTCGATCTTGCGCAGGACGCTGTCACGCGGCCAAGTCGTGACCTTCTCTACAAAATCGCCCAAATGCACGGTCGCGATGGAGACCTGTATCGGAAGTATTTTTCACGGCAGCGCCCGCACGATGCCGCGTCGTCAAAACGATATGCCCGAATATGGACGGTGGCTGGTGGCGAATATCTGGTCCAATTCTTCCGCGACATCCGCATTGGTCGTTTGAATGCGACCTGACGCTGCAAGAAGCGACGCCTGGTACGCGCCGAAGATCAGCGTGGCCATTTCCTGGATTGCGATCCGGGCTTGCGGTTGTCCGCTGCTGCGTCTTGCTCCATCGGCTCCGAGCGACCAGATGCCGCCATTGTCGGGAAACAGGTCGTCTTCGACGGCAACGGTTACTTGCCGTGTCCCGCCAAAGCGACGGGCGGTGAGCAGAGCTTCGAGGTCGAGGGGTCGTATCCAGCTTTCATCGCGGTGACCGTTTATCTCCAGCGTTCTCGGGTTTTGGAGAAGCAGAGGCAGCGGATCGTCGACGGGGCGGGACGGGAAAATGGCGTGGTGCAGGATATCCTGCGCAAAAAGATGACCGATCAGGCCGCGCCAGGCTTCGTCGTCATGCGCCACGAGTTCATCGATGATCACCGTGCGGCGCGATGACGTGAACCAGTTCTCCGACGGCTCTATGTGGAAGCGCAGGTAACCGCGCTCATTGCCCTCCGGGCCGAAGACGACGGCGTGGTGGGGCGTGGGGCCATGGCTCGTACGGTATTGCTGAATCGCCCACCAGCCGTCCCAGCGGGAAAGCGTTGTGGCACGGGGAGCGGGCTCCGCATCGGCAATCTGCCGGAACAGCGGAAAGCTCTCCCGGGCATCGACAATGCGGACCCCTTCGCGTGGCACGTCGACGGCCAGTTTGGCGCGGGTCAGGTCAAGCTCATGCCGGACCGACCATGAAGCGATGCCATAGCCGTATCGGCCGTAAATGCCGGTGTCGGATGCTCTCAGGCCGGCGACGACATAGCCGTCTGCGCGGGCGCGGCGAAGCTGTTCGACGAGCAGTTCGCGGGCGATGCCGCGGCGGGTCGCTTCGGGGGAGACGCCGACATGGGTCACGGCGAGATGCCGCACGCGGTCGCCGCCGGGCAGGGCGATGGTCGAATCGTAGCCGTTCACGACGCCGCGCAGGATATCCTCCTCGAAGCCGCCCAGCGGTTTGCCTTCGGCCAGAAACCGGGCTTCGATGTCGGGGCTGTTGCGCCCGAAATCGGGGAGCCCCAGCAAGGCCTGCCGAAACACGGCAAAAGCCTCTCGCCGCTCCGAGGTGCGGTCCAGCGATCGTATGTCCAGGCGGGAGCTGTTTGCGGGCAAAAGTTTAGAGAGCGATGGCATTGGGCTCCTCCTTAGGATGATTGGGATAACGGAGCGAGACGGCCACGTGCCCTGAGAAGGGCCGCGGCGCCCTCGCCGAAATGCCATGCCTCTTCGAGATGAGGCTGGCCGGAGAGAATGAAGTGGTCGAAACCGGCTTCATGGTAGGTTTCGATCAGACCGGCCACCTGGGCATGGCTTCCGACGAGAGCCGTACCGGCGCCGCCACGAACGAGACCATAACCGGACCAGAGGCCGGGATGGATTTCCAGTTCGCGTGCCGATGCCGGCAGGCCGTCGCGATGCGCATGCAGCGCCGACATCTGGCTTTGGGCAACGGATTCGGACTTGGCGAGCAGGTCGCGGGCTTTCTGTACGCGATCCGGCGAGAGCCAGCCGAGCAACTTGTCTGCCACGGCCCAGGCTTCGTCCTCTGTGTCTCGCGAAATGACATGCAGGCGCACGCCGAAGCTCAAGGAGCGGCCTTTGGCAGCGGCGCGTGCTCTAAGCTGAGCGATGTTTTCGGCTTCGAGGGCCGGCGGGCGACCCCAAACGAGGTAGACGTCGGCCTGTGCGGTCGCCACCTCCTGCGCTGCCGGGCTTGCGCCACCGAAAAAGATCTGTGGCAGGCCATACGGCGCCGGATCGATGCTGGCGTCCCGAATGTCATAATGTTTGCCCTTGAAGGAAAAGGGCCGATCGGAGGGTGCCGAGGTTACGCCACGCACCACCGAGAGGAATTCCTCTGTCCTTTCATAGCGGGCGTCATGATCCAGATGATCGCCGAAACGCGCCTGCTCGAAACGGTCGCCACCCGTGACGACGTTGAGAAGCAGCCGCCCTCCGGTCATCCGCTGAAAGGTCGCGGCCTGATGGGCGACCAGAGTCGGCGATATCAGCCGGGACGGAAGGCAACGAGAAATTTCAGCCGTTTCGTTTCATGGGCAAGAGCGGCGGTGGTGATCCAGGCGTCTTCGCACCATGTGCCGGTCGGTGTCAGAACGGCATGAAAGGGCTGTTGTTCGGCGGCGCGCGCCACGTCGCCCAGATAGGCGAGGGTGGGAGCGCGGAAGCCGCCGGAAAATTCCACGACGTGGCTATCGTTCCCCGAGCCCGTCAGGCCCCGGCTGTCGCCGTTCGTCGGCAGGTACCAGTGAAGGTGGATATTACCGCTCATGCCAGGCCCCCGCCGGGCAAAAGGCAGACTGTATCAAAAGTGCGCTCCAGGCCATCAAGGCGATCCATAATCTACAAAAATGATAGACTTATGCTACGGCATTTATGGCTTGGCGTGGTCGTTCAGTTCCAAAAGTAGTTTACTTGAGGAAAATTGTTCTCATTTTCGCCGCTAGGGCATTTGCGACGGTGCCGCTGGGGCAGGGCGTGACGCTGGCAAAATATCGCGCGTCACGTCCCTCAATGTTCTCGAAACGATACTGATTTTCCGAGGGAGGGGCGGTTTCGACCGGATATTTTCTCCGGCTGTCGCCGAAATTGGAACGTCGCTGCGTTCTTTTAGTCTACAAAAACTATAGAAATAAAGTAGATTATTCGAACCGAGGCAAACACTCATGCATGTTACCGTCCTTTTACGATCCGCCAAGCGGGCCGCTGTTCCTCTTCTCGCTGCCTACACCGCTCTCTGCGCTCCGGCCCTTGCCGATGAGCCGAAGTTCGGTGGCACTTTGCGCATCGCCTCGCTCGAATCCGATCTCGATGCCTTCGATCCCCTGACCGGCTACAGCATCGAATCCTGGGAAATCCTGCGCGCCACGACACGGCAGCTCGTCACCTATCCCGGTTCGCCCATCGGCCTCAAGGAAGATACGACCCTGGTTCCGGATCTGGCCAAGTCCTGGGATGTCAGCCCGGACGGCAAGACCTACACCTTCCACCTGAAGGACGACATCTTCTTCTCGGGCTCCACCGAGCGCCCTATCGTTGCCGGCGATTTTGTCTATGGCATCAAGCGCTTCTGCGACCCGAACAAGCAGGTCGCGGCGATCAACTATTTCAATCTCGTTCTCTCGGGCTTTGTCGACTATTGCAAGGAATTCTCCAAGGTGCCGACCGGCGACCTGGCTGCGAGCAAAGCCTTCATCGATAGCCATGAGATTTCCGGCGTATCCGCCCCGGATGACAAGACCCTGGTGATCCGTTCGGACACCAAGAACTATGACTTCCTCAACATTCTCTCGATGAATTTCGTGTCGCCGGTCGCATCCGAAATCGCGTCGAAATATTTTCCGGATTCGCTGGACTCACGCAAGAATCTGCCGTCGAGCGGACCGTATTATGTCGCGTCCTATGAGCAGGGGCAGAAGCTGGTCCTGAAGAAGGCCAAGAACTTCAAGGCGGAATCGGACGAGGCCCGCAAGGCCTATGTCGATGAGATTCATGTCGACTTCACCGCCAACAGCGAAGATGCGGTCGTCCAGAAAATCCAGGCCGGCGAAGCGGATCTTTCGCTTTATCTCGACACTCCGCCGCGTGGCACCATCCGGCAATATGTGTCGGAAAACAGCCCCTATCTGCACGCGACGAACAGTGGATCGGCCAACTTCATCACATTGAACGCGCAGAAGGGTGCTACCAGCGAAGGCATCGAGGCGCTGCGCAAGCCCGAAGTGCGGCAGGCTCTGACCTATGCGGTCAATCGCGCCCACCTTGTCCAGTCGCAGGGCGGTGCGATTGCGGCGGTGCCGTTGTCGCAGATCATTACCTCGACGATTTCCGGCTATGAGCAGTTTGATCCCTATCCGACCGATGGCAACAAGGGCGATCCGGAAAAGGCTAAAGAGCTTCTGGCAAAGGCGGGCTATCCGAATGGCATCACGCTCGACGCGCTCTATCGCACCAACGCACAGGGTGAAACGATCGCCGTAACGCTCAAGGAAGACCTGGCGGCCGCCGGTATTACGCTGAACCTGATCCCGGTGCCTTCCAGTGAATGGCGCTCGTACATTCAGGATCCGAAGTCCCGTTGGGATGTGTTCCTGAATGCAAGCTTTTCGCCCGACTGGCAGGGGCCAAGCACGCGAATGCTGCTCGGCGGCTGGCTGAATTCGGATGCTTCGCCCTGCGGTCCCGGAAATGTCTACGCGATCTGCTACAGCAATCCCGAGCTGAACAAGCTCGCGGCCGAAGCCTATCCTTCGGATAATCCAACCCCGCTCTGGACCAAGGCGGACCAGATCGTCTCGACGGATCTGCCCTGGATCCCGCTTTTCGAGAAGCGCAAGATTGCCATCACCTCCGATCGCATCAGCCATTGGGTCTGGTCTTCGCTGGCGGTACAGGCCGATATCACCAATATCGCGCTGAAGAACTGAGGTTCTAGCGGAATGTCGGTCTTCTCCGTAGATCATCTGCAGGTTCGCTTTGGTGGTGTCCAGGCGGTGAGGGGCGTTTCTTTCGGCGTCGACGCCGGCAAGACGCTGGCCATCGTCGGCGAGTCGGGATCGGGAAAGAGCGCTAGCCTTCTGGGCGCGACCGGGCTTCTGCCCGGTTCCGCCACGGTGGAGGGCAGCGTTCTGCACCGCGGCCAGGAAATCCTCGGCCTGCCCGACAGGGACCTGCGAGAAATTCGCGGTACGAAGATCGGTTTCGTCTTTCAGGACCCGCTCAGCAACCTCCACCCCCTGAAGACGATTGGCGACCAGATCGGCGAGGCGATTTCGGTCCACCAGACAATCGGCAGAAAAGAGAAGCGCGAGCGCGTGCTGGCGCTTCTCGACAATGTCGGCATTGCCGACTCCCAGGGGCGGCTCTCGGATTATCCGCGCCACCTTTCCGGCGGCATGCGTCAGCGGGTGATGATTGCCATCGCCATCGCCCTCGATCCCGGATTGATCATTGCGGACGAGCCGACAACCGCACTCGACGTCACCGTTCAGGCGGCGATCCTCGATCTTCTCAAGCGCCTGCAGGAGGAGCACGGAACCGCGCTCATTTTCGTGAGCCATGATCTCGCCGTGGTTTCCGACATAGCAGACGACGTCGTCGTCATGCGCGACGGTGTTGTCGTCGAAAAGGCGGCTGCCGCCGACATCTATCTCCGGCCACGGCAGGACTACACACGGGAACTGCTCGGTGCTGCCCGTCTCGGTGGCCCGAAAGCCTATGCGGCCGCAAAAAGCCGGGAAACGGTGTCTCCATTGCTCGCGGTGCAGGCCGTCGCCCGGTCCTTCGGATCACGCCGCGTGCTCGATGATGTCTCCTTCACCGTCGGGGAAGGGGAGATCCTCGGTCTCGTCGGCGAGTCCGGCTCCGGAAAGTCGACCATTGGAAGACTTATCGCCGGTCTCGACCGCCCCGACGCCGGCAGCGTCAGCCTCATGGGAACAGAATATAGCCGTCCGGGGTCTCGCGGCAGCCTTTTGCAGGGCGATCTGCGCAAATCCATCCAGGTGGTGTTCCAGGACCCCTATGCCAGCCTCAATCCAAGGCGGCGGATCGAGGCGATCCTTGCCGATCCTTTCGTCATTCACGGCACGACCAGCAAGGCGGAACTGCGCGAGAACGTCAAGCAGCTTGTCGCTGACGTGGAACTGCCGCAAGACATTCTGGATCGTTTGCCGTCGCAACTGTCCGGAGGCCAGAGGCAGCGTGTCGCCATCGCGCGGGCGATTGCGCTCAGGCCATCGTTGATCGTTGCCGATGAGCCGGTATCCGCTCTTGATATCACCACCCAGGCCAAGGTTATCCGGCTGCTCGCCCGCCTTCGCGACAAGCTTGGTGTGTCCTTCCTGTTCATTTCCCATGATCTCGGTGTTGTCGGCGAGCTGTGCGACAGGGTGATCGTGCTGGAACAGGGCCGGATCGTCGAGGCCGGCCGTACGCAGCAGGTCTTCGAGCGCCCGCTGCATGCCTATACCCGCCGACTGCTGGCGTCGATCCCGGGCAGCAAGCGTCCGCCCATGGAGGCGGAACGCAAGGATGTCGTCTATGGCTGATGCGATCCGTTCTGAGGCGCCGGCGTTTTCCGGCCAGCCGTCATTGACCTTTCTCCTTTTGAAGCGCCTCTGGCGGGAGCGGGCGGTGCGCACCGGGGCTGTCATCGTCGCCATCGTGCTTCTGGCGGCCTTGTCGGCGCCCCTGGCAAGCCATCTCCTGGGGCACGGCCCCATGGAGCAGTTCGAGGAAACGGCACTCGATGACATGGGCTTGCCGATCGGTCCGACGCTTGAATTTCCCCTCGGCGCCGATGGCAACGGCCGCGATGTTTTTGTCCGCACCCTCTATGGGGCGCAGGTTTCGCTGCTGGTCGGCATACCGTCGACAACGATTGCGATGATTATCGGCACGGCGATCGGTCTCATCAGCGGCTTTTTTGCGGGCCGGACCGACCGGGTCATCTCACAGGCCATCGATGTTGCCCTGTCCTTTCCCTTCGTCGTGACGGCACTCAGCCTCCTGGCGCTCAACCGTGGCGGAACCGGCCAGCCGATCGTGCCGCCCGTTGTCGTGGTCATCACCATCATCTCCCTGTTTTCCTGGGCCTATTTCGCTCGTCTCACACGTGGTCTTGTGCTCGAATTGCGCAGCAGCCCGATGGTGGAGGCCTCGCGCACCATCGGTGCATCGTGGGTGCGGATCATCTGGTTCGATATCCTGCCAAACATCCTGCCGACGGTCTTTGTCTACTGGGCCGTGCAACTGCCCGCCAACATCGTTGCGGAGGCGACTCTTTCCTTCCTTGGTGTCGGCATCCAGGCACCGATGCCGAGTTGGGGCAACATGATTGCCGAAGCGCAGCGGACATCCCTTTATCAGGATCAGCCGTGGTTTCTGGCTGGCCCCGGGCTTGCCCTGTTCCTGACGGTTGTCGGCTTCAATACGCTGAGCGCGGGTTTGAGAAACGTGCTCGACCCCAATCGCAGGCGGGCCTGAAATCATGGCAAAACAGTTTTCCACCGTCATCCTGCGCTCGATCTCGACGCTGGTCATCGTTCTCATCCTGTCGTTCTTCATCACCCGGATTGCCTATCGCAACCCGGCAGCGATGCTGGCGCCGCGCAACGCGACACAACAATCGATCGATGCCGTCGCCCGTGCCCTTCGCCTCGACGAGCCCTGGTATTTGCAGCTCTGGTATTACCTTTTCCGTGGGCCTGACATTCAGGGCGCGCCGATGGGACTGATGCACTGGCCGCCGGCACTCGGCTTTTCCTTCCGCAAGCAGGCCCCAGTCACGGACCTCATTCTGGCAAAGGCACCGGTGACGCTGTCGCTGGCGCTTGGTGCCCTGGTGATCTGGATGACGATCGCCATCATTTCCGGCGTGGTCGCCGCGCGCTGGCAGGGCCGTTTCATCGACCATGCGCTCGCCTTTCTCGCTTATATCGGTCTTTCGATTCCGACGTTCCTGAGCGGTATCCTCATCTCTTTTTTCCTGTTCTTCCAGCTGTCGAACAACGGCATCTTCTGGTTCCCGAGCAGCGGCTATGTTCCGTTGAGCGAAGATCCGCTGCAATGGGCGCGGCATCTGGCGCTTCCGTGGGCGACACTCGCGATTGCGGAAATCGGCATCTTCCAGCGCGTGGTCAGGGCCAGCATGCTCGATGTGCTGGGGCATGATTACATTCGCACGGCGCGGGCCAAGGGCGTTCCCGAGCGACGGATCTATTTTTCCCATGCGCTGAAATCGGCGCTCAACCCCATACTGACGCTCGGTGGCCTCGAACTTGCGGCCATCATGGGCGGGGCAATCGTGACGGAGACGATCTTCGGGCTGGATGGGGTCGGTCGAATGGCGATCTCTGCGGCGCTGGAGGGTGATTTCCCCGTGGTCATCGGCACGACCATCTTTGCCGCCTCCGCCTTCATCATCACGACACTTGCCGTCGATCTGGTCGCGCAATGGCGCGATCCGGCCAATCGGAGCTGAGCACTTTTACCCAAGCCGATCCTCCCGTTCAGGACAGTCATTCAGGCCCCCCGCGCCAAAAAATATCTGTCCCACTTCGTTGACGTACCAGCATACAGGAGAACAAAAATGACCACCGTGGACACCCCGACTTCGCTGACCTATCTGCGTCCCGCGACAGCGAAGGAAGAGGCCCTCGTGGAGCGCTTCCAGCCTGTTTTCGATCGTATTGCCGAGGGCAATGTCGAACGCGAACGCACTCGCACATTCCCTTTCGAGCAGGTGCAGTGGCTGAAGGATGCCGATTTCTCGTTGGTGCGCGTACCGGAAGAGTTCGGTGGATGGGGTGCGTCGTTGGAGCAGACATTCTACCTGTTGGCTCTGCTGGCGGAGGCCGACGCCAACGTCGCCCACGTCTGGCGCAATCACCTTGCCTTCATCGAAGACCGGCTGAACGCACAACGTTCGCCGGCCAATGATCGCTGGTTCCAGCGTTTCCGGGACCGCGAATTTGTCGGCGGCGGCTGGACGGAGGCCAACAACGGCACCTATGCCAACATCAAGACAACGGTGAACCGGGAGGGCGATCTCTACAAGGTAACCGGCGCGAAATTTTATGCCACCGGTAGCCTCTATGCGGATTGGCTCGATGTGATCGGCAAAGGCGAAGACGGTTCTCTCATCACCACCCTGGTCAGCCGTCACCAGCCGGGCGTCGTGCTGACGGATGACTGGCCGGGGTTTGGCCAGAGCACCACGGCAAGCGGTAGTGCCACCTATCAGGATGCGATCGCGCACGAGGGCGACGTCTTTCCGGCGAGCGAACGTGTCGTGTATCAGGGGCACTTCTACCAGACGGCATTGCTTGCCGTGCTTACCGGCATCACGCGCGCGATCCTGCGCGATGGCATCAAGGCGCTCAAGGCCCGCGGTCGCAATTACCCACAGGGCCTCAACCCGGTGCCGGCCCTTGATCCGCAGCTTCTGCAGGTGATCGGCGAGGTGTCTGTGCGGGTTTTCTCGACGGAGGCCGCCTTGCGTCGTGCAGCCGGTTCACTCGATCTCATCGCCGCGGCTCACGCGGCAGGCGATACCGAACTGCGCGACAAGCGCGCCGTTGACGGAGAAGTGGCTGTGGCACAGGCGCAGCTTGCGATCATCGACGGCGTTCTGCATGCGGCCACGCATGTTTTCGGCGCGCTTGGCGCATCCGCGACCTCCGAGGAAATGGCACTCGACCGCCATTGGCGCAATGCCCGCACGCTCGCATCCCACAACCCGGTCGCCTACAAAGCCCGTATCCTCGGCGACTATCTGGTCAACGACAACTCGCCGGTCTCGAGCATTGCCCGGCTTGGCCGCGGCGGCCAGGGCAACTGAGGAGGGCGCAGGATGACGAAACCCTATCTTGCGCTCGGTCTTGCCGGACCGCATCTGGTCGAGCTCACCACAAATCCCGCGCTGCTGTCGCGCTGGGATGCCTTGCCGGTCGCGTTCAGTGTCGTGGGAGTTGACCGTGTCGACGGCAGCCCGCCGGCCCAAACGACGCTTGCAGGCAGCGCTGTCGGCGCGACCCTGGCCAGTGCCACGAAACAGGGGCGCTTCATCGTTGCGGCGGCGCCGCAGCGTGACCATCCCTATAACATCGCTCGTCGCGTCGCCTCGCTCGCCCATCTGTCTGGTGGGCGCAGCGGGCTGCTGATCGGCGTTCGGGATGCCTATGCGCCCGCAGGTCCGAAGGAGGCGCCGGCCTGGGGTGGCGCCGGGCTTGGCGGCGGTGCGTCGCTCACGGCCCAGACGGCTTACGATGCTGCTCGCGCCGTGCGCGCTCTCGAACAAAGCTGGCCCTACGATACGATCATCGGCAACCGCGAGACCGGCATTCTGGTCGAGTCGAACCGCATCGTGCATGTCGATATCGCCAACAGTTTTTCTATCGCCGGTCCGTTGAACGCGCCGGAGCCGAAAACCGGTGCGTCGGTGATTGCCTGGTATGCCGCAACGGAGGCGGATGCGCCGCCAGCCGGCGATGACAGCCCGATCGATCTCGTTCTCGGTGCTGCCGGTGCCATACCTGTCATCCCGCTCGGCGCTGAGCCGCCGGCAGGCGTGTTTGCAGGCGTCGTGCTGCGTGCCGGCCTCGATCAGTCCGTGAGCGACCTGCTCGATGCTGCCGAGCGCTGGCTTGCAGCTGGCTTCGCGCCCACGCCGGTGAATGAAACTCTGCGAACAGCGCTCGACCTGCCGCAACCGGCGCCGCTGCCAGCCAGCGCTCGCGCCGCTTTCCCCGTGCCACAACCGCATGTCTCTTTGTAGACGATAACGGAGACATCACCCGTGTCAAACAAACGAACTGGCCACGTCCTTCTTGGAATCAACGCCCTTGTGCTGGGCTATCTGCCGGCAGCATGGAAGACGCCGCTGCTGCAGAAAGATGCCTTCGTCGACGCCAATTATTGGGAAAATCTTGGCAGGACGGCGGAACGTGGCACCCTTGATGCCATCTTCCTCGCCGATGGTCCGCTGCTGGGCGATCCGGCCTATGACGCCAACCCGATCCGCCTCGAACCGACCGTGAACTGGGGCCATGTGGCCGCGGCAACCTCACGGGTTGGACTGGTGGTCACAGCCTCCTCCACCTTCAACGATCCGTTCGAACTTGCCGAGCGTCTCCTCTCGTTCGACCATCAGGCAGGTGGTCGCGCAGCATGGAATGTCGTCACCACCCGCGGCGTTTCCGCGGCCCGCAATTTCGGTATGCCCGATATTCCCCTTCGCGATGACCGTTACGAACGAGCGAACGAGTTTGTCGATGTCGTGCGCGCTTTGTGGGCGTCGGCCGCGACGGGCGACAATGTCCACTTCCATGGAAATTTCTTCGATATCGACGGGCGCTTGCGTGTGCCGCCATCGAAACAGGGCCATCCCGTCATCTTTCAGGCGGGCGGTTCGCCACAGGGGCGTGAACTGGCAGGGCGTGCGGCCGAAGGTGTTTTTGCAGCCGAACTGACGAAAAACCAGGCCATCGAGCACTATCGGCTGGTCAAGGGTTTCGCACGGAACAATGGCCGCTCGCCGGACGAAATCAAGATCCTTCCGGGTCTGCTGTTGAGCCTTGGGAGTACGGAAGAAGAGGCGCGCCGTCGCAGCGACGAGCTTCACGACGCAGGCCCGCCGTCCTATTCGATCGGCTGGCTGTCCCAGGCGATCGGTTTCGATGCCTCGAAACTGGAACTCGACGCACCGTTTCCGGAGGAGGTCCTCGGTCCCATCAAGGACGTTCAGAGCTTCCTCGGCAGCATCGGTTTCCGCGAGTCGATCATTGCGCAGATCCGCAAGACCAATCCCACGGTGCGCGAGTACCTCAAGCAGACGCGTTACACCGGCTCCGGCCACGCCGGTTTTGTCGGCACGCCTGAGCAACTCGCCGACCATATTGAGGATTGGTTCCATGCAGGAGCCATCGACGGTTTCAATTTGCAACCTGATCGCCTGATTGACGGGCTTGAAGTCATCGTCGACGAGCTCGTTCCGATCCTGCGCAAGCGCGGTCTCTATCGCCATGAATACGAAACGGAGACGTTGCGCGAGCACTTTCAGGCGGCCTCGCCCACGCCTTCTTTCTGAGTATAGCGGGACAAAGGGACGTGGATTTGCGTCTGCTGCGAAGGTATAAAGGCTCTTTACACTGTCTCGACTATAGATCAGTGCGGTGTTGAGGATTGATAGTGATCGGGACGCTGTTTTGTCCGCGACTGCGAGGGACGCCCGATCAGATGCGTCGGGCGTTACACTGCGCGAGCGCTACGGAACAGCAGCGATATCACGTCGCGCATTGCCAATCCTCGCCAAACCATCGCAGCTGACAGCAGCAGGCGCACGACAACAAACCAAGCCGGTTCAAGCCTGTCGCGCCCTTTCGAACCCGGTTTCGAGATCGGCCTTGAGATCGGCGACATCCTCGAAACCGATCTGCAGGCGGATCACCGGTCCTTCTTTCAGCGCCGATAGGATACGCCGGTCGCTGAGATCGACTTCCAGAGCAAGGCTCGTGAACCCGCCCCAGGAATAACCGAGGCCGAACAGGGAGAGGCCATCGAGAAAGGCCTGCGCCTTGCGCTTGAAATCCTGGCCGTCGGCAACGGCGAGCACGAAAGAGAAGACGCCGCTCGCTCCTTTGAAGTCGCGCTTCCAGATGTCGTGGCCGGGAAAGCTCGGCAGGGCCGGATAGAGCACCCGGGCGACGTCGCTACGCCCCTCCAGCCAGGTGGCGATCTCCAGCGCGCTTGCCTGATGGCGGTCGAGGCGAACGCCCATGGTGCGCAAGCCGCGCAGGACCTGATAGGCATCCTCCGGCGCCCCGCAAATGCCCAGCGCGCCATTGGCCTGCTTCAGGCGCTTCCAGTGTTTTGCATTGGCCGAGATGGTGCCCATCAGGATATCGGCATGGCCGGCGGGATATTTGGTCGAGGCCTGGATCGAAACGTCGACGCCGAAATCGAGCGGCTTGAAGTAGAGCGGCGTTGCCCAGGTATTGTCCATGGTTACGATTGCGCCGTGGCGGTGGGCGACTTCGGCGATGGCTTTGATATCCTGGACCTCGAAACTGTTGGAACCCGGCGATTCCGTGTGAACCAGCCTGGTGTTCGCCTTGAAATGCGCTTCGATTCCCGCCCCGATCGAAGGGTCGTAATAGTCGACCTCCACACCGAAGCGGGCGAGCATGCTGTCGCAAAAATGGCGGACGTTGCCATAGACGGAATCGACCACCAGCGCATGGTCGCCGGGGGAAAGATAGGCAAGAAAGGCAATGGTGACCGCTGCCAGACCCGATGGCACGAGGATTGTCCCGGCCGACCCTTCCAACTCGTTTATCGCGTTGCAGAGCGCATCGCTGGTCGGGGTGCCGCGTGTCGCATAGGTATATGGCTGGCCGTGCTTCTCCATTGTCGCTGCGTCCGGAAACAGCACCGTCGAGGCGTGGACGACGGGCGGATTGACAAAGCCGTGATAGGCAAAGGGGTCGTGTCCGGCCCGGACCAGTTGCGTATTGGGGCCGAGAGTCTTGGAGGTGTCGTCGTGTTCGCTCATGGAAACCTACATGTCATCGATGCTGCATCGCTTCAGGGTCTGTCGCCGGCAAGATGGCGCTCGAGGAAGGGCAAGTTGTCCTGCCCCCAGTAGATCTCACCGTCGTAGCGATAGGTGGGAAAGCCGAAGACGCCGCTGTCGCGCGCATGGATGCGGTCTCCCGTCCATTTGCTCTGCACATCGTCATCGGCCTGCCGCTTGAGAAGGGCCGCGCCGTCGAAGCCGGCTGCATACGCGACCATCGACCGGATGTCCGGTTTGCCGATGTCTTTCGCCTCGCTCCAGAAGGCATGCTGCAGGGCGCGGCTGACGCCGATCCAGTCCTTGCCGTCAAGATAGGCGGCGATCACGAAGAGCGAGGCGGGTGTCGGGTCGCTGAGTTCGGGGCGATCATGCAGCAGGAGCGGTTTGCCGCGCACGTGCGCCCAGCGTTCAAGATCGCGGATCCAGTAGCTTCGCCGGATTTCCGGGCGGTTGCGTGAAAAAATTCCGCCGTTTTCCTCCACCACCGTGGTGAGATAAGGCGTGATGACGACCTCGTTTTTCGTTGCCAGTTCAGCAAAGGTATCGAGGCCGATATACGACCACGGCGAGCCGATCGAGAAGAAATATTCTATCGCTTTTGTCACAGATGAAGATCCTGTCAATTTACCGGCTGCTTGCCACTGCCGTCAGATAACGTTCGCCGGTGTCTGGCAGCACGGCGACGATGACCTTGCCGGCATTCTCCGGCCGAGCGGCAAGGATTGTGGCTGCCCAGAGAACGGCGCCGGCCGATGTGCCGCCGAAAATGCCTTCCTCCGCCACCAGCGCGGCCGCTGTCGCCCTTGCATCGGATGTGTTGAGGGCGATGACCTCGTCGGCGATGGTGTTGTCGAAATTGCCCGGCAGCTGTTCCGGCGGCACCTCGCTCACCTTGTGCACGCCATCGATTTCGTCCGGATAGGGGTTTTCCTCGGTCGGCAGCGACTCCACAGCCGGTTCGGCGATCACCACCTTCAGCCCCGGTTTCTGCGCTTTCAGGAAACGGCCGGCGCCCGAGATCGTGCCGCCGGTTCCGACCCCGCCGACGAAGAAATCGACTGTGCCATCGGTATCGCGCCAAACTTCCGGTCCCGTGGTTTCGAAATGGGTCTGCGGATTGACCGGGTTGGCGAGCTGGTCGGTGAAGAAGGCGGTCGGATTTTCCTGCTGGACGCGGGCGGTGATCTTTTCCAGCGCATCCGGGGCGAGGAAGAACGAATTCTCGACCTCGACGATTTCCGCGCCGTAGAGCCGCAGCAGCTTGATCTTGTCGCGGCTGATGTTGTCGCTGAGGTAAAATTTGGTGCGGTAGCCGCGCGCAGCCGCCACGGCCGCCAGCGCGATGCCGGTATTGCCGCTGGTGACGTCGACCAAAAGGTCGCCCGGCCGGATCTTGCCGGCCTCTTCGGCCTGGCGGATGATGCCCCAGGCGATGCGATCCTTGACGCTGCCGGCGGGGTTGAAATATTCCAGCTTGGCAAGGATGCGGCCGGGGAGATTGCGGTTGCGGCGGTAATTGTGCAGTTCGAGAAGCGGCGTGTTGCCGATCAGGTTGGTCAGGCTGTCGTAGATGTTCGCCATCTTGGCGCTCCTTTCATAGGGAATATGAAACCAAAGGGGCGGGTCACGAGGCCGCCCGGATGGCGGCGGCGGGGCTCCAGCCGAGCTGCGGCGCGATCCGGGTGACGAAATCGTGGATGATCTGCCGGTATTCCTCGTCCTCGAACTCGTAGGGCAATTCCAGGCGCAGTTCGGAGACATGCGGCAGGATCGGATCGGCGAACAGCCGCTCCAAAATTTCGTCCGACGTGCCGACGATATCGCGGGCAAAAAGCGTGCGGCGCTCGCCCTGCGGCGTCAGCGTGCGTTCGTGACGGCCGGCGGCGTATTGTTCGTATCGCTTGCGGGTGGCGGCATCGGCGCTGTCGAACGGCACGATGACGCGGCCGAGCGCGACGCGGCGCTGCTGCGGACCGACTGCTGCACGGTAGGCCTGCAGCTGCCGGGATTGGGCGACGAAAAACTCGTCGGTCTCCTCGCCGGTGGTGACGTTGCCGATCAGTAGGTTGAAGCCGTTGCGTCCGGCCCAGCCGGCTGAGCGCAGCGAACCGCCACCGTACCAGATGCGGTCGATCAGGCCCTTGGCATAGGGCTGCAGGCGCGGGCGCTGCGGCCCGAAGGGTGTCTTGATGACGGTTTCCGCGTCGCCGAGATAGGTGCCACGCAGATTGTCGGCAAAACGATTCACCCGTTCATGCGAAAAATCAAAATTTTCCCATTCGCCGTCGAAAGCGAGCGGGCCGATGAGATCGGCATGCAGCGGCCGGCCGGCGCTGAGCCCGACATTCAGGCGCCCGCGCGACAGCACGTCGACGGTCGAAAGATCTTCGGCCAGCCGGTAGGGGCTTTCGTAGCCGATGGGAATGACGGCGGCGCCGAGCTGGATGCGGCTGGTGCGCTGGGTTGCCGCCGCAAGAAATGCTGTCGCCGATGAAATACCCGGCTCCAGATGCCGCTGCCGCGCCCAGGCGCTGTCGAAACCCAGTTCCTCGCCATAGGCCAGCAGTTGCAGCGTCTTTTCCAGTCCGGCGAGCGGGTCGTCGGCAGGGTAATTGCCGGGCGTGAGGAACCCGATATGGCCGATGGACACAGGTCCGCCGCTCATGATCTCACCTCTCCCCACATGCGGGAGGCCGGAAAGACAGTCATCTTAAAACTCCGGATAAGAACTGAAGGAAAAACGGGCCGGCAGCATCCCCCGCGCCGGCCCGTCGTCCGCCGCTTACGAACCGCTCTTCGGCAGGCCGGCCGGATTGGTCAGCGCCTCGTCGACGGCTTCGGCCTCGACGCTCCAGCGCTTCAGCACCTCGCCATACTTGCCGCTCTTGATCAGGCCGTTGAGTGCGACGGTGATGGCGTCGGCAAGGCCGGCGCCCTTCTTCGTTGTCACGGCGATGTCGGCCGTCAGCGGCCAGCCGCCCGAGACGACGCCGACAAGCTTGGTCTTGCCCTTGATCGAGGCGCTGTAGGCCTGCGTCGCATTCGGATTGAACTCCACGTCGGCGCGGCCCGACTGCAGCGCCAGGTCGCTGGCGGCGCGGTCGTCGTAATATTGCACCTCGATCGGCTTCAGGCCGGCGGCGACGTTCTGGCGATCCCATTCCAGGATGATCTTTTCCTGGTTGGTGCCAGCGCCGGTGAGACCTTCAGGCCGGCGACGTCCTTGGGGTCCTTGATCGCGGTGATGGCGCTATCGCCCTTGACGTAGAAGCCAAGAACGTCGCGGCGATAGGTCGAGAAATCGAACTTTTCCTTGCGTTCCTCGGTGACGGTGACGTTGCTGATCACCGCATCGTACTTGCCGGAGGAGACACCGAGCGGCCAGTCGGCCCAGGCGACGGAGACGATGTTCAGTTCCAGACCCAGCGAGTCGGCCAGCAGCTGGGCGAGGTCCGGATCGGCGCCGACGATGGTAGCAGCGTCGGTGGCATAGGTGGCGATCGGCGGATCCCAGGCATTGATCGCCACGGTGAACTTGCCGGGCGTCACGAACTTGAAGTCCGGCGAAACCGCCTTGACAGCGGCTTCGTTCTTTTCGGCGCGCACCCGGTTCGAGGTGTCGGGGCTGAGGTCGAATTTTTCCTCTGCCTGGGCACCGAAGCTCAACGCAGCAAAGACCGCCGCGCCTGCCAGCATAAGTTTTGTTGCAGAATAAAATGCCATGATTTTTGCCTCATTTTCATCTTGGGATTGTAGTTATTGGCAGTCTTATCCATCCGCCCGTCGCGGCTGGCATTTCGAATAAAGCGAGTTGTTAGAGAACCTTGGCCAGGAATTCGCGCGTCCGCGGGTGTTCCGCCTCGTTGAAGATGCGTGCCGGCGTGCCGATCTCGACGACGCGCCCGCCTTCCATGAAGACGACCGTATCGGCGACTTCGCGGGCAAAGCCGATCTCGTGGGTGACGATGACGAGCGTCGTGCCGGTGCGCGCCAGGTCCTTGATGACGTCGAGCACTTCACCCACCAGTTCGGGATCGAGCGCCGAGGTCGGCTCGTCGAATAGAAGTACCTTGGGGCGGAGCGCCAGAGCGCGGGCTATGGCGACACGCTGCTGCTGCCCGCCGGAAAGCTGGCGCGGATAGGCGTAAATCTTGTCGCTCAGGCCGACGCGGGCGAGCAGGTCCTGCGCCAGGCGGATTGCCTGCTCGCGCTTTTCACCGCGCACCTGGATCGGGGCCTCGATCAGATTCTCTAGCACGGTGAGGTGTGGGAAGAGGTTGAAGTTCTGGAAGACCATGCCGATGTCGGCGCGGCTTTTCAGAATGTCCTTCTCCTTGAGTTCGTAGAGCGTGTCGCCCTTCTGCGCATAACCGACCAGCGCACCATCGACCGAGATGAAACCTTCATCGGCGCGTTCGAGGTGGTTGATGGTCCGCAGCAGTGTCGACTTGCCGGAGCCGGAGGGGCCGAGAATGGCAGTGACACTGCCGGCGGGCAGATTGAGCTCGATGGTGTCGAGCACCTTCAAGGAGCCGAAACTCTTCGAAACGCCGTGGATACGCACCGCGCCGCCGCTGCGAAAGGCCGTGGCATCGCGAAAACCGTGCGTCCGGGCGCTGTCGCCGGGGAGGGGAGCAACTGCCGCCAGTGGGCGGCGCAGACCTGCGAAGAAGGCCTGAAAGGGCAGGGGCTTCGGGTTGCGGACCGCGCCCTTGGAGAAATAGCGCTCGATATAGTGCTGGGCGATGGAGAGCACCGTCATGATCACCAGGTACCAGACGGTGGCGACCATCAGCAGTGGAATGACTTCGAGGTTGCGGCGGTAGATCACCTGCACGGTGTAGAAAAGCTCCGGCAGCGCCAGCACGTAGACCATGGAGGTGCTTTTCGCGAGCCCGATCAACTCGTTGAAGCTGGTCGGCAGGATCGAACGCATCGCCTGCGGCAGCACGATCCGAAACGCCTGGCGGCGGCGCGGCAGGCCAAGGGCAGCAGCCGCCTCGTGCTGGCCGTTATCGACGGAAAGGATGCCGCCGCGGACGATCTCGGCGAAGAAGGCCGACTGGTTGAGCGTCAGGCCTAGGAAGGCGGCGGCGAATGGCGTCAGCAACTGCACGGTGGGGTAATTGATGAAGACGGTGTCGGTGAACGGAATACCGATGGTCACCGTTTCGTAAAGGTAGCCGAGATTGTTGAGGATCAACAGAAGCACGATGATAGGGATCGAGCGCAGCAGCCAGATGTAGCCCCAGGAGAGGCCCGAGAGCAGCGGCGATCGCGAGACACGTGCCAGCGCCAGCCCGGTGCCGAGGATGGAGCCGGAAATTGCCGCGAGCACCGTCAGAAGCAGGGTGCGGCCGAGGCCGACCAGCACCGGTTCGGCAAAGAACCATTCGGCAAATACGCCCCAGCCCCAGCGCGGATTGGTGAAGGTGGAATAAAGCACGGCGACGATGACGATGGCGGCGAAGATCGTGCCCGCCAGACGGCCAGGATGTCGGGCCGGCACGATGCGGTAGCGGGAATAATCCTGACCCGGCTCTGCCCGCTGGCCGGCAGGCGCGATATCCACGAAGTCGGTCGTCAATGCCATGGTTGTTTCCCCTGATGGAATTGTGGATATGCCGCAGCTCAGCTGTTGCCGCCGGCAGCCCGCAGGCGCGGCTCGGCGACCGGGATGAGGTGGCTGATGTCCTTTTCGAACGGCAGGCTCTTGTAGATTTCCGGATCGACGGAGGTATCGAAGAGGGCGGTGTAGCCGTAGTTCAGGTATAGCCCGACCGCCTCCGGCTGGCGAAAGCCGGTGGTGAGGTAGATGCGGCTGTAACCCTGTCTCGCTGCCTGGGCTTCGAGTTCCACCAGCACCTTGCGGGCGAGACCCTGGCGTCGGAGATCCGTGCGTGTCCAGACACGCTTGAATTCGGCGGTCTGGTCATCGTACGGCTTGAAAGCGCCGCCGCCGATGGTCTCACCATCGCGGATCAAGAGCAGGAAATTGCCGATCGGCGGTGCAAAGGCTTCGGGGGGATAGCGGTTCAGCTCGGCGACGGCGCCTTCGGCGTTAAAATAGGTGCCGTAGCGGGTGTCGTATTCGTAGATCAGTTCATCGATCAGCGGCTTGGCGCGTGGATCGAGAGGGCTAGTGTAAAGGAACGTGTCGCTCATGTCGTTCGTCACCCGTTGTCGTCAGTGAGAAAGGTTTCGGCAAGCCGCACCCAGTAGCGGGCGGCGGGCGCGATGATCGCGTCGTTGAAATCGTAGTGGGCGCTGTGCAGCGAGGCGCTGTCGCCGTTGCCGACGAAGAGATAGCTGCCGGGGTTCGCTTCCAGCATGTAGGCAAAATCCTCGCTCGCGGTGCGCGGCCGGAACTCCTTCTCGACCGTTGCAGATCCAAAGGTCTCGACGGCGACCTTGCGGGCGAATTCGGTTTCCGCCGCATGGTTGACCAGCGCCGGGAAACCCGGCCGGTAGTCCACCTCCGCCGTCGCGCCAAAACTTTCCGCCTGCGCCCGGGCCAACGCCGGAATGCGTTGCTCCAGCTGCTTGCGGACATCCTCCCGGAAGGCGCGCGTGGTGAGTTTCAGCTCGACGCTTTCGGGGATGACGTTGGAGGCGGAGCCGGCATGGATCGAGCCGACGGTCGCCACCGCCATGTCCTGCGGATCGACGTTGCGGGAGACGACGCTCTGCAGCGCGGTGATGAAGGAGGCCGAGGCCAGCACCGGGTCGACGGCCCGATGCGGTTCGGCCCCGTGGCCGCCCTTGCCGACGATGCGGATGAACGCCTGGTCGACCGAGGCCATCGCCGGGCCGGCGACGAAGCCGAATTGCCCGGTCGGCACGCCCGGCCAGTTGTGCAGGCCGAACACCGCATCGACGGGGAATTTTTCGAAAAGCCTCTCGGCAATCATCTTGCGGGCACCGGCGCCGATTTCTTCGGCGGGCTGGAAGATCAGCCGCAGCGTGCCGCTGAAATCGCCGCTTTCGGCCAGATACCGCGCGGCTGCAAGCAGGATTGCGGTGTGCCCGTCATGGCCGCAGGCATGCATGACGCCGGGATTGCCGCTGGCATAATCGAGCCCGGTCGCTTCTTCGATCGGCAGCGCGTCCATGTCGGCGCGGATGCCGATGGTTTTTGTGCCGTTTCCGCGCCGGAGGGTGGCGACGATGCCGGTGCCGGCAAGACCCGTCGTCACCTCGTAGCCCCAGGAGGACAGGCCGGATGCAACGATCTGGCTGGTGCGCACTTCCCGGAACGCCAGTTCCGGATGGCGGTGCAGGTCGTGGCGGAGCGCGACGATCTCGTCGAGATAGGCGGCGATGCCATTTTCGACGGTGTGGGAGCGGAGCGGATTCTTGGCGATGATGTTCATGGCATCCCGTCCGCGCCTCAGGCGCCGACAGCCTTTCCGCGCTCGATTTCGGGGGCGCCGGCCACATAACGGCTTTCGCGGAAGGGCAGGCCGAGATGGTCGCGCAGCGTCTGGCCCTTCAGAACGGGGTCGAAGTAGCCGCGTTCGGTAAGGATTGGCAGGACGTGCTTGCCGAAATCGTCAAAACCCTCGGCAATGACCTGGAAGCCGAGGATGAAGCCATCGGCCGCATCCTGGTCCACCCAGCGGATGATTTCGTCGGCGATATGCTCCGGCGTGCCGATGAAGGCGGTGCGCGGCGTGGCGGCATCCAGCGCAATCTCGCGCAAAGTCAGGCCCTTTTCGCGCGCCGTCTTCTTGATGCGGTCGGTGGTGGCGCGAAAACTGTTCTTGCCGATGTCGCCGATGTCAGGGAAAGGCTCGTCGAGCGGATAGACGCTGAAATCGTGGTGATCGAAGAAGCGGCCGAGATAGAGCAGCGCTTCCTCGATGGTGACGAGGTTGCGGATCGCCTGATATTTGGCCTCCGCCTCTTCCGCTGTCGCACCGACGATCGGGCCGATGCCGGGATAAATGCCAACCTCGGCGGCCGGGCGGCCGTGGGCGATGACGCTGTCCTTCAGTTGGCGGTAGAAGGCTTGCGCCTCCTCGATCGGCCCGCCATTGGTGAAGACGGCATCGGCATGCTTACCGGCCAGCCGGATGCCGGAATCGGAAGCCCCCGCCTGGAAAACCACCGGCTGGCCCTGCTTCGATCGGCCGATGTTCAGCGGCCCCTCGATACGGAAGAAGCGGCCCTTGTGGTTCAGGCGGTGCAGCTTGGACTTGTCGGCGTAGACCCCGGTCTCCCGGTTGCGGACGAAGGCGTCGTCATCCCAGGAATCCCAGAGGCCCTTGATCGCATCGAGATAATCCTCGGCGATCTCGTAGCGCAACTCGTGTTCGGGATGCTCGCGGCTATAGTTGCGTCCCGAGCCTTCCAGCGGCGAGGTGACGGCGTTCCAGCCGGCCCGCCCGCCGCTGATCAGGTCGATGGAGGCGAACTGGCGGGCGATGGTGAAAGGATCGCTGTAGGAGGTCGACACCGTGCCGACCAGGCCGATCTTCGACGTCGAGGCGGCCAGCGCCGAGAGGATGGCGATCGGCTCGAAGCGGTTGAGGAAATGCGGGATCGACTGTTCGTTGATGTAGAGGCCATCGGCGACGAAGGCAAAGGCGATGCCTGCCTCCTCGGCCTTACGCGCCGTCTTGACGAAGAAATCGAAATTGACGCTGGCATCCGCCGGTCCGCTCGGATGCTTCCAGGCGTTCATATGGCCGCCCGGACCCTGCAGCATGATGCCGAACGTGATGTTTTTGCGAGCCATGGGATCAATCCTCCTTGGAAACGATCAGGCGACGAGGGAAAGCCGTTCCCGGGCGAGCAACTCGATGGAGGCGAGGCGCTCGGCGGCTGGAAGGGCGGGGGTATCGAGGACGAATTCCTTGACGCCGTAGAGGCGATGCAGCTCGTCCAGTTCCTTGCGGATCTGCTTGGCCGTGCCGTGCAGCACGCTCGGCGCCTTTTCCTCGGTGCGGTATTCGGTGAAACCGGCCTGTCGGGCGAACTCCGCCGCCTGCTCCTCGGTGCCGACATTGACCGTCTGGCCGTTGGGCAAAAACACCTTGACGATGCGCAGGTCGCCGACGCGCTCGCGGGCATGCTCGTCGCTTTCGGCGGCGAAGGCTGCCAGCGCCAGGATCGGCTGCTTGCCACCGGAGGCCCGCTCATAGGCCTCGAACGTGCGGCGCAAATTCTCCGGATCGCCGTTCAAGTGGCCGGCAAAGACCAGTTCCCAGCCCTTTTCGGCTGCAAGCTCGGCGCTTTCGATGCTGGCGCCGAGCAGGAAGCGCTCCGGCGCCACCGGCGGGAAAGGGGTTGCCAAGGCGCCGTCACCGTTGGCGCTGGTGGAGAGATAGGTATTGAGATCGCTAAGCTGGGTGGCGAAATCCGGCTTCCTGGCCGGATCGATCCCCACCTGCAGCGCCCGTGTCGCGAAGGGAAAGCCGCCCGGTGCCTTGCCGACCCCAAGGTCGACGCGGCCCGGCGCCAGCGATGCCAGCACATTGAAAGTCTCGGCCACCTTGTAGGCGCTGTAATGCTGCAGCATGACTCCGCCCGAGCCGACGCGTATCTTCGACGTCCGCGCGAGAAGATAGGCGATCAACGCCTCAGGCGACGAACTCGCCAGGCTGGACATGTTGTGATGTTCGGCGACCCAGAAGCGGTGATAACCGAGTTCTTCGGCCCGCGTGGCGAACTTTACCGTGGCGCGCAACGCATCGGCGGCCGAGAGGCCATCTTCTATGGGGCTTTTGTCGAGGAGACTAAGGAGATAGGTCACGGGCGTTCAACCTGTTCGATTATTAGCATATAAAATCAGTAGATTTAATGCATTATAAGAAATGCCGTTCTCTTTCAGGCGGGGGAAGGGGAATAAACTCGCTCGCTATCGTGGCATCGCAGTCGTACCGGCAATCGCTAAAATTGATTTCGGCAAAAGCCATTGTGGCCTTGGAATCGGCAATTCGCGGTGGCTGCGGCGACCATAAGATCAGGCTTGCAAACGATCGAACAAATCGTCCTCGAGTTGATCGGGATTTGATCCGTGGAAGCCGATAGCCGCTACCTCCGACAATTGTTGGTCATTGGTGCGCTGGCAGTGCTCAAGCGAGCGAAGCAAATGGGGCATGCCCGCCACCCTTGGCTCGCCGGTCGTGCGGCGCGCCAAGGGTGGCGGTGGTAGTCCTCGCAAACAAGATGGCGCGGGTTGCCGTGGCGGCAAGAGCGGCAGAAGCGCCGCTCCGGCACGGAACGCAGGGCAGCACAGGACCGAGGACAGAGGGATGTCCCCGCGACACCGCTTGGCGGTTCGCAAGGGGCCGCTTGGCAGATCTCGAAAGGGTCAACGTCCCGCGATGGGCAATAAGAGGAGGGAAGAGACATGAGGACTGACACGGTGTACCGTCGTCGCGTGAACCTTGACGAACCAAGGTGGTTCACCCATAATTATAGTGAACCAAAGAAAGTCAGTGCTATGGCCGCCTTCACTGTCCGCATCTCGGAAGAGACCGCTACCAAGCTTAACCAGATCGCCGAGAAGCTGGACCGCTCACGGTCCTATATGGCTGCGCAGGCGATTGAGGATTATGTTGCCCGTGAGGAATGGCAGCTGGCGGAGATCGAGGTCGGGTTGGCCGAGGCCGACCGGGGCGAGTTCGCCAGTGACGACGAGGTGGCGAAGGTCGTCGGGAAATACGTCAAGTCCGTACGCCAGTCGTGAGCGGCAAGCGTATCCGCTGGACGCTGCGGGCCCTACGGCGGCTCGACCAGATTGGCGAGTTTATCGCGAAAGACGATCCGGAAGCGGCGGCGCGCGCGGTCGCGCGGATTGTCTCGGTGGTCGATATGCTGATCGATTTTCCGGCCTCGGGGCGTCCGGGCCGCATCAAAGGCACCCGTGAGATCGTTCTGGCGGACATACCCTACATCATTCCCTATCGTGTCGGCCGTGACATCGAGATCATCACGGTGATGCACGCACACCAGCTTTGGCCGAAGGTGCTTTGACCGCCCGCAACGTCGGATTTGTCTTACAGCCGACACGCCACACCGAGATAGTGCGGCAGCGCCAACGGCATGATGAACAACACCAGGCCGCCGAGGGCGAGGCCGATTCCCGCATGGCTTGTGCCCCATGAAACCGCCCAGATGATGATGCCTATCACGCCGACCTGATAGGTTGCGGCGGTGACCGGCCGTAGCACGGCACAGAACGCCTGCGGTACTAGCCGGTCCAACCGGCGACAAGGTCAACCTGAGTAGCCCCGAGATTTGTAGACGCCTTCTTTCCTAAATTGAGGCAAGAAGCGGGTCAGAGGGGTGCAGAATAATCAGGTCGATCGGGATGTAAAACTTCTCGGAGATCAGGTCGCACGCCGGAGGACATCGTTCAGGAAATAAAGGAAATCGACCTTCACCTCATGGCCGTCGTCGAGGCAGCGCAAGAACGGTCCCAAGGTCTTCAACAAATTCATGGCGCCAGGATTAGCCAGCGGTGTCGATGCAGAGATATTTCAGTTCGGTGAAGGCCTCCATGCCGTGGCGCGAGCCCTCGCGTCCGAGACCGGATTGTTTCCAGCCGCCGAAGGGGATCGGGCTGCCGGTGATCTTCACGCGGTTGACGGCAACCATGCCGTATTCCAGCGCGCGGGCAAGGCGCATCTGGCGGGCGCCGTTTTCGGTGACGACATAGGCGACGAGGCCGTATTCGGTGTCGTTGGCGCGGGCGATCACCTCCGCCTCGCTGTCGAAGGCCGTGACGGCGGCGACCGGGCCGAAGGTTTCCGCGCGCATGATCAGCGCGGCGTCGGGAACGTCGGCCAGCAATGTCGGCTGGTAAAACAGCGGGCCGGCTGTGTGGCGCTTGCCGCCGGCCAGCAATCTTGCACCCTGCTGCAGCGCATCGGCAACCTGTTCCTCCACCTTGGCGATGGCGCGCTCATGCATCAGCGGCCCGATCTCGACATTCGCTTCAAGCCCGTTTCCGACTTTCAACGCCGCGATGCGCGCCTTGAAGGCCTCGGTGAAGGCGGCAAGCACGGGGCGCTCCACATAGATGCGGTTTGCGGCAAGGCAATCCTGGCCCGATGTCGCGAATTTGGCGTCGATGGCGATGTCGACGGCCTTTTTCATATCGGCATCGGCGAAGACGATGAGCGGAGCGTGGCCACCAAGCTCCATCACCAGCCGCTTCATCGTCGGCGCGCAATGGCCGGCGATCAGCCTGCCGATCTCCGTCGAGCCGGTAAAACTCAAAGCGCGCACCCGTGCGTCGGCGCTCAGGCGGCCGACGATGGTTGCGGCATCTCCGGTCACCACATTGAAGACGCCGGCGGGAAGGCCGGCCCGTTCGCCGAGCTCGGCAAGCGCGAGCGCCGAAAGCGGCGTTTCGCTGGACGGGTGGGCGACGACGGTGCAACCGGCGGCAAGCGCCGCGGCGGCCTTGCGGGTGAGCATGGCGGACGGGAAATTCCATGGCGTGACGATGCCGGCGACACCAAGTGCCTCGCGGCGCACGATCATCTCCGCGCCGGGCAGGTGGCTGGTGACGCTCTCGGCGTTGAGGCGTTTTCCTTCCTCGGCATACCACTGGATAAAGGCGGCGGCATAATCGATCTCGCCGCGGGATTCGGCAAGCGGCTTGCCCTGTTCAAGCGTCATCAGCAGCGCCAGGTCCTCGCGCGCCTCCAGCATCAGGTCGTGCCACTTGCGCAGGATCGCGGCGCGCTGCTGCGGCAGCCTGTCGCGCCAGGCGGGGAACGCCTCGCTTGCGGCGGCGATGGCCTCGGAAGCCTGCCCGGCATCGAGGGCCGCGACCCAGGCCAGCGTTGCCGACGAGGCCGGGTCCGTCACCTTGAAGCTGGCGCCGTCCCGTCCTGCCACCCATCGGCCACCGACATAGGCGAGCTCGCGAAGGAGTTGGGGGTCGCTGAGGCGGGCGAGCGCGTCGTGGAAAGTCGTCCGGGCGAATAGGGCGGTCATGGCGGCCTCCTCTGGCTGTGTGCGCAGAAGTCTGGCACAGGCGCAGAGACAGATTGTCCATTGCCGCGATGGGCCGCAGAGACTTTGGCCAAAGCTGCGGGCAGTCGTAGACAATCTGCCTATTCGGTGGCGGGAAGCAGCGCCGCCAGTGGCAGCACCGCCTCCTCCTTCACCGTCTTGGTGATGATGTAGGTGAAATAGCGGTCGATGCCGAGTTCGCGTTCCAGAAGGCTGTCCACGAGGCGCTGATAGGCGTCGATGTCGACCGCCATGATCTTCAGGATGTAATCGACACCGCCGCCGACCGACCAGCAGGCGACGATCTCCGGAGTCGACGCGACGGCCCGCTCGAAGCGGTCGAAATCCGCCTGGCGGTGGTTGGCCAGCGTCACCTCCATCATTACCCCGGTGACCGGTGCCAGACGCCGGACGGCGATGCGGGCATGATAGCCGGTGACGATGCCGGCCTTTTCCAGCTTGTGCAGGCGCAGCCAGCAGGGCGTGGGGGAAAGGCCTGCCTTTTCCGCCAACGCCAGCTTGGTGATGCGTCCGTTCTCCTGGATCGCGTTGAGGATGCGCAGGTCTATGGCGTCGAGTTTCACGAGGAGCGTCCTCCGGGCGGTATCATGTCAAAGCGAGGAAAAAGACAATGGAAAGGCATTTTGGCGTTGTCAATTGAACTGAATTTCCGCAATGTAAAATCATGACAAATTGGCGACCCGATATATCCCAATTGCGCCGGCCGGCCTATCTTTCCCTCGCCGAGCAGATCGCCCGCGCCATCCAGGAGGGATTACTGCCCAACGGCACGCGCCTGCCGCCGCATCGCAAGCTCGCCGACGACCTGAACCTGTCCGTGCAGACCGTCAGCCGGGCCTATGACGAGCTGATCCGCCGCGGACTCATCTCCGGCGAGATCGGCCGCGGTTCGTTCGTGCAGACGCGGCCGAAGGAACCGGAGCCGCCTTATCTGCCCGAGCGCCTCGGCGAGCTGGTGGATCTTTCGATCCTCAAGCCGGTCTGCGAGCAGCTGCACCTGGAGCGCATGCGCGAGGCCTTCGGCTGGCTTGCGGAAAACCTGCCGTCGAGCTCGGCGCTGTCGTTCCGGCCGAACATGGTGTTTCCGCGCCACCGGGCGGTTGCGGCGGAGTGGCTGGCGCGCTGCGGCCTCGACGTCTCGCCGCTCAACATCAATCTCACCAACGGCGCGACGTCGGGCATGACGGTCGCGCTGATGAGCGTCGCCCCGCCCGGCGCCACGGTCGCAACGGAAGCGATCAGCCACCACACGCTCGTGCCGCTGTCCACCTATCTCGGCCTGCATCTCGAAGGCCTGCCGATCGATCGCGACGGCATGATACCCGAGGCTTTGGATGAGGCTTGTCGCAAGGGCGTCATCCGCGCCGTCTTCCTGCAGCCCTCGGTGATCAACCCGACCGCCACGCTGATGAGCGCCGAACGCCGGCAGGCGCTGGCCGACGTAGCGCGACGCCATGACATCGCGATCATCGAGAACGACGTGCTGGGGCCGCTGGTGGAAGGCAGGGCGCCGCCGATTGCGGCCTATGCGCCGGAGCGCACGCTCTACGTCACCAGCTTCACCAAGATCACCGTGCCGGGCCTGCGCATCGGCTATCTGACGGCACCCGACCGCTATGTCGCCGCCGTCGCCAACCGCCACCTGGTTTCCAACTGGATGGCGACGCCGTCGATTGCCGAGATCGCCACGCGCTGGGTCGGCGACGGCACGGCGATGGAACTCGTCCACTGGCAGCGCCGGGCGCTCGCCGTCCGCCATGCCATCGCCGAGGAGGCCTTTGCCGGTCTTCCCTATCACGCCCATCCGCAGAGCCTGCATGTCTGGCTGCCGTTGCCGGAAGGGCATGCGGAGGAGGGGTTCGTCTCGCAGGCGCGGCTTCGCGGCGTCGGCATCGCGCCGGGGTCGTCCTTCCGCACGGCCGAACAGGGCTGGCATCCGGCGGTGCGTATTTCGCTTGGCTCCACCACCGAACAGGAATTGCGCACCGGTCTTGGCATCCTCGCCTCGCTGGCCAGTGGAAATCCGGAGGCGCTGCTGCTCGCGATTTGAGGCAATTGCCTGTTAACAAGGCGTCCGAAGAATAATTGTAATGATATTATTATTTAGATTGACATGATTTTGAGCGGCGCGCATCGTTAGGCCATCACTTGTCTCAACAGGGAGAGGCATGCATGGCAGCGCCGATCATCCGCATCGACACCATCACCAAGCGCTACGGTCCCTTGACCGTGCTCGATGGGTTGTCGATGGAGGTGCTGCCGGGTGAGAAGCTCGCCCTCATCGGCCCTTCCGGATCCGGCAAGACGACGATCCTGCGCATTCTGATGACGCTGGAGACGATCAGCGGCGGTCATATCGAGGTCGATGGCGACCAGCTCTATCACATGCCGAAGAACGGTGGGCTTGCGCCGGCCGACGACCGCCACCTGCACAGGATGCGCGAGAAGATCGGCATGGTCTTCCAGCACTTCAATCTCTTTCCGCACAAATGCGTGCTCGACAACGTCACGCTCGCCCCGATGCTGACCAAGGGCGTGCCGAAGGCGGAGGCACAGAAGCGGGCGATGGAGCTTCTCGACATGGTGGGTTTGGCCGACAAGGCCAAAAATATGCCCGCGCAATTGTCCGGCGGACAGAAGCAGCGCGTTGCCATCGCCCGCGCCCTGGCGCTCTCGCCGAAGATCATGCTGTTCGACGAGGTGACCTCGGCGCTCGACCCGGAACTGGTCGAGGAAGTGCTGAACGTCATGCGCAAGCTCGCCGCCGAGACCGACATGACCATGCTGCTCGTCACCCACGAAATGGGCTTCGCCCATGACTTCGCCGACCGCATCCTATTTTTCGATCGCGGCAAGATCGTCGAGGAAGGCAAGCCGGACGAGATTTTCCGCAATCCCAGGCAGGAACGCACGCAGACCTTCCTGCGCAAGATCATCGCGGCGGGGCACCGCGTCTGAGTGGCTTCCGCCGCCCGGAAACAAGGGTCCGAATAACAACCAAAAACACCAGAGGAGTTCGCAACATGAGCATGAGGACGTTTTTGACCATGGCTGCCGGCGCAAGCGCGTTGATGGCCGTCGTCGTCGCCACACCGGCTTTCGCCGATGACGGCAAGCTGGAGGAATTGAAGGCGCAGGGTTTTGCCCGCGTCGCCATCGCCAACGAGCCGCCGTTCACCGCGGTTGCCGCCGACGGCAAGGTTTCGGGTGCCGCACCCGATGTCGCCCGCGAGGTCTTCAAGCGCCTCGGCGTTGCCGACATCGTCGCCTCGATTTCCGAATATGGCGCGATGATCCCCGGCCTCCAGGCCGGCCGTCACGACGTCATCACCGCCGGCCTGTTCATGAAGCCGGAGCGTTGCGCCGCCGTGGTCTATTCCGAACCGATCCTTTGCGATGCGGAAGCCTTTGCGCTGAAGAAGGGCAATCCCCTGAAGCTCCAGAGCTACAAGGACATTGCCGACAATCCGGATGCGAAAATCGGCGCACCGGGCGGCGGCACTGAAGAAAAGCTGGCGCTCGAAGCCGGCGTGCCGCGGGACCGCGTCATCGTCGTGCCGGATGGCCAGAGCGGCCTGAAGATGCTGCAGGACGGCCGCATCGACGTCTATTCGCTGCCGGTTCTGTCGATCAACGATCTCGTCTCCAAGGCGAACGATCCGAACATCGAAGTGGTTGCCCCGGTCGTCGGCGCGCCAGTCTATTGCGACGGTGCGGCTTTCCGCAAGGGCGACGAGGCCCTGCGCGACGCCTTCGACGTGGAGCTCGCCAAGATGAAGCAGTCGGGTGACTTTGCAAAGATCATCGAGCCCTACGGCTTCTCCGCTGCCGCCGCGATGTCGACGACGCGCGAAAAGCTCTGCGCGGCGCAGTGAGAAATTGCGGATTGCCCCTCATCCGCCTGCCGGCACCTTCTCCCCGCACGCGGGGCGAAGGGGAAACAGGAGCCGGCTTCCTCCCCCGCAACGCAGCCGGGGATGAGAAAACCTCGCCACCAGTCCCTTCTCCCCGTTTACGGGGAGAAGGTGCCGGCAGGCGGATGAGGGGCGCCGCTTCGTTGAAGCTAACGTGGAACACACCATGACCGACTGGTCCGGCTACATAGGGCTGATCCTGCAAGGCGCGCTCGTGACGCTTGAGCTCACCGTGATGGGCTCGGTGCTTGCCGTCATCATGGCGTTCGTCGCCGGGCTCGGTCGCGTCAGCCGCTTCATGGCGGTGCGGGCGCTTGCCACCACCTATATCGAGTTCTTCCGCGGCACCTCGATCTTCGTGCAGCTCTTCTGGGTCTATTTCGTGTTGCCCTTTGCCGGCGTCACGCTCTCGCCGCTGCAGGCGGGCGTGCTCGCCTTGGGGCTCAACGTCGGGGCCTACGGAGCCGAAGTGGTGCGCGGTGCGGTCAAGGCGATCGGGCGTGAGCAGCGCGAGGCCTGCATCGCGCTCAACCTGACCCGCGGACAGGCGATGCGCCATGTCATCCTGCCGCAGGCGCTGCCTCTGATGTTGCCGACCTTCGGCAACAATGCCATCGAACTCCTGAAGGGCACCGCCGTCGTGTCGCTGATCTCGCTCACCGACATGACCTTCCAGGCGCAGGTGGTGCGCGCCCAGACCGGCAGTACGCTGATCCCCTTCGCGACGATCCTCGTGCTCTACTTCCTGATGGCGCTGGCCATCTCCACCGGCATGCGCTGGCTGGAACGCCGCGTCACCCGCGGCCTCGATGGCGTGAGGACCTGACGATGGAATGGGACTGGAATTTCGTCTGGGAGATCATGCCGACCCTGCTCGAGGGTTTGAAGATCACCATCCTTGCGACCGTGCTCGGGGCCGCCGTCGCCGCTGCCGTCGGCCTTGTTTTCGCGATCCTGCGCATGACCGCGCCGAAGCCGGTCGCCAAGGTCACCGGCTTTATCGTCGAGTTCATCCGCGGCACGCCGCTGCTGGTGCAGCTCTACTTCATCTTCTACGTGCTGCCGGATGTCGGGATCCGCCTGCCAGCGCTGCTGGCCGGCGTCATCGGGCTCGGCCTGCACTACGGTACCTATGCGGCGGAGGTCTATCGCGCCGGCATCGAGAACGTGCCGCGCGGCCAGTGGGAGGCGGCGAAGGCGACGAACCTAACCGGCCGGCAGACCTGGATCCACGTCATCCTGCCGCAGGCCATCCCGCCGATGATCCCGGCGCTCGCCAATTATCTGATCGCCATGTTCAAGGAGACGCCGCTGCTCTCCGCCATCACCGTGCTCGAACTGATGAACCAGGCGAAAAGCGTCGCCAACAGCAGCTATCGCTACATCGAGCCGATGACGCTGGTCGGGATCTTCTTCCTGATCATGAGCCTGATCTCCGTCGTCTTCCTGCGCTGGCTGGAGGAACGGTATGCCCGCGTGGAGGAACGCTGATGCAGACGCCCGATCTTACGCTCGCCTCGCGTTCGCCAAAACTGGACGACCGGCCGCTGGCGAAACGCATCGGCCTGATCATCCTGGCGACGGACCACACGACGGAAGTGGATTTCCAGCGCATGGTGGCAAACGAGCGGATCGGCGTCTACGCCACCCGCATCCCTTATGCCAATCCGGTGACGCCGGAAAACCTGCGGGCCATGCAGCCGTCGCTGACGGCGGGCGCCGCCCTCATCCTGCCGGACGAGCCGCTCGATGTCGTCATGTATTCCTGCACCTCCGCCTCGGTGGTGATCGGCGATGCGCAGGTGGCGGCCGCGGTGAAGGCCGCCAAGCCGGCCGCCGCCGTCGTGACGCCGACGGCTGCGGCCGTATCCGGCCTCAAGGCTTTCGGCGCGACGCGCATCTCCGTGCTGACGCCCTACACGATCGAAACCAGCCGGCCGATGGCCGACTATTTCCTGTCGCTCGGTTTCGAGATCGCCCGCTTCACCTGCCTCGGCCTCACCGACGACCGCGAGATGGCGCGCATTTCGCCGGAAGACATCGTCGCCTTTGCGCAGGAGGCGACGGCGCCCGACAGCGACGCCCTGTTCGTTTCGTGCACCGCCGTGCGGGCGGCGGGCGTCGCGGCCCGGATCGAAGCGGCCATCGGCAAGCCGGTCGTCACCAGCAACCTCGCCACTGCCTGGGCCTGCCTGCGCTTTTGCGGCGACGAGGCGGCACGGCCGGAACTTGGCCGCCTGATGACGCTCGCCTATCCGGGGGAGGCGCAATGACCGCGCTTCCCGTAACCCTGGCGGCTATCGAACAGGCGGCGGCCCGTATCGGGAGCCGTGTGCTGCATACGCCCCTGGTGATCTCCGCCGCACTTTCCGAGCGCTGCGGCGTGCCCGTCGGCCTCAAGCTGGAGCACCAGCAGACGACCGGAAGCTTCAAGTTGCGCGGCGCGACCAACGCCGTGCTGTCGCTGTCACGGGAAGAGCGGGCGAGGGGCGTCGTCGCCGCCTCGACGGGCAATCACGGACGGGCGCTGGCTTTTGCCGCCAAGGCGGAAGGTTCGGTTGCGACGATCTGCATGTCGCGGCTCGTGCCCGACAACAAGGTGTCGGAAATCCGCCGGCTCGGCGCCGATGTCCGCATCGTCGGCCGGTCGCAGGACGAGGCGCAGGTCGAGGTGGACCGGCTGGTCGCCGAAAACGGCCTCGTGATGGTGCCGCCGTTCGACAATGCCGCCGTCGTTGCCGGGCAGGGCACGCTGGGGCTGGAGATCGTTGCCGCCATGCCCGATGTCGCGACCGTTCTCGTGCCGCTCTCCGGCGGCGGGCTGGCGGCCGGCGTCGCCGCGGCGGTGAAGGGGCGTTTGCCGCGGGCGCGCGTCATCGGCCTCACCATGGACCATGGCGCCGCGATGAAGGCGAGCCTCGATGCCGGACGGCCGGTACAGGTCGAGGAGGTGGCGAGCCTTGCCGATTCGCTCGGCGGCGGCATCGGGCTCGACAATGCCATAACCTTTCAGATGTGCCGCGCCCTGCTCGACGACGTGATTCTGCTGCCGGAGGCCGAGATCGCGGCGGGCATGCGGCATGCCTATACGCATGAACGCGAAGTGATCGAGGGAGCGGGCGCCGTCGGCATCGCGGCCTTGCTTTCGGGCCGGCTCGGCCGGCTGGACGGCCCGGTGGCCGTGATCCTTTCCGGCCGCAACGTGGACATGAGCCTGCATCGGCGGGTGATCAACGGTGAAGGCGAACTGTTCGGGGAGGACGCGGCGTGACGACAATGAAGATCCTCACCGAAGCGGAGTTGCGGCGCATCGTCCCGCTCGACCTCGAAGCGATCGCCTGCGTCGAAGACGCCTTCCACGCGCTCGCCACCAAGGCCGTTGCCATGCCGCCGATCCTCCGGCTCGACATTCCCGAGCATCGTGGCGAAGTCGATGTGAAGACCGCCTATGTGCCCGGTCTCGATGGTTTCGCCATAAAAATCAGCCCCGGCTTTTTCGACAATCCGAAGATCGGCCTGCCGAGCACCAACGGCCTGATGGTGCTGTTCTCGACGACGACCGGCCTGGTCCAGGCGGTGCTGCTCGACAACGGTTACCTGACGGACGTGCGCACGGCAGCCGCCGGCGCCGTCGCGGCAAGGCATCTCTCGCGCAAAGACGCCTCCGTCGTGGCGATCTTCGGCGCCGGGATGCAGGCGAAATTACAGCTTGAAGCCTTGAGCCTCGTCCGTCCCATCCGGGAAGCCCGCATCTGGGCGCGGGATGCGGCAAAGGCGGAAGCGGCGGCGGGCGAGCTGACGAAAAGGCTCGGTTTTCCTGTGCATGCCACAACGGGCGGTCGTGCGGCCGTCGATGGCGCCGATATCGTCGTCACCACCACACCTTCGGAAACGCCTGTGCTGAGGGCCGAATGGCTGCGGCCCGGCCAGCATGTCACCGCCATGGGCTCGGATGCCGAGCACAAGAACGAGATCGAGCCTGCCGCCATCACGGGCGCCAGCCTCTATGTCGCCGACAGCCTCCGGCAGACGCGGCGGCTTGGAGAATTGCACCATGCCATCGAGGCGGGCCTCGTGACGGCGGACACGATCTTCCCCGAACTCGGCGAGATCGTCGCCGGGCGCAAACCGGGCCGCTCCGGCCCCGAGCAGATCACCGTGGCGGACCTGACCGGCACGGGCATCCAGGACACGGCCATCGCCACGCTTGCTGCCGCCCGTGCGGCAGCAATGGGCGCCGGCACGAGTTTCGAGAGTTGAGACCGGCTTTTTGCCGGGTATAGAGGAAAAACCGATGAAACAAGCGAACCTGAAGTTCTCACTTCCGGAGTATGAAGCGCGTCTTCAAAAGACCCGGAAGGCCATGGAAGCCAAGGGCATCGACGTATTGATCTGCAGCGATCCGTCGAACATGAACTGGCTGACGGGGTATGACGGCTGGTCCTTCTATGTGCACCAGTGCGTCGTCGTGCCGCCGACCGGCGAGCCGATCTGGTACGGCCGCGGCCAGGACGCCAACGGCGCGAAATTCACCGCTTACCTCAGCCATGAAAACATCATCGGTTATCCGGACCACTATGTGCAGTCCACCGAGCGCCACCCGATGGATTACCTTTCGGCCAAGCTTGCGGACCGTGGCCTCGACAAGCTGACGATCGGCGTCGAGATGGACAATTATTGGTTCTCCGCCGCCGCCTTCGCTGCGCTGCAGAAACACCTGCCGAATGCCCGTTTCGTCGATGCCACCGCACTCGTCAACTGGCAGCGCGCCGTGAAAAGCGAGACGGAAATCAGGTACATGCGCAATGCCGCCCGCATCGTCGAGAAGATGCACGCGCGCATCTTCGACAAGATCGAGGTCGGCATGCGCAAATGCGATCTCGTCGCGGAAATCTACGATGCCGGCACCCGCGGCGTCGATGGCATCGGCGGAGATTACCCGGCGATCGTGCCGCTTCTCCCGTCGGGTGTCGAGGCGTCCGCCCCGCATCTCACCTGGGACGACCGGCCGATGAAATCCGGTGAAGGCACCTTCTTCGAGATCGCCGGCTGCTACCATCGTTACCATGTGCCGCTGTCGCGCACCGTCTTCCTCGGCAAGCCGACGCAGGCCTTCATCGATGCCGAGAAGGCGACGCTGGAGGGCATGGAGGCGGGCCTTGCCGTCGCCAAGCCCGGCAATACCTGCGAGGACATCGCCAACGCCTTCTTCGGCGTGCTCAAGAAATACGGCATCGTCAAGGACAACCGCACGGGCTACGGCATCGGGGTCTCTTATCCGCCGGATTGGGGCGAGCGCACGATGAGCCTGCGCCCCGGCGACAAGAGTGAGCTGAAGCCCGGCATGACCTTCCATTTCATGACCGGCCTCTGGCTGGAAGACATGGGCTTCGAAACGACGGAAAGCATTCTCATCACCGAGACCGGTGTCGAGTGCCTGGCCGATGTGCCGCGCAAGCTTCTCGTGAAGGACTGAGCCATGCGTGCTTCTCCCATCAGCCCCACGATCGATTTCTCGTACGAAGGCGTGCAGCACGGCTTCCTGCGCCTGCCCTACAGCCGGGACGATTCCGCCTGGGGCTCGATCATGATCCCGGTGACCTCAGTGAAAAACGGCGATGGGCCGACGGCCCTTCTCACCGGCGGCAACCATGGCGACGAATATGAAGGGCCGATCGCGCTCTTCGATCTCGCCCGCAGGCTGAAGGCGGAGGATGTGGCGGGCCGTGTCATCATCGTGCCGGCGATGAACTATCCGGCCTTCCTTGCCGGCACGCGCACCTCGCCGGTCGACAAGGGCAACATGAACCGCAGTTTTCCCGGCGCGCCCGACGGCACCGTCACCGGAAAGATCGCCGATTATTTCCAGCGCACGCTTTTGCCGCTCGCCGATATCGTGCTCGATTTCCATTCGGGCGGGAAGACGCTGGATTTCCTGCCCTTCTGCGCCGCCCACATCCTGCCCGACAAGGCGCAGGAGGCAAAGGCCTTCGACCTCGTCAACGCCTTCGGTGCGCCCTGGTCGATGAAGATGCTGGAGATCGATGCGGTCGGCATGTACGACACGGCGGCCGAGGAGATGGGCAAGGTGTTCATCACCACCGAGCTCGGCGGCGGCGGCACCGCGACCGCGAAAAGCGCCGGCATCGCCAAGACAGGCGTCGCGAACGTGCTGAAGGCGGCCGGCATCCTGAAGGGGGCTGTCGATGCCGCGGAGACCACCTGGCTCGACATGCCGGACGGCAATTGTTTCTCCTTCGCTGAGGACGGGGGCCTGATCGAGCCGCTCTTCGATCTCGGCGAAACGGTGAAAAACGGCGAAACCGTCGCCCGCATCTATCCCGTCGGCCGCCCCGGGGCTGCGCCACTGGAGGTCCGGGCGAAGATGGACGGGATCCTTGCCGCCCGTCATTTCCCCGGCCTCGTCAAACCCGGCGACTGCGTCAGCGTGCTTGCAGCAGTTGTGATGATGTAAGCCTTGGGCATCTCCCCGGGTTTTCGGTCCATATGAATTGAGGGAATGGGTGTTTCAGGATGCACACGGTCTCCTGATGCATTCCAACCTGGCGATCACACTCGCCGGCCTGCCGTTGGGGCTTTCAGCCATCAAGTTCTGGACGCGGTCGAAGTTCAAGGGCGCGGGGCTGCATTGAAAAAGCAGGTCAACCCGACGCGGGTTCCCATCGAGCAGAAGGAGCGTTTCCGCTGGCTGGAAAACATCCGGCAATCTGTCGCCTTGCTCGGGATCCGGGCCGATGCGTGCATATCGGCGACCGTGAGAGCGATGTTTACGAGCTCTTCTGCATGACGCATGATCTCGGCACCCATTGGCGGCACCCCATGTCGAGCCCTTGGCCGCCTAAGCCAAGGACATGACTTTGTCGATATCGGGCGTCATTCCGATGCAATTCTGACCGAGATGGCAAAACGGATCAGCGATGACGGGTCTATACGAGCCGTCGTTGTAAGCCTTGAGGAAAGCTATCCATTTCGACGCACCGCTCGAGCTCGATGCGCCGAACCGTGCGCGTGGCATTTCCCGCAATAGGCCCGCGTCCACGACCATGTACGGGATCTCCTTGGGTTGGCGGCGCCATCGCTTCTTGCCTATCTGAGCTATGGCGTTGACGATGCCGTTGTTGCCGTATCCGGGCCACACGCCGCGATATCCTCGCCTGCAGCCGGTCGCGATCGCCGATGTGCGCGGACCCAGATCACGGTCGGAATGCTCGAAGTCGGGGAGACGCGCCGCGAATGGCGCAAGCGCGCCCAAAGACATGGTTCGGAATTCCTCGGCCACCATATGGTCCCCGTCGCCATCGGGTCGGATGAGCGCTTTTATCTGATCGAGCACCGGCACCACGATGACCTCCGAAAAATTTCCGCGGGCGAGACCACGGGAGGCCGGGATTGTGTTATGCCTGACAGATTGCTTCGATTGTGTACCGGATACGATGTTATCTTTGGTTCCCTTTATTGTCGCCCACTTCCCTTTCCTTCTCGATTGGTTTCAGACGCATGCCGACCTCGTTCAGTGGGGCGGACCGATGTTGGATTCTCCTCTGTCACGGGCGCAATCAGACGGGATGCTTGAGGGCGACCGATCGGATCCACCGGCGCGGCTTTGCAGGATGGCGGAGACCGGGAGGGAACTGGTCGGTCACCTCCAGCTGGTGTTTGATTGGCGAAACGGAAATGCGCTGTTGAGCCACGTCGCTATCGCACCGCAGATGCGGGGGCGGGGGCTTGCCGGACCGATGACTGACATGGCGGTCGATGAGGCCCTCTGCCTCACGGCGATAGAGCGGCTGGAACTCAATGTTCACACCTGGAATGCACCCGCCATCAGGACATACCAGCGATCCGACTTCACTTTGGGAGGGGTAGGCAGAGCTCCACGCTGGTCGACGGCCAGCGTGGAGATGCGGCCATGATGAGTTTGCTGCGGGCGATCGGGTTGGTAATCCTCGCGTGTCAGCATCCAGTGTCGAGAGGAAGGAGTAGAAAATGCGAATACTTTCACGCCTGTACCTGATCGTACTTGCCTTGATCGGTCTTGCCGTTGCCGGCGCCGGTGGCTGGCTGGTTTCATTGGGTGGTTCGCCATATTACTTGCTTGTCGGCGTCGCTTGGCTGGCCGGCGCTCTGCTTCTTTGGCGCGGAAATGCATCGGGCGCGTGGTTGACGGCGCTCGTCGCGGTGATATCCGTACCTTGGGCGACCTGGGAAACCGGCCTCGACTTCTGGGGGTTGTTCGCGCGCCTGATGTCTCCGCTTGCGCTGGCCGGTTTTGCCTTCTTGTTTGCGCCGTCCGTCGCGCGGGAAGCACGACGCCCGCTTTTCTACAGCGGCGCCGTGCTCGCCGCCGCCTTGTTTGCAATCGGCTTCGCACTCGCTTTTCAGCCCCATGGGATCATTCGCCCGTCCGGTGACATTCCGGCCTATGAAGCTGCGAAAGGCGTCAATACGCCCGCCGACTGGACGTCGTATGGACGCACGACCAAGGGATTGCGTTATTCTCCCTTCGACCAGATCAACCGCGACAGCGTGACCAAGCTGGATCTCGCCTGGACCTACCGCACCGGCCGCGACACCACCGGCTTTGACCAGAATACGCCCCTGCAGATCGGCGATACGGTTTATACCTGCACGACCGCGAATGTCGTAGCGGCGGTGGATGCGGATACCGGCGCGGAGCGCTGGAAATTCGACCCGAAGGCTTCGGCCCCGTTCTGGCAGCGTTGCCGGGGGATCGGCTATTTCGAGCTTCCGAAAGCCGAGCAGGTTGCCGACCAGGCCTGCAACCAGCGCCTGATCCTGACCACGATCGATGCCCGCCTCATCGCGATCGATGCAAAAACGGGTGCCTATTGCCCCGGTTTTGGCGAGGGCGGCACGGTGCAGTTGTCGCAGGGCATGGGTGAAGTCAAAAAAGGGTTTTATTTCCAGACATCGGCGCCGCTTGTTGCCCGAGACAAGATCGTGGTGGGCGGCTGGGTCGTCGATAACCAGGAGGTCGGCGAACCCTCGGGCGTGATCCGCGCCTTCAATGCCGTCACGGGACAGCTCGATTGGGCTTGGGATCTCGCCAACCCGGCGATAACAGGCCTGCCGCCGGAAGGCTCGACCTATACCCGCGGCACACCGAACTTGTGGACGACGGCGGCCTTCGACGACGAACTGGGCCTCGTTTACGCCCCGCTCGGCAACACGACGCCGGACTATTACGGCGCGGAACGTCCGGCCTTCTCCGATGCATACAACGCGACGCTCGTTGCGCTCGATATCGAGACCGGTCGGGAGCGCTGGAAGTTCCAGACCGTGCATCACGACATCTGGGACTACGACTTGCCATCGCAACCCGCGCTGATCGACGTCCCGGATATGAAGGGTGGAACGGCCAAGGCAGTGCTGCAGACCACCAAGCGCGGGCAATTGTTCCTGCTGGATCGTGCAACGGGCAGGCCGCTGGCGGAAGTTGCCGAGAAGCTGGTGACGACCAAGGGGGCCGCCCCGGAAGAACTGCCGCGCCTGTCGAAAACGCAGCCCTATTCGGTCGGCATGCCGACGATCGGGGGCGCGCGCCTGACAGAGAAGAGCATGTGGGGCGTGACGATGTTCGATCAGCTCGCCTGCCGCATCGCCTTCCGGCAACTGCACTATGACGGCGACTTCACGCCGATCAGCCTGAAATACACCATCGAGCAGCCCGGCAATGTCGGGGGATTGAACTGGGGCAGTGTTTCCGTCGACGTGCACAACAATCGCGTCTTCATGAACGATATCCGCGCCCCCAGCCTTTTCGCGCTGGTGCCGCGCGAGGATTATCCCAATTTCGCCAAGAAGGCCCATGCCGACGGCAGCGGCCACGGCCCGTCGCCGCAGAACGGCACACCGTATGGCATGGCAACGGAGCTGTGGGTTTCGCCGCTGGGCGTGCCCTGCGTCACGCCGCCGTTCGGAACGGTCACGGCGGTCGATATGAACACGCGGACGATAGCCTGGCAGGTGCCGGCGGGCACCGCCGAGCAACTGGGGCCGTTCGGTATCAAGTCGGGCATGCCGATGCCGATGGGGTTGCCGACCTATGCCGGCACGAGCGCCACTGCCGGCGGCCTGGTGTTCTTCGCCGGTACGCAGGATTATTACCTGCGCGCCTATGATGCGGCCGACGGTACGGAACTGTGGAAATATCCGCTTCCGGTCGGATCGAGCGCCACCCCGATGACCTATGTGTCGCCCGTGACGGGCAAGCAATATGTGCTGATCTCCGTCGGCGGCGCGCCCTATTCGCCCGACAAGGGCGATTATGTCATGGCCTTCGCCTTGAAGGACTGATGATGAGATATCTCGTGGCGGCATGGCCGCCACGAGAGTTATCCGTTTCTCGGGCTTGTTCGAAAGCCTTCTGAGAGCGTTGGGGTCACCGTCGCGTTTGATGGTGATGAGCTCGTACCGGCTTTCTTGAGGTGCCGAACGAGGGAAGTGACCTGTGTGAGTCGTCGTTGATCGAGGCTTTGCGAGGCTGGATCTGCCGGGCACCCGTTTTGAAAGCTTGGCGCGCTGCAAACCGTAAGAGGCGGCCTAGGCTGTCACTCCAGGCGCGCCGGGAATCCCTCCGCTCGGAGATCTTGCCCGACAGTGTCTTCCAGCAACTTGACGATCTGCGTCGACTGGGCAGCACCGCCATAGGTTTCCTTTCCCTTGAGAAAAATCTCGTTTGTAAGCTGGGCGAGTTGCAGCGGAACGTTGAAGGAGTGGCCGAAGTTCATCGCAAATCCGAGATCCTTCAAGGCAAGATCCATCGTAAAGCCGACGTTGTAGCTGCCGTTGAGAATCAGTTGGCCTTCCGTTTCGTGAACGAAGCTGTTGCCGGAACTTGCCTTGATTGCCTGCCATGCCTGGGCAAGATCGATGCCGCCGCGCTTGGCAAGCATGAGAGCCTCGCCATCGGCCACGAGGTGGATGAAGGCCAGCATGTTGGTGATGACCTTGATCACAGCCGCATTGCCGAGCGGGCCCATATAGAAAATTTGGTCTCCCATCGCCTGCAATGCAGGAAGGTGCCGATCGAAGAGCTCCCTTTTGCCGCCGGCGAGCATGGTGATTTTGCCCTGCGCAGCAAGATGGACACCACCGGTCACGGGCAGTTCCATGGTGGAGACACCCTTTGCAGCGGCTTCCGCCGCAAGTCGAACAATCTCTTCGCGGCCAACGGTGGACATCTCGATCCAGGTCAGTCCCGGTTGTGCCGTATCGAGGATTTGGCTGAGCACGGCCTGCGAAACCTGCGGCGACGGAAGACATGTCAGGACAGCATCGCATTGCTGAGAAAGCGTGCCGACGGAATCGGCCCATACCGCGCCTGCCTGGATCAGCTTTTCGGCCGTCGCGGGATTCCGATCATGCACGACGAGCCCGAATCCCGCCCGCAGCAGGCTGGTCGCCAGATGTCCCCCCAAATTTCCGAGCCCGATGAAACCGTAGCGCATTGCATGACCTTTCCGCTGCTGAGGATTTTGTTGCCCATGTCCCGGATCGCTCACGGCACGACCGGTTCAGTGACAAGGTTCAGGTGGAGCTCATTTTCTCTATGGGGGGATGCGATGATCGCCTCGTCATTCAGTGTCACGCCGAGCCCGGGTGCCGTCGGTGGAATGACGAAACCGTTTTCCCAGACGATCGGTTCGTTGAGAAACCGCATGAAGGGACCATCGAAACGGCCGATCGATTCCAGGATGAGAAAGTTCGGACTACAGGTCGCGATCTGGATGTTGGCAGCTGCGACGATCGGGCCGCAATAGAGGTGCGGCGCGATCTGCGCGGATCGCGTCTCCGCCATCGCGGCGATTTTCTTGGCCTCCAGGATGCCTCCAACACGGCCGAGGTTCATTTGCAGAATGGAAGCGGCGCGTGCCTCGAGCAGGCGGGCAAATTCATGCTTGGTGCAAAGACGTTCACCGGCCGCGATCGGGATGGCTGTGTAGCGGGCGACGTCGGCCATGTCCGTTGGGTTTTCCGGGGGAATTGGCTCCTCGAACCAGAGCGGATCGTAGGCTTCGAGCCGGCGGGCCAGGCGCTTGGCGCCGGAAACGGTGAATTGCCCGTGGGTGCCGAACAGCAGGTCGGCTCTGTTGCCGACGGCTTGCCGGATGTGTTTGCAGAATTCTTCCGACCGCGAAAGATCCTCCATGCGCGGCTGATGGCCATCATAGATCGTATAGGGGCCGGCCGGATCGAATTTGACGGCCGTGAAACCGTCCTTCACTGCGGAAGCTGCCACCTCGGCGGCGATCTCCGGATCGTTATAGACATTGGGAAGGGCCGGGTCGGGATAGACGTCGCCCTGCGGTGGATAAAGATAGGTGTAGCTGCGCAGCCGCTCGTGGACCTTGCCGCCCAGCAGTTGGTAGATAGGCTGACCCGCGGCCTTTCCGATGATATCCCAGCAGGCCATTTCGAGGCCGCTCAGCACGCCCATCACGGTCACATCCGGACGCATCGTGAAGCCGGCGCCGTAGCTCCTGCGCCACATCTGCTCGATATGATGTGGGTCGTTGCCTTCGAACTGGCGGGTGAACATGTCGACGGCCATCGCCGCGCAAAGATGCGGGCTGAATGTGGCGTTGTAGATTTCGCCCACCCCGCTGGTACCGCAGGCCGTGGTCAGGCGGACGAAGATGAAATACCGGCCGCCGTGACGCGGCGGCGGGTTGGCGACAACGAAGGTTTCTATTCGATCGAGCTTCATCGAAGGCACCCTGTAAACCGGTGTCAGGAAAACGGTTCTGCGGTCCGGGACCCCAGCGTGTGTGTCAGCCAGTCGGGGTCCATTTCCGGCACGGATTGCAGAAGCCGGGTCGTGTAGTTGCTGGCGGGACGTGCGAAGATATCGCCAACATTGCCGGCCTCTGCAATCTGCCCATGCTGCATCACGATCACCTCGTCCGCCACGGCCTTCACCGTTGACAGATCGTGCGTGATGAACAGAAGAGCAAGGTTTTTCTCTTTCTGGATTCCTGCCAAAAGCTTCAGGATGCCGGCGGCCACGATCTGGTCGAGCGCGGATGTCACTTCATCACAGATGATGAGTTTCGGTTCCGCTGCGAGGGCACGTGCGATGCCGATGCGTTGCTTCTGCCCGCCGGACAATTCGGACGGCAACCGGTTCATGTATTTCGCCGGTTCGAGTTCGATCTGTTCCAGCAGAGCGGCAATGCGCCTGTCCAGTTCGCGCCCGCGCAGGCCGAGATAGAATTCCATCGGGCGACCGACGATGTCTCGGATACGCTGCCTAGGATTAAGCGCGGTGTCGGGCATCTGGTAGACCATCTGGATGTGGCGCAGATCCTCTCGCGAGCGGACGCGGTAGTCCGCAGCGAGCCGCCGCCCCTCGAACAGGACCTCTCCGAGCGAAGGTCTCACGATGCCGCTGATGACGCGCGCCGCGGTCGATTTTCCGGAGCCGGATTCACCGACGACGGCGACGGTTCGGCCTGCATGCACGTCAAAGGAAACACCTTCGAGGACTTTCAGCGCGCCGTAGGCGGCATCGATGTTGCGCACGCTCAGGACCGGCTCAGCGGGTGGACGCGCCGGCGCGCGCACATGGTCCAGCGAACGTACGGACCATAGGGATTTGGTATAGTCCTCTTTCGGATCGCGGAGCATGCTGCTGGTAGGCGCGGTCTCCACCTCCCTGCCATTTTTCAAAACCGTTATGCGGTCCGCCATCTGCGCCACGACCGCAAGGTCATGGCTGATGTAGATCGCGGCCGTGCCGAACTGCCTGACGATATCGCGAATCGTTGCCAGAACTTCGATCTGGGTCGTGACATCGAGGGCGGTGGTGGGTTCGTCGAAGACGATCAGATCGGGCCGGCACGCCATCGCCATCGCCGTCATGGCGCGCTGCAACTGGCCGCCGGAGACCTGATGCGGATAACGGAAACCGATCTCTTCGGGTTGCGGCAGCCGCATGCGCCGATAGAGATCGACGGCGTCCTCCATCGCTTTGTCGCGCGGCATGACCTTCTTGACGATCGGTGCTTCGCAATGCTGGACGATGAGCTTGTGGGCCGGATTGAAGGAGGCCGCTGCGGACTGCGCCACATAGGCGATGCGTTTTCCGCGCAGGTCGCGCCGAACCGTTTCGCCGGAATTGACGAGATCGGCTCCGTCAAAATCGATGGAGCCCCCAGCGATGCGGCATCCGTCGCGGGTGAAGCCCATGGCCGCCAGGCCCAATGTCGATTTTCCCGCCCCGGACTCGCCGATCAGGCCGAGAATTTCCCCACGTGCCAGGTTGAGATCGATGCCATCGACGAGCTTGATCCACCCTTCCGAGGAGCGACCTTCGATCGTCAGATTGCGGATGGAAAGGAGCGGCGATCCTGCTTTGATGGTGTCGGTCATAGCTAGTCCTTCAATCCGCTGGCCCGGTGCAGCATCCAGTCGATGACGAAGTTGATCGAGACGGTGAGCAATGCGATGGCCGCCGCCGGCAGGAGCGGCGTTACGTCGCCAAAGGAGATCAGCGTCGCATTTTCCCGAAGCATGGAGCCCCAGTCGGCCGTGGGCGGCTGAATGCCGAGGCCGAGGAACGACAGCGCTGCGATAAACAGGAAAACGAAGCAGAAGCGCAGCCCGAATTCGGCGACGAGTGTCGAGGCGATGTTGGGCAGCACCTCCCGCAGGATCAGCCAGGGCAGCCGCTCGCCGCGCAGCCGCGCGGCCTGCACGTAGTCCATGACGACGACTGTCTGTGCGGAGGCCCGTGCGAGCCGGAAGACCGGGGCGACATAGATCAGCGCGATGACGAAGACCATGCTGGCGACCGAGGTGCCGACGATGGTAAGCAACATGAGCGCCAGGATCAGTGACGGAATGGCCATGATGACGTCGATGATCCTGGAAAGGATGCGATCGGTCATGCGTCCGAGAAGCGCGGCGAGAATGCCCAGGACCGCGCCGATGGTGAAGGCGATGACGGTGGTGAGCAGTGCAAGGCCGACGGTGTTTCGCGTGCCGTAGACAAGCCGGGTGAACATATCGCGGCCGAGATTGTCCGTTCCGAGAAGAAACTGCCGGCTCCACGGCTCATACTGGGCTCCGACTACGGCGGTTTCGCCGTAGGGGGCAATCAGTGGCGCGAAAAAGCCGATGGCGGCGACGATGAATATGACGATCATGCCGAAGCGCGCGGTGAAGGGAGCGGCGGCAAAAAGCCGGAAAAGATTTGCCATCAGCCTTCTCCATTCAGAATGCGTGGATTGCTGACGATGGACAAAAGGTCGGCGATCAGGTTGAGCAGAATGTAAGCAGCCGCGAAGATGAGACCGACCGACTGGACGACCATGACGTCGCGATGGCTGACCGCATCGACGAACAGCTGGCCAAGTCCCGGGTAGACGAAGACCACTTCGACCACCACGACGCCAACGACGAGATAGGCGAGGTTCAGCGCCACCACGTTGATGATGGGCGCCAGGGCGTTCGGAAGGGCGTGGAACAGAATGACGCGGATGCGACCCATGCCCTTGAGCCGCGCCATCTCGATATAGGGGCTCGCCAGCACATTGATGATGGCAGCGCGCGTCATGCGCATCATGTGGGCGACGACCACCAGCACCAGCGTCAGGGCAGAAAGGAACGAGCGATACAGCAATTCTCCGAACGGCATTGCGGCGTCGATGTTGGAGAGCGAGGGGAACAGTGCCATGCGCACCGCGAAAAACAGGATCAGGACATAGGCGACGAAGAATTCCGGCAAGGAAACGCAGACAAGCGCGACGATGTTGCAGAGCCGGTCGAAGACCGAGTTCCTGTAGAGCGCAGCCAGAACGCCGAGGGTGAGTGCCAGCGGGATGGAGATGGCCGCGGCGAACGAGGCGAGAAACAGCGTATTGCCGAGCCTTGCCGAGAGGAGTTCGGAAATCGGCCGATTGTTCGAAAGGGAATTGCCGAAATCGCCGTGCAGGGCGCCGGCCAGCCATTGAAAATAGCGCTGGACGGCGGGCTGGTCTAGACCGAGTTCCCTGCGGAAGGCCTCAACGGTTTCGGGCGTCGCGGATTGGCCAAGTATCTGCTGCGCCAGATCGCCCGGCAGCAGCTCGACACCGAGGAAGATCAGCGCGGAAATCGCGATCAGGGTAACAACACCCAGGGCTAAACGTTCTCCGATGAGAACCCAGATTCGTGACATGCCGCCTCCCAGCGTCGTTCGTCAGGTTTTCTGCTTGCCACGCCTGCCGGGAGAGGCTCCCCGCAGGCGTGGCAAGACATCAGGCCATCCACCACCGTTCGATGAAGTGTAGGCTGTCCATGTTCCACATTTCACTGAGCTGGCCGTGCTGGACTGTATCCTTCAGCGCGAAGACGTATTGGCCGAACATGGGGATCAGCGCGCCGCCGTCGTCGCGGCACAGGCGCTGCATTTCGGAATACATTTCGGCACGCTTGCCCTGGTCGACCTCCGCGCGCGCTTCGAGCAGAAGTTTGTTGAAGCGCTCGTTGTTCCACTTCGTGTCGTTCCACTCGGCGTCCTTGGAGTAGCCCGCGGAGAACATCCAGTCCGGGGTGGGGCGACCGCCCCAATAGCTGCAGCAGAAGGGCTTTGCCAACCAGACATTGGACCAGTAACCGTCGTTTGGCTGGCGAAGGACCTCGATGTTGATGTTCGCCTTCCTGGCCTGTTCGGCATAGAGGATCGACGCATCGACGGCACCTTCGAACGCGGCTTCCGCCGTGTAGAGCTGTACATCGAGGCTGGAAAGTCCGGCCTGCTTGAGATGGAACTTTGCCTTGTCGGGGTCATAGGCCCGCTGCTCGATCGATGGGTCGAAGAAGGGCATGGAGGAACTGACCGGGTGATCGTTGCCGACAGCCCCATAACCCTTCAGCACCTTTTCGACCAGCTCTTCACGATCGATCGCGAGCTTGAGGGCCATGCGCACATCGACGTTGTCGAAGGGGGCGGTGTTGACGTGCATGGGCATCGTATAGTGAAGCGTGCCGGAAACGGTCTCGACCCGCAGGCCGGGGGCACGCTTCAGAAGATGGATGGTCTTGAGGTCCGGTCGGTCGATAAAATCGACCTGACCCGTCATCAGGGCATTCATGCGCGCTGTCGTATCGGAAATCGTGGTGATCTCGACCCCATCGAAATGCGCACGGCCTTCCTTCCAGTAGTTGTCGCGGCGTTTCAGGCGAACGCGGACGCCCGGCTCGAAGCTTTCGACCGTATAACCGCCTGTGCCGATCTGGCTGAGCGGATCGATCTTGCCGTTTACCGCCTGCTTGATGCAGAGGTGATAGTCGGCGAAGATATAGGGAAAATCGGCATTCCCCGTCGAAAGCTCGAAGACGACCGTGTGATCGTCCGGCGCCTTCATCTCCGCGATCTGGGAAAGAACCGGCTTGACCGCGGACTTCGAGTCTTCGCCGAGATGATATCCCAGGGAGGCGATGACGTCGGCGGAGGTCAGCTTTCTACCGTCGGAAAATTCTACGTTCTTTCGTAGCTTGAAGGTCCAGATCTTGGCGCCAGGCTCCGGCACGAAGCTCTCGGCGAGATCGGGTGCGATGACGCCACCAGGCGCGAATTCCGTGAGATGGTTGAAGACGGCGTAGTTCGTCGCGAACATGAAGTCGTTGTTATAGGTCGCGGGGTCGAAGGAATCGGAGGTCGATCCTTGCAGGAAGCCGACACGAAGCGTGCCGCCCTTCTTGGGAACGGCCTGTTCCGCCTGGGCGAAGGCGGAGGATGCGACGGACAACGTTGCGCCAAGGGCGAGTGCCCCCATCATGAACCCTCGACGGTCCGTTTTCCCCGCCAAGAACGAGCGCTTCAATATATCAAACTGGTCTGTCATGCCTGCCTCCCTGTGAATCATGGATTGCTTTCCGCTCAATGGCGGAGGGTGATCGCCTTCGTGCGTGTGTAGGCATCGATCCCTTCGAGCCCTTTTTCCCGCCCGAAGCCGGACTTCTTGGTGCCGCCGAACGGCACTTCGATGCCCCCGGCCCAATAGTCTTTGACCGTGACCTGACCGGCCTCGGCGCGCCGCGCGATTTTCAAGGCCTTGCCGATGTCGCGCGCATGGATGCCGGCGACGAGGCCGAATTCGGTGCCGTTGGCGGCGTCAATCGCTTCTTCCTCGCCGTCGACCGTGGTTTGCCCGCTGGTGACAATCCGGCATCCCCGCCGGCGCGCGACATCGACAAGGTCTTCATCGGTCAGGGTCATGCTGCGATCTCGCTTTTCTGATACTGCGACCGGGCGAGCCAATCAGGGGAGATTTCCACGCCCCAGCCCGGACGATCGCTGACGGTCACCGTGCCGTTCGTCACGGTGTAGGGATCGTCGACGAAAAGCCCTTCCTGCCACGGATAGTAGTCAGGCCCCTCGATCGAGAATTCGAGATATTTGCCAGCGTTCGGGATCGCGCGGAGAAAGTGCATCGTGAACAGGGTCACGAGCGACAGGTTGGCGCTGTGCGGCGTGCAGGGCAGGCCTGCCGCCTCGGCCATGCGGGCAACCTCCAGCGAGCGCGTCATGCCGCCCATGTAGAGGATATCGGGCTGGACGATGTCCACCGCCTTCATGGCGATCATCCGCTTCCAGTGCTGCATGTCGAAATCCTGTTCGCCACCCGTCACGTCGAGCGACAGCGCCGCGGCGACCTCGCGGGTTTGCTCCATCTCCCAATAGGGGCAAGGCTCCTCGAAGTGCTCGACGCCGTTGGCTTCGAGCATCTTGCCGACCTCGATCGCCCGGCGCGGCGAGTAACAGGAATTGGCGTCGACCAGCAGCGCGGCATCATTCCCCAGCGTCCTGCGGACGGTCTGAACGATGCTGTCGGTCCGGCCGTCCCATTCGTCCCTGTCGTGCCCGCATTCCGAGCCGATGCGGAACTTGAAGGCGTCGAAACCGTACCGGTCGCGCAATTGCAGCAGGCGCATGGCCTCGTCTTGCGGCGTGATATCGCGACGCATGGAGGAGGCATAGGCGCGCAGCGAGCCGGCTGAGCCGCCGAGAAGCGCGGCCACCGGCTTTTCAGCGGCCTTGCCACGCCAATCCCATATCGCCGTATCGAGCCCAGACAGCGCACGATAAAGATAGGCGCAGGAGAAGAACTTGTGTTCGCGTTCGGGAATTTCCCTCACCAGCGCCTCAAGGTCGCCTGTATCGCGCCCGAGGGACCACGAGGCGATCTGGCGGTGAAAGACCGTTGCCGTGATATCCGCATTGTAGGTGGAGAGTTGGCCCCAGCCCATGGTGCCGTCCTCGCATGTCAGGCGCACGACGCCGACGAACGGATCGGTGAAAGTTTCGAGCTTGCAGATTTTCATTCGCATTCCATCCCAAGGGATTGTCGATCGGGTTATGTGACGGCTTCGAGGATCAGATCGGCTGCGCGATGGGCGAGCATGATGGTGGGCGCGTTCGTGTTTCCCGAGGTGATGTTGGGGAAAGAGGACGCATCGGCGACACGTAGGCCCATGACGCCGAAGACACGCAGCTCGCAGTCCGTGACACCTGTCGCCGCGTCCTTCGCCATGCGACAGGTCGATACCGGATGAAAGACGCTGCCGCACCGCTTGCGGAAATCGTCAAGAATGCCGTCGTCGTCCAGAGTCAGGATATCGGGCGCCATTGCCTCCTTCGCGAAACGGCGCATCGCGGCCGTGTCCGCCATGCGCTGGATCAGGCGGCCGCCGGCGATCACGTCGTTCAGATCCTTTGACGTCGAGAGATAATTCGGAACGATCTTCGGAGCGTCTTCCGGGTTTTGCGAGACGATCTCGATCGTGCCTCGGCTTGTCGGCTGAGTCGGTTGGAACGAAAGAATATAGCCTGGGAAGGGGTCGGGATTGATGATCGGTCGCTTGTCGGACGGTGCGGTCGTGTAGGTGACGGGGTTTAGGTACAGCTGCTGATCGGGTCGCGCGAGCCCCTCTTTCGAACGGACGAACCCGCCGCATTGGTTGACGCTCAGGCTCAGCGGCCCGCGGCGGGTCAGGATGTAGCGCGCACCTTGGATCGCCTTGCCCCACCACGGCGACAGCATTGAATTCAAGGTGGGCTCGGTCGCCTTGTAATAGTAGTTGATGCCGAGATGGTCCTGGAGATTGGCGCCGACATTGTCGTTTGCAACGACAAGCGGAATGTCGAGCCGTTGAAGAAGCGCGCCCGGGCCGATTCCGGAGGCCTGGAGCAGCTTGGGCGAATTGACGGCTCCTGCGCTGACGATGATCTCCTTCCGTGCCTTGAAGACCTGAGCGCCGGATGCCGTCCGAATCGATACGCCCGTGGCCCGCCGATCTTCGATAAGGATGCGGTCCACCAGGCAGTTTTTGAGCAGGGTGAGGTTCGGGCGGCCGAGGGCCGGTTTCAGGAACGCATCGGCAGCAGACCACCTTTTTCCGCGTCGCGTCGTGATCCGGTAACGGGTGACGCCTTCGGGCGAGGGACCATTGCAGTCGTCCGTCACAGGCAGGCCGAGTTCCTCGGCCATGCTGAAATAATGCCGGTTCGACGGGTGAACATCGTTGCGGACGTCGCTGACGAAGAGCGGGCCGCTGCCCTCTATCTCGCCGTTCGCAAGGATTCGGCTTTCGATTGCCTCATAGTGCGGACGGACATTGTTCCAGCCCCAGCCCTGTGCGCCGGCCGCTTCCCAGTCGTCGAAATCGGCGGGAAGTCCACGACAATAGATGAGCGCGTTGATCGAGCTCGAACCGCCCACGACCTTGCCGCGCGGCCAATAGCTGGTGCGGCCGTTGGTCTGCGGATCCGCCTCGGTCGTGTACATCCAGTTGATGCGCGAATCGAAGAAGGTCCGGCCGTAGCCGATCGGCGTCCGTATCCAGAAGCTCTTGTCCGAACCGCCGGCCTCCAGGACCAGCACCCGGTTGGTCCCGTTTCTGGAAAGACGGTCGGCCAGAACGCAACCGGCAGAGCCCGCGCCCACAACGATGTAGTCAAATGTATTCAAAATGTGGCCCTCCGGCCTCTACAGGATGCATTTGGCTTCGCCGCCTCATGCCCCGTCTCCCTGCGCTAAAGTTCATTCGTGGCTTGGCCAAAGTCAAACAAAGCTTTATTGCTGTTAGGCATCATTTTATTTGAAGCGAGATCGGCCATGGCCTATGCACTTCCGCCTCTTCAATGGCTGCGCGCTTTCGAGGCGGCAGCGCGGTCATCGAGCTTTTCGGCCGCGGCGGCAGAACTCAATCTCACGCCGGCAGCCGTCAGCCATCAGGTCCGCTCTCTCGAGCAGCATTTACGGTTTCAGCTGTTCAAAAGATTGCCCCGAGGCTTGCAACTGACCGATGTCGGCCGGGCCTATCTGCCCAGTGTCGCGAGAACATTCGACGAATTGACGGTCTCGACTGCAGGTCTGTTTGGTCGCAGCCAGCACACCCATGTCTCTGTCCGGGCTTCGCTCCTGTTCGCGACGACCTGGATTGCGCCGCTTCTCCCGAAATTCTATGCGAAGTTTCCGCATATCAAGATCAGGTTGCTGGCGGCGGTGTGGGCCGATACGTCGACGAGCGTCGATGTTGATGTTCGTTTTGGAGACGGCCATTGGAGCGAGTTCGAAGTGCGCCCCTTGTGGCGAGAAACCTCCGTCCTCGTTGCTAGGAAGGATGAGGCGATTGCCGGCGACTGCGACCGCGAAAGGCTGCTCTCTCTTCTGAAGGGAGGCGTCGTGCAGATCATGGGTTGTGAGGATCGCTGGACGAAGATCCTGCGCAAACACGATCTCAGTGAAGCCGCATTGCGGGTCAACACGATGACCGACAATTCGCTCATCGCCCTTGAACTGACTGCTGCCGGTTTTGGACCATGCATCGTCCAGCAGAGCTATACGATGCATTACCTAAAGGAACGGCACCTCCATGTGCCTCTCGCCGAAGGCATATCGATAAATGAATCCCACTTCATCTTGACCGTTCGCTCGGCCGAGCGGACTGCGCCTGAAGCCGTGATCTTCCGGGATTGGTTGATCGCCGAATTGAAGGATGTTCAGGACGGAAGAGGTTCGCCGGCATAGAAGGCCGCCCAAGCGATGACTTCGGCTGCTTGTTTGCGAACCGAGCCTGACCGCGGCCTGCAGTGGCCATTGCTTTTCATCCATTGCCTGTAACGTTGATTATGCCACAGAAGGGGGATGTACATCCAACCGGCGATCGAGAGGCTGCATAATAGCGTAGATCAGGTCTCGTATCGCATCGAGGATGGGTTCCTTGCGGTTGGGATCTTTTGCGACTGCTGTTGCTGATTCTCGCAGGGCGCCACTAACGAGCACTGCATAGTTCGCTGCTTGCGCCGGGACTTTGCCCGCAATCGTCAGATCGCTGGAAATCATTTCCCTGAATTTGGTGGACGCTTCGCCCACAACAGGTTCAAGCAGCGGGCTCAGCGCGGGGCTCAGCATCATGTAGAACCGGCCAACCTTAGGTTCGGAGCAAACATCCAGAAGCGCTTGTGCAAGGGCAAAAATGCGTGCTTCCGGGCGCTCCTCGGCGTCCCTGAGCCGCGTAGCCTGTTCCAGCACACGCTGCGCAATCAACCGGTAGATGTCACGCAACATCTCGTTCAGGCCATCAGGAAAATAGGAATAGGCGGTCGTCTTCGATGCGCCGGCACGCTTGGCCGCCGCTTCGACCGAACAGACGCTGAGGCCACCCTCGGCAAATAGGTCTAGCACGGCGTCTAGGAGTTCCTGACGCGTTCTCAGGCGGTTCCTGTCGCGCAGGCTTAAAGGACGGAGTTCTGTCATCTGGTTTCTATAGCGCGCCAGAACTGCAGCGGAAAGAGGAGATCTCTCCAATAAATGAACAAAAAGTTCAATTACCGTACTAATCATCTTGCAATGAACGAAATGTTCGAATATTTTGAATTCGTCATGGAGGCCGGCATACCGGCTCGAAACTCAGGGGAACCCGAATGATCGAACTGTCTCTGGCGGGAAAAACCGCCTTCGTAACCGGCTCCGGCCAGGGCATCGGCGCGTCCATCGCCCGGATTTTCGCAAGCGCAGGTGCCGATGTCATCGTGGCCACGCGAACCGAACGCACCGGCCGCGCCGTCGTCGACGAGATCGTTGCGGCCGGCGGGAGGGCGGTCCTCCAGGTCCTGGATGTCGGCCATGCCGATCAGATCGATGATGCCATTGCTGCGACGGTCGCGCGCACCGGCCGGCTCGATATCGTCGTCCACAATGCGGCGTGCTTTGCCGGCGGCCTGGTCGAGGATCTTGACGACGGGCAGCTGGAGGAATCTCTGAGCGTCAACTTGAAAGGTGCCTTCCGGCTTTCGAAGGCGGCGATCCCGCATCTGCGCCGTCAGCGCGGTGGCCGGCTGCTGTTCACCTCGTCCGTCACCGGACCGCGTGTCGCCATGCCGGGGTCGTCCTACTATGCTGCGGGCAAGAGCGGGCTGAACGGTTTCATCCGCACGGCGGCCATCGAGCTCGCCCATGACGGCATCACCGTCAATGGCGTCGAGCCGGGCTTTATCAAAACGCCGGCCATGGACCTTCTCGCCGACGAGCAGGGGCAGAAAGTGATGGCGAAGTATGTACCGATGCGTCGGCTCGGCGCGCCGGAGGATATTGCGCACGCTATGCTGTTCCTCGCCAGCGATATTGCAGGCTACATCACCGGTCAGACGATCATCGTCGATGGCGGCAGCACGCTTCCAGAAAGCCCGATCTTTGCGGACGAAGACGCTGTGGGCGCGAAGGGCCTCGACAAGGCGTAACACCGCGGCCACCCGCCGATCCAGATCAATTCATCTTTGTCACGGGGCACGGCGTGAGGATGGCGCTTGCCCATGGAGGAAACCTATGACAATTCAGAACACCCCTCTGGTGGGGGCATCTCCGACGGCAGCGACAGTGGACGAGGCCGTCTCGTTTCGCCCGACACTGGGCGCGGTTCGTCTTATCTTCCTGATCGTTGCCGCTGCCGCGCCGATGGCGGGCGTGCTGGGCGTCGTGCCCGTCGCCTTTGCCTTCGGCAATGGCATGGGCCTGCCTCTGACCTTCTTGGCAGCGGCCGTTATTCTCGGCCTCTTCACGGTCGGCTACAACGCCATGAGCAAGGAAGTCGTCAATGTCGGGGCGTTCTACGCCTATATCGCCCGTGGCTTCGGGGGCGTTGTCGGACTGGGGGCAGCCTTTCTGGCGCTACTGGCCTATCTCGTCTTCGTCTGCGGCGTTGTCGGCTACTTTTCGTTCTTCACCACCGTCGCGCTGGCCGAGGTCTTCGGGTTGCAGGTCCATTGGGTCCTGCCTGCCGCCTTCGCCCTCCTCATCGCGGCGGTGCTCGGCTATCGCCAGATCGATTTCAGTTCGCGTATGCTCGCCGTGCTGCTGTCGGTCGAGTTTGCGGTGCTGCTGGCACTGAATGTCAGCATCGTCGGCAGCAAGGGCGCCGCTGCCTTCCCCGCCGCCGTGCTGAGCCTCGATGCCGTCTGGAGCGGTGCGCCCGGTATTGCGATCATGCTCGCCTTTACCTGTTTCATCGGCGTTGAGTCGGCTGCTCTCTACGCGGAGGAAACCCATTCGCCCTCGCGCACGATCGGCATCGCCACCTTCGGCGCTGTGCTCCTGACATCGGTCTTCTATTTCATGACCACCTGGATCACTGTCGGCGCCGTCGGCCCGGATGTGCAGGCGGTGGCGCAGCAGCAGGTGGCGGAACTCTATTTCAACCTCGGCAATCAGTATGTCGGCGGTTTCGCCACCAAGGTCATGATGATGTTCCTCGCCACCAGCATGTTCGCCACGCATCTGGCGATCCACAACGTCTGCAGCCGCTACATCTTCGCGCTCGGTCGGCAGGCCTGCTTGCCGACGTTCCTCGGTCGCCCGCATCCGGTCCATGCTTCGCCGCATGCCGCAAGCGTGCTGGTCACGCTGGTGACGGTGGTCGTGGTCGCCATCGCCTTCGTTCTCGGTCTCGATCCGCTGCTGCAGCTCGGGGCGGTCGGCATCGGTTTCGGCACGGTCGGAGTCATCGCGCTTCAGGCGATCACCAGCCTTGCTGTCGTCGCCTATTTCCGCCGCAAGGGGCGCTCACATTGGTGGACTACCATTGTCGCACCGCTTGCAAGTTTTGTCGGCCTTGCTTCAACGGTGGTGCTGGCGGTGAAGAATTTCGATCTTCTTACCGGTTTCCAGAATGCCATCGTCCTGTCGCTGCCTGGCCTGCTCGCCGTCGCCTTCGTGACGGGGGGTATCTATGCGGGTTGGCTCAAGCGCAATCGCCCCTCTGCCTATGCGGCGATCACTGATGAAGCCCGCGTCTAACGCATTGTTTTACCGCATTTCCAGCAAAACCGCTTCGCACCTTTGCTGGAAATGCCCCGATCTGTCCGGCTCCGGACGTACGCGAATCGAGAGGGAAGGCAGAAATGCTCAGCCAGAAAAATCTACTTGAGAGACGGTATGCTGTTCTCGGCCGGCATTCGCCGCTGTTCTACGACGAACCGCTGCGGCTCGTCCGCGGTGAGGGCGTCTGGGTGGAGGATGTCGAGGGGCGCCGCTATCTTGATGTCTACAATAATGTTCCGCATGTCGGCCATTGCCACCCGCATGTCGTTGAGGCCCTGTGTCGGCAGGCAGAGAGCATCAATATCCACACGCGCTATCTGCATGAAAACGTGGTGCGTTATGCAGAGCGCCTGACGGCCAGCTTCCATCCGGACCTCTCTGTGGCGATGCTGACCTGCACCGGCACGGAAGCAAACGAGCTGGCGCTGCGCATGGCCCGCTTCCTTACCGGCGGCGAGGGCATCATCGTCAGCGATTTCAGTTATCATGGAAATTCGGCAAGCCTCGCTGCCGCAACGACCGGTTTGCCGGCGCCAGAAGCACTTGGGCCCCATGTCCGCGCGGTGCCGATCCCCGATCTAAGCCATGCCGGTGCGGACCCGCAAGCGCTGGCGCGGGACTATGCGGATCGTGTCGCCGAGGCGGTGCGGTCGCTGCAAGCGGCGGGCTATAAGCCGGCAGCGATCCTGCTCGACACGATCTTCTCGACCGAGGGCCTGCCGCTTTTGCCGAAGGGTTATCTCGAGCAGGCCATCGCCCATGTCCGCGGGGCCGGCGGGCTGTTTATTGCCGACGAGGTACAGCCTGGCCTTGGCCGCATGGGAGACCATATGTGGGGACATCAGGCCTTCGACATCGTTCCCGATTTCGTGACGATGGGAAAATCGCTTGGTAACGGCCATCCTCTTGCGGCGCTGGTCACCCGGCCGGATTATCTCGAGGCCTTTGCAGCTAGGGCACTTTATTTCAATACTTTCGCCGGCAATCCCGTCTCTTCCGCCGTCGGTAGCGCCGTGCTTGACGTGATCGAGGAGGAGGATCTCATGGGCAACGCGCAAAAGGTCGGTGCTCATCTGCAGGAGCGCCTGCGGGCGCTGGCGAAGCGCCACGCGCTAATTGCCAGCGTAAGGGGCAGGGGGCTGTTCTTTGGACTGGAGTTCCTGACCGGCGACGGAAAGCCGGCAAAGGCCGAAACCCGTCACCTGATCAACCTCATGCGCGAGCGCGGGGTGCTGATCAGCAAGATCGGTCCGCACGACAATATTCTGAAGATGCGACCACCGCTGCCCTTCTCGATCGAAAATGCCGATCTTCTGCTTTCGACACTCGATGACGCCATCGCCAAGATCTGAGGCCGACCATGACCGAAACCCTTACCCCCGTTCGCGACGAACAACTGGCCACGATGAACGAGGCCGCCGAGCGTGCGCTTGCACGCTGGCCCGGCCGTTTCCATGATATGACGCTGGTCAAGTACCGCGAGAACGCGGTCTACAGCATCTATGACGACGCGGGACAGCGCTTTGCCCTGAGGGTCCACCGCCCGGGCTATCATTCGGATGCGGAATTGCTGTCGGAGTTGCAATGGATGTCCGCGCTTGCCACGGCGGGTGTTCCGGTGCCGGGCATCGTGGCGGCGCGCGACGGTGCACTCTTCGTCAAGATCGAGCTGCCTGAGAAACCTGTGATGCAGGTCGATATGCTGGTGTGGCTTGCCGGCAAGCCCATAGGCAGTATCGAGGATATTGGCGCCACCGAGACGGCCGAGCTTCGCGCCCATTATCTCAAGGTCGGCGCGCTCGCCGCCCGTGTGCACACTTTCGGCGAGAGCTGGCCAATGCCGGACGGTTTTGCCCGCCACGCCTGGGATGCCGGCGGACTGATTGGCGAAGACCCATTTTGGGGGAAATTCCGGGACCTTCCGGCGCTTGATGAACACCGCGATTTCATCGAAGCCGCCTGCCGCAAGGCGGAGCGGGAACTGGCGGCGCTCGGTCGCCCGGCGTCGGTCTATGGTCTGATCCATGCAGATTTCGTGCCTGAAAATCTGCTGCATGCCGATGGTTCACTGTTGCTGATCGATTTCGACGATGCTGGATTCGGCTGGCATATGTTCGAGCTGGCGACGGCGCTCTATTTCTATGTCGATACGCCGCAATACGAAGCGGTGCGCGACGCGCTGGTGGCCGGCTACCGCACCGAACGTCCCCTTTCCGACGCGCATTGGGCGCAGTTGCCACTCTTCCTGCTTCTGCGCAGCATCACGTATCTGAGCTGGGTGCATACCCGCCGGGAAACCGAGACTGCACAGGAACTGACGCCAATGTTCGTCGAGCGGACGGTGGAGCTCGCCCGGCGCTACCTGATGTGAACCGTCCGCGGAGACGAGTGACAAATCGCTCTTGTCAAGACGAGCTTTCTCCGGGCCGGATTGGGGTAAACTCTCCGCCCTGAGGGAGGCATTTCCAACGCGCTCGCGATCCCTAGCCCCTGAGAGAGGCTGGATGTAACCCATGAAGCTTCAATATGTCTTGAAGGCTGAGGCAGGTTCACGCTTTTCAAGTGAAGGTTCGAACTTCTACCATGGACACGGTCCATCAATGAAGAAAATGCTGGAAGAATTGCATGCCAGCCACTATTTTTCGCCGCGATACCGCAGGACGTCCACCAGCAGCGCCAGCGCCGGCGATTGCTGTCGCCGGCTCGGATAGTAGAGGTGGTAGCCGGGGAAGGCCGGACACCAATCCTCGAGAACCCGCACCAGCCGGCCTTCGGCGATATGCGGGAGTGTCTGGTCTTCAGGCAGGTAGGCGATGCCGAGACCGTCGAGCGCCGAGGTCAGCCGCATGTTGAGGCTGTTGAACACGAGCTGGCCATCGCCCCGCACCTTCACCTCGCGCCCCTCCTTTTCCAGTCCCCAGGCAAAAAGGCCGCCGTAGGTCGGGAGCCGGGAGTTGATGCAGTTGTGCGCAGCCAGATCTTCCGGCCTGCGGGGGTGGGGATGCTGCTCGAAGTAGCCGGGGGAGGCGACCACCGCCATCCGCAGATGCGGTCCGATCGGTACGGCGATCATGTCCTTGGCGACCTGTTCGCCCATGCGCACGCCGGCGTCATAGCCCTCGGCAACGATGTCCGTCAGGGCATAATCGACGATGATCTCGACATTGATATCCGGATAGAGCGGCAGAAAGCGTTTGAGGGCCGGCTGCAGCACAGAGATCGCCGCGTGCTCCCCTGCCGTGATACGCACCGTTCCGGCCGGCTTGTCGCGAAGTTCGCTCAAGGCCGCCAGCTCCGCTTCTATTTCCTCGAAACGCGGTGCGATCGTGCGCAACAAGCGCTCGCCCGCTTCTGTCGGGGCAACGCTCCTCGTCGTGCGTGCAAGAAGCCGAAGGCCGAGACGCTCTTCGAGATTGCGAACGGTCTGGCTCAGTGCTGACGGCGAAATGCGCAGCTTCGCTGCGGCGCGCGTAAAGCTCTTCTCTCTTGCAACAATGGCGAATGCGGCGAGTTCGTTGAAGTTTTCCATACGGATTTGTTAGTTCAGCTAAAAGGCTCATACTGATTATACCGTCTAATCGTGATCTGAGGCAGGTGCTAAATTCGAAATCATTCGAATTTGCACGCTGGAAAGGACACGCAGACATGACGAACGAAGGCATCCCGACGATTGGCCGCCGCAGCTTTCTCGGTGCCGCGGGCGGTCTTGCGACCATACCCATTCTGGCTACCGCCGGTTCACAGGCATCGGCGCAAACCGGCAGCGTGAATGACTCCATAGCAGCCACGTTGGACGGTCGCCGGAAGCTCGGGACACTGGAGGTGTCGAGCGTCGGACTTGGCGTCCAGAACATGCACCGCACCCATCAGACGACGATCCCGTCGCGGCCGGAGATGATCGCCATCATCCGCAGGGCCCATGAGCGCGGCGTGACGTTTTTCGACACCGCCGAGGCCTATGGTCTGCATGAATGTGAGCGCATTCTTGGCGAAGCCATTGCGCCGTTCCGCGACAAGGTCGTCATCACCTCGAAGTTCGGCTGGAACATCGATCTGGAGACCGGCGAGCGCAAACCCGGCCGCATCAGCCGCCCGGACCACATCAAGCTGGCGGTCGAGGGCATGCTGAAGCGCCTGCGCACCGACCGCATCGACCTTCTCTATCAGCATCGCGTCGATCCCGAGGTTCCGATCGAGGACGTGGCGGGTGCAGTCAAGGACCTGATGGATCAGGGCAAGGTCCTGCATTGGGGGCTCTCCGAGATGGGGCTCAAGACCTTACGCCGTGCACATACGGCGCTGCCGGTGACGGCTGTCCAGAGCGAATATTCGATGCTGTGGCGCGGGCCGGAGGATGAGGTGCTCTCCGTCTGCGAGGAACTCGGCATCGGCTTCGTGCCGTGGAGCCCGCTCGGTGTCGGCTTCCTGACGGGTGCCATCGATGAGCGCACGCGCTTCGCCGAGGGCGATATCCGCGGGATCGAGCAGCGCTTCTCTCCGGAAAATCTGCCGGCGAACCTGGCGCTCGTAAAACTGCTCGGCGACTGGGCCGACAGGAAACAGGCCACCAGGGCACAGGTCGCGCTGGCATGGCTGCTGGCGCAAAAGCCCTGGATCGTTCCGATCCCCGGCACAACACAAATGGCGCATATGCTGGAAAATATCGGTGCAGTTTCTATCCGCTTCACCCCCGAGGAAGCCGGCGAACTCAATGCGGCGGTTGCGGCCATCCAGGTGCGCGGCCAGCGCTTGCCGGATGCCGTTCTGGCGTTCTCGAATGTCGAAGCGCCCGAGACGCAATAAGGAAAGCGATCACCATGAAATACAGACAGATCGGCGATCTTCAGGTCTCGGCCCTCGGCCTCGGCTGCATGGGCATGACGGGCGTCTATGGCGCGAGTGCCGACAAAGGCGAGATGATCAAGCTCATCCACGACGCGCACGACCGCGGCGTCACCTTTTTCGATACGGCCGAAGCCTATGGCCCGTTTGCCAACGAGGCGCTGCTGGGTGAAGCACTTCAGCCGATCCGCGACAAGGTTGTCATCGCAACCAAGTTCGGCTTTGACATCGACCTTGAGACCGGCGCACGCGCCGGCGGCACCAACAGCCGCCCAGAGCATGTCAAGGCGGTGGCGGATGCGGCGCTCAGGCGTCTGAGGACGGATCGCATCGACCTCTTTTATCAGCACCGCGTCGATCCCGAGGTTCCGATCGAGGACGTCGCGGGCGCGGTCATGGATCTTATTGGCGAGGGCAAGGTCAACCACTTCGGCCTTTCGGAAGCCGGCGTGCAGACCATTCGCCGCGCCCATGCCGTCCAGCCCGTGACTGCGGTGCAGAGCGAATACTCGTTGTTCTGGCGTGGTCCGGAAGCTGAGCTTCTGCCGGCGCTGGAGGAACTCGGCATCGGCTTTGTTCCCTTCAGCCCGCTCGGGGCTGGCTTCCTCACCGGCAAGATCGACGAGAACACGACGTTCGCGAAGGAAGACTTCCGCAATCTGGTTCCTCGCTTCTCACTGGAGGCCCGCAAAGCGAACATGGCGCTGGTCGGCGTGGTCAAGGGCGTTGCCGATCGCAAGGGCGCGACGCCCGCGCAAGTCGCACTTGCCTGGCTCTTGGCGCAGACGCCGTGGATGGTGCCGATCCCCGGCACCACCAGGCTTCATCGCCTGGAAGAAAACCTCGGCGGCATTGACCTCGCTCTGACGGCCGAGGATCTCGCCGAAATCGACGCCGGGGCTTCAAGGATCGAGGTGCAGGGCGAACGCCTGCCAGAAGCCGTGTTGAAGATGACCGGGCATTGATGGGCAGGTGGCGCGACGGTGACCGATGCCGTCGATGCGACCAAGAGGAGGCCTCTTCATGGCGCGCCTCACTGCCCTTTGCCGTGGCGAGATCTCAGCGGCCACTCTTTTTGGCTATATGTTGCTATAAAAAGACAATAGAATCAGTAATTTATATCTCTTGAAGGCCATGGTGAGGGGTCGCTTCATCACAGCCCAAGGTCTCTGAAAGTCGCTATGGCCTCAGGGCCCCGCAACCAATTCCAATTACACAAAGCCCCCATAACCAAAGCTACAGGGGTTTTGTGTTTGCAGGCCGCCAAACCAGCTAAGATGTCGGTTGCGCGAAGAGTATGTAGACGCGCCATTGGTATGTCGCGTCCCTGGGAAGATTTGCCGAAGCTTTCCGATCACAGCCACACCTCATTGAGGTGGAGCGAAGCCTTTTTCAGCAGCGCCAGTTGGCCCCGTCATATTGCAGCGCCAGCTTCCGAATGTCGTCATCCAGCAAGCGCCTTCGGCTCGCGCAATGGGTGTGCGCGTGCAATTTTTTGTCGGATCCTCGCCGCTGATGGTGAGTGCCTGCGGATCGCGGCAGACTGCCCAGGTCCATGAGCCACGGATCGGATATACCTCCTTGGCGGTATCGGAATCTGGCATGGTCAGGAGTTCGTTGACGCCAAGATGAGGGCGTGAGGCGCCAATCTGTACCGACAGATCGTCTACCAGCCAAAGCTCGTCGGAGGCCGTGATGGTTTCCTTCTCACAACGGACCAGATTTGCGATATCCTCTTCCGCGGGCGGCGCCGCGGTGGTGATTTCACGGCACACCGTGACCGGATCGCGTGCGCCCCAGCGTGCTCCGCCTTCGGCAGCGAATGAGCCTGTACTTGTGAGTGCCATTGAAACTGCGCCGGCGACCAGACCTGCGATTCGGATTGCTGATCTCATTCCCATCCTCCTCCGTGTTGCTTTTTATTCAAACACCTTGCCGACGTACTGTAAACTCGTCGATTGATCTTAAATTCACCGTATCAAAACAGTTGATGGGTGAGCAGTGACGATTGGCACAGGTTCGTTTAGAATGGCTTCTGATCAGAACGAAGTTGTTTTCGGTGGGTATATTCTACGCAGGACCGTAATACAGCTCTCTGAACTGATCGCGGAGCACATTCTTCTGCACCTTTCCCATCGTGTTGCGCGGCAGTTCATCGACAAACAGGACGCGCTTGGGCAGCTTGAATTTGGCCAGGCGCTCGCCGATGATGTCAAGGATGGCAGCCTCGGTGACTGCGGATTGGGCGGTGCGGACGACGATCGCGGTAACGCCTTCGCCGAAATCCTTGTGCGGGAGGCCGATCACGGCGCTCTCGTTGACCCCCTCGATGGCATCGATCTCTTCCTCGACCTCCTTCGGATAGACGTTGAACCCGCCTGTGATGACGAGGTCCTTGCCGCGGCCGAGAATGTGGACATAACCACGTTCATCGATTTTACCGAGATCGCCCGTGATGAAGAACCCGCTCTCCCGAAGCTCCGCGGCTGTTTTCTCCGGCATGCGCCAGTAGCCCTGGAAGACATTCGGTCCCTTGACCTCGATCATGCCGATCTCGTTGACGCCGAGGGCGGTGTCGTCATCAGGGTTGGTGATCCGCACCGAGACGCCGGGCAGGGGCAGGCCGACGGTGCCGGGAACGCGCTCGCCGTCGTACGGGTTCGAGGTGTTCATATTGGTTTCGGTCATGCCATATCGTTCGAGGATGGCGTGGCCCGTCTGCTTGCTCCATTCGATATGGGTTTCCGCCAAAAGAGGTGCGGAGCCGGAGATGAAGAGGCGCATGCCACCGGTCGCCTGCGCAAGCCTTGGGCTCTGGAGAAGGCGGACATAAAATGTCGGCACGCCCATCAGGACCGTGGCAGTCGCCATCTTGTCCAGGATTTGGTCGCGATCGAACTTCGAAAGGAAGATCATCGAAGCGCCGGAGAACAGGGTCACGTTCGTGGCGACGAAGAGACCGTGCGTGTGGTAGATCGGCAGCGCGTGGATAAGCGTGTCGTCTGCCGTGTAGCGCCAGGCATCGATGAGACTGAGGGCGTTCGAGACCAGATTGTCGTGCGACAGCATGGCCCCCTTCGAACGTCCGGTCGTGCCCGAGGTGTAGAGAATGGCGGCAAGGTCGCTCCCATCCCGGTGTACTGTCTCGAATTCCGGCGACGCGGTCTCTGCGGCCGAGGCCAGGCTGCCTTCGCCAGCGGGGTCGAGCGTTATGACCGAAGCGCCGATCTTGTCGGCAATGGCTGCCATTCCCGTCTGCACGGTCGGATCGCAGACGATCAGCGAAGGCTCCGCATCTCCGACGAAATAATCGATCTCGGCAAGCGTGTAGGCGGTATTGAGCGGCAGGAAAACGGCACCGGCACGCACCGTCGCCAGGTACAGCGCCAGCGCGTTGACGGATTTTTCGACCTGCACGGCCACGCGGTCGCCGGGCTTCACGCCCTTTGATACGAGGACGTTCGCCAGGCGGCCTGACAGCGCGGTGAGATCTCCATAGGTGTATACCCGCCCGTTGGCGTCAGTGATTGCTATGGCTGTGTCATCGCGCACGGTCGATTGCAGGCGAGCGAATAGGTTTGCGTTCATGTCTTCCTCCCGGGGTGGCTTTGCCACTCAAGTCTTTTCTACGCTGAGTTCTGGTGGCTGCCTATTGGCAGAGATCGGCTTTCCTATCCGTGGTGTGCCGGCAATGATGCCTCCCTTCGCGAAGGCGTCATGGTTGGTCTCGATCCCCCGAGTTGGTATAGATAATTCATGGCCCTCAGTGAAGGTCATTGCGGCTTCCTGGCATTGCCATCGTGGCGAGCGCGAGCATCGCCCCTAGAGAGCAATTGTCAATTGGCCATGAATCGAGCCGCATCGCTATCACCAACTTCAAGGACGGCGCAGGTTGGCGTGATTGCTATTGGCGCTTTGCTTCTGCCTTGGATGAGTCGAATATGAGTTTGCGTCGACGCGACCAGTTCGATTCTCACCGGTGGTTACAACGAGGAATGACAGAGTGACAAAATACAAGGTCGTCGTTGTTGGGGGCGGTTTCGGAGGGATGCAGTGCGTCCAGGGACTGAATGGGGCTCCGGTCGAGATCACTCTGATCGATCGTAGAAATCACCATCTCTTTCAACCGCTGCTCTATCAGGTTGCGACAACGGTACTGGCCACGTCCGAGATCGCCTGGCCTATTCGGCACCTCTGGCGTGACCGCAAGGACGTGACGACGCTGCTGGACGAGGTGACCGGGGTTGATCGTGCTGCCAAGTCTGTCACCCTGAAATCGGGGCAGAGTGTTTCCTATGACGCGCTCGTTCTGGCCACCGGCGCGCGACATGCATATTTCGGCCACGACGAGTGGGAAACTTTTGCGCCCGGTCTCAAGACGCTGGAGGATGCAACGACGGTTCGCCGAAGAATTCTGCTTGCCTTCGAAAGGGCGGAGGCTTCGGCTGATGTTGCACGGCAGGAGGCGGAACTCACCTTCGCCGTCATCGGTGGCGGACCCACTGGCGTCGAGATGGCCGGCATCATTGCGGAATTGGCAAAGAAGACCCTGCCTCCGGAGTTCCGGCGGATCGACACGACCCGTGCCCGCATTCTTCTGATCGAAGCCGGGCCACGCGTGCTTCCTGCCTTCAACGAAGAACTATCGGAGTATGCGAGAAAGGCGCTCGAAAAGCTCGGCGTAGAGGTTCTCATGGGCTCGCGCGTGACGGCGATCGATGCGGATGGCGTAACGGTCGGCGATGCCTTCGTGCCCAGCAAGACCGTGGTGTGGGCGGCCGGTGTGCAGGCCTCCCCCGCGGCCGCGTGGCTGGATACAGCATCCGATAGGGCAGGTCGAGCGATTGTCGGGCCGGATCTCTCGATTGAAAACGATCGGAATGTTTTCGTCATCGGTGATACGGCACTTGTGAAACAGGAAGACGGCAGTCCAGTGCCCGGCATTGCCCCAGCCGCCAAGCAGCAGGGCTCCTATGTCGCGCGGGTGATCAAGGCGCGCCTGGAGGGAGCAGTTGAACCCGGTCCATTCCGGTATCGTCATCAGGGCAGCCTTGCGACGATCGGCCGACGGGCGGCAGTCATCGATTTCGGACGGTTCAGACTGAAAGGAGGCCTGGCGTGGTGGATATGGGGCTTGGCGCATATCTATTTCCTGATCGGCACCCGATCAAGACTGGCAGTTGCATGGAGCTGGCTCTGGATCTACCTTTCCGGTCAGCATAGCGCCAGGCTGATAACGCAAAAAGAGATCGAGAAGAACTGAGGTCTATCCGTCCGGTCGAACCCGGGCCGACGGAGCGCATGGTCGCCTCAAGGATGTCTACCCGTTTCCCTGGCGGTCCATCAGGCCGCCATCGCCTCCAGCTTCCTGCGGCGCAGCTTCGGCCACAACATCAGCCAGCCAACCAGGATGAGATTGACGCAATTCCACAGGAATCCATGCAGGAAGGCCAGGCGGTAGGAGCCGGTGGCATCGAAGATGTAACCGGCGGCAAGCCCGCCGCACGCCATGCCCAGCACCGTTGCCATCAAAACCAGGCTAATGCGCACGCCTGCCTCGCGGGGCGGCAGGAACTGGCGAATGATCACGGCATACATCGGCACGATGCCGCCCTGGAACAGCCCGAACAGCCCGGAAATCACATAGAGCGACGATTGGCTGTTGAAGAACAGATAGAGCAGCAGCGCGAGAGCCTGCATGGACGAGCCGACGATCAGCATCGGGCCGGCACCGATCCGGTCCGCGAGGGCGCCGGAAGCCAGGCGGCTGACCACCCCGAGGCCGAGCATCAGGGCGATGATCTGCGTGCCGACGGCAACGCCATAACCAAGGTCGCCGCAATAGGCAACGATATGGACCTGGGGCATCGACATTGCCATGCAGCAGGCAAAACCTGCAACGACAAGGATGGCCTGCAAGACGTTCGGTTTCAGGCCGAGCTCGTTGCGGGCGGCCTCCGTCACGGCTTCGGCCTGGGCATAGGTCGTGCTCTGCAGGCGCCGTCTCAGCATCAGCCCCGTCGGCACCATCACGAGAGGGACGAAAAGGCCGATACCGATATGGGTGGAACGCCATCCCTGGGTAGCCTGGAAGTGCTCGATGACCAGCGGCCATACGGCCCCGGAGAGGTAACTGCCGGAGGCGGCAAAAGCGACGGCGAGCGCCCGGTGTTTGCGGAACCAATGGGACAGATCCGAGATCAAGGGCGCAAAACCGGCAGCCGATCCCAGACCGATCACCACCGAAAGGGCGGCAAATTGCCAGATGGTGGTCGTGAGCGCCGACAGGATGTAGCCGATGCAAAGCAGGAATGCGCCGATCATCACCGGCAGGACGATGCCGACCCGATCGGCCAGACGGCCCATCAGAACGCCGCCGACTGCGAAGCCGATCATCGTGCCGGTATACGGCAGCGACGCACCGCCTCGCACCGTGCCGAATTCGATCTCCAGCGTCGGTAGAAGCACGACGACCGACCAGTTGCCGACACAGGCAACCGTGCCGAGAACGAGCGTCAGGACGAGCCGCCACCAGGCATAGCCGGAATCGACATCGCCCGACGCTGCCGTCCTGTTTTCCAACATGGTCATTTCGAGACTTCCTTCGACTTCGGTTTTGAACTTGAAGGCTCTCAAATCAGTGCCATGTTCATCTTTCCGGTATAGCGAATTTCGACGTTTCGATCCTACCCATGAAACGCTAAGCGAACTGAATTTTCATCATTCAAGTGGACAGCCTTGTCGGGCAGGGGGCCGATACAGTCCTGCTTTGTCCGGTTCATCCTCATGGGGCATTCGAAAGCTGCCGCAGAAACATCTCCGGCAGGTTCAGCGCATCCGGATCTGGGCTGGAATCTTATGCGGATAGGCTCTTCGGCCGCAGCAGATAGTCGTTGGTGGCGGCATCGAAGGCCACGACCTCGGCTCCTTCGGCAAAGGCACCCTGCAGACGGTCGCGCAGGGCCAGTCTTGCCGTCAGAGGATCTGCCTCTTCCGAGGCGGTCGAGGGTGACAAAGGTATCCGTATCCAGCCGTCCTGGACCGTGTCATCGCCACGACCCATCGATTTCGCCAGGATATCGGGCTCATCCAGGAACCAGTCGACCAGCAGGCGATCGGAAGGCAGGCCCGCATTGATGCCGCCCATAGCGCCGTAATAATCCTCGTAATAGGTGCTGGATCGCGCTCCAAGGCAACTTGTATTCAGGTTTGCGTTGACGGCGCGCATCGGATCGAAGGTCCAGCGGACGTGGCGAATGCCGCGCTCCAGGCACCATCGCCGCTGATACCATTTCAACTTCGCGCCAAGCCCGCGGCCACGCATTTCATTCAGCACGGCAAGACGGTGGGAATGCTGGACATTCGGCGTCGCCGTCGGAAAGCCGAACACGTATCCGACCAGTCTGCCATCGACGAAAGCACCGCCGACAAGCCCGCCTTCCGCCTGGATCACCATCATCAGATCGGCGGGATCCGGTGTATCGCCCTCTCCCCATACACGCTTCTGAAGCTTTTCAGCCTCGAGAAATTCCGTCATGCCGACGAGATCGCGGAACAGCACCTCCGTCATACGCGAAAGCTTTCGTGCGAAATCGTCACCGTCCGGAGAAAGTCGTCATCGAGCCTCACGCCAATGCCCGGCCCGGCGGGCACAGGCATTCGGCCATCGACCGTCTCAAGCTTTTCCTCGACGATATCCCGATGAAAATAGCGGCTGGACGAGGAGGTGTCGCCGGGTTTGGAGAAATTCGAAAGCGTCGAAAGATGGATGTTGTGCGCTCGGCCGATCCCGCTTTCGAGCATGCCGCCGCACCAGACGGGAACAGAAAAAGCCGCCGAAAGATCATGGATGCGGATGGCATTGGCATGCCCACCCGAACGCCCCACCTTGATGTTGATCACGCGTGCCGCGTCGGCCTGCAGGGCTTTGCGCGCATCTTCCGGGCTGCGGATACTTTCATCGAGGCAGATCGGGGTCTTGATCCGTCCCTGGAGAACCGCGTGGTCGTGGATGTCGTTCCAGGCAAGCGGTTGCTCGATGTAGTCGAGGTCGAAGTCATCGAGACGGGCAAGCAGGGTGCTGTCGGCCAGGCTGTAGGCGCTGTTGGCGTCTGCCGTCAGGTGGATATCCGGAAAGGCGGCACGAACCGCCTTGAGGAGGCGCAGGTCGTGCCCCGGCTTGATCTTGAGTTTTATCCGCTTGTAGCCTTGCGCCAGATGATCGGCGACGCGGCCGAGCGTATCTTCAATCGAGCCGATGCCGAGCGAGACGCCGACATCGACCGCTTCGCCTTCTCCGCCAAGAACGGTTTGCAGCGGCAGGTCCAGCGACTTGGCCCATAGATCCCAGAAGGCCATCTCCAAAGTGGCCCGGGCCATCATGTTGCCGCGCCATGGTTCCAACTGCCGCGCAAGCTGCTGCGGGTTGGCAAATCGCTGGCCCAGCACGCTCGGCAACAGCGCATTTCGCAGGAAATCCATGGCGCCGGAGACGGTTTCCTCCAGATAATCCGGCAGCGGGTCCATCACCCCTTCCGCATAGCCTTCGAGACCGTCGGCCTTCAGCGTCAGCAGCGGGAACAGCTTCTCATGCATCGTCCCTGTCGAGATCGTGAATGGCGTCACCAACGGCAAACGCACGAGCCGGAGTTCCGCGCCGTCGATCCGCAAATGCTCGCGAACTTTTCGGCCGGTGACCGAACGTGTCATGAACTTTCCTCTCGCCCGAATGACGCATCTTGATGCCTGTTACGTTAGGTGGATTTTGGTTTTCTTGCAAGATTGACCGATTGATAGATTTCTGTCAGTCTTTTGCTTGGGAGAGAGAAGCCATGTCGGACAGGGAGCACGACAAGCGGGGGAACGAGGGTGCAGTGAGCCCCCATGGCGACCTGCGTCAGCGCCTGACCCAGTCGTCCACCGCGGGAACGCCGACTGAACGCGCAATTGCCGCCTATCTCCTGACCAACCTGCAATCGCTGCCTTTCGAGACGGCAGCGACCGTCGCCGCGAAGATCGGCGTGTCGGAAGCTTCGATCGGGCGTTTCTGCCGAACGATCGGCTATCGCAGCCTGAAGGATTTCAAGGGCGGGCTGCAGGCCGATCTCGGCAACCAGGCCTGGCTGATCGGCGACCGGCTGCAGGATTTTCATCGCCGCAGCCAGACGGGAAACGGCGAGCTGGCCCGCGCGCTCGAAAAGGAAATGGCAGCCCTCGTGGCGGTCTACGAACTTGCCGCGTCGCCGGCCTTCGAACGCGCCGTCAAGCGTCTTGCGCTTCGCAAGAACATCTATGTCGCGGGCTTCCAGACAGAACGCGGCCATGCCAGCGAACTCGTGCACAATCTGCAATATCTGAGGCCCGGCGTGCATCTTGCGGATATCGCCGGCGGTCATTTTGGTGAAATCCTGCTCTCGCCGCCCGAGGAGACCGGCTTGGTGCTCATCGACGGGCGCCGTTATTCCCGCCTGACGCGTGACCTTGCCGCGGCTGCCCACAAGCAGGGCATCCCCGTCACACTGATTACTGACCCCTATTGCGATTGGGCGATGGAAATCGTCGACGAAGTCTTTGCCGTGCCGACGGACCTCAATCATTTCTGGGACACGACCTCGGCCATGTCTTCGCTGATCGGTCTGTTCGTCAACGGCGTCTTCAAGGAACTCGGCGCGGAAGTGGAAACGCGCATGGCAAAGATCTCCGCCTACTACGACGATTTCATCGGACATACCGGAGTGTTTCGCCGCTAGTCGCGGCGGGAAAGCAGAATAGAAAAATAGAAAAAACAAGAAACCAAGAGAGAGGAACCCCATGAAAAGCCTAGCATTTCGCAAGACCCTCGCCGCTGCCGGCATCAGCCTCGCAGCCTTGCTGGCAAGCCACGGCGCATCCTTCGCCCAGGAAGCCGTCTTCGTGATCGCGACCAACGAGGTCGGGGCGCCGACCTACAATCCGATCAAGGCATCCACCCTGAACATCGGCACGACCCTCTTGTTCGACCGCCTGGTGTCCCAGGATGCGGATCTTTCCTATCATCCCTGGCTGGCGGAAAGCTGGGAGGAAGCGCCGGATGGCATGTCGTGGATCTTCCACCTGAAGAAGGGCGTAAAATTCCACAATGGCGAGCCCTTTAACGCCGAAACGATCGTCAAGTGGCTGGAACTCTTCAAAGCCAGCGAAAACGCCTACATGACCAAGGCGATCGCCAAGGTGGAAGTGGTCGACGACGCGACCGTCAAATTCGTGATGTCCAATCCCGAACCCAATCTTCTCTACAATTTCTCCTCCAGTTTCCTCAGCGTCATCGAACCGAAATCCTTTGTCGAACTCGGCGACAATTATGGCGTGACGGAAGTTTACGGCACCGGACCTTTCAAGCTCGAAAGTTTTGTCGTCGGCCAGGAGACCGTTCTCGTCCGCAACGATGACTACGCCTGGGCTTCGCCGCTCGCCAAGAACCGCGGACCGGCCAAGATCGCCAAGCTGACCTTGAGAGAGATCGCCGAAGACTCCACCGCCTTCCTCGAACTGAAGTCCGGCGGCGTCGACATGCTGCTCGGCGTGCCCACCGACTTCCTCAACGAAGTGAAGGCGCAGGAGAACCTCGAGGTTCTCACCTTGCCCGGCCAGGATGTCGCCTACATGCCGATCAACGTGACGAAGGAGCCGTTCACCGACATCAAGGTGCGCGAAGCGGCGGCAAAGGCGATCAACCAGAAGGAAATTCTGGATTCCGTTTATGGCGGTGTCGGTGAGGTCGCCAACACCTTCCTGATCTCGGCGCTGCCGGAAGCCGCCATCGATGCCAAATACAAGATTTCCTACGACCCGGATCGCTCCAATGCCCTTCTCGACGAAGCAGGCTGGGCAAAGGGCGCCGATGGCATCCGCGCCAAGGACGGCAAGCCGCTCAAGGTTTCCCTCTGGACGCAAAGCGACTCGAGCTTCCGCCGCCTGACGGAAGTGGTGCAGGCGGAACTCAAGGCGGTCGGCATCGACAGCGAGATCACCACCTTCGACAGTTCGGCAATCCGCGATCAGTACAAGAGCGGCAACCAGCAGCTGGCTGTGCGCTCCTACAACTGGGACAATGCCGATATCATCGACTGGTTCTTCGGCGGCGATCGGCTGGGTTATCCGAACGTCTCGATGTTCAACGATCCCAAGGCCGAAGAGCTACGCTCCAAGGCGATGACCGGCTCGAAGAACATGGCCGAGCGTATCCAGAACTTCAAAGCCTATCATGAATATGTGCTGTCGCAGTTCCCGATGGCGCCGATCTACCAGCCCGTCTCCTCTGTCAGCTACAACAAGGACCGCCTGATCCTGCCGGCGGAAATTCATGCGCCTTCGGTCGCGGCGACGGTCGTCATGGACATCGAAGTCAAGGAGTGACGCGGACGAACACGCGAGGAACCTCACATGCTTGTCTATGCCATCAGGCGCGTTCTCATGCTGGTGCCCGTGTTCCTCGCGGTTTCCGTCATCATCTTCCTTATCCTGCATCTGCTGCCGGGCGATCCGATCGACAATCTCCTGAAGATCGGCGCGCCCGTCGAGCAGCGTGCGGAGATGATGGCGCGTTACGGTCTCGACCGGCCATTGCCGGTGCAATATGCCATCTGGCTCGGTAAACTGCTGACCGGCGATCTCGGAACGGCCATCGTCGCGCGCCGGCCGGTTGCGGATCTAATCGGCCAGGCGTTGCCGCATTCCCTGGCCCTTGGCGGGCTGGCGCTGCTCTTCTCGTCGGTCGTCGGAATCATGCTCGGCTTTGTCGCCGCGCTCAACCGCGATCGGTTCCTTGATCGCGCCATCATGGGCGGCGTGCTACTCGGCTCCACCCTGCCGAGCTTCTGGCTCGGCCTGCTTCTCATCCTCGCTTTTTCGGTGCAGCTTGGCTGGTTTCCGGTCTCGGGCGCACGCAGCTGGTCCTCCCTCGTCCTGCCGGTGCTGACCATCGGGCTTGGCGGAACCGCGCTTGTCGCCCGCATCACCCGCGTATCGATGATCGATATCGCCTCGCGGGATTTCGTCATGCTGCTGCATGCCAAGGGCCTGTCGCCGCTGCGCATCCAACTCCTGCATGTGCTGCGCCATGCGCTGATCCCGGTCGTCACCATCATGGCGCTGCGCATCGGCTGGATTCTCGGAGGAGCGGTCACCGTGGAGGTGGTCTTTGCGCGACCAGGCCTCGGCACACTGCTCATCAAGGCCCTCAGCCAGCACGATTATCCCGTCGTGCAGGCAAGCCTGCTGATGCTCGCAATGGCGGTGATGTTCGGCACTCTCCTCGGCGACCTGTTGCAAGCCGCAATGGACCCGCGCGTCAGAGGAGCGCTGGCATGACCGCATCGCGGCACCTCATCATTTTGCGTGCGATCTTTCGACGGCCCGGCGGTGCCATTGCCGGCGCCTGGCTGGCATGCGTCGTGCTGGCGGCACTGTTCGCGCCGCTCTTGACACCCTATGCCTATGACGCACAGGTATTGAAGGAAGCCTTCCAGCCGGCGTCGGCAAGCCACCTGCTCGGCACGGACGAATTCGGCCGCGATATGCTGACGCGCCTGATCTATGGCGCCCGCACCTCGCTTTCGGTCAGCAGCATCTCCATCCTCATCTCGGTCGTCTGCGGCATGACGCTGGGGGCCGCTGCCGGTTATTTCGGCGGAACCTTCGACCGCATGGTGACCGCCGTCGTCGATCTCAGCTGGTCCTTTCCCGAAATCCTCATCGCGCTCATGCTGGTGGCAATTATCGGCCCCGGCATCAGCGGCACGATGGCGGCCATCGCCGTCGCCTATCTGGCGCAGTTCGCGCGGCTCACCCGCGCGCAGATCATGACCCTGAAAAGCGAAACTTTCATCGAAGCGGCGCAAAGCCTGGGCGCCAGCCACGGTCACATCCTCTTCCGCCACCTCGTGCCTAATGCCCTCGCACCCATTCTGGTCAGCGCCATGCTGGCGACGGGCGACGCCATCATCCTTGAAGCGACGCTCGGCTTCTTCGGTCTCGGCGCGCAGCCGCCGCTGCCGAGCTGGGGCTCCATGATGTCCTCGGGGTCTGCGCTTCTGTTCAAGGCTCCCTGGATCATCATCTTTCCCGGCCTCGCCGTCGCCGTGACGGTGGTGGCGATCAACCTTTTTGGCGATGCGCTCATTGCTGCGCTCGACATCAAGGATCAGGTTCGGAGGGGAGAATGACACCGCTGCTGCGCCTCACGGATGTCTGCGTCGATATCGGCCGCAATCGCCTGCTCGACGGCATCAGCCTGACGCTGGATCGCGGCCAGGTTCTGGGCCTCGTCGGCGAAAGCGGATCGGGCAAGTCGTTGACCGCGCTTGCCATCGCCGGCCTGCTACCTCTGATCGGCGGCAAGATCACCGGTGGCGCGATCCATTTCGACGGCATGGATCTGACCACCATCGGCGAAGCCCGGCTTCGCACCCTGCGCGGCAAACGGTTCGGCTTCGTGATGCAGAACCCGATGACTGCACTCGATGCCGTGCAGCGGATCGGCGAACAGATCGATATCGTCTCGCGGCTGCATCTCGGCCTTTCGGCGCAGGCGGCGCGGCTGCGCACGCTCGACCTTTTGGCGCAACTGCGCATTGCCGAACCCAGCGCCGTGGCGGAAGCCTATCCTCACCAGCTCTCCGGCGGCATGAAGCAACGTATCGTCATCGCCATGGCGCTGGCGGGCGACCCCGGCCTGATCATCGCCGATGAACCGACGACGGCACTCGACGTCACGGTGCAGGCGCAGATCATCCAGATCCTGACACGGCTTTCGCGTGATCGCGGACTGGCCTTGCTGCTGATCACCCACGACATGGGTGTGGTTGCCCAGGTCTGCGACCGCGTTGCCGTGCTCTATGCCGGGCGCATCGCCGAGGAGCGGGCGGTGGATCCCATTTTCGCCGCCCCCGCCCATCCCTATACGTCGGCGCTCATCGGCTGCATTCCGCGCGACGGCATGGCCCCGGGCAGCCTGCACGGCATTCCGGGCGCCGTTCCGACCTCCGGCCGCTATCCCGCCGGCTGTCGGTTCAACCCGCGCTGCACCCATGCCGCAGACCTCTGCCGGCAGGAGCGCCCGACCCTGCGTGCCCTGACACTCGGCGGATCGGTCGCCTGCCATTTTGCCAATGCGGAGGCCCCATGACCGAAGCGCTTCTTCAGGTCGAGGGACTGACCAAGCAGTTTCATGCGGGCGGCGGGCTTTTTGCACGCCCACGCAGCATGACCGCGGTGCGCGCCGTCGACCTGACGGTAAACCGGGCCGAAGTCGTCGGTGTCGTCGGCGAGTCCGGCTGCGGAAAATCGACGCTCGCCCGGCTCGTGATGCGGCTCATCGAACCGACGTCCGGCCGGGTCAGGCTCGACGGGACTGACATAACGGCTCTATCTCCCAAGGCTCTGCGCGCCGCACGGCGACGCATGGCCATGGTTTTCCAGGACCCTTATTCCTCGCTCGACCCACGCTATTCCATCGCCGATATCCTCGCGGAACCCTTCATCGTCCAGTCCCGCCGCATGCCGGCTGAAACGGTGGAAGCCATGCTTGATGCCGTCGGCCTGCCGCAGACGATGGCGACGCTGTATCCGCATCAGCTGTCCGGCGGACAGCGCCAGCGCATCGGTATCGCACGCGCACTGGCACTGCAGCCGGAGTTCATCGTTCTCGACGAACCCACGGCATCGCTGGACGTCTCCATCCAGGCCCAGATCATCGAGCTTCTGTCATCGCTGCGCGATCGCCTCGGACTGACCTATCTTTTCATCTCCCACGATCTCGGCCTGGTTCGCTATTTCTGCAACCGGATCGTCGTCATGTATCTCGGTGCCGTCTGCGAAATTCTTCCCGACCCCAAATCCGCACCCCGGCACCCGTATACCAGCGCTCTTCTTGCCTCCAATTTTTCGCCCGATCCGGCGGCCCGCCGCACCATCGCGCCGCTTGCCGGCGAAATCCCATCCCCCTTCAATCTGCCGCCCGGTTGCGCCTTTGCCGGGCGCTGTCCTCACGTGACCGATATCTGCCGCAAGCAGCCGCCGCCGCTCGTCGCCGAAGGTGGCCATGCGGTCGCCTGTTTCAATCCGCTCTAATGCCGTTCATGTCAGGATCGTCTCCATGTCCTTCCGCGTTCTCACCGCCGAATTCGTCCATGAAAGCAACACCTTCAAGAAAGGCAGCACGGATCTGGATGCGTTCCGGCGCGAAACGCTCGATCTCGGCGAGGTGGCGACAGGCCGGTTCGGTGATGTGAATGCCGAAATCGCCGGCTTCCTCGATGCCGGCCGGGAGGCCGGATGGACGATCCGGCATGTCGTCTCCGCCCATGCGACGCCGGGCGCACGCGTTTCACGCGCCGCATTCGATCACATTGCCGGCCTGATCTGCGATGCCGCGCGGCAAGAGGGTGACCGGCTCGACGGCATCCTTCTCGGCCTGCATGGCGCCATGGTGCCGGATTTCTGCGAGGACGGGGAAGGCGAACTTCTGTCCCGGCTGCGCGCCATCGTCGGCCCCGACCTGCCGATTGCCGTGACGCTCGACCTGCACGCCATCGCCACGCCGGCGATGATCCGGCAGGCGCAGATCTTCGTGTCCTACAAAACCTATCCGCATATCGACATGCGCGAAACCGGTCGCCATGCCGGACGCCTGCTCGACGCTGCCATGCGTCAGGCGACGCACCCCGCCACCTACCGCGCCCATCGCCCGATGCTGGAGGAGGCAAACTCCGGCCGCACCGATGTACCGGAAACCGCCAGCCTCTACGACCGGGCCAAAGCACACGAAGCGGAAGCCGGCATTCTCGCCGTTTCGATCAACGCCTCCTTCGCCGAGGCCGATGTCACGGAGGCCGGCCCGACCGTGCTTGTCACACACGACACGCGTGTCGCCGGCGCCGCCGAAAGGGCGTGCATCATTGCGGAAGACATCGCCGGCACGATCTGGAAACAGCGGGACAGTGTCTTCAACACCTTCCTGACGCCGGCTGAAGCCGCACGCCGGGCAATGGAATTCGACGCCTCTTCCGGCCCGCTCGTCATCGCCGATTATGCCGACAATCCAGGCGCCGGCGCTTATGGCGACGCCACAGCCCTCCTTGCCGCGCTTCTCGAAGCAGGCGTTTCGGGCGGCGGCTTTGCGCCGATCATCGATCCGGAAGCGGCCGGCTCCCTACATCGGCACAAGGTGGGTGACACCGTCACGCTTCAACTGGGCGGCAAGGTCGATCCGACGTTCGGCGGCGGGCCTTTGATGCTCACCGGCACGATCGAACATCTGGCGGATGGCGTCTACACGGGCGACGGTCCGATCCTCGGCGGCATCACCCACACATTCGGCCCGACGGCAGTCTTCAAAACCGGCGGGATCGATATCCTTGTGGTTTCGATCCCCGGTCAGATGCTGGATCTGCAGCAGTTGCGCACTTTCGATATCGAGCCGACGGCGTTAAAATTCCTGGTGCTGAAATCGATGCAGCATTTCCGGGCCGCTTTCGAGCCTCTGGCGGGAGAGGTCATCGTCTGCGACAGCGGCGCGCTCGCCACGCCGCGCGCAGAACTTCGCCCCTATGTTCGCGTCGCGCGCCCGATCTGGCCGCTCGATAAAACGGGTTTCGAATTCGCGGAATAGATTTTAATCTATTGTTTTTACTCGCGGTATTAACGCGATCCTGCTGCAGCCCCTCCGGGACTGCGATGCGGGAGTTTCATGAAAAGCGGATGGAAGCGCTTGACATGCCGGAGGCATGACGGCATTCACGCAAGGACGGCGGCACCCTTTAAGTCATGTGTGACCCGGTCTGAGATGCAGACCACCGCGCCAGCCGCAAGACACCCGCAATCACAAGGCGTTTTGATGGATATACTTCGTCTGCGTGGCCGCTTGCGGCCTGAAGGTCCTATCCGCGTGACAGCGATGGGACTGCTTCTGCTAATCGGCCTGGCCGGGCCAGGCTTCGCCACGGGCTGCGGTCAGGCTTTCGAGCACGGCCGGATGACATTCACCGTAAAGAGCGGCGGTATCGAGCGGCCGGCATTCGCCCATATCCCGGCCAATTACGACGGCAAGTCCCGGCTTGCGGTCGTCTTCGACTTCCACGGCAGCAACTCAAGCCCCGCGGGCCAGTTTCGCCGCAGCGGCTGGGACGCCGTTGCCGAACACGAGGGGTTTGTGGCGGTCGCGCTGCAGGGCAGCCTCGATGGCCAGTTTCAGGGAACCAATGCCTGGAATGTTCCGGGTGTGACCCACGGCGGCAAGCTCGACGACGAACGGTATATCAAGGATGCGGTGAGGACGGTGAAGGAAACCTTCTGCGTCGATCCGACCCGTATCTATGCATCCGGCTATTCTGGCGGCGGCCGCATGTTGTCGCAATATATCTGCAACGGTCATGCGGACTTCGCCGCGGCGGGTTTTGTCATGGGGCTTCGCGCCGGCTTTCCGGTCGAGCGCGATGGTGTCTGGCAGCCGGACATAACAAGCTGCAAACCCGGCAATCCGATTTCCATCATCGCCTTTTCCGGCATGAAGGATGTGACCAATCCTTTTGCCGGCGGCGGCAAACCCTACTGGCAATATGGCGGCGAGGCGGCGCTCAAGCGCTGGGCGGAACTGGACAAATGCGAATCCAAGGGCAACCTTGTCAGCGATCCGGCGATGACGGCGTTGTCTTACAGCGGCTGCGCCGGCGGGGCGCGCATAACCTCCTATTTGCTGAAGGAAAATACCCACGCCTGGCCGGCACGCAGCGTGCTGTTCCGCACATTCGATGCGGATGGCAAGGTGACGTCGGAGCGGGATGCAACGGGCAGGATGTGGGAGTTTTTCAAGAATACCCGAGCCCCGGAGGAAACGCCGCTGACGGCAGGCGAAACCACCAAACGGTCCGGCTGAACTGCCGGGACATCAGGGTCCACGCCGATGTCAAGGACCTGGCGGATTTTTATCTCGCCTATGCGGAGTTTCGCACCGCCGCGCCGGATGGCCGGCAACATTTCGTGCCGCTCTATTCCATGGCGACAAATCTTTTCGCCAAATATTGCGGCCGGGAATGGCCGGACTCATCCATGCGACCGACAAGCTCGCTTCGGCCCGGTCGGGCATCGAACTGAACCGTCCCCGGTGCGGCATGCTTGATGCCGATCTGTGAATTCCCTTCGCAGATCCTGCGAAGCCGCGCTGTCTACCGACCCTGCGCGTCGTCATTTATTTCTTTTGTCAACAGGGACGGCCCTGGTTCACACGGTCACGGACAAAAGGATAAGATCATGTCTTTCAAGCACATTCTCCCGAGCAAGCTCGGTTTTGGCGCTGCCCCGCTCGGCAACATGTTCCGCGATATTCCCGAACGGGAAGCGCTCGCCACCGTCGAAGCGGCCTGGAACGACGGTGTTCGCTACTATGACAACGCACCTTTCTATGGTGCCGGTCTCGCCGAAATTCGCATGGGCCAGGCGCTGGCCGGCAAGCAGCGCGAAGACTATGTGATCAGCACCAAGGTCGGGCGGGTCATTCTCGACGAGGTCGAGGATATCGGCGCCCGCGACCTCGGTGAGAAGGGCGATGTCTTCAAGTACGGTCGCCCGAACAAGATCGTCAACGACTACTCGGAAGACGCGACCTACCGTTCGATCGAGGATAGTCTCAAGCGGTTGAAGACGGATCATATCGATGTCGCTTTTGTCCATGACGTCGCCCAGGATTTTTATGGCGACGAGTGGCTGGGTGTTTTCGAGAGCGCCCGCAAGGGTGCCTTCAAGGCGCTTGACCGGATGCGTGACGAAGGCGTGATCAAGGCCTGGGGCCTCGGCGTCAACCGTGTCGAACCGATTGAACTGCTCTTGGCGCTGGAAGGCCCGCGCCCCGACGGCTTCCTGCTTGCTGGCCGCTACACACTGCTTGATCATGATCGTGCGCTGCAACGTGTCATGCCATTGGTGGCCGAAAAGGGTCTCGGCATCGTTGTTGGCGGTCCTTACAGCTCCGGTGCCCTGGTCGGCGGCCCGAATTTTGAATATGCCCCGGCAACGCCGGCCATTCTCGACAAGGTCGCACGCATCAAGGCGATTGCCGACCGTTACGGCATCAGCATGAAGGCGGCAGGCCTGCAGTTCTCACTCGCCCACCCCGCCGTCGCCGCCGTCATTCCCGGCGCCAGCCAGCCAAACCGGATTGCCGAAGATGGCATTGCCCTGCGCGAAACCATTCCGGCCGATTTCTGGCGGGAACTGCGGGCTGCAAATCTGGTCAACCCGGACGCGCCGCTGCCGATCGCCGATTGACGGCAGCATGCCTAGAGCAATTCCAGCAAAAGTGTGGAGCGGTTTCGCATCCGGGATTGCGTAAAAACAAATGGATAGAGTGTTTTCGCGTTTCAGAGATAAGCGGAAATGCTCTAAGCTCGCCTCGCTCAACTTTGCTTGGGCGAGGCGTTTTTTGTCGGATCATCCGCGAGAAATTTCTGCATGCGCGGCACGGTGAAGTCGAGGAAGGCCCGGACCCGGGCCGGCATCAACTGCGCACCGCGATAGAGCGCATGGATGTCATCGAAATCCGTGATCGTACTGTCGACCAGAAGTTCGACCAGCTCGCCCTTCGCGATCGGGTCGCGGAGATGATAATCGGCGATCCGGCCGATGCCGACGCCGGCGATGGCCATGCGGCGGATCGTTTCGCCGTTGTTGACGAGAAGCGAGCCGCTCAGCATGCGCTCGACGATCCGGCCGCCTTCGCGCATCGGCCACACCGGGTTTGCGCGGCGGAAATTGAAGCCGAGGCAATTGTGGCGGAGCAGGTCCTCCGGCGTTTCGGGGGTGCCCCACTTCTTGAGATAGGCGGGCGACGCGACGATACGGCGCTTTGTTGTGCCGATCTTGCGTGCCATCAGGTTGGAATCCGGCAGCTTGCCGACGCGGATCGCCACGTCGGTCCGGTCGAGGTAGAGATCGACCGTCTCATCCGACAAGGAGAGATCGACAACGATACGCGGATAGGCTTCCCAGAATGCGGGCAAAATCGGCTCCAGCGCCGCCACGCCGAAGGTGACGGACGAGCTTACCCGGATCAGCCCCTCCGGCTCGGCGCCGCCTTGCGCGATCTGCTGCTCGGTCTCGTCGAGCGCGGCCAGAAGCTCCTGGCTTCGCTGGTAATAGAACTCACCCTCTCTGGTCAGAGCCAGGCGGCGCGTCGAGCGCTCGATCAGCCGCACACCCAGCCGGCTCTCGAGCCGCGCGACCAGCTTGGAAACCGTCGATGGGGTCATCAGCAGCAGCCGGGCAGCCTCGGAAAAGCTGCCGGCCTCGACAACCTGCACGAAAACCATCATCTCGCCGGCTCTATTGTCCATGCCGCGTCCCCGCTCAGGCTTGTGAGTGTGGTGGAGCATAGTCGCGAAGACGGGCGCTGTCGCCTGACAAACGGGGTGGCAGGAACCTGTTTGTGAATTCTCTTCTCAAATCGTGAGAACCCCAGCTGGCTACTGCCGGCCGGCCGGACATGAGATCCATGTCTTCAGGCAATACGCAGGTTTTCAGCTCCTCCGGACGACACCTGCTCCGTTCTCGAAAGGATCGTGACATGACAATCATCTCTGAAGATCGCGCCTTTGTTCCCGCCTCGGCCGATAGTGACGCCCGTTCCCAGAGGCTGACGCTTTTGGCACTGGCGCTCGGCAGTTTCGCGATCGGCACGTCCGAATTCGCCAGCATGGGCATCATCCAGCTCTTTTCGGATAGCCTCGGCATCAGCGTCCCTGACGCCACCAATGCCATCACGGCTTACGCTTTCGGCGTGGTGCTCGGCGCTCCGCTCGTCACCCTTGCGGCGGCACGGCTCAACCGCCGCACGCTGCTTCTCGGCCTCATGGCCCTCTTTATTGCCGGCAACGTTCTCTCTGCCCTGGCCTCCGACCTCGGCCTGCTGATGCTTGCCCGCTTCATCAGCGGTCTGCCGCAGGGCGCCTATTTCGGTGCCGGTGCCGTGGTTGCCTCCTACATTGTCGGTCCCGGCCAGGCCGGCAAGGCCTTTGCCATCGTCATGACCGGCCTGACAGTCGCAACCATCGTCGGCTCGCCGCTCGCCACCTTCCTTGGCCAAACCATCGGCTGGCGCGAAACCTATCTCGCCGTCGCTGCCTTCTCGCTTCTCTCCTTCGGTGCCATCTGGCAATGGGTGCCGCGCACCCGGGCGCTTGACGGGGTACCGGTCATCCAGGAGCTTTCGTCGCTGCGCAAGGGATCGGTCTGGGGGGTGATGCTCGTTGCCGCGCTCGGTGTCGCCAGCATCTTTGCGGTCTACACCTTCATCGCGCCCATGGTCACCGAAACGGTGCGCCTTGCCCCTGAAATGATCCCGGTTGCCTTGGCCCTCTTCGGCATCGGCATGACAGCCGGCAATATCTATGGCGGCAAGCTTGCCGACCGCTATCCTGCTCGCGGCATCGTCATCGGCTTCGGCAGTGCCCTCGTGATCATGGCAATCCTGGCCGTCGGTGGATCCAACCCGCTCGTCTTCTTCCCGGCCATGTTCGGCGTCGGTGCCGCCATGATGGCTGCCATCCCGACCATTCAGGTCCGCCTGACCCGTTTTGCCCCGGAAGCCCCAAGCCTGATGGGCGCCATGAACCTCGCCGCGCTCAATGTCGCCAATGCTGTCGGCGCCTGGGCTGGTGGCATCACCATCGCCGCTGGTTACGGTCTTCTCTCAGCTGTCTGGGCCGGCTTCGCACTCACCCTCATCGGGCTGGTCATCCTTGGGCTTAGCTTGGTGAACTTCAAGATGAAAAGACGTGCCTCGTAAGCGCGAACGATCAGGGGAGCACGTCAGGGTTCGAGGAAATGCCCCAGGACCCTGAATATCCTCATGAAGCGAAGGCGGTGGGCAAGCCCGCCGCCTTCGCTTTGGTGACCGGAGCATTTCCAAGCACTTTTGCCGGAATTGCTCTAGCTGCGTTGCGAATCGAGCTGTTCGTTGTTCTTTTCGACGTCCTGCGCCTTCAGATAGCTCTCGATCAGCAGTTGATAGGCCGGGAAGATCTTGGTGTAGATGTTGGCCCATTCCTGGGCGTCGTCGCGGTGCCAGGTCTTCTGCAGCTCGGAGGCGACGGCGGCGGTGTCCATCGGCACGACGCCGGCCTGCACGACGCGGGCAAGGGTGATCTCCTGCGCCATCTTGGAATAGGTGCCGGATGCATCGACCACGGCGAACACCTTGTAGCCGTCATAGGCCGCGCTGATCGAGGGGAAGGCCATGCAGACGCTGGTGATGGTGCCGGCGATGATCAGCGTCTTGCGGCCGGTCGCCCTGACGGCGGCCACGAAGTCCGGATTGTCCCAGGCATTGATCTCGCCCTTGCGGGCCACATACTTGGCATGCGGGGCGTTCTCGTGGATTTCCGGGATCAGCGGACCGTTCGGGCCTTGCGGCACGGACGCGGTGGTGATGACCGGCATCTTGGACAATGTCGCCATCTTGGCGAGCGCTGCGGCATGGTTGCGCAGGACCGGCATCGGCATGTCGGCGACAGTCTGGAACAGGCCGCTCTGGTGGTCGATCAGCAGCATGACGGCGTCGTCGACATCGATGACCGGACGTTGGCCGTTGAAGTTTGCGGGGGTGCTCATGTCATTTCTCCTTGGTTGCTGTTGCGGGTTGGGGGAGGGAGGCCGGAAACTGTTCCGGCCTGGTCTGCCTCGGGCGAGTGCGCCGAGGACAAGCTTGAGGTCAGGCGGCGATCGTGCCGAACCTGCCGGCGCGGAAGTCTGCAAAAGCCTGCTGCAATTCTTCCGGCGTGTTCATGACGAAGGGGCCGCGCATGGCGACCGGCTCGCCGAGCGGTGCACCGCTCAGCACCAGAACCGTCGCATCGCTTTCAGCCTGGAGGCTGAAGGCGCCGCCCTTGCGGTCCAGCAGCACGAACTGGCCGTCGCGGACCGCCGCCTCGCCGTTGACGAGAACGGAGCCGCGCAGGATGACGAGCCCGGCCGTGTGGCCCTCGGGCAGGTCGAGCGAAACGTCCTTTCCGTGGTTCAGCCGGAGATCCCAGAGGTCGATCGGCGAGAAGGTGCGGGCCGGCCCCGTATGGCCCTGGTAGGCGCCGGCGATCACCCGCAGGCGGCCGGCCTTGTCGGCAAGCGCGACGGTCGGGATGTCCCGGTCGAGCAACGACTGGTAGCCGGGTGCCGCATCCTTGTCCTTCGCCGGAAGGTTGACCCAGAGCTGGACCATGTCGAGCGTGCCGCCCTGGCGGGTGAAGGCGGGCGAGTGGAATTCTTCGTGCAGGATGCCGGCTGCGGCCGTCATCCATTGCACGTCGCCGGGACCGATGACGCCGCCCGCACCGGTCGAGTCGCGGTGCTCGACCTCGCCTTCATAGACGATGGTCACGGTTTCGAAACCGCGATGTGGATGGGCGCCGACGCCCCGAGGTTGATCAGCGGGCGGGAAGGCGGTCGGGCCGGCGTGATCGAGATGCAGGAACGGGCTGACATGCTCGCCGTGCGTTGCATGGGACAGCATTGAGCGGACTGGAAAACCATCGCCAACCCAGTGCTGGGCGGGACTGCTGTAGATGCCGAGGATCTTTCTCATGGGGTGTGGCTCCTTGGGATTTGCCGATGGGCAATCCGATGAGCCGAATATACGGCTGCACCAAATCTGGCGATAGATGGCAATATCGTGCTAGAATGTCCCAAATTCAGGACAATGGAGTCGGGATGCAGGATCTCAACGATTTCCGCCTTTTCGTCGATGTGGTCGAGCAGAACGGCTTTTCCGCCGCCGCCCGCAAGCTCGGCATGCCACGTTCCCGGCTCAGCCGCCGCATCGGCCTTCTGGAGGAAGGCCTCGGCGTCCGCCTCGTGCAGCGCTCCACGCGGCAGTTCGTGGTGACCGAGATCGGCCAGGAGTTCTATCGTCATTGTCTGGCGATGGTCGTGGAGGCGGAGGCCGCCCAGGACGTGATCGAGCGGATGCGCGCCGAGCCGCGCGGAACGGTGAAGGTCAGCTGTCCTTCCTCGGTCATCTATTTCCAGGTGGGCGAAATGATCGCGCGCTTCATGGCGAGGCACCCCCAGGTCCATGTGCATCTCGAAAGCACCAACCGGCGCGTCGATGTCATCAAGGAAGGGTTCGACATCGCCATCCGCGTGCGTTTCCCGCCACTGGGCGACAGCGATCTCGTGGTCCGCAAGCTTTCCGAGAGCACCCAGCGGCTTGTGGCAAGCCCCGGCCTGGTGGAGGAATGCTTCGCCCGGCCGCTCGTTCCGGCGGACCTGACGAGCATGCCGAGCCTGTCCTGGGGGTCATCCACCGGTGGGCACGAATGGCGGTTGGAAGGGCCGCAGGGCGCGGCGGCGACCGTGCCGCACGATCCGCGCCTGGTGACGGAAGACATGGTTGCGCTCCGCCAGGCCGCGCTGTCCGGCATCGGCGTGTGCCAGTTCCCGACCATGGTGGTGCAGGAGGACCTGGCGGCCGGGCGGCTTATCGACATCCTGCCGCAATGGGCGCCGCGCAGCGGCATCATCCATGCGGTCTTCCCCTCGCGTCGCGGATTGCTTCCCTCGGTGCGGGCACTGATGGACTATCTCGCCGGCGAATATGCGGTTTTGACCAAAGCCGAGCAGGAGCGCGCGCGCTATCTCCGCTAGATGTCCTCGCTGCCGGACGATGCCGGGGAATCTTCCTGCTGCCGGTCGAAGGCTTGCTGGGCCTGGGTGATTTCCGCTTCCTTTTCGATCGCCCAGCGACCGAGCCGGTCGACCGGCTCGTAGAGGGAGTAACCAAGCGCGGTCAGCTCGTAGTCGACCCGCGGCGGCTTGGTCGGCAACACGGTGCGCCGGACGAGCCCGTCGCGCTCCATGCCCCTCAGCGTCAGTGTGAGCATACGTTGCGAGATGGTGCCGATGGCACGTTTCACCTCGTTGAAACGCCGCGGCCCGTCGCGCAGCGCCATGACGATCAGCACGCTCCATTTGTCGCCGACGCGGGCGAGAATCTGCCGCACGGGCCGGCAGGCTTCCAGCAGATTGGCGGGTTCCGGTAACATCGGTGTGCCTCCTTGCATCCGGGTTTGCAGTTACGACATTAGGCCAGGTTACAAATATATACTGACGGCGATATGCGACAGCAAGCCGCCTACGCCCTGGGAGAAATGACGATGGAACTTGGTATCTACAGTTTCGGCGACGTGCAGAAGGATCCGGAAACCGGCGCACTTGGCTCGACGTCGCAGGCCATGCGCAACCTGCTGGAGGCCATCCAGCTGGCCGACCAGGTCGGGCTCGACTATTTCGGCATCGGCGAACATCACACCCGCGAGATGCCGGCGTCGGCCGCGACCGTCGTTCTGGGCGCAGCCGCTGCGACGACGAAGACCATCAAGCTCGGCAGCGCGGTGACCGTGCTCAGCACCGACGATCCGGTGCGTGTCTACCAGCAGTTCGCGACGCTGGACGCGCTTTCCAACGGCCGTGCCGAGATCACGGCGGGCCGTGGTTCCTCGACGGAATCCTTCCCGCTCTTCGGTCACAGCCTGAACGACTATGATGAACTCTATGCCGAAAAGCTCGACCTGCTGCTGCAGATCAACGAGAGCGAAACCGTCACCTGGCAGGGGAAGTTCCGTCCGGCGCTCGACAATGCGCTGGTCGTCCCGCGCCCGGACAGCGGTTCGCTGCCGATCTGGCTGGCGACCGGTGGCAACCCGCATTCGTCGATCCGCGCCGGCCTCAACGGCCTGCCGGTCTCCTATGCGATCATCGGTGGGCAGGCCAATCGTTTCGCACCTTTGGCCGAACTCTATCGCCGCGCGGCGGGCCAGGCCGGCATCGCGCCGGAGAAGGTCAAGGTTTCGGTCGCAAGTCCGGGCTTCGTCGGCGAGGACCCGGCCAAGGCCAAGGAATTCTTCTGGACGCATTGGCACGCGGTGATGGAGCAGATTGGCAAGATCCGCGGCTTCGCGCCGCCGCCACGCTTCCATTACGACCAGGAAGCGAGCGGTGACGGGGCGCTTTTCGTCGGCGGGCCGGAAGAGATCGCTGAACGTATCGTGAAGCTGCAGGGCAGCATCGGCCATATGCGCCAGTTCTTCCAGATCGATGTCGGCCAGATGCCGCATCGGGAATTCCTGCGCGCGATCGAGCTGCTCGGCACCCGGGTCAAACCTCTGGTCGACAAGGCGTTGGCGGCAGTCCCGCCGGTAAAGGAGAAGCATGATGCCTGAACCGAAAATCATCGGCATTCTGGGGGCTGGCCGCGTCGGCACGGCGTTGGCGCGGCTGGTGTTTGCCGCCGGCTACGAGGTCCGCGTCGCCACGGCGCGGCCTCCGGCCGAGATTGCCCTGTTGCTGGAGATCATGGCGCCCGGCGCCCTGCCCGATACGGCCGAGGCATTGATCGCCGACAGCGATATCGTGATCCTGGCGCTGCCGCTGTCGAAATATCGAAGCCTGCGACCCGAACTGCTCGCCGGCAAGATCGTCATCGACGCGATGAACTATTGGGCGCCGACCGACGGCAGTATCCCGGAATTCGAAGGCGAGGCTGCAAGCAGCGAGGTCGTTCAGGGTCATCTTGCCGGCGCGCGGCTGGTGCGCAGTTTCAATCATCTCGGTTATCACGAGATCGAACAGCGCGCCCGCCCTCACGGTCATCCCGAGCGACGTGCGCTGGTGCTTGCCGGCGATGATGCCGAAGCCCGCAACATGGTGGCCGGTTTCATCGACCGGCTGGGATATGATCCGGTTGATGCCGGCGGGCTTCTTGCCAGTCGGCGTTTCGGGGTCGGTACGCCGGTCTTCGGCGCCGACTTCGGGCGCCGGGAAATGACGGAATTGCTATCCCGTGATCACAGGGTGGCAGCTATTCAATAAAGGGCGATCGGCTTGCGGCCGGCAAGTTGCCCTGCTGCGCCGCGCCGACGAAGACCTGCATACCAGTCAGGCGATCGCGCATGGATGGGACCTTTCTGCCGCATCGGGGCCTTGTGGCCGGTCTATCAGAGAAAACGACCGGGCAGGAGGGTTTTGCGCAGGGCCAGCGACAGCGCGGTTGCAAGCAGCATGATCATCCCGATCAGCAGGAGGGCATCGGCATAGCTCAGCACATAGGCCTCGCGCTGGACGGTGCGGGCCAGGAGGGCGGTCGCCTGGCCGACCGCCTCCTGCGGGTTGCCGGCCCGCGGCAGCAGCGTCTGTGCCAATGTCTCGATCCGCGCCGTCACGTCCGCACTTCCGCTTTCGACGTGCTGGCCGATCAGGCTGGAATGGACCTGTTCCCGGACCCGCACCGTGGTCGTCACGAGAGCCAGACCGATGGCGCTGCCAACCGTACGCACGATATGCACCAGCGAGGCGATCCAGGGGATTTCCTGCAGCGTGATGTCCTCGGTGATCAGCACCATGGTGGGGATCGCGACGAGTGGCCCGCCGATCGACTGGAGCATGAGGGGCAGGAGGAACTCCTCGTTCGCCCACAGGCTGGTGATATTGGCCGACAGCAGCAGGCCGCCGCCCGTCAACATGCCGCCAAGCGCCAGGAGGTTGCGTGGATCGAGCCGGTAGCAGAGCCAGGCCACCACGGGCGCGAGCAACAGCTGCGGGATCGCCGTGGTGAGGAACAGGCTGCTGCTCTCGAGGGCGCGATATCCCTGGACGCGGATGAGATATTGCGGAACGATGAAGGCCGAGGACATGACGGCGATGCGGCCGGCAAACATCATTGCGAGACCGAGGCCGATTTTTCGCCGCCACAGCAGCCGCGGGCTGACAACCGGGTTCGGATGCAGCAGGGCGTGTACGAAGAAGGCGCCGACCAGGACCGCCCCGGAAAGCAGGAAACCGACGATCAGGCCGGATTGCAGCCAGTCGAGCCGGTTGCCCTGGTCGAGCGCGGCCACCAGCACGGCCAGTCCCAGCGAAAGGGCGAGCAGCCCGAATCCGTCGAACTTGCGAAAGCGCATATATTTGACCGGGTCATGGGCAAGCCCGTAGCTCGCTGCGAAAACTGTCAGAGCACCGGGGATGACGTTGAGCCAGAACAGGAACTCCCAGGAGAGATGGTCGAGAACGAAAGCCTCGAGTGAAACCGAGAGGCTCGGCGTCGTGGCGGAAATGAGCGCATAGAGCGACAAGCCGTAGAGCCGCTGGTGCTGCGGCAGGTGGCGCATGATCACGGCATAGGCCATGGGGATCAGCACCCCTGCGCTCAGCCCGCGCAACGCCTGCAGGCTAAGCAGGAGCCGCAGGTCAGGGCTGAACGGGATGGCGAGCGAAAAGACGGAAAACAGCGCGGCGCCAAGGATAACGCCGCGCGTCGGTGACAGGATGCCCCGCAGCCACACCGCCGCCGGGATCGCTGCCACTTCGGCGACGATATAGGCCGTGGTGATCCAGGAGGCTTCATCGAGGCTGAGGCCAAGGGCGCCGCGAATATCTGCAAGGCCGATCTCGGTCAGCCGCGCATTGAGGATCGAGGTGAAGGTGCCGAGGAGGACGGCACCGATGCCGATGGCTGTCCTGAGACTGGGCCATTCTTTCCGGAAGGCCGGAACCGTTGTCGCTGTCATAGCCTGTCCTCCTTGTCTATTTGGTTGCGGGATCGTCGGCCGCCATGTCCGTATGGATCGTCGACAGGACAGACATGCCTGGCCGCAGCGCCTGTCGCAGATCCTCCGGGACATCGATGAGCGCGATCCGCACGGCAATGCGCTGTGCGACCTTGGTGAAATTGCCGGTGGCATTGTCCGCGGGCAGCAGGGCGAATTCCGCGCCGGTGGCCGGCGCGATCTGCTCCACGCGGCCCTTCAACTCCCGGCCGGGGAACATATCGATCCTGATCGTGGCGGCCTGGCCGATCCGAACCTTGCCGAGCTGGGTTTCCTTGTAGTTCGCCACGACATGGACCTTGGACAAAGGAACGATGGAAATGAACCGGGTGCCGGCGGAAACATACTGGCCGGCACGCACGCTGCTGACGTTGACCACGCCGTCGATGGGGGCGACTATCCTGGTATAGCCCAGTTCGATGCGGCTGAGCGCCAGATCGGCCTTGCGGATATCCAGTTCCGCCATAGCCTGTTCCCGCTCGGTGCCCAGCACGTTCAGCTGTTGGCGCTGGGCGTCCGCTTCGGCCTGTTTTTCTGCAAGCTGCGCTTCGAAACGGCGATTGGCGGCCAGCGCATCCTCCAGCCGTTGGCCGGTGGACCAGCCGTTCTCGACCGCAGTGCTCTGCCGGTCGTATTCGCCGGCTGCACGGTCGCGGTCAGCCGTGATCGCAAGGATTGCTGCATCGGCCTGGGCGATGGTGCGGTGCTGAAGTTCGATCCGGCTATCGACATTGCGGATGGCGACGTCTGCGGCGGCAACCGCCGCGGTTGCACGGCTGACCTTGGCGTCATACTCCGCCGCGTCGATCTCGCCAAGCAGTTGGCCCGCCCGGACTGGCTGGAAGTCACTCACGGCGACCCTGCGCACGCGGCCGGAGATCTGCGTGCTGATCGGCGTCGTATCGGCCCGGAGATAGGCATTGTCCGTCGACTGGTTCGTAAAGCCTGCCACCCATTGGCCCCAGCCGAGCGGGACGACGATGGCGAGCCCGATGCCGACAACGATGATCGCCGACCGGGCGAGAGCGAGATAGCTGCGCCGGCGCGGACCCTTCGCCGCCGCATTCTTCGGTTGCGGCTGGTGCGTGGCCGGTGCGCGTTCGTTTGCGATGGGCGTCGGGTGCGGCCTGTTGTCCTGAACTGCGAGGCCTGTGACGATTGCGTTCATTGCCGTAACTTTCCTGGGTCCTCTGGACCGGATTCCGATATCGGCAAATATGGGCGTGGCGGATCAATGAATGAAATGATATTTTTGCATTTGCATTATGATCTAAATTCATTTTGTCGCCTGGATCAGATCTCGCGATGGTAGCGTTCCGCGCTTTCCATCAGCGCCTGCCGCAGCCAGACAACAGCAGGATGCGCACCCATCGTTCGATGGGACAGCATTGAAATCTCAAAGGGCGGCGCATGGTAGGGCGGATCGCGCCAGACAAGGTCCAGCGAGCGCGCGGCACGCCGGGCAAATTGCAGCGGCACATAGGCGATCATGTCCGTTGCCGCCAGCAGGGCCGGAACGGCAAGGATATGCGAGACGGTCGCACCCGCCTTGCGCACCAGGCCTTCGGCGCCGAGCAGGCCTTCGATGTAGCGCGGATTGCTGGTGATATAGGCCCGCTCCAGCCCGCCCTGTTCGATCGTTGCATCGCCCGCCGGCTGGCGCTGGTCGGAAATCAGGATGTCGACATGCGGAAAGGCTGCCAGTGCGTGAAGGCCGAAGGGGCCCGCCGCCGCGGGATGATCCCGACGCATCAGCCAGGCGCTCTGATCGGAAAACAGCGGTTCTCTGACGAAACGGGACGGCGTCTTGCCAAATACACCGATCGCCACGTGTAGGGCACCGCGGTCGAGTTCTTCGGTAATGTTGAGTTCGCTCAGCGGGCGCAACCAGCAGCCGGCGCTCGGAGCAAGGCGGCGAATACGCGCCAGAAGGTCGGGAATGACCGTTGCCGTGAGGAAGTCCGATGTCGAGACGACGAAGGACATGTCCGAGGTTTCTGGATTGAAGGCATTGCCGGCGATGGCGCCCTCGATCTGTTGCAGGGCCGGCTTGAAGGTCTGGGCAAGTTCCAGGGCGCGGGGTGTCGGATACATCCCGTCCGGTCCGCGGATGAAGAGTTCGTCGCCAAGCGTTTCACGCAACCGGGCCAGTGCGTGGCTAATGGCCGATTGCGTGAGGTGCAGGCGCTCGGCCGCACGGGTGACGCCCCGCTCTTCCAGCACCGCGACGAAGACGCGAACAAGATTGAGATCGACATTATGAATTTCTCGCATATTTCAAATGCCTCTGCCTCATTTGATTAATGTACGTTTCGGCGCCACCTTCGACAAGCGCGATCACGCGCACCTTTTGAGAGAGATGAAATATGGTCGATAAAACAGTATTTGCCGTTCCCTGCCATGCGGCCGTACAGTCAGTCGCCGGCCTGAAGCGGAGGATCGTCGCGGAAACGCTGCTCTATATGGGGCTGCTTGGGTTCCTGTGGCAGTTCGGGGGCCTTTTAGCCTGAGCTTCGGCGCAACTGGAAATGGGAGAATGCGTAATGAATGACGACGTTCGCGACAATCCCGCCGATTCACGCTTCGAGCTTGCTGTCGGAGACGAGTTGGCGGTCGCCTATTACCGTGAGGAGGACGGCCGGATCGTGCTCACCCACACCGAGGTGCCGCAGGCACTATCCGGCCAAGGCATCGGCACCCGCCTTGCCCACGGCGTGTTTGAGACGCTGCGCGCCCGCAAGGTGCGTGTCATTGCAAAATGCCCATTCATGGCAGCCTTCGCCGTCAAACACCCTGACTATGCCAGCCTGCTCGACGGTTAGTGCGTTTGAGCCTCGGCCGCATCGATCCGTGCTGTTCGAGGGCCGGATATGGAGGGATACCTCGCGTCCGATCGTACGAAGCAGGCAAATAATATTGGCAGTATCGGGTGTTTACCCGATGGCATCGGAGTTCGCACGAATGCTAGATCCCATGTGAGAAATTTCATAGCCGAACTTGAGGCTGCATGACGGCGATACACGTTCCAGGGAGACGCAGGGCTTATTCGTTCAACTGAGGAGGAGAGTAAACGATGACAAGTGAACTCATGCGTGATCCGGTCAAAGACCGGCTTTTGAGCCCAAAAAACTCGGCATTCGTGATTATCGACTACCAACCGGTTCAGGTGAACTCGATCGCTTCGATGGACCGCCAGCTTCTGATCAACAACATCGTTGGTGCGTCGAAGGCGGCAAGGGTCTATGGGCTGCCCATCGTGCACTCCACCGTCAATGTCAAGACCGGGTTGAACCAGCCGCCAATTCCCCAGGTTCGCAAGGCGCTGGAAGGCATCCCGACCTATGACCGGACTTCGATCAATTCCTGGGAGGATGTCGAGTTCCGTCAGGCAGTGGAACAAACGGGGCGCAAGAAACTCATCATGACTGCACTCTGGACCGAGGCTTGCCTCACGTTTCCGGCTATCGATGCGCTTGCCGAAGGCTATGAGGTCTACGTCGTCGCCGATGCGGTTGGCGGCACTTCCGTTGCCGCGCACGAGGCAGCATTGCGACGGATCGAGCAGGCCGGCGGAAAGATGATCAGCGTGCCGCAACTCTTCTGTGAGTTGCAACGGGACTGGCAGCGTAAGGAAACCGTTCCCCAGTTCATGAACCTGTTCATCGAGACAGGCGGCACGGCGGGCATCCAGTTTTCGTACGATCGTACGGAGTAGCGCTTGGGCGGAGCTGAGGGAATAGGAGTTCCTTGGCTCCGCCGCCCCTGATGCTGGGAGTATTCACCGTGAGCGAAGTTTTCATTGTCGTCGGTCTTCGCGCGAAGGTCGGCAAGGAAGAGGAATTGCGGCGCGATCTGAAGATAGTCGCTGACGTGTCGCGCCAGGAGGACGGAAGCATAAGTTACGAGCTTTTCGTCGATAGGAGTGACCCGGCGCTCTTTGTATTTGTCGAGCATTGGGCTTCGCAGGAGCAGCGTGACAAGCACCACAACGAAGGGCCTCATATCCAGCATTTCCATGAAAAAGGGGCGAAGAACGTCGATCGAACCGAATTCGCTTTCTTCCTCGATCGCGTCGATTGAACTGATTTGGAAGCCTGTGGCAGACCTGCGATGCGGGCTGGATGAGATGCATAGCCATGGCGCGTCAAGGGTTCATCAGTCAACCTGTACCATGCCGTCAGGAGCCGGCCGTCGATATGTCCGGATTGCTGGATGCGCCTTTTCGACGGCCGTGCAGGAAACGGGTGGGTATTTTCTCGATTTGAGAGCAAGGATCGGAGCGTGGCCAACGCAGATCGAAGGCACCATCGAGGCATAACCATTCGAGAAGACGAGCATGACAATCAACGCGCAGCCCGCATCGGCACTTCGTACCTCAACCCTTTCTGTCGCAGACGATCCGCGTTGGGCGCGCGTCATCGCCCGCGACAAGGCCGCTGACGGCCAGCTTTGGTATTCCGTCACCACGACAGGCATCTATTGCCGACCCTCGTGCCCGTCCCGCACGGCGAATCCGAAGAATGTCACGTTGCACGATACGATCGAGAGTGCGCGGGCGACGGGGTTCCGGCCTTGCAAACGGTGCAATCCCGAAGGTCTGTCACTCGATAACGAGAACGCCGCGCTTGTCGTCAAGGCCTGCCGTTTCATCGAGGCGAGCGAGGAGGAGCCGTCTCTGGAGGATTTGGCGACTGTCGTCGATCGCAGCCCGAGCTATTTTCACCGCGTATTCAAGGCTTCCATCGGTCTGACACCAAAGGCGTATGCCGCGGCGAGCCGTGCGAAGAAGCTTCGCGCCGGCCTGGAGACCGGTGCCAGCGTCACCGAAGCAATCTATGATGCAGGCTTCAATTCGAGCGGCCGTTTCTACGAAAAGTCTACCGACATGCTCGGCATGACGCCGACGCGGTATCGGGGTGGAGGTATCGACGAGGAGATCAAGTTCGCGATCGGCCAGTCCTATCTCGGCGCAATCCTGGTTGCGTGCAGCGCCAGGGGCGTCGCTTCGATCCTTCTCGGCGACGATCCCGACGAGCTGGTTCGCGACCTTCAGGATCGTTTCCCGAAGGCACGCCTGATCGGCATGGACCGTGACTATGAAGCGCTGGTCGCGCGCGTCTGCGGCTTTGTGGAAAATCCGGGCATTGGTCTCGATCTTCCGCTCGATGTTCGTGGCACGGCCTTTCAGCGTCGTGTCTGGCAGGCGCTGCAGGAAATCCCGGCCGGCGAGCGTGTTTCCTACTCGCAGATCGCCCGGCGTATCGGATCGCCAAGCGCGACACGCGCTGTCGCGGGTGCTTGTGCTGCAAACAATCTCGCCGTGGCCATCCCGTGCCATCGCGTCGTTCGCAACGACGGTGCGCTCTCGGGTTACGCCTGGGGCGTCGAGCGCAAGCGCGCCCTTATCGAGAAGGAAGCTGCGGCATGAGCAAGATTGCCATCGGCACGGTTCTCACCGCCGCGGAGATATCCGCGGAAGCGCGAATTGGCGCTTATGACTGGCAGGCACTTGCGGGTGAACTCGACAGCTACGGCTGCGCAGTGCTTCCCACCCTTCTCACTCCCGAAGAGTGCCATGGGCTTGTGGCGCTCTACGCCGACGAAAGCCATTTCCGCAGCCATGTCATCATGGCGCGGCACGGCTTCGGGAAAGGGGAATACCGCTATTTCAGATACCCGCTACCCGATCTGATCGGCAGCCTCCGCACCGCGCTCTATCCGCGTCTTGCTGATGTCGCCAACGCCTGGAACCAGCGGATGGGGATGGAGCAGCACTTCCCCGAAACCCATGCCGCATTCCTGCGAAAATGTCACGACGCCGGCCAGATCCGGCCCACGCCGCTTCTGCTCCAATATGTCCCCGGCGATTTCAACTGCCTGCATCAGGACCTCTACGGTGATCTCGCCTTTCCGATCCAGGTGGCGGTCCTTTTGTCCGAGCCGGGCCGCGACTTCACCGGCGGTGAATTTGTGCTGACCGAACAGCGGCCGCGCATGCAGAGCCGCGTCGAGGTGGTCTCGCTCAGGCAGGGCGATGCCGTCGCCTTCGCCGTCCACAATCGGCCGGTCCAGGGCACGAAGGGCAATTACAGGGTCAATCTGCGCCATGGTGTCAGCCGGCTCCGCTCCGGCATGCGGCATACCTTGGGCATCATCTTCCATGACGCGCGCTGATCCCATGCGATTGGCGCCGTGATCGTTGCGGCGCCAGTTATCCGACAGGCCAGTTCTCCATGGCCCGCTTTTCGCGGGCCAGAAGCGCGCGCTTGCGCTGCACGCCCCAGCGATATCCGGAGATGGAACCGTCTTTCTTGATCACGCGATGGCATGGCACGATCACGGCGATCGGGTTGCTGGCGATCGCCGCCGTCACGTCTCTCGCGTCGCGCGAGCCGAGCTTCGCCGCCAAGGTTCCATAATTGGTGGTTTGTCCGGCCGGTATTTCTCGCAGCATCGTCCAGACCTCCACGTCATAGGGCGTCCCACGCAGATCGAGTGGCAGATCGCAGCGAGAGGCCGGGTCGTCGATGACGCGAGCCACGATCTCCATCACGTTCGCCAGTCCTTCCGGGCTGCATTCCAGCGCCGATTTGGGAAAGCGGATGCGCAATGCGTCTTCCATCGCGGCGCGCATGGACCCGAATTCGAGGGCGACGATACCCTTTCCGGACATAGCGACGATGAAGTCGCCAAGGGAGCTGGTCCCCCATGCAAAACGAATAGTCTCATACATCGTCATTTCCTTCCTGGTTCGGTGTAGGGCGAACATAGAAGCCGGTGCACTGCATTTCTCTCCGGTCCTTGCTTTCAAATCGAAATACGGACCACCGGCCGTGTTCGTCCAACCGTTTTCGATTTGAGAGCAATATTCGGAGCGCGTGGATCAAGCGGTGGCCATACCGTCGGGAACAGAAACACCAACGGAGCTACAAATGGTCGATCCCGAAATCTACGATCCCCAGGAACTTGGTCGCCGGCAGCAGATGGCCGCTGCACGGCGTCAGCGCGAAAGCAAGCGTCTTGCACTGCTCGCGCAGCTCGTCGATGCCCAGCGTCGGTCGGACGAGCTGAAACGCTGGATCAGCGCCTATACCCGCCCGGCGGGTGACGAGGTGCATCCGGAGCTGGGGCGGATGGTCGCGTGGGCGGCCTCGCAGCTCGATGACCTCGAACGCATCCTCGATCCACAGAGGATCGGCACGACCTTGCAGGAGCGCGCGCTGTTTCCAGATGTGGATCCGCTCGACGATCCGAAGGGCGAGCCGCCGGATCAGCATATCTGGGGGCATTCCGCGGCGCTCAGGCACATCAACGTCGTCTGAAGAGATGAACGTTGAAGTACAACGGGAGGAAAAATCTGATGACGTTGTTGCAAGGCTTGCATTCCATCGCCGCACAGCGTGGCGATGGGTTGCTGCCGGAGTTGCTCGCGCTGTCACCGGCCCGGTTCGAGATCGAACGAATGAGGAACGCGGTCACCAGCGAGGACATCGGCGGGGCGCCCGCCGAGATGGCGAAACCGGACGTTCAATCGGCCGAGATCGTCGCGATGCCGCTGTGCATGCGCGGTAGAAGATGGGTGTCATCCACGGCTTGATCAAAACGGATACTCTCCGCGCGGTTCGACAGATCGAGCCGCGCTGAGCCAGGATGACAAGCAGGCTGCAAACGGGTCTATTTCGCTCGGCCGCTTCGGAACCCAAAATTGGCTTTACGCCATTCAGGCGCGTCACTACGGGGTCTCAGGTCTGGGAAGAGACGGCCTACTCGTCAAACAATCTCTCCGGATCGTAGACCGGCCGGCCCTGCAAAAGGGTTGCCATGACCTTCGCCTTTGCGATCTCGTCCGTCCGAATAGAAAGGATGTCGCGATCGATCACCACGAGGTCGGCGAATTTGCCGACCTCCAGCGATCCGGTGGTCTTGTCCTGATGCAGCAATCGCGCAGGATTGATGGTCATCCATTCGATGGCAGTGGCGACGTCCGCAGCGCCGTTGTGCTTGCGGATGACTGCAGCCTGGATCTTGATCAGAGGCGATAGCTCGTCGGCGTCGAAATCGCTGCTCATCACGATCTCGGCACCCGCTGCCGCAAGTTCGCCTGCCGGCATCATGTGCCCGGCGCGTTGACCGATGAAGTCACGGATGAATTTTTGATACTCGGGGTCGATCGAACTGGGGGCAAGCTGGAAATCAGCGACAACGCCCAGCTGCTTGAATCTGCCATAGTCGGCTTTGTCAACGAGGTAGAGATGTGTAAGGCGATGTGGGCCTGGCTGGGGGTCGGATTGTTCAATGGCATCGAGGGCGAGGCGTGCACCACGATCGCCAGTCACATGGTAGTGCAGTTGAAAGCCCGCTTTCGACAGTGCGCGGGAATAGCGGTTCAAGGTGTCGATATCGAAGTACAGAAATCCGCTGTCGAAGCCGTGGTCAATGCCCGCACCTTTTCTGTAGGGCTGCAGCACTGATCCGGTCCGTTGCTCGAGGATGCCGTCAACGTAAATTTTTGCCTGGTTGAAGCGCAGCAAGCTGTTCGTATCATTGGAGTAGAGCTTGCCGAGCATGGCCATCTGCTCGTCGAAGTCCAGATCCGGGTACACGTAGAGAGCGTTCGAGGTGCGGACACTCAAAGTCTTGTTTGCCACGGCCTTCCGCCAAACTTCGACATGCCCCTGCGGCCAGAAGCCGCCCGCATCGCTGACCGATGTAATGCCGTTTTCCGCGAGCGTTTCCAGCGTTGGCAGCAGGCTTTCATAGGCGAACTCGATATTCTCCGCGGTCGCAGGAAAGGCCAGGTTGCGTAGCCGCTGCTGGGCGTTTTCCAGAACGATCCCGTTTGGCTTGCCCGTTTTCTTGTTGCGAAGGATGATGCCGCCGGGCGGATTTGCATCCATCACATCGTAGCCCGCGGCACGCATTGCAGCAGAGTTTGCCCAGGCCCCGTGCCCGATGTCGTCGAGGATCAGGACCGGCCTATCCGGGGATATTTCGTCAAGCAGGGCAATGGGGTTGTCATTTTGGTCAAGCAAATTCGTCATGCTCACGCCTGACCCAAGCACCCATTCCGTCTTGCTTGAGGTCATGCACTCCTCGACCGTCGCGAGTGTGTTTTCGAGCGTATCGAAGGGCTCGAAAGAACAGAGAATCTCGTTTACGCCGGCTTCGATCAGATGCATGTGGGCATCCTGGAACCCGGGCAGCACCGACATCCCGCGCAGGTCGACGATTCTGGCCTGTTTGCCGGCGGCCGCCAAAGCTTCGTCCTCGGTTCCGACAGCCAGGATGACGCCGCCATCGTCTATGGCAATCGCCTGGGCGGATGTCCCTTTGGGATCTACGGTATGAATCTTGGCATTGGTCAGGACCATCGGCGCCGCCCGAACTGCCGAAGGGAGGCACACACCTCCCGCAAGGATCATTGCGAAAACAGTCTTCATTTCGATAAGGCTCATCGGATGTTCCCCAGTGTTCCAGGATTGATCTAGGGCATCATACTGATTTTCCAATGACAAACGATTTGCACATACTAATATTCACCTCCCGGTACACGATCAGGAGGCAGGCAAATGGGGGAATGGTTGGAGCGGAACTTCGAGAGGATCGGCGCAATAGGGGCAATGACAACAGCCCTTGCGGCATTGGTCGCACTGATCGTTATCCCACTTCAGATCCGCTCTGCTGATATTATCCAGCGTGATCAAACCGCGCGGGAAATATACCGTGAATTTCTCAGCCTGACGGTTCAGAAGCCAGAGCTCGCCAGCGGTCATTACTGCGCGATGAAGGATGAAAATCAACGCATCGCCTACGAGGGCTACGTCGATTATCTGTTTTACACTGCCGAACAGATGATTGAATCAGGCCCGGAGTGGAAGGGGCCGATGGCGGCTTACTTCAATGATCATCTTGAGTTCATTTGCCAAAGCGCCAACCGTGAACGCTTCACCCAGAGTGTTGCCGCAATCGTCGCAGTGCTTCAATCGCAATGTCCGAAGGTTGAGAGCTGCGCGCCGCAATAACGTGCTTGATGGGGTGGGGCGGCATACTATTGTTCGGTCTGGCCTTATTTTAGACCGCGCTACTTTCCCTTCTCTTGTCGGGACCTACATCTCGGTTTGCACGAAAGTGCGGCTCAACCAAGCATATCTTGCCCTAACATTACCCAGGAGCGCATGAAATGAGCAGCAGACCTGCAATTGTCCTTGTCCATGGTTTTTGGGGCGGTGCGTCCCACTGGAAAAATGTCATCCTTGCGCTCTCTCGTATGGGGTATGACGATATCCGGGCGGTCGAAAACCCGTTGACATCGCTTGCAGAGGATGCCGAGCGGACGCGCAAGATGGTAAGGCAGATCGACGGTCCGGTCGTCCTGGTCGGGCACTCCTACGGGGGGAAGGTAATCACTGAAATGGGGGATTTGCCCAACGTGAAGGCGCTGGTCTACGTCGCTGCCTTCGCGCCGGATGCAGGCGAAAGTGCTGGCGGCATTAGCCAGGCAAACCCTCCGGCAGCTTTTCCCAACATCACACCCGACAGCGACGGATACCTATGGATCAAACCGGACAAATTCCATGAGAGCTTCTGTCAGGATCTTGATGAGGACGAGGCATTGGTCATGGCCGTTACGCAAAAAGCGCCCATCGGCAGCACGTTCGGGGATGCCGTCACCGCACCGGCCTGGAAAGTCAAACCCTCATGGTACCAGATTTCCACCCAGGACCGCATGATCCATCCGGCAAACCAGAAGATGATGGCTGAACGCATGGGGGCGAAGAAGATTCTCGAACTGGATGCAAGTCATGCTTCCCTTGCATCTCGCCCTCTCGATATTGCCGAATTGATCGTGGAGGCGGCAAAATAAATGCTCTTTCATGGGTAGCGAACCCTCATGATTTGAGGGCGCCGGTCACGTCGAGCATACGTCCATAGTGCGCCGAGCATGAGCCGTTCGACGGCAACTCGATCGCTATCGACTCGAGCAGAAGATGCTTGCTGAGACCGTGGACGAGAACCAAAAAAACACATCGGCGGAAAACATCGCCAGAGCGCCGAACAAGCCAATCAGAGATGGTTCGGTTTTATCGGCCTAGTTCACATTTAGATGTGAGGTTGCATTTGAAGGCGCTTGACTCTCGTCTGATGTCTGTATTTTAATCACGCCTGCGGATTAGGCATTTTCCCGTCCGCATTGACATGACTTCGATAGTCGCAGGGCAGTTTCGCCCCATGATGCTCCCGCAGCCGCGGGGTCGGCGTCATGGGGTTTTTCGTATTTGGAAGATCGATGGGCGATGCGCTGAAAATCGGCATTCTCTATTCCACCACCGGGCCCTATGGCGCCATGGGGGTCGATGCCCGCGATGGGGCGATGCTGGCAATCGAAGACTGTGCCCGGCGGACCGGGCGTGCTATCGAGCCGATCTTCTACGATCCGCATGCGAGCCTCGACGCCTATCTGGATGGCGCCCGGCATCTGCTGCGCGAGGGCTGCCGGCATATCGTCGGCACCATCACGTCCGCGGCGCGCAAGGAAGTAATCCCGCTGGTCGAGAAGCATGACGGGTTGCTCTGGTACATGTGCCCTTACGAGGGTTTCGAGGCCAACGAGAATGTCATCTATGTCGGCGGCTGCCCGAACCAGCATCTGATCCCTGCCTTCGAATATCTCATCCCGCGTTTTGGTGCGCGGCCCTATCTGACCGGCGCCAATTATGTCTGGGGCTGGGAGATGAACCGGCTGGCGCGTGAACTGATCGCCAATGCCGGCGGCGAGGTGCTGGGCGAGCGCTACCTGCCGCTGGAGGAAACCGCCGTCGAGCGCATCATCGCCGAGATCGAGGAGCGCCGGCCGAGCTTTGTCCTCAACAACCTGATCGGTCCGTCGAGTTATGCCTTTCTCGAGGCGATGAAGGCGCTGGGCGATCGCGACCCGGCCTTCAGGCCCGAAAATTGCCCGGTCGTCAGCTGTGACCTGATGGAATGCGAGCTCGACCTGATCGCCGAAGGCTCTGCCACCGGCCAGCTGTGCGCCGCCTCCTATTTCGATACGCTCGACACATCCGACAACAGCGCCTTCAAGGCCCGCGCCGCGCGCCACTATGGCCATGATCGGCGCATCTCAAGTGTTTTCGCCAGCGCCTACACGGCCGCCGATCTCTGCATCGGCGCGATCCTGGCTGCGGGCAGTGACGAACCGCAGGCGGTGCGGCGCGAGGTGCATGGGCGCGAATGGCCCTCGCTGTTCGGGCCGCTCACCGTGGACAGCCGCACCAACCATGCGGCGCTGCCCTTCCATCTCGGCCGCATCAATGCCGGCAACGGCTTCGACGTCATCGCTTCACGGCCGGCGCTGGCCGCCGATCCCTATCTCACCACGCGCGGCACCCATATGCCGGCCAGGCTGAGGATCGTGTCATGAGCCGGACACCAAACTTTACCGGCTGGCATGCCGTGATCCTGCATCGCGGCGATGCCAATACCGAGCGGCTGGAGCGGCAATTCGGCCTGCTCGGCATTCGCGCCACTTGCCAGTGGGCGCCGCTGGCCGGCTGGGACAGCGCCGATCTGGTGCTTGTCGATGCCGACCAGGGCTGGGATGACCTGCTGCCGGCAAAGCCGGATACTTTGGGCAAGCCGCTGGTGGCGCTGCTCGGCTCGGAAGCCCCGGGCCGCATCGCCTGGGCGCTGCAGCAGGGCGCCAGCGCCATCATCCCCAAGCCGGTGACGGCCTCCGCGATCTATCCGGCGCTGGTCATGGCCGTCTCGATCCACGAGGAGCGCCGCGCGGTCGCCCAACAGATGCAATATCTCGAGGAGCGCGTGCGGATGCGGCCGCTGGTGCATGCCGCTGTCGAAAAGCTGCGCACTGCCCGTGGGCTCGATGAAGAACAGGCCTATGCCATGCTGCGCGACTGCGCCATGGACCGGCGGCTGTCGATGGAACAGGTCTCGGCGATCTTCCTGGGCGGGGCCGAGCCTCTGCCGGAGGTGGGCTGATGACTGTGCTCCGCTCGCTTTTCCGCCAGCCCTCGGCGCTGTTCGGCCTCGTGGTCGTGCTGATCGTGGTTGTCCTGGCACTGGCAGCGCCTTTGGTCGCGCCGTTCAATCCCGACGAGCAGATGTTTGACGGGTTGACGCTCGAAGGCGCGCCGATGCCGCCCGGCGGCCAGTTCCTGCTCGGCACGGACACGCTCGGCCGCGACCTGTTCTCGCGCATGCTGTATGGCGCGCGCACCTCGCTGATCATCGGGCTGGTGGCGAATGGTGTCGCGGTGGCCATCGGCCTGTTCGTCGGCATCGTCGCCGGTTATCTGCGCGGCTTCATGGGCAATGTGCTGATGCGCTTCACCGACCTGATGATGGCCTTTCCGGCGCTGCTGCTCGCCATCGTACTGGCGGCGCTGATGAAGCCGAGCCTGTGGATCGTCGCCATGGTGATCGCGCTGGTCAATTGGGTGCAGGTGGCGCGCATCGTCTATACCGAGACGCGCGGGCTGGTGGAGCGTGATTTCATCATGGCCGAACGCTCGCTCGGTGCCAGCCATGCCCGTATCCTGCTGCTGCATATCCTGCCGCACCTGATCCCGACCGCCATCGTCTGGGGCACGCTCGGCATCGCCACCACCGTGCTGCTCGAAGCCACGCTCTCCTTCCTCGGCATTGGCGTGCAGCCGCCGCAGCCGTCCTGGGGCAACATCATCTTCGAGAGCCAGAGCTATTTCCAGGCAGCACCGTGGCTGGTGTTCTTCCCCGGCATGGTGATCCTGCTGACGGCACTGGCCTTCAATCTGGTGGGTGATGCGCTCCGCGACATCCTCGATCCGACGCAGCGGGGGAGGGGCTGATGGTCATCCTGCTCTCCAAACGCCTTGCGCAAGCCTTCCTCATCCTGCTCGGCGTCGCCGCCATCACCTTCGTGCTGCTCTATGCGCTGCCGGCCGATCCGGCCCGCATGATCGCCGGCCGCAGTGCCACGGCGCAGACGGTCGCCTCGATCCGCCACGAACTCGGCCTCGACCAGCCGCTGCTGGTGCAGTTCTGGACCTACCTGACGGGCCTGCTGCAGGGCGATCTCGGCCGCTCCTATGCGCAGAAGACGGAAGTCTGGACGCTGATCGCAGCCCGCCTGCCGGCGACGCTGACGCTGATGGCGGCCGGCATCTTCGTCGAGGTCGTGCTCGGCATCACCTTCGGCACGATCGCCGCCGTCAAGCGCGGCAGCTTCGTCGATCGGCTGGTGATGACCGCCTCCTTCGTCGGCGTCTCGGCGCCGCAATTCGTGGCGGCGCTGCTGCTGCTCTACGTCTTCGCCGTCACGCTCGGCTGGTTCCCGATGAGCGGTTATGGCAGCTTTGCCCATATCGTGCTGCCGGCGCTGACGCTCGGCATCCTCGGCGCCGGCTGGTATGCGCGCATGGTGCGCTCGGCGATGATCGACGTGCTGAACCAGGACTATGTCCGCACGGCCCGCGCCAAGGGCCTTTCGTCGCGGCGTATCATCTTCCGGCACGCGCTGCCCAACGCGATCCTGCCGATCATCGCCATGATCGGCATCGATATCGGCCAGTTCATGGGCGGCGTGGTGGTGGTCGAGGCCGTTTATGGCTGGCCGGGCATCGGCCAGCTTGCCTGGCAGGCGATCCAGCAGGTCGACATTCCCATCATCATGGGCGTCACGCTGACCTCGGCGCTGGCAATCGTCGCCGGCAATCTTCTCGCAGACCTCATCGCGCCGGTCATCGATCCGCGCATCCGTACACGCTGACAATCAAAGAAGGGGAACGAAAAATGTTCAAACGCTGGTTACTCGGGACTGCCATGGCGACGGCCGTGCTGCTGACGCCGCTTGCGGCAAGCGCCGAAGGCAAGGATATCGTCGTCACCTACAAGGACGACATCACGACGCTCGACCCGCAGATCGGCTATGACTGGGTCAACTGGTCGATGATCAAGAGCCTGTTCTCGCGGCTGATGGATTATGAGCCGGGCACCGCCAACCTCGTGCCGTCGCTGGCGGAAAGCTTCGACGTCGCCTCCGATGGCCTGACCTATACGTTCAAGCTCCATAAGGGCGTGAAATTCTCCAATGGCCGCGAGATCGTTGCCTCGGACGTGAAATATTCGATCGAGCGCGCCGTCGATCCGAAGACACAGGGTCCCGGTGCCGGCTTCTTCGGCGCCATCGACGGTTTTGCCGACCTGACCGCCGGCAAGGAAGGCGGCCTCAAGGGCATCGAGACGCCCGACGATTCCACCGTCGTCTTCAAGCTGACCCGTCCGGATGCGACCTTCCTGCACGTTCTGGCGATCAACTTCGCCTCCGTCGTGCCGAAGGAAGCGGTCGAGGCCGCTGCCGGCGATTTCGGCAAGAAGCCGGTCGGTTCGGGCACCTTCATCCTCAAGGACTGGACGATCGGCCAGAAGCTGGTTTTCGAACGCAACCCCGACTATTTCGTCAAGGACATGCCGAAGATCGACAGTTTTACGGTCGAAGTCGGCCAGGAGCCGCTGGTGGCGCTTCTGCGCCTGCAGAAGGGTGAGGTCGACATTGCCGGCGACGGCATTCCGCCGGCAAAATTCCTTGAAATCAAGAATTCGCCCGACGGCGCGCAGATGATCGTCGACGGCGAGCAGCTTCACACCGGCTACGTCACGCTCAACACCAAGGTAAAACCCTTCGACGACCTGAAGGTACGCCAGGCGGTCAACCATGCCATCAACAAGGAGCGCATCGTGCGTATCCTCAACGGTCGCGCCACGCCCGCCAAGGAAGTGCTGCCGCCGCTGATGCCGGGGTATGACAACGACTATGCCGGCTACGAATACAGTGTCGACAAGGCCAAGGCGCTGTTGGCGGAAGCCGGCCATGCCGATGGATTCGAGACCGTGCTTTACGCCACCAACACCGATCCGCAGCCGCGCATCGCCCAGGCGATCCAGCAGGATCTTGCGGCGATCGGCGTCAAGGCCGAGATCCGCGCGCTGGCGCAGGGCAACGTCATCGCCGCCGGCGGCACCGAAGGCGAAGCGCCGATGATCTGGTCGGGCGGCATGGCCTGGATTGCCGACTTCCCGGATCCGTCGAATTTCTACGGCCCGATCCTGGGCTGCGGCGGCGCGGTGCAGGGCGGCTGGAACTGGTCGTGGTATTGCAACCCGGAACTCGACAAGCGTGCGGTAGCCGCCGATTCCATGTCCGATCCGGCCAAGGGCGCGGAGCGTATCGCAGCGTGGAAGACGATCTTCACCGACGTGATGAAGGACGCGCCGTGGATCCCCGTGACCAATGAGCGCCGCGTCGTGGCCAAGTCGCTGCGCATGGGCGGCGAAAACAACATCTACATCGACCCGACCCGCGTCATCAACTACGACGCGATCTTCGTGAAGTAAGCGAATGCATCGGGTGAGGTTTGCCCCTCACCCTGGCCCTCTCCCCGCTTGCGGGGAGAGGGGACGCCACAGGCACCGACAGCGCCCCAAGGCCCTTCTCCCCGCCAGAAAGGGGAGAGGTGCCGGCAGGCGGATGAGGGGCAGCGACAATCTCCGGAGAATTCCTATGTGCAGCATCTGCAACCACACCATTCACCGCGCCCAGCACAATTTCGGCTGGAACCGCGACTTCCCGCCGGCGCTGACGGCAAAGCCCGGCGAGACCATCCTGTTCGAATGCATGGATTCCTCCGGCGGCCAGATCGGTGCGGATGCCACGCTGGCGACACTCGCCAATCTCGACTTCGGCAAGATCAACCCGGTCTCCGGCCCCGTCTATATCGAGGGCGCTGAGCCGGGCGATGCGCTGAAGGTCACCATCAACAAGTTTCACCCCTCCGGTGTCGGCTGGACCGCCAATATTCCCGGCTTCGGCCTCCTGGCCGACCAGTTCAAGGACCCGGCACTGCATATCTGGACCTATGACACGGCATCGATGGCGCCATCCGCCTTCGGCCCCGGCGGCAAGGTGCCGCTGAAACCCTTTACCGGCACGATCGGCGTCGCACCGGCGGAGCCCGGCCTTCATTCGGTCGTGCCGCCGCGCCAGGTCGGCGGCAACATGGATATCCGCGATCTGACCGCCGGCGTGACGCTCTATCTGCCCATCGAAGTCCAGGCTGCGCTGTTCTCCGTCGGCGATACGCACGCGGCGCAGGGCGACGGCGAGGTCTGCGGCACGGCAATCGAAAGCCAGATGAATGTCGAGCTGACGCTGGACCTGGTCAAGGGCGCCAATCTCAAGTCGCCGCGCTTCACCACCACCGAACCGGTCACCCGCCATCTCGACGGCATGGGCTACGAAGTGACGACCGGCATCGGTCCGGACCTGATGACCGGTGCGCGCGAAGCCGTCATGCGCATGATCGACCTGCTCACCGCCGAACACGGCTACAGCCCGGTCGATGCCTATATGCTCTGCTCGGTCTGCGGCGATCTCCGCATCTCCGAAATCGTCGACATGCCCAACTGGGTCGTCTCCTTCTACTTCCCCAGGATCGTGCTCGCGTGACCGAAACCAAGCCAAAAGAGGCGCCGGTGCTCAGCGTCGAGCGCCTCTCGGTCGATGCGCGTACACCCGAGGGTTTGAAGCGGGTGCTCGACGATATCTCCTTCGACCTCTATCCCGGCGAGACTTTGTGCATCGCCGGCGAAAGCGGCTCGGGCAAGTCCGTGACCTCGCTGTCGATCATGGGCCTGCTGCCCAAGGCCTCGCTGAAAGTGACGTCGGGCACTATCAAGCTCGGTGAACGGGAGCTGACGACGCTCTCCAACAGCCAGATGCGCCATGTCCGCGGCGGCGAGATCGCGATGATCTTCCAGGAGCCGATGACCTCGCTCAACCCGGTGATGAGCATCGGCGCGCAGCTGGTCGAGGCGATCCGCGAGCATCAAGGTGCCGCCAATGCCGAGGCGATCGCGCTGGAGATGCTGGAAGCGGTACAGATCAGCGATCCCGCCCGGCGCCTCAAGCAGTTTCCGCACGAACTTTCCGGCGGCATGCGCCAGCGGGTGATGATTGCCATGGCGTTGTCCTGCCGCCCCAAGGTGCTGATCGCCGACGAGCCGACCACGGCGCTTGATGTGACCGTGCAGGCGCAGATCCTGACGCTGATGCGCAAGCTGAAGGCGGAGTTCGGCACCTCGATCATCATGATCACGCACGACATGGGCGTGGTCGCCGAGATGGCCGACCGCGTCGTGATCATGCAACAGGGCCGGATCGTCGAGCAGGGGCCGTCGATTGAGGTCTTCGGCCATCCGCGCGAGTTCTATACGCGGCAATTGCTGGCCGCCGTGCCGCGGCTCGGCGCGCTGGCCGGAACCGATGGCCCGCCCCGGGTATCGAAGAGCACAATCGAACCGGCCCCGCGCGGCGCCGCACCCGTGCTCAATGTCACCGGTCTCAGCGTTACCTATGGCAGCGCGTCGGGCCTTATCTTCAAGCGCAAGGCGCCGGCGGCGACGGTTGACCGCATTTCTTTCGACATCATGCCCGGCGAGACGATGGGCCTTGTCGGCGAAAGCGGCTCGGGCAAGTCGACCACCGGCAAGGCGGTGCTGGGACTGATTCCGTTTTCAGGCTCGGTGCAGATCGACGGCCGCGACATTGCCGGGTTATCGCAGCATGACATGCGCCCGTTCCGGCGCTCGGCACAGATGATCTTCCAGGACCCCTATGCGTCGCTCGATCCGCGCATGTCGGTGGGCAAGGCGGTGGCGGAGCCGCTGGTCATCCACGGCATCGGCAATGCTTCCGAACGGCAGGACCGCGTCGCCGAATTGCTCCGCCGCGTCGGGCTGACGGCGGATGCGGCGACGCGTTATCCGCACGAATTCTCCGGTGGCCAGCGCCAGCGCATCTGCATTGCCCGCGCCCTGGCGCTCGAGCCGAAACTGATCGTCGCCGACGAGAGCGTCGCCGCACTCGATGTGTCCGTCCGCGCCCGCGTGCTCGACCTGATGCTGGAACTGCAGGAGACGATGGGGCTCGCCTATCTCTTCATCTCGCATGACATGGCTGTCATCGAACGCATGTCGCACAAGGTGGCGGTGATGCGTGGCGGCAAGATCGTCGAGAGCGGCACACGCCGCGAGATATTCGAAAACCCGCGCGAGGATTACACCAAGGCGCTGATGGCAGCCGTGCCGATTCCGGATCCGACCGTTTATCGCAAGGGCTGACAACCAAACTGGCCCTGAACCTTTTCTCATCTCGTTGCCCCCATCGCCATCAAAACGACAGGCTTGAATATGGACGGCGGCTGGTGGCGATTATCCGGTCCAGTTCTTCTGCGCCATCCGCATCGGTCGTTTGAATGCGACCTGACGCGGCAAGAGTTGACGGCTGGTCCGCGCCGAAGATCAGCTTGGCCAGTTCCTGTGCTTGGATGTCGTGGGGTAAGGATCGTCGATCAGATCAGGGTTCGTTGCACAGGCTCGACAAGCGCGGGCGGCTCAAGTTCACCCCGTCTTGCGAGCTCTGTCTGGGCACTGAAGCGGACATCGGCATCTCGCTCGTTGAGAAACCCGGTGAGCGTTTCCGTGCTGATACGCTCCCAACTCTTGCCGCGCTCCGGCCCGGCCGGCACGCGGGGCAGAAGGCCAGGCTCGGCGCTCCAGGCCAGAAGCTGTTCGAGCGATGCTGCGTTCAACAGGTCTCGCAGATGATGAGCCGTGACATAGGCGTCCGGCATCGCCCGATGCGCCGGCAGTCCGATCTCATGGACCAAGCCTTGCGGCATGCGCTGGTAGCGCAGCATCTGATTGGAAAATCGTGGCAATTCGGGCCAGATCCGCAGCGCGCATTTCCAGGTACAGATCCAGCGCAGCCCACCCGTCAGCCGCGGCGTGCAATATCGCTGTTCGAAAGCGGCACGATGCGCGGCCAGAGCATCGATCTTGCCGGATGGACGCAACACAGCTGGTGCGACCTCTTTCCAATAGGGGGCGTTTGCGACCTGTTCATCGAGAATATGATGGACGGCCATCGTCTCCGGCGAGATCGGCCGCCCCGGATTGACCATCAGGGCGCCGCGCTCGTCATTGACGGTCCAGCGGCCGTCCGCGTCGACAACCACATCCTGCCAGCCGATCTCGCAGACGTCATTCGCTCCGTTGCCGGCTGTCTCCAGATCAATGACGCGAACGCGGGATGTCGACACGGCTTTCTCTTCTCTTGAACAGGCTGTCGATCATAAATCGAAACCGAGCTGCGGTTGTTCCTCATCGCCGGTCACCCTGTCGTTCGTGAGCGACGACAGGGTGACGCCGAGGAGACGAACGGGAAGCTTGAAAGGATAAACCGTCGAGAGCAGGGTTTCGGCGGCTTCCACGATATCTGGCACAGCGGAGATCGGCTGGCTGCTGGTCCGGCTTCGGGTCGCCTGCGTGAAATCAGAATACTTGATCTTCACGGTCACCGTCCTGCCGCTGATACCTTGCGCCGTGCAATACCGCCAGACTTTGTCGGCGAGAGGTTTTAACTCCGCTTTCGCCAGGTCGAAACTGTCGATGTCTTGCACGAACGTATCTTCGGCGCCGACGGATTTGCGGATCCGATCGGGCCTTACCTGGCGTTCATCGATGCCCCGCGCGATGCCGTAGAAATAGGGGCCGGATTTTCCAAAATGTTCGGCCAGGAATTGCAGCGACTTCGCTTTGAGGTCTGCGCCAGTCTCGATCCCATGACGCTTCATGTAGTCGGCCGTGGCCGGGCCGACACCATGGAATTTCTTGACGGGCAATGTTTCCACGAATGCCGGTCCGTTTTTCGGCGTGATCACGGCCTGCCCATTGGGTTTGTTCAGGTCGCTCGCCATCTTGGCGAGAAACTTGTTATAGGAAATTCCCGCCGAGGCGTTCAGCCCGGTGACCTGCTTGATCTTCGCCCGGATTTCCAGGGCGATCTCGGTTGCAATCTCCATGCCTTTCAGATTTTCGGTGACATCGAGATAGGCCTCGTCCAGCGACAGCGGCTCGATGAGTGGCGTATACTCCGCGAAAATCTCCCGGATCTGCTGTGACACGGCCTTGTAGACATCGAAGCGCGGTGGAACGAAGATCAGCTCCGGGCATTTTCGCGCGGCGGTCACCGAGGGCATGGCGGAGTGGACGCCGAACTTTCGGGCTTCGTAACTAGCCGCTGCCACAACGCCGCGGGCCGCGGACCCACCAACCGCGAGCGGCTTGCCGCGGAGTTCCGGGTTGTCGCGCTGCTCGACCGACGCATAGAAGGCATCCATGTCCACGTGGATGATCTTCCGGACAGGCATCTGGATGATGGTGTTCATAGCGCGTGGCGATGGCTCTTCTGAAACAAAAGAAGAACATACATGGTTTCGCGGCGCAGTCCAATCTCGTTTCGACCCTGAAATCCGTCATTCTCGAAGAGTTCGGATCACGCTTTGACGCTTCTTGCACTGAGCTTAGCGGATTATGCGAGTTTGGCTGTGGCGGCGGAGGTTATGGTCGTCGGGTCGGATCATTTCCCCGCCGACATCGAACAGGATCGGCTTTTCCCCTCAATAAGTTGATGCCGATGGCAGATGCCAGGAAGGTGCGCCGATGACGAATACATTCAGGCTCCACGTCACCGGACGTAACGGCCGCACCAGGGAGAGCGATGGTCAGATCGGGGCTTCGCTGTTGGCGATACTCCGCGAAGCGGGCGTCGATGAAATATCGGCGATCTGCGGTGGGAACTGCGCCTGTGCGACCTGTCACGTCTACATAGAGCCGGCCAGCCTGCTGCCCAAGCCCCGGATCGAGGAAACCGAGATGCTCGATACCTTGCTCCATCAGAGCCCAATTTCACGCCTTGCTTGCCAGGTGGTTCCCACCGCGGGCATCGGCACCCTCAAGGTCAAAGTGGCTCCGGAAGAATAGTCCGGTTCATCCAGCAAAGGGGCAAAGTAATGCCGACACAACTCGATATCCGGTCACTTCCCACCACCTCCGACTTTGGCTTTTCCGGCGGTAGAGACAATTTTCGTGCCTTTTGCCGGCGCGTTTTCCGCACGAAAGAGCCTCGTTTCCTTCGTACGCCGGAGGGCCAACTCGTTGTCTTTCGCCATGCGGACCTGATGCTGTTCGGCACCGCGCCCGAAATCGGCAATCTGCCGATCGGAAAAATGTATCCGAACCGCTTCAAGGAGGGCGCGGTCTCCGAACGGTCTCCCGGTTGGGAAATCGGCGAGGTGATCGGCGCCCAGGTCTTCACGTTCAACCCGCCCCTGCATGGCCCGGCTCGCCGAATGCTGTTGAACTGGCTCGGTCCCAAGCAGGTCAGCCAGATGGAAGAGTTGGCACGCACGGTCGCGCGCCAGGTCATCGGCCGAATTAAGGACGGCGAAACCGTCGACCTGGTCGAGACGGTTGCGGAGGCCGTGGTCGTCGGCTTCTGGAGCCGGTTGCTGCATCTGACCGACGAGGAGGCCGTGGTGATCGGCCGATGCGCTCAGGAGATGACGCGGCTCTTTCATGCCAATCGCAGCCAAGACGATCTGAGGGTTCTCGACCGGGCCTTCGCGGAATATGCCCGGCTGCTCGACCTGGCGGCGGCCCGCGGGCTGGAGAACGGCGATCCCGCCATGCTCGACATCGCCGCACGATTGAAGGAGTTCGACTTTCCCGACGATCCCCACGAGGTGGGGCTCGTTCCGAAGTCGGTCGGGGCGGTTCTCGCCGGCAATCTCGTCGATGGTTTTCACACGGCCGCGCTCGCGGCAGCCAACACGTTTCATGCCCTGCTCGAGAACCCGGAGGCTCTGGCGACCGTACGCGCGGCACCGCAGACCCTGCCACGCGCCATCGCAGAAGCGCTTCGGCTCGAACCCCCTGTGCTGACCCTCAGCCGCTACGTCCTGCGGGATTTTCACGTCGATGGCTTGATCCTGCCTGCCGGGACCAAAATCACCATGATGTGGGCGGCAGGCAACCATGATCCGTCGGTTTTTCCGGACCCCGAACGTTTCGACATGAGCCGACCTCAGGCAGGCTTGACCACGTTTGGTTTGGGGACCCACATCTGTCCCGGCCGCTACGCGGGCGTGATGTTGACGAGGGTGATGCTCGAGGAGTTTGCCGCACTTGGCAAAGAGCTTCGAATTGCCGAGGCGCCGGGAGAATGGATCCCCGATCACTTCATGAACCAGCTCAGGGTGTTTCCCGTTCGCATCGGCAGCGCGGAGACCAACGGGTGACCCTGCCTGTGCTGTGAGCCTCAGTAGAGCCGCCGCCCGTCCGGACGCGGGCCATTCTCGCGGAAGGCTCTCCTGTAGCTGGTCGGACTTGTCTTGTACCGGGCGCGAAAGGCCCTGAAGTAGGTTCCGGGCGAGGAGAAGCCGCACGCCAATCCCGTTTCGCCGACGCTCATCGGACTGTAGAGAAGAAGCTCCTTGGCCCGTTGCAGCCGGAACGTCAGGTAATAGCTCTTCGGGCTGGCCTTCAGGTATTTGCGGAAGAGATATTGCAGCTCGCGGGCAGAAATGCCGCAACGTCCCGCCAGTTCCTCGATCGACAACGGCTCTTCTATGGTCTCCTGCATCAGCCGTTGCGCGCGGGCAAGGAAGGGGTTCGCCTGCCACGTCGTGCTGTTGACGATCTCTCGCTGCAAACTGTGATCGGCCCTTGCGACGGGATAGACGATCTCATTGGCGACGAGTGTCTTCAAGGCGGCTCCGCAAAAACGTTCGAGCATAAACAGCGACAGGTCGAGGCTGGCCAGCTGCCCGGCGCATGTCGAGCGGTCGCGATCGACGACGAACAGCTGTTCGACGACATCCGTCTCCGGGTGTAGCTCCCTAAAGGACGCGATCGTGCTCCAGTGGCTGGTGGCGCGATAGCCCTTGAGGAGACCCGCTTCCGCAAGCAGCAGCGGCGCGGCATCCAGCGCGCAGATCTGTGCCCGCGACGCTGCCTGTCGCCGCAGCCAGCGGAAGAGCGCGCTTTTCCTGTCGCCGCCAAATTCGTAGGAGGAATGCAGCAGCACCAGATCATAGGCCTTGTCGTCATCCAGCGACGCGGTGGCGGGCAGGGTGATGTCCATCGGCGGGCGCTCGTCATCCCTGGCCGACAGGAAGTCTATCTGGAACAGTGGCGACTGGCTCAGCCTGTTCGCGGCGCGGAAAGGCTCGATGGAGAGCAATGCGGCATGCACCGCGGGCTCGACGGAAACGAGCGCGATCGAAAAGGTGCGATGGGGATCGGGGGGGGCTTTGTCACTTGCGTGCATGGGCATGGTCTTCGTTTCGGAACCCCCAGATTGCTGCGGCAAGACCGCGAGCGGCGAGCGTCATAGATGTTCCGCCCGCCATCTCGTCCGTCTTGTTGCACTATCGCAGCGTTCTCGTCGTATCCTTCATGGCGGCATCCGCCGCTTCGAGGGCGCGATCGATATCCGCAGGCTGATGGGCGGCGCAGAGGAACATGTTGTGCCGCGGATGCAGATAGATGCCGTGGCGCAGGGCGGCCGCGCAGAACGTGTTGGCGATCGTGAGATCCTGATCGCCGACGAAGCGGACCATCGGCATCTGTACGGGACCGGTCTGGCTCAGTGCGAATCCGTGGCGCGTGGCGATTTCCGCCAGGCCGTCGCGGAACCGCTGACCCATAGCTTCGGTATGGGCAAGCGCATCCGTTCCTTTGAGAATTTCGATGGTTTTCAACGCGGCGGCCATCGCAGCGGATCCGTACCAGAAGGAGCCGGTGACGAAGATCTTGGAAGCGCCTTCCAGCATGCTTCGGCTTCCCGCCACGGCGGCGAGCGGCCAGCCGTTGGCGATGGATTTCGAATAGGCGCCGAGATCCGGCTTGACGCCGTAGCGTGCCCAGCTACCACGTACGTCCAGACGGAAACCGGCGCGGACGTCGTCGAGGATCAGCGCTGCGCCTGTCCGGTCGCAGATGGCGCGAGCATGCTTGAGGAACGCTTCCTCGGGCATTTCCTGGTCGCGATTCACATCGTGACGAAAGGCGGTCATCATGATTGCCGCCATGTCGTCGCCGGCCTGGGCCACGGCTTCGTCGAGGCTGGCACTATCGTTGTAGTCGAAAAGCACGAGATGGGTGCGATCCTCTGCCGTCACGCCGACGAGCGACGGTGAGCACCACGGAACCGCGCCGTGATAGGCACCGCGCGCGACGAGAATCTTGCGTTTGCCGGTCGTGGCGCGTGCGACGGTGACGCAGGTGGTGGTCGCATCGGTGCCATTCTTCTGGAAAAGTGCCCAGTCGGCATAGTCGATCGTGTCGACCACCGTCTCCGCCAGCTCGACCATCAGCTCGGTCGGACCGTTGCCGATATCACCGACGCCGATCTGGTCGATGGCTGCCCTGTCCACATCCGCTTGCTTGTAGCCCAGGATGTTCGGCCCCCAGGCGCACATGAAGTCGATGTATTCGTTGCCGTCGACGTCCCAGACGCGGCATCCGTCGGATTTGGCGAAGAACTGCGGATAGCCCGGCCCGATCGCGCGCGTGGCCATGTGTCCCCATACGCCGTTCGGCACCACCTTGCTGGCCCGCGCCAGAAGCGCGTTGTCGCGGCTGTTGACGAGTTTCTGTTCCATCTGTCTCTCCCTTTCACGCATTCGGCGCGTCTTGCCGGCCATAGGTCTTGTAACGTTGCTTGACCTCGACCAGCTCTTTCTCGTTCAGCAGGACCGGCTCGGTGAAGGACCGGCAGAGCATGTATTGCCGCGCCAGCGTCTCGAGCTTCAGTGCACGGCCGTAGGCTTCCGCCAGTGTGGAACCGACGGTGATCATGCCGTGATTGGCGAGCAGGCAGGCGGTCCTGCCCTGCAGCGCCTCGACCGTGACATCGGCAAGCTCCGGCGATCCGAACGTGGCGTAACGCGAGCAGCGCACGTCATCGCCGCCGAAACCCGCGACCATGTAGTGGAAGGCCGGCAACCCGATGCGCGCGCAGGACAGGGCGACGCAATGGTCCGGATGAGCATGGACCACCGCGTGGACTTCCGGCCGTGCCTTGTAGACGGCCGCATGCAGCGCCCACTCGCTCGAAGGCTTGATGTTGCCCGCCCAGTGGCCGTCGAGGTCCATCGCGACGATGGTTTCGGGCAGGAGCTGCCGGGGCGGGATGCCGCTGGGGGTGATCAGCATGCCGTCTTCGGCGCGGATGCTGATATTGCCTGTGGTGCCGACGTTGATACGCTGGATTTCGGCGTCGATCGACGCGTCGATCAGGGATTGGCGGTGGTCTTGGTTGGATAGGGTCATCGGGTCAAGCTTTCGGAGGCCAACGGTCGAGAAGAGGGGCTTCGGAGATCGGGCGGCGCATGTCGTCGAGCGCCGAGGCGAAGATGTCGAGGCTGCCGAGCTTGCCGGACTTCAGCATCAGGGCAATCGGAAAAGGCTGGACGGAGACCGACCGGGAAAAACCCGGCTCGCGATAGGGGCCGACATCGAGATCGGTGATGCCGAGCGCCCGCACCACCGAGCCTGATGTCTCGCCACCCGCCACGACCAGCCGCCGGACGCCATGGTCGAAGACGATCGACCGGGCGATTTCCGAAAGGATGGCTTCCACCTTGGCCGCGATTTCGAGGCGGCCGTGGGCGGCTTGCAAGGCTTCGACACGGGCTTGCGGCAAGGCGGTGCTGATCGCGAAGGCCCGGCCGGCAGCCGTTTCCGTGGCCGCGAACCGTTTGGCTTCGGACACGACATCGCGGCCGGCATAGGCCTGCTCGACGTCAATGGTCAAAACGCCGTGCGATTGCCCGAAGCGATCGAGTTGCGTTGCCGTCTGGTCCGCCAGGCTGCCGACGAGGACGGCGCCGGGACCGTCCACGCCGTCGAGCCGCACCGGTGTGGGCGAGGGCATCAGGCCGCTCCCGAACCACAGGGGCGGCAGATGGGCGGCGACAGAGGAGTTACCCGTCAGGAACGGTGCATCCACGGCAGCGGCCGCGAGTGCGGAGAAATGCCGCTCATAGAGCGTGTCGCAGATGAAGAGCGATGTTTCTGCCGCCGCTTCGAGAGCGCTGCGGATCGCCTCCGGACCGCGATCGACCATCGCATAGTCGATGAGGCCGACCTGTTTGCGGCTCTGGGCCTGCAGCACGCGGACGAGATTGGAATCGGTCATCGGCGTCAGCGGGTCGAACCGCTTCGGCGATTCCGCCAACAGCTGCGCGCCGCCGAACATATGACCCTGGTAGACTGTGCGGCGGGTTTCGCACAGCGCCGGGACGAAGAGCGCCTGTCGCGCGCCGAGCCGGTCCATGATCGCCTCGGCGCAGGGGCCGATATTGCCGGCGGGGGTGGAATCGAAGGTGGCACAATATTTGAGGAAGACCTGTCGCGCGCCCTGTTCGATCAGATGCTCCAGCGCTTCGAGCGTCGCCGCCACCGCCTCGGTGGCGGGCGCAACCCGGGACTTGAGGGCGAAGACATGGGCAAAGCCATAACGGGCCGGCTCTCCGGGGCCGATGGACAGCGTCGTCGGAACACCGCGGGCGATCAGCATCGAGGCCAGTTCGAGGCCGCCGGTCAGGTCGTCGGCAATGACACCGAAAACGAGTTGCCTGTCATTCGTGCCTTGGGCGGTCATTGCGTCACCTCCACCGTCGCGCCAGTTTTTCCATCGCCTTCAGGGAAGTGGCATGCTGCGCGATGCCCCGGTTCGATCGCGTCAAGTTCGGGGACAACAGTCGCGCACACTTCCTGCGCCTTCCAGCAGCGGGTGCGGAAGGGACAGCCCGACGGCACGTTGAGCGGGCTTGGTACATCCCCGTTGAGCGTGATCCGCCGGCGCGTGCGCTCGGCGTCCGGGTCGGGCAGCGGCACGGCCGACAGCAGTGCCTTGGTGTAGGGATGGGCCGGGGCCTCGTAGATCTGCGCGGCCTCGCCGATCTCGACGATCTTGCCGAGATACATCACGGCGACCCGATCGGAGACGTGCCGCACGACCGCGAGATCATGGGCGATGAACACATAGGCGATGCCAAGCTTTTCCTGCAACTCCTCCAGCAGGTTCAGGACGCCGGCCTGCACCGAGACGTCGAGCGCCGATACCGGTTCGTCGAGCACCAGCACCTCGGGTTCGAGCGCCAGAGCCCGCGCGATGCCGACGCGCTGCCGCTGGCCGCCCGAAAGCTCATGCGGATATCGGTCGCCATGTTCGGGTGCGAGGCGGACGAGGTCGAGCAGTTCGGCAGCCTTGGCGAGCGCCGGCGCGCCGGTCAATCCAATGAGGCGGAGAGGCTCGCAGATGATGTCGCGGATTTTCATGCGCGGATGCAGGGACGCGAGCGGATCCTGGAACACGATCTGGAGATGGCGGCGGAACTGGCGCATCTCCTCGGCCGACAAGGTCGAGAGGTTGGTGCCCTTGAAGCTGACATCGCCGGACGACGGTTCGATCAGCCGAAGCAGGCAGCGGCCGAGCGTCGACTTTCCGCAACCCGATTCTCCGACGAGACCGAGGGTTTCGCCCTTGGCAAGCTCGAAGGAGACGCCGCCGACGGCCTTCACCTTGCGCACCGGGCTCCAGCCGAGCAGGCCGCCCCTGACGACAAAATCCTTGGTGAGGTTGCGGACGGACAGGATCGGCTCATCAGCTTTGGATATGATGGATGCTTGTTCGATCATGCGCCTTCTGCCTCTGCATTCACCCGGCGGACATCCCCCTCGCGCAGTTCTTCCGCGAAGTGGCAGGCCGTCTGCACGTTGTCCACCGGCCGGAGCACAGGTTCGTCGGTACGACAGGCGTCACGTGCCATCGAACAGCGCGGGTGGAACGGACAGCCTTTCGGCCGGGCGCTGAGCAGCGGCGGACTGCCGGGAATGGGTTCGAGCCGCGACTGTTCGCCGGCGATGGTCGGAAGACAGGACAGGAGGCCGCGCGTATAGGGATGCCGCGTGCGGTAGAAAATGTCCCGGACGCTGCCGCTCTCCATGATCTTGCCGGCATACATGACGATCACGTCGTCCGCCGCACCCGCCACGACCCCGAGATCATGGGTGATCAGGACCAGCCCCATGGAAAACCGGTCCTGCAGGCCCTTCAGGACATCGAGGATCTGCGCCTGCACCGTGACGTCGAGCGCCGTCGTCGGCTCGTCGGCGATCAGCACGTCCGGATTGTTGGCGACCGCCATGGCGATCATGGCGCGTTGCCGCATGCCGCCGGAGAATTCATGGACATACTGGTTGGCACGCACTTCTGGCTGGGGCACAGCCACGAGTTCCAGGAGTTCGACAGCCCGTTGCCACGCTTTGGATGAAGACATGCCGGGATTGTGAAGCCGGACAGCCTCGGCGATCAGCTTTCCGACCGTGATGACCGGATTGAGCGCCGTCATCGGGTCCTGGAAGATCAGGCCGATCTTGCTGCCGCGCAACGCCCGCATGCGTCGTTCCGGTGCGCGCACCAGCTCCTCGCCGTGCAGCCTGATCGAGCCCGAGATCGTCGAACCCGGTGGCGAAAGGCCCATGACGGCACGCATGCTGATCGACTTGCCGGAGCCGGACTCGCCGACGATGCCGAGAACCTTGCCCGCTTCGGCGGTAAAATTGACGCCGCGCACGATTTCCGTGCCGTTGCGCAGCGTCACGCGGAGGTCGTTGGCTTCAAGCAGGGGGGCAGTTTCCGCCATGTCTCAGTGCTCCCTCGGATCGAGGATGTCGCGCAGCGCGTCACCGATGAAATTGAAGCCCAGCCCGAGTGTCAGGATGGCCATGCCGGGGCCGAAGGCGACCCACCAGGAGTAGAAATGCGCCGCGCCGTCGGAGATCATCGCGCCCCATTCCGGCGACGGCGGCTGCGCGCCCAGTCCGATGAAGCTGAGCGACGCCGCCAGAAGCACGACCTGGCCGAAATCCATCGTGGCGCTGATGATCGTCGGCGTCCAGGACAGCGGCAGGATATGCTTGGTCAGCAGGCGATAGGAGGAGGCGCCGCCGGCACGGGCCGCCTCGATATGATCGCGGGAAATGACGTCCAGCACCTGGCCGCGCATCAGGCGCGCATAGACCGGCCACCACACCACGATGACGGCAATCGCAGCATTCTGCAGGCCCGGCCCGAGCGACGCGGCGACCGCCATGGCCAGCAGGACCGGCGGAAACGATAATGTGACGTCGACGATGCGCATCAATATGCTGTCCGTCCAGCCGCCGAAAAACCCGGCGATTGCGCCGACCACCGAGCCGATGGCGACGGAACAGACGACCACCACGACGGAAATGCTCAGCGAATAGCGGACGCCGTACAGCGTGCGGGTCATGACGTCGCGGCCGAGCGCGTCCGTACCGAGCCAGTGCCGCAACGACGGCGACTGCAGCTTGCGGGCGACGATCTTCAGGGGATCGTAAACGGACCACACATCGATCGTCAGCGCCACGACGATCCAGAAGACGACGATGACGAGACCGACGACCAGAGCGGGGCGAAGTGTCAGGCTGGTGATCCAATGCGCTCTTGCGCCTGTTGCGATGGACATGGGATCACTCCAGTCTGATGCGGGGATTGGCATAGGCATAAGCGACATCGGTCACCAGGTTCGCCAGCAGGAAGGCCGACGCGCCGATCAGCGAAACGCCGATGATGGCGGGGTAATCGAGCGTTCGGGCCGAATCGACGGCGTAGGAGCCGATCCCGGGCCAGCCGAAGACCGCCTCGGTCAGCACCGCCCCGGTGATCAGGTAGGCGAAGGAATAACCGATGATCGTCAGCGTCGGGATCATGGCGTTGGGAAGGGCGTGGCGCAGCAGGGTGCGCGCGCCGCCTGCGCCCTTGGCACGCGCCGCCAGGATGTAATCCTGCCCCAGCGCATCCAGCATGCTCGCCCGCACCAGCCGTGAAATGATGCCGGTCACCGACCAGCCGAGCACGAAGGCCGGCAGCACGAGGTGATGCAAGGCATTGAGGAAAGAGCCGAATTGCCCCGCCGCCAGCGAGTCGATGATCAGCAGGCCCGTCAGGAATGGTGGCGGATCGGCGCGGGCATCGAGGCGGCCGGGGCCGGGGATCCAGCCGAATTTCACGGTGAACAGGTAAAGCAGCAGCAGGCCGGACCAGAAGACCGGCACCGTGGAGCCGAAAAGCGCCACGAAACGGGCGAAATAGTCGAGGGGGCGGTCCTGAAATCGCGAGGCGAGCACGCCGAGCGCGACGCCGCTGATCGTGCCGAACAGCATGGCGAAGATGACCAGTTCAAGCGTCGCCGGCAACCGCTCGGCAATATCGGTCAGCACAGGCCGACGCGTGCGAAACGAAACGCCGAGATCGCCGGTCACGAGATTCTTGATATAGATGATGTATTGTTCGGGCAGGCTGCGGTCGAGACCCCACCTTTGCTTGGCAGCGGCCACCACTTCCGGATTGTTCATCTGCCGCTCGCTTACCAGGGCGGACAACGGGTCAGCCTGGGTGAAGTGGGAGAGGAAGAAGGCGACGGTCGCCACGCCCAGCAAAAGGAGGGGAATGGAGATCAACCGTCGGAACACGTATTGGGTCATGATGGTCTCGGTCCAGCGATTGGTGGTTCCTGGTCGGGGTTCCGGTCTTTATCGACGTCCGGAAGCACGATGCGATTTTCCGCGGCGTCGCCCGCCGGCTGGAGGGCGCACGGCCACCTTGACCGGTACCCGCCCAGTGTTGCGAAGAACACGGCATTGATCAACCGGCATGCGACGCCGGAAGCGATCACAGCGTTTTCCGCCGTCGCCGATGTCTTGGCTAGAGCATTTTCGCTTTTCTCCGAAACGCGAAAACACTCTATCCTTTTGTTTTGACGCAATTCCCGACGCAAAACCGCTGCGCACTTTTACTGGGATTGCTCCAAGTCTCGTCCGTACCGGAGGCGGACCGCCTCCGGTCGTTTTTCGTCAGGCCGCCTGGCCGCATGTCACTCGGATACGATATCCGACAGCACCATGTTGCAGCAGGCGCTGAAACGCAGGCCGCTGATGCCCTTGCGGGATGCGAACACGGCATCGGGGCTCAGGATCGGCAGGATGACATGGTCGTTCGCCATGACGCCGGCCAGTTTCCCGAACAACTCGCTGCTCTTGTCAGCCGGTGCCGCCAGAGCGTCGGCAAGCATCTTCGGAGTTTCAGCGTTGGCGAGGGCCGGATCGCTCTTGCCGCCGGCGCGCTTGTACCAGACAGTCCCGTCCATCATCGCAAAATACTGGGCATATTGCGACGAGCCGTAATAGTCCGGGGCGAAGAACACGGCCGTCAGCGGAATGCCGTCGCCATTGACCTTTTCACGCCAGACGGAGAATTCAACCGGCGCCAGTTCGAGCTTGATGTTGATCTCGGCCAGGTCCTGCTGGATCTTCTGCATCATCAGCGTGTAGTCGACGCCGTACTGATTGACGTTCGGATAGGTCGCGTCCAGCGCGAAACCGTCGGCGGCACCCGCTTCCGCCATCAGTGCCTTGGCCTTTTCGACGTCATACTTGATCGGCTCGCCGACGCTACCGCCGGGGAACCCATTGGGAATCGGCGCTGCGAGCCTGATGGCCTTGCCGTCGACGGTGAGATCGATAATGCCGTCATAATCGATGGCGCTGGCAATTGCCTCGCGAACCTTGGCGTCGAGAGCATGCGGCAGGTTCTTGGCGCCCGGGCTGAGGGCAATATAGACCATGTTGAAGGACGGCTTCGTCTCGACAACGATGTTTTCATTGGTGATGTTCTTCGCCGTCGTCGGATCGACCTGCATGGCGATGTCGGCGCTGCCGCTTTCGAGCAGCTGGGTCTGGCTGACGGCATCCTTGGACTGAAGGAAGACGAATTCGCCGACCGCCGGCTTCTTGCCCCAGTAGTTTTCGTTGCGTTTCAGCCGCAGTTCATGGCTGGGGCTGTAGCTTTCCAGCACGAAGGCGCCGGCACCGGCGGAATTGGCAAGCAGCCATTGCTCGGCCGTATCCTTGGTGCTGGCATCGGCACCGGCATCGCCGCCGTGTTCGGCAACCACGTCGGAATTGATGATGCCGGCATAAGGCGCGGTCAGCGAGCCGACGAATTCGGAATTGGGCGCCGTCAGCGTGACGACGACGGTTGCGGCATCCGGCGTTTCAATCGACTTCACATTGTCGAGAATGTAGGCGATGCCGCCCTTGATATTCTTCAGCCGCTCGAGCGTCCACTTGACGTCCTTGGCTTCGACGGGCGAACCGTCGGAGAATTTCCCGTTCGGATCGAGCTTGAAGGTGATCACCGTCGCGTCGTCGTTGGCGCTCCATTCCTTCGCCAGCATCGGCACGATCGACTTGTTGTCGGAAGACAGGTCGACCAGTCGGTCATAAACGGAACTCAGGTAGATCTGACAGGTATCGCAGAAGGCCCGGGCAGGGTCGAGCGAGTTCAGATCCATGTCGCGGGCAACGACGACAGGTCGGCCGCTGTCGGCCGCAAATCCCACCATGGGGAAAGCGGCCACCGCAGTCAGCATTGTTGCTGCCGCTGCCATGGCGGCGCGGCGACGAACGGACTCAAAACGGGTCTGATGATGTCTAAGCTGCATTTTTTGTTCTCCCATCCACCGATGACGTGGCTCTGCGCGGCGAGGTTCCCTATTCTTTCTTCGCTGCGACACGATGATAATGGCACTGAAAAAAGCCCTGATTATTGACAAAAGCGAATATTTTCGTGCAAATAACGCGGCCAACGACGCTTTTAACAGTGTCCAGCCAGCCATGCGGCGTGAGAAATAATTGGAACGATCATTGGAGGCGAACCGATCCCCGGGGTTGGAGGTTGAACGGAAGCGGTCGATTGCGCTTGTCATCGGTCGTGAGCCTTCCCTGCATACCGTCTTCCTGTCGATCGAGCCGTTTCGCGCTGCCAATCGGGTCAGTGAACAAGCCCTGTTCAGCATCGATTTCCTTCCGGCCGATGTCGAAGCGCCGCCGACAAGCATGGATATCGCGCTGCCGGTCACCGGCAGTTTCGACGACAGCCGGAAATACGATCTGATCTTTCTGCTCGTCACCTACGACGTCGCAGAGGCGGCGAAGGGCAGGTTGTTCAGATGGCTGCGCCGTCAATCGGCCGCCGGTGCGCACCTCTGCGGCGTCGATGCCGGCCCCTTGCTTCTCGCCGAGGCCGGACTGCTGGACGGATATGCGGCAACCTGCCACTGGACGGGCATGGCTTCGCTCCGGGAATTTTCCGCGCCCAGCCGCATCGTGGAACAGCTCTATGTCATCGACCGCAACCGCTCGACCTGCGCCGGGCAGGCCGCCAGCCTCGATCATTCCATGACGATGCTGCGGCTGATCTGCGGCGAGGCGCTCTACAATCTCGTGTGCAACGAACTGATCTATGCGGCGCCGCGCCCGGCGGAGGTCCGCCAGCGCGAAATCGTCAACGGCCAGCCCTTCATGGTCAATCCGGTCCTGAGCCGCGCGCAACGCATCATGGAGGAAACGGTCGAGGAGCCGCTGGAAATGGAGGCCGTCGCAGACCGCTGCGGCGTTTCGGTGCGCGAACTGCAGTATCTCTTCAAGCGGCATCTCAACACCAGCCCGAAGAAGATCTACATGGGCCTGCGGCTGCAGCATGCCAAGGAGCTTCTGCTCTACAGTTCGATGAGCATCCGCGAGACAGGCCTTGCCTGCGGCTTCGCCACGCCGTCGGCCTATTACCGGGCTTTCTGCGCCGTCTATCGCAAAAGCCCACAGGAATACCGGAAGGATTTCGCGAAGAAATCCACCATGTACGGCCGGAATCTCTATTGAGGCCGCCCGCAGGGGGCGGTGCCGGTCAACCCTTGCGGGTTACGAGACGGGTGTCCAGATAGGCGTCGAGCGCTTCCGAGCCGCCTTCGGTCCCATAGCCGGAATCGCGTATGCCGCCGAACGGCACTTCGGGCAGGGCAAGGCCATAATGATTGATGCTCATCATCCCGGCCAGGACCTCGTTGCCGAGACGTGTCGCGGTGGCGCTGCTTTGGGTGAAGCCGAACGCCGCCAGGCCATAGGGCAGGCGGTTCGCTTCCTCGATTGCCTCGTCCAGCGAGGCGAAGCGGTTGATGATGGCAACCGGGCCGAACGGCTCGTCGTTCATGATCCTTGCATCCGTGGGCACATCGGCGAGCACCGTCGGCTCGAAGAACCAGCCCTCGTTGCCGATCCGGCGACCGCCGGTCACCAGCCTGGCATGGCGTGCCGTCGCATCGGTGATCATCGCCTCCAACGCCGGGATGCGGCGGTCGTTCGCAAGCGGCCCCATGTCGACGCCGTCGTCCAGGCCGTTGCCGACGCGGATCGCCCGGGCGCCGGCGGTGAAACGCTCGGTAAAACTGTCGGCGACACTTTCATGGACGAGGAAACGCGTGGGCGCGACGCAGATCTGCCCGGCGTTTCTGAACTTGGCCGCCACCATGGCTTTTGCGGCCTGCTCCAGGTCGGCATCCTCGGCGACGATCACCGGCGCATGTCCGCCAAGCTCCATCGTGGCGCGTTTCATATGCAGGCCCGCCAGCGATGCGAGTTGCTTGCCGACCGCGGTCGAACCGGTGAAGCTGATCTTGCGGATGACGGGATGCGGAATGAGGTATTCCGAGATGTCCGCCGGCACGCCGTACACAAGGTTGACGACCCCGGCGGGAATGCCGGCATCGACAAACGCGCCGATCAGGCCTGCGGGAGAGGCGGGCGTTTCCTCCGCCGCCTTGACGATGATCGAACATCCGGCCGCAAGCGCCGCCGAGAGCTTGCGAACCGCCTGGTTGATCGGAAAATTCCAGGGCGTGAAGGCGGCGACCGGCCCGACCGGCAGCTTCAACGTCATCTGGAGGACATCGGGCGCGCGCGCCGGAATGACCTGTCCGTAGGCGCGCTGCGCTTCGCCGGCAAACCAGTCGATGATATCGGCGCCGGCAAGCGTTTCGAGGCGTGACTGCTCGAGCGGTTTTCCCTGTTCCAGGGTCATCCATGTCGCGATCTCCTCGGCATGGGATCGCAGGATATCGGCGGCGCGGCGCATCAGTTTCGCCCGTTCGTATGCCGGGATGCTGCGCCAGGTCTCGAAGCCGCGCACCGAAGCGTCAAGTGCCTGGTCGAGATCGCTCGTATCGGCCCAGGCGACAGTGCCGATCGGCTTTGCCGTGGCCGGATTGAACACGGGAAGGGTCCTGCCGCTGTTCGAAGGCCTCCACTGTCCATCGATGAAGAGGAGGGTATCCGGATAGGCGGGCATGTCGATCTTCCTTGTCCGATCGGGCGTCACGGGGCGTCGTGGCAGGCGATGGCGCCTGCTGCCGCAAGCGCATCGATCTCGTGTGCGGAGAGTTCGAGAACGGTTTCGAGTACCCCCCGCGTATCTTCACCCAGCATGGGCGGCGCCTTGGGCTTGAGGTCCTGCTGGCATTCCAGCCCATGGGCGGGGCGGATGAGCCGGACAGGACCCAATTCGGGATGCTCCAGTTGCTGGATGACGCCGCGCTCGAGAACGCTTGGGCTTTGCAGCGCCTCGGACACCGTCTTGACCCGGCCGGCCGGCACGTTCGCCTGCTGGCAGGCGTCGAGCCAATGCTGGCAGGTCTGCTGTTTGAGGATGTCGATCAGCACCGGGATCAAGCTGTCGCGGTTGACGGCCCGCAGATGCGCTGTCAGGAAGCGCGGATCGCCGGCCATGTCCGGCCGGCCGATCACCTGCTCGCAGAAACTCCGGAAGATCCGGTCATTGCCGACGGCAAGGGCGAAGACGCCGTCCGAGGCGTCGAATACCTGATAGGGAACCACCGTCGGATGGGCGTTGCCATAACGCTTCGGTTCGACGCCAGCATTGAGATAACCGGTGCCGACGTTGATGAGCATGTTGAGCGCCGAATCCAGAAGCGCCACATCGACATGCTGGCCTTCCCCGGTGTCGCGCCGCTGATAGAGGGCCGCGAGGATCGACTGGGTGGCGATCATGCCGGCGACGACATCGGTGAATGCGACGCCGAGCCGGTTCGACGGTCCATCCACTTCGCCGGTGATCGACATCAGGCCGCTTTCGGCCTGCATGATGAAGTCGTAACCCGGCCTGTCGCGCTCAGGCCCGGTCTGCCCGTAGCCCGAGATCGAGCAGTAGACGATGCCGGGATTGAGGGCGCGGATCGCCTCGTAGCCGATGCCGAGGCGGTCGGCGGTGCCGGCGGTGAAATTCTCGACGATGACATCCGCCTTCGCCGCAAGGTCGAGCGCGACCTGCAGGCCCTTCGGGTTCTTGAGGTCGAGCGCTATGCTCTGCTTGCCGCGGTTGGCGCAGAGATAATAGGTGCTCACACCCTTGTAGTTGGGAACAGACCAGGCGCGCGTGTCGTCGCCGCCGACAATGTTCTCGATCTTCCAGACGTCGGCACCAAGATCCGCAAGGCTCATCGTCGCCCAGGGACCCGCCAGCACACGGCTAAAATCGAGAATGCGTATGCCCGCAAGCGGCATCTTTGGCTGCGTCATGATGATCTTCCCAAAGGGTCGTGTGGCGGCAATATTGACAAGCGCCGCCCAAACCGTCAACATAATTGAAATTAATTTCCATTTTTGATTTGAGTGGCTGCGGTGGGAGTCGGGCAGGTTGCGAAAGCGAAGCAAGTCGACTGAAAGTGCCGAGCCGGCAAGCTCCGGAAATTCGTCAGCCTCGCTCACGCGCGGCCTCGACATATTGCGCGCCTTCACGCCCGATGACGCGACGCTGGGAAATCAGGAGTTGATCGAACGAACCGGGCTGGCCGCGGCGACCGTCTCGCGACTGACCTCCACCCTCGTCAGCTTGGGCTACCTGCATTATGACGCGGCGCTCGGCCGCTACAGCATCGGCGCGGCGACCGTCTCTCTCGGCTATTCGGCGCTGAGTTCCAACCCGATCATCCATATGGCACGGCCGCTGATGCAGGAACTTGCGGACTGGACCGGTGCTGCCGTAGCGCTGGGCACCCGCGACGGGCTTGAAATGGTCTATCTCGCCAATTGCCGCTCGATGTCGCCGGTCACGCTGCAGCTCAATGTCGGATCGCGCATACCGCTGGCGCGAACGGCCATGGGTCTCGCCTATCTCGCCGGTCTCGACGGAGAAAAACGTGGCACGCTCGTCGAGGCACTGAAGCGGGCGGATGTTCAAGGCAGCGAACGTCTTGCCGCAAATCTCGACCAGGCGATCCGGGACAGGGCCGAGCATGGTTTCGTGACGGCCTTCGGTTCCTGGCACAGCTACATCAATGCCGTCGGCGTCACCTTTCATCCCGCCGACGGTTCGCCGACGGTGGCGCTGACCTGCGGCGGGATCGTCGATATCCTGCCCGCCGACCATTGCCGCAAGGCTGTCGGCCCCAAGCTGCTGGCACTCGTGGCGCAGCTGCGTGAAAGGCTGACCGGAGGCAGGTTGCACCATCAAAATCGGGGCTGACGTCAGGCGTTCAGCATTTCGCGGGCGATGATCAGCTGCTGGATCTGCGACGTGCCTTCGTAGAGGCGGAACAGCCTGACATCGCGGTAGAAATGCTCCACAGGATAGGCCTGCATGTAGCCCGCGCCCCCATGGATCTGCACCGCCCGATCGGCAACGCGGCCAACCATTTCCGAACAGAACAGTTTCGCGCTCGCTGCCTGCTGGATGATGCGTTCGCCGGCATCGAACATCCGCGCCGCTTCCAGGACCATAGAGCGAGCGGCAAAAGTCTCCGTCGCGCTGTCGGCCAGCATAGCCTGGATCAGCTGGTGTTCGGCGATCGGCTTGCCGAACTGGACGCGGCTTTTGGCGAAAGCGACGCTTTCGTCGCAAAGCCTCTGCGCCGTGCCGGTGCAGACGGCGGCGATATGGAGCCGGCCGCGGTTGAGAACCTTCATCGCCGTCTTGAACCCCTGGCCTTCCCGGCCGCCGATCAAGGCATCGGCGGGGATGCGGCAATTATCGAACATCACGTCGCAGGTGCGGGTGCCGCGTTGGCCCATCTTCTTGTCGACCGGTCCGAGCGAAAGGCCCGGGCTGTCGGCCGCCACGATGAAAGCCGACACGCCCGCTGCGCCAGCCCCGCCGGTGCGGGCCATGACGGTGAAGACATCGGCCACGGGTGCGTTGGTGATGTAGCGCTTGGTGCCGTTGAGCACGTAGCAATCGCCGTCCTTCACCGCCGTCGTCTTGACCGAGGCCGCGTCCGAGCCGACATCCGGCTCCGTCAGCGCAAAGGACCCGATCACCTCGCCGCTCGCCATACGCGGCAGCCAATGGCTTTTCTGCGCATCGGTGCCATCGAGAATGATGCCCTGCGCCCCGATGCCGTTGTTCGTGCCGATGACCGAGCGGAAGGCCGGCGAGGTGTAGCCCAGTTCGAGGGCGACCAGCACCTCTTCCTCCATCGTCAACCCCAGCCCGCCATAGGCCTCGGGTATCGACATGCCGAAAAGACCCATCGTCCGCATATCGTCGATGATGCCCTGCGGTATGGCGTTGTCGTCTTCGACCTGCGCCTCAGCGGGCATCAACCGCTCACGGACGAAACGGCGCACCGTTTCCGTAAGCGCTGCAATGAGATCGCGATCCCTGATCATGGACGAACTTTCACGAGATGAAGAGAGGTGGCTGAGGCTTGCACAGCTTCGTTTGACAATCAATCAAAATCGGAATTAATTTCCATAAATGAAATTCGGAACGCTCCGGCGGTCTTTTGAAAGGAATCCCATGGTCACCCAGCTGTCGATCTCGCCCAAGGCGCCATGGTTCCGTATCGAGGTGGATGAGGCGGACTGGCGGGGCGAAGACGCCCGCGATCTCGTCAACTGGTATGGGCAGATGCTGCTCGTCCGACGGTTCGAGGAAAAATTGCTCGATCTCGAAAAGGCCGGGCTCATCCATGGCCCAGCGCATGCGAGTATCGGCCAGGAGGCCTGCGGCGTCGGTGCCATGTCGGCCCTTCGCACGGATGACAAGATCAACGGCACCCACCGGGCTCATCACCAGATGTTGGCCAAGCTCCTGAATGCCGAACTGCCGGAGAATTTCGACATCAGCCGCGATGCCTTTGCCGAGGGCATGGATACCGCCATCTATCGCCTCCTGGCCGAGATCATGGGCCTGTCGCCGGGTTATTGCGCCGGCCGCGGCGGTTCGATGCATATGCGCCATGCCCCCGCCGGCATTGTCGGGACCTCGGCAATCATCGGCGGAAATCCACCCCATGCCGTCGGCTACGCGCTGGCCGATAAAATGCTCGGCCGGGACGCCATATCCGTGACCTTCTTCGGCGACGGCGCAACGCTTGCCGGCACGACCTACGAAGCCATGAACATCGCCGCCGCGCAAAACCTGCCGGTGATCTTCTTCATCGAGAACAATCTGTATGGCGTCTCGACCCACATCTCGGAGGTGACCCGCGAGACGCGGCTCGCCTCCCGCGGCGTCATGCTCGGCATACCCTCGATCGAATGCGACGGCATGGACGTGGTCGCCGTTCACAGGGCGATGACGGAAGCACGACGCATCATCGACGAGACGAAAGGCCCGGTCGTGATCGAGGCGCTGTGTTACCGTCATCTCCACCAGTCCGGTAGCCGCGCGGGCAGCGATTTCGGCTATCGCTCCCGCGAGGAAGAAGCGGAGTGGAAGAAGCGCGACCCCATCAACCTGGCGCAGGCGCGGCTGACGGCGCTCGGCCTGCTGAGCAGCGAGGATGCCTCACGCATCGACAGTCTGGTGACCGAGCGTGTCGCGGCTGCCGCATCTCGCCTGACGGAGCCGGTGGCCGGCGGCAATGCGCTGCAGATCCCCGCTCGGCTTTATCCCGACCCGGCAACCGTGAACAACGGCATCGTCGGCACCCTTGCCGAAATGCAGGGAGCCCGCTTTCTCGATCATGACCGGATGCGTGCAGGCGCCACCGAGACGGTGAAATATGTCGCCGCGGCGTCTGAAACCATCGCAGCCGCGATGGCGCGCGACCCCACGATCGTCGTCATGGGCGAAGATGCACACCAGATGCGCGGCGGCGTCAGCGGATTCACCAAGGGCGCATTGGAACGCTGGCCCGAGCGCATCCTGCCGATGCCGATCGCCGAAAACGGTTTTACCGGGGTGGCGCTCGGCGCGGCGCTCAACGGCCTGCGGCCGATCGTGGAGATCATGTTCGGCGATTTCTGTTTCACGGCCGCGGACCAGATCGCCAACGGCGTCGGCAAGGTGCGGCACATGTTCGGCGGCGGTTTTCCGGTGCCGCTGGTGCTGCGGGTGCGCATTTCGCCGCATACCGGCTACGGCTCCCAGCATTCGGGCGATCCGTCGGCGCTTTTCGGCATGTTTCCCGGCTGGCGTATCGTCATGCCGACCACGGCGTTTGACTATATCGGCCTGATGAATTCGGCGCTGCGTTGCGATGATCCTGTCGTGTTGTTCGAACATGTCGCCTTCTACCAGCGCGAATTCGAAGTGCCGGCGGGAGATCGCGAGTTCTGCATCCCGTTCGGCTCCGCCCGCGTCGTGCGGCCGGGAGCGGCCTGCACGGTGCTTGCGACATCCGTCATGGTCCAGCATGCCCTGGACGCCGCCGAAGAGAGCGGCATCGACGCCGAAGTCATCGATCTGCGCAACCTGGATCATCACGGCATGGACTGGGCGACCATCGGCGCTTCGATCCGGAAGACGAACCGCGTGATCATCGCCGAGCAGACGGCGCGCCGGTTATCGATGGGCGCGACATGGTGTGCCGAGATCCAGGAACGGTTCTTCGACTATCTCGACCACGAAATCATGCGGGTGACAGGCGGACTGGCGGCGCCCACGGTCTCCCTGCCGCTGAACCTAGCCGCGCTCGGCGACAAGAATGCCCTCCGCGATGTGATGGTCAAGATCTGTTCGTGAGGGCGGGCCTTCGCTTCCGATCAGCAGTCGTCTACTTCACCAGGCGGCCGACGATCATCGCCGCAATGGGGATGGCGGAGGTTGCGGCCGGGGATGGTGCGTTGCAGACATGCAGCATGCGATCCGTCTCGACAAAAAGGAAATCGTGGATCAGCGCACCGTCCTTGCGCACGGCCTGGGCACGAATGCCGGCCTCGTAGGGCAGGAGATCGGAGAGTGTCAGGCTCGGGCAGTATTTCCGGCATTCTTCCAGATAACCCGGCTTCCAGAGCGAGTTGCGCAGTTCGGTGACGGCCGATTTGCGGTTGGCGAACACGGTTTTCCAGAAACCCGGAAACAGGGCGTAATCGGCCATATCGGCAAGATTGACGGAGAGGCGTGGATAGCCCTCGCGCGCAAAACCGATCACGGCATTCGGCCCGACCGTGACGCTGCCATCGATCATCCGCGTCAGATGCACGCCGAGGAAGGGCAGGGCGGGATCAGGGATCGGGTAGATCAGATGACGGACGATGTCGTTCTTCGTTGCCGGCAGGCGATAATATTCGCCGCGGAAGGGAACGATGCGGTGCTCGATCGAAAGTCCGGCAAGCACGGTCAGCCGATCCGATTGCAGGCCGGCGCACACCACCAGTTTTTTCGCCTGCCAGCTTTCGCCGGCCGATGCGATGTCGACGGAGCTGACGGATTCACGAATGCCGGTGATTCGCGTCGAGAGACGGATGTCGCCGCCGAGTGCCTTGATGCGTCGTCCCATCGCCTGGCAGACCTCGGCATAACTGACGATACCGGTCGAGGGGACGAGAAGTGCGCCGCGCCCGCGGATGTTCGGTTCGCGCTCCTTCAGTTCGCCCCCGCTGACGCGCTGGACCTCGATGGTGTTCTGTTTTGAGCGTTCATAAAGCGCTTCCATGCGCTCCACTTCGAGATCGGAGGTGGCGACGAGCAGTTTTCCACAGGTCTCGAATCGGATGTCGTTTTCTGCGCAAAAGACCTTGGTGGCCTCGGCGCCCTTGCGGCATAGCTCCGCCTTCAGGCTACCCGGCGGATAATAGATACCGGCATGGATGACGCCGCTGTTGTGGCCGGTCTGGTGCTTGCCGAGCGCATCCTCCTTTTCGAGGAGAATCAGGCTGCTGCCGGGTTGGCTTTCCAGAAGCCGCATGGCCGTCGCCAGGCCGACGATGCCGCCGCCGATAACGCAATAATCAAAAATCATCTGTCCCGCCCCTGCCTGGCCAACTATTCGCCCGCAGCCTGGCGTTCGCCATAGCCGAAATAAGCTTCCTCCAGCGCGTGGCCGTCCGCAAGGTCGCCGGCCGTGCCTTCCAGCGCCACATGGCCGTTGCGCAGCACGTAGATGCGGGAGGCGAGGTCGAGAATGCGCGCGGTGGATTGTTCGACGACAAGCAACGTCAAGCCGCGATTATTGAGCTGGCGCAGGCTTTCATAGACCTGGTCGATGACGAGGGGCGCGAGGCCGAGCGAGGGTTCGTCGATCATCAACAGCGCTGGACGCTGCAGGATGGCGCGGGCAATGGCGAGCTGCTGCTGCTCTCCGCCCGAAAGATGGCCCGCGACACCGCGGTAGCGGCTTTTCAGGATCGGGAAGATGTCGAGCACGCTGTCGAGGTCGGCCGCTGCTTCCGCCTTGTCCTTGCGGATCATGCTGCCGAGCAACAGATTTTCCTGCACTGTCAGCGTTCGAAAGATGCTGCGGCCCTCTGGCACGAGGGCGAGGCCCTTGCGGCACAATTTTTCGGGCGCCAGGCCCGAAATCTTCTCGCCGTTGAAGGCGATCGAGCCGGATGACGGGGCCATCAGCCCGGAAATCGTTTTGAGAAGCGTGGATTTTCCGGCTCCGTTGGGGCCGACAACGAAGACGATTTCACCCTTTCGGACCTGCAGATCGACCGATTTCAAGGCCGTAAGCCGGCCGTAACCGGCACTGACGCCGCTAATTTCAAGCATGTCGTTCCCCTTCAGCGCGGATGAGGCCGTCGATCGAAATCGAACTGGCCACCGCTTTTTTGCCGTTGACAAAAAAAATCTAACCCGCATTCTGTCTTCTGTCCACAGAGGACTATGTGCAAAAAATCAGGCCGGGCAACGCCACGGCCGAAGGGGAACGACGATGAAATCTGTTGCTGTGGCCGCCTCGGCCGCAATCGCTCTTCTATTGCCTTTGACCAGCGTTCGCGCTGAAGAGCCGATCAAGATCGGCTTCGCCATTGCCGAATCCGGCTGGCTTTCGAACTATGACAGCGCGCCCTTCAAGGCGGCCGTCATGAAGATCGAGGAGATCAACAAGGCCGGCGGCCTCCTGGGTCGCCAGATCGAATATTCCGTCATGGACACCAAGACGGAGCAGGCCCGCGCCGCAACGGTCGGCGCGCAGCTTGTAGACGGCGGCGTCGATATGCTGGTCGTCTCCTGCGACTACGATTTTGGCGCGCCGGCAGCGCTGGCGGCCAAGCAGGCAGGCAAGATCGCCTTCAGCCTGTGCGCGGCCGATCCGAAGATGGGCGTGCAGGGTGTCGGCCCGCTCGCCTTCACCGCCAACAGTGCGGCGCAATCGGAAGGCATCGCCATTGCCGAGTACGGCCAGAAGAAGATGAACCTGAAGTCGGTCTACGTGCTGGAAGACCTGACGATCGAATACAACAAGTCGGCCTGCGCCGGCTTCCGCGCCGCCTGGATCGCTGGCGGCGGCGAAGAGTCCATCCTCGGCAACGACACGTTCAAGAACGACGACCCGTCGATCGCCTCGCAGATCACCCGCCTCAAGGCTCTTGCGACACAACCCGATGCGGTTTTTGTCTGCTCGTTTACGCCGGGCGGTGCTTCGGCCGTGCGTCAGCTGCGCGCCGCCGGCGTCGATCTGCCGATCCTCGCCAACACGGCGATGGTCGACAACTACTGGCTCAATGCCGTTCCAGGCCTGAAGGACTTCTACCTCCCCGCCTTCATGTCGCTCTATGGCGACGATCCGCGGCCGGAAATGAACCAGTTCCTCGAAAACCACAAGGCGCGCTACGGTGAACCGCCGGTCTCCTCCTACTCGGTTCTCGGCTACAGCCTGATCGAGCAGTGGGCCTATGCGGTCGACCAGGCCAAGACGACGGAATCCGAAGCTGTCGTCGGTGTCATGAACACCTTCAAGGACCAGCCTTTCACGGCCGGCCCGACCTCCTTCACGGATCAGCTTCATATCCAGGTCGATCGTCCCTGGCTGATCATGAAGGTTGAGAACGACTCCTTCCGCGCCGTCGATGTCTACCGGAATTCGTTCAAGCCGGACATGAAGCTCTTGTTCCGCGTCGGTCAGTGACCGTCCACCCGCTGGCCGCAGATGGTGTGGCCAGCGGGTCCAATTCTCCCAAGTCTTTTTTAAGTCGAGCTTACGGTTAGGTCTCGTCCGATATGTCACGTCAATTGAAAGAAAGGCTGGAAGCCCGCGGTGTCGCCGTCGCCTTTGGCGGCGTCCGGGCACTGAGCGGGGTCGACCTCGAGCTGCGCCGTGGCGAGGTTCTTGGCCTGATCGGGCCGAACGGTGCCGGCAAGACGACCATGGTCAATGTGCTCAGCGGCTTCCAGCGCCCCACCAGCGGAAAGGTCGTGCTCGATGGCGTCGATGTCTCGCATCTGACGGCGCGAAAGATTGCCCAGGCGGGTGTCGGCCGCAGCTTTCAGGCGGCTCGATTGTTTCGGGCGATGACGGTGGAGCAGAACCTCTCCGTTGCCGCGATCGGCAGCGGTCTTGCCAAAAGGGCGGCGCGCGAGCGGGCGCTTGATATCCTTGACTGGATGGGGCTGGTGAACAAGGCCGAGCAACGCTGCGACAGCCTTTCCTACGGCGATGAGCGCCGCGTCAGCATCGCCCGGGCGCTCGCACTGCAACCGTCCTTCGCATTGCTGGACGAGCCTGCTTCCGGCATGAACGACGCCGAATGCGAGGCGCTGATGGAGATCATCGCCGAGCTGCCGGCACGCTTTGGCTGCGGCGTGCTGCTGATCGAACACAATATGAAGGTCATCATGGGTGTCTGCCAGCGCATCCATGTGCTCGATGGCGGCCAGAGCCTTGCCGAAGGTTCTCCCCAGGACATCCAGAAAAATCCCGTCGTGCGCCGCGCCTATCTCGGCGAAAAGGCGACGGACAGCACCCTCGCGATTTAGGAACGGGCCATGGCCAATATCGTTCAAGTTCTCGTCGATGCCATTGCGCTGGGCAGCCTCTATGCCCTCGTCGCGCTGGCGATCGGCCTCGTCTTCGGGGTCATGCGGCTCGTCAATTTTGCGCAGGCCGATTACATTACCATCGGCGCCTATGCGCTGGTCGTGCCGACCGCGAGCGTCGCACCGCCGCTGCTGCTGGGCGCGCTGCCTTCGGCCCTGATGATCGGCGGCGTGCTCGTCGTCGTCGTTCTCCTCGCACTTGCGACCGAACGCATCGCCTTCCGGCCGTTGCGCAATTCCAATCCCTCGACCCTGCTTATCTCCTCCTTTGCCGTCAGCTATTTCCTGCAGAACCTTGTCATGCTCATTCATACCGGTCGGCCGAAATCGGTCGGTATCGGGCAGAGCCTGGCGAGTGCCGTCGAGTTCGGCGGCGTGCGGGTTCCGGGGGTACAGCTGCTGACGATGGCCGTCACCGCCGGCCTGCTGATCGCGCTGGTGCTGTTCCTCAAGAAGACGCCGCTCGGCGTGCAGATGCGGGCGGCGGCGGAAAACTTCCAGATGGCCCGCCTGCTCGGCATGCCGGCGAACCGGGTCATCGCGCTTGCCTTTGCCATCTCGGGCCTGCTCGGCGGTGCGGTCTCGCTGCTGCTGACGATCCAGACCGGCACGCTGGACCTGCGCATGGGTCTGATGCCCGTCGTCTTCGCCTTCTTCGCCACCGTTATCGGTGGCATGGGTTCGCTGCCGGGCGCGGCACTCGGCGGCTTCCTCGTCGGCGTCGCCAGCGTCCTGCTGCAGACCTACCTGCCGGCGGACCTGCGCCCCTTCCGCGATGCCGGCGTGTTTACCCTCGTCATCCTGATCCTGCTCGTTCGTCCGCAGGGCCTTATCGTCACCAGCGCCGCGAAGGAGCGCGTCTAATGAAGAGCGACACCCTGTCCTTCGCCGCGATCCGTCGTTTCTGGTTCCCGGTTCTCGCCCTCGTCGTGCCGCTGACGCTCATCGTGCTCGTCTCCGGCCAGTTCGGCGGCCTCTCGGTGCAACGCACCGTCGTCGAGATGCTGATCAGCGTCGTCATCGTCGTCGGGCTTTACATCTTCGTCGGCAATTCCGGCATCATCTCCTTCGGTCATGCCACCTTCATGGCGATCGCTGCCTATGCGTCGGCCTGGCAGACCTGCTGCGAGATGTTGAAGCCGATCACCATGTCCGGCCTGCCGCCCTTCCTGCGCGACCAGAGCATTCCGCTTCTGCCGTCCGCCATCGTCTCGGTGCTGCTGGCCGGCGCTGCGGCCTTCCTCACCGGCCTTGTCATCATGCGGCTCACCGGCCTTGCCGCCTCGATCTCGACGCTCGCCGTGCTGTTCATCCTCAACGTCGTCTATTCCAACTGGGACAGCGTGACGATGGGCACGGCGTCCATCGTCGGCCTGCCGACCTATGTTTCGGGCTGGCTGGCGCTTGGCTGTGCCATCTTCGCCATCGTCGTCGCCTGGCTCTACCAGACCTCGGCATTCGGGCTTGCCATCCGGGCGACGCGGGAGGACGAGGTCGCAGCCGCCGCCTCCGGCATCTCGCTCTACTGGTCGCGGCTGATCGCTTTCACGCTGTCGGGTTTTGTGGTCGGCCTCGGCGGCGTGCTGCAGGCGCATTACCTCGGCACGGTGTCGATCAACAGCTTCTTCCTGAGTTTTACGTTCCTCGCGCTCGCCATGCTTATCGTCGGCGGCATGGGCAGCCTGGCCGGTGCGGTCACCGGTGTCGTCGTCATCACCGCCATGGTCGATATCTTTCGCCGGCTCGAGGCGGGTGTTTCCATCGGCGGGACGGAATGGGCGCTGCCGGCGGGCACGCAGGAGCTTATCATCGCGGCCTTTATGCTGTTGATACTGGTCTTCCGCAAAGACGGAATCATGGCAGGGCGGGAAATCACCCTGCCGGGGCAGGAAAAACGCGAGAAAGGTCTCATCAATGGCTAATAGCCTCCTCTTCAATACGGAAGAACCCGTCGGCATCATCGACAACCGTATGCTTTCCGACCAGGTTTCGACCTTTCTCGTGCGTGAACTGATCTTCGGTCGTCTTCAGCCCGGCCAGCGTATCAACGAGGCAGAGCTTGCCCGCCAGCTCGGAATCAGCCGCAATCCCATCCGCGAGGCGATCCGGCGGCTGGAAGAGCGTGGTCTGCTCGTCGCCGTGCCGCGCAAGGGGACGTTCGTGCGCACCTTCCTGCGCAACGATATCGACGAGATCTTCTCCTTCCGCGTCGTCGTCGAGCGCTTCGCCGTCGAACAGGCGCTGCCGCAGATGACGGACGCCGATGTCGACCGCATCGCCGGCTTCGTCGACGCCATGATCGCGGCTGCCAATGCCAATGACGAGATTGCGCTGGTCGAAAACGACCTCGCCTTCCACCTCGAGATCTGCAAGCTCTCGAAAAACCGCCAGACGCTGCACGCCTTCACCAACATCCAGGCCGAAGTGCAGATGCTGATCACCATCGCCGAACGGCAGTTCGAGAGCCAGATGGCGGCGGCGGTCGATCACTGGCCGGTCGTCGAGGCGCTGCGCAGCCGCAATTCCGAAAAGGCGATGGACGCCGTTCGCGATCACATCCGCGATTCCTGGCGCCATCTGCTTGAAGCTTATGAGCGGGACAAATCCCGTTCGTCCTGATCCATCCATGAGAAAAGAGGGAACAATGCCTGACAACAAAATCATCGGCATCGACATCGGGGGGACGTTTACCGACTTCGTCTCCTACGATGCGGCGACGGGCGTAATCGAAAACTGGAAGAACCTGACGACGCCTTCCGAACCGATCGAGGGCGTGCTCCAGGGCCTCGGCCAAGTGGAAGACGTCGCCGGCGTCGACAAGATCCGCCTCGGCACGACGATCGCCACCAACGCGCTTTTGACGCGCCGCGGCGCAAAGGTCGCCTATGTCACCACCACTGGCTTTCGCGACGTTCCCTTCATCCAGCGCGGCGACCGCCGCAGCCATTACGACATCACCTGGATCAAGACCAAGCCGCTGATGAAGCGCGCCGACACCTATGAAATCGGCGGCCGTTTCAGCGCCAAGGGTGAGGAAGTGACGCCGCTCGACGAAGCTGCGGTGCGCGCGCTGGCGGCAACGATCAAGGCTGACGGTACCATCGAAGCCATCGCCATCTGCACCCTGTTTTCCTATATCGACCCCAGCCACGAGCAGCGCATCCGCGACATTCTCGCCGAAGAACTGCCGGGCATGCCGATCTCGATTTCTTATGACGTGCTGCCGAAGTGGAAGGAATATGACCGCGCTTCCACAACGATTGCCGACGCTTACCTTAAGCCCATCGTCTCCGACAACTTCCACCGCATGCAGAAGCGCCTCGACGGCATCGGCATCGGCGACAAGATCGGCGTCATCAAGTCGAATGGCGGTGAATCGACCCTGAAGGGTGCGGCAGAAGCCCCCGTGCAGATGACGCTCTCCGGCCCGACGGGTGCCGTCGTCGCCACCCGCGTGCTCTCCGAACTGACCGGCATCAAGAACCTCGTCACCTTCGACATGGGCGGCACCTCGACCGATTGCTCGACCGTCGTCGACGGCATGGAACATGTCACGACCAGCTTCGAGATCGAATGGGGCCTGCCGATCCAGATCCCGATGATTGACATCCACACCATCGGCGCCGGCGGCGGCTCGATTGCCTGGATCGACAAGGGCGGCATGCTGCGCATGGGGCCGCAATCGGCCGGTGCGGCACCTGGCCCGGCCTGCTACGGCCGCGGCGGCGAGAATGCCACCGTGACCGACGCGAACGTCGTGCTCGGCCGCATCAATCCCGACTACTTCCTCGGCGGCAAGATGAAGCTCGATGCCGAGGCGGCGCATCGCGCGGTCAAGAAGATCGCCGACCAGCTCGGCCTCGATGTCGATGCGGCGGCTTTCGCCATGGTGCAGATCGCCAACAACAACATGCTCGGCGCGCTGCGCGCCGTCCTGCTGCAGCGCGGTCTCGATCCGCGTGACTTCTCGCTGGTCGCTTCCGGCGGGGCGGGTCCGGTGCATATCTGCGATCTGATGGACATCTCCGGCATTCCGCAGGGTATCGTGCCGAACTATCCCGGCCAGTTCTCCGCCTTCGGCTTCATCATGACCGATGCCCGCGTGGACCGGCATCGCACCGTGCAACAGATCTCGAAATATTTCGACGGTGCCCGCGCGACCGCCGCGATGACCGAGCTGGTGGACGGCGCCATCGCCGAGCTGGTCTCCCAGGGCTACAAGCAGAAGGTGGAGATCTACCGTTCCATCGAAGCCCGTTATTTCGGCCAGAACCACGAACTGGAATTGAGCTTTCCGGCCAACCAGTTCACCGAGGAGACGATTGCCGACCTCTGGGAGCGGTTCCACGAGGAGCACCAGAACCGCTTCGGCTTCTCCATCCCCGGAGAAACCATCGAGACGGTCAATCTCAAGGTGGTCGCCGTTGCCGTTTCCGAAAAGCCGCAGATGCGGGAACTGGAAAAGGGCGAAGGCACCCCGGCAGCTTCCGGCAGCCGCAAGGTGCGCTACGAGGACGGCTGGCACGAGGTGAAGACCTACGACCGCGCCACCTTCAAGCAGGGCCAGACCATCGCCGGCCCGGCGATTGTCGAGGAAAACGCTTCCGTCACCATTCTGCAGCCGAAACAGACGCTCCGCGTCGACCGGCTCGGCAACCTGATCATTTCGGCCTGAGGAGTACCATCATGGACTTCGTTACGATGAACATCCTGGAATCCAGCATGGTCTCTCTCTGCAAGGAGATGGGGATCGTGCTGATGAAGACGTCCTATTCGACGATCTTCAACGAGGCGCTGGATTTTACCTGCGGCCTCGCGGACATGAACGGCGACATGATTGCCGTCGCGGACTATTGCCCGGCGCAGATCGGCGGCATGCCGCTGCTCGTCAAGTCGTGCCTCAAGGAAATCCCGATTGGTGAAATCGAGGAAGGCGACGTCATCCTCCACAACGACCCCTATCGCGGCGGTCTGCACACGCCGGAGCACACCTTCTTCAAGCCGATCTTCGTCGACGGCGAGATCATGGGGTTTGCGGTGGCCATCGGCCATATCGCCGAAGTCGGCGGCATGGCGCCTGGCGGCTTCTGCGGCGAGGCGACGGAAATCTTCCAGGAAGGCCTACGCATCCCGCCGGTGAAGATCAAGAAGCGCGGCAAGGACAATATCGAGGTCTGGAAGCTGCTTCTCGCCAATGTGCGCACGCCGCGCGTCAACTACGGCGACCTGCGCGCCCTCATCGCCGCCGTCGATCTCGGCGAAAAGCAGATGACGCAGATCTACAAGAAATACGGCAAGGAGAAGATCAAGGAGACCGTCAACGACCTGCTGCTCTATTCGGAACGCCGCATGCGCGCTGAACTGGAGGCGATCCCTGACGGCATCTATGCCTTCTCCGACAAGATCGAAAGCGACGGCATCGACGCCGACCGCACCTATACGGTCGCCGTCGAGGTGCACAAGCGCGGCGGCGAGATCATCGTCGACTATCACGGCTCCTCGCCGCAGGCTTCCGGCCCGATCAATGCGACGCTCGGCGTCGCCACCTCGGCCGCCTATAATGCCGTGCTGCACATGACGGACCCGACCATCCCGCGCAATTCCGGCTGCTTCCGGCCGATCCGCGTGATGGCGCCGCCCGGCACCATCCTCAACGTCGATTTCCCGGCACCGGAAGTCGGTGGCAACACCGAGACGCATCCGCGCATCGTCGGCACCATCCTCGGCGCCATGGCGCCGGCCATTCCGAACCGCGTCATGGCGGCTGAAGGCGCGACCCATTGCAACTTCGTCTTCGGCGGCGTCGATGCTGACACGAAGGAGTTCTTCGCCTGCTACGACCTCGAAGCGGTCGGCTGGGGCGGCCGCGCCTTTGCGGACGGCAATGACGGCGTGGATTCCATCAACGGCAATTGCCGCATCACGCCGGTCGAAGTCTACGAGACGCGCTTCCCCTGGCGCATCGAAAGCCTCGCCTTCAACGTCGATGCCGGTGGTGCCGGCGAGTATCGCGGCGGGGTTGGCTATTCCAAGCAGATGTTGTGCCTCAACGACGAGATCATCTGCTCGCAGATGACCGACCGCCATCTGCTCGCCCCCTGGGGCCTCAACGGCGGCACGGAAGGCGGCGTCGGTGCGACCCTGGTCATGAAGAACGGCCGCGACGACTGGCAGACGATGCGCGAAGCCTATGGCAAGGCCTCGACCAGCCGCTACTCCAACGTTTCGATCCGCCGCGGCGACCGCGTGCGGCTCGTCACCCCGGGCGGTGGCGGCTACGGCGATCCGGCAAAACGCGATCCGGCCGCGGTCGCGGAGGATGTGCGCGAAGGCTACGTCTCCAAGGCGGCCGCCCAGAAACACTACGGCTATCAGGAGGCCTGAGACCATGAAGTTTTCGCTGAACGGGCTTTACATCGAAAGCTACACCAAATGCGCCAATTGCGGCGTGCTGATCTACGAGGCGTCCGCCGAGGATGCCGCCCGCAAGAAGACGCATGAGGGGCAGATCTACTGCTCAGAAGAATGCGTCGACTGGAAGATTGCCCGCGACGCCCGCCACGCAAAGGCAGCCGTCTGACGGTCAGGGTTTCGACCCCGCCCTTCGAGGGCGGGGTCGGCCGATAACACGCGCCGCGACCTCGCCGCGCCACAAACCATATCAAGGGAGAGCCCCATGTCCACCAACGCTGCCTTCGCGGCGCGGCGTAGCGCCGCCATACCTGCCGGCCTGTCGAAACATCTCGACGTCTACATCGAAAAGGCGGAAAATGCCGAATTGTGGGACGTCGAGGGCAAGCGCTACATCGACTTCGCTGCCGGCATCGCCGTCAACAACACCGGCCACCGCCACCCCAAGGTGCTCGAACGTGTGCGCGACCAGCTCGAAAAAGTCACCCACACCTCGTTCCAGACGACACCCTATATCGACTATGTCGCCGTCTGCGAGAAGCTGAACGACCTGGTGCCGGGCGATTTCCCGAAAAAGACCTTCCTCGTTTCCACCGGCGCGGAAGCCATCGAGAACGCGGCAAAAATCGCCCGCGCCGCGACCGGCCGCTCGGCCTTCGTTGCCTTTTCCGGCGGTTTCCACGGCCGCACGCTGATGGCGATGACGCTGACCGGCAAGACCACGCCCTACAAGGCCGGCTTCGGCCCACTGGTGCCCGATGTTTTCCACCTGCCGTTTCCGATCCCCTATCACGGCATATCCGAACAGGAATCGCTGACCGCGCTCGACCGCTTCTTCCGCTCCGAGGTTGACCCCACCCGCGTCGCCGGCATCTTCGTCGAGCCGGTGCAGGGCGAGGGCGGTTTCTACCCGGCGCCCGTCACCTTCCTGCGCACGCTGCGCGAGATCTGCGACAAACACGGCATTCTGCTGATCGCCGACGAGATCCAGACCGGTTTTGCCCGCACCGGGAAAATGTTCGCGATGGAACATGCCGGCGTTGCCGCTGATCTTGTCGCCATGGCCAAGGGCCTCGGCGGCGGCTTCCCGATCGCCGCCGTCACCGGCCGCGCCGATATCATGGACAAGATCCCGATGGGCGGGGTCGGCTCCACCTTCGCCGGCAATCCGCTCTCCTGCGCCGCCTCGCTCGCAGTCCTCGACGTCATCGAGGAGGAAAAACTGATCGACCGCGCCAATGAAGTCGGCCGCCGCCTGACGGAGGTCTTCAAGGAATGGCAGGAAGGCAACGAATTCGCCTGCATCGGCGAGGTGCGCGGCCTCGGCGCCATGGTGGCGATCGAGTTCGTGCGCGACCGCGAGACGCGCCAGCCCTGGCCGGAACTGGTGAAGGCGATTACCCACACTGCCGCCGAAAAAGGCCTGCTGCTGCTCTCCTGCGGCGTGCATGGCAATGTCGTGCGCGTGCTGACGCCGCTGACCATTCCCTTCGCACACCTCGACGAAGGCATCGCCGTGCTGAAGGATAGCGTGCGGGCGGCATTGGAAAAGCTGGAGAGCGGACAATGACGCTGGCGTTGTTGCAAGACCGCGCCTTCATCGACGGCGGCTGGAGCGCTGCGGAGAGCGGCGCGACCTTCGATGTCCGTAATCCGGCGACGGGGAAGGTGCTGGCTGCCGTTGCCGATCTCGCCGCCGGCGACGTCGAGCGCGCGATCCTCGCCGCCGAACGAGCGCAGGTGGAATGGCGCGACCGTCCGGCCAAGGAACGCGCCAAATTGCTGCGCGCCTGGTTCGATCTCATCACCGCCCATACGGAAGACCTTGCCCAACTCATTACCGCCGAGCAGGGCAAACCACTCTATGAGGCGCGCGGCGAGGTGGCGTTCGGCGCCTCCTTCGTCGACTGGTTTTCGGAAGAGGCCAAGCGCGTCTATGGCGACGTCATCCCCTCCGCCGGCCGCGACCGGCGTTTTGTGGTGCTGAAACAGCCGATCGGCGTCTGCGCTGCCATCACGCCCTGGAATTTTCCGCTGGCGATGATCACCCGCAAGGCCGCCGCAGCGCTGGCTGCCGGCTGCACCATGGTCGTCAAACCGTCCGAGGAAACGCCGCTGACGGCGCTCGCCATGGCCGAGCTTGCCCGGCAGGCCGGCATTCCGGCCGGCGTGCTGAACATCGTGCCGTCGAAGGATTCTGCCGGCATCGGCCGCCTGCTCTGCGAGCATCCGGTCATCCGCAAGCTCTCGTTTACCGGCTCCACCGCCGTCGGCAAGCTCCTGATGCGGCAATGCGCCGATACGCTGAAGAAGCTTTCGCTGGAGCTCGGCGGCAATGCGCCGTTCATCGTCTTCGATGATGCCGACCTCGATCTTGCCGTCGCCGGCGCGATTGCGTCGAAATTCCGCAATTCCGGCCAGACCTGTGTCTGCACCAACCGCATCTACGTGCAGGACGGCATCCATGACGCCTTCGTGGCGAAGCTGACCGCCGAAGTCGCCCGCCTGAAAGTCGGCGACGGCGCAGCACCCGATGTCGTACAGGGACCGCTGATCAACGAGAAGGGCGTGGCGAAAGTCATGGAACTGATCGGGGATGCCGTCGGACAGGGCGCCCGCATCGAGACCGGCGGCGATCGCCATGCGCTCGGCGGCACGTGGGTTCAGCCGACGGTGTTGAGCGGCATGCAGGCCTCGATGCGCCTCGCCCGGGAGGAGGCTTTTGGCCCCATTGCTCCGGTTTTCCGCTTTTCCGATGAGGCCGAGGTCATCCGTCTCGCCAACGACACGCGTTATGGTCTGATGGCCTATTTTTATGCGCGCGATGTCAGCCGCATCTGGCATGTGCTGGAAGAACTGCAATTCGGCATGGTCGGCATCAACGAAGGCCTGATCTCCACCGAACTCGCCCCCTTCGGCGGTATCAAGGAAAGCGGTTTCGGTCGCGAAGGCTCCAAATATGGTATCGAGGAATATGTGGAGCTGAAATATGCCTGTTTCGGCGGGCTGAAGAGGGCATAGCCAGATGTCGGAAGCAACTGATCGCAAGGTCGCATTGATCGTCGGAGCCTCGCGCGGCCTGGGATTGGGCCTGGCGAAAGCCTTTCTTGCCAAGGGCTGGGACGTCATTGCCACCGTGCGCGACGCCCGCGGTCGCGCGGCGCTCGATGCGCTGGCGGCCGGGGATCGGCTGTCGATAGTGACGCTCGACATCACGGTCGCCGAAGATATCGCCCGGGTGCGGCGCGACCTTTCCGGTCGTGCGCTGGACGTCCTTTTCGTCAATGCCGGTATCGCTCGCGATCCGGCTGCGGCGATCGAGGACGCGCCCGTCGAGGATTTCGTCGATGTGATGCTCACCAATGCGCTTGCGCCGCTGCGCGTCATCGCCGCGCTGCACGATCTTGTGACGCCGGTGGGGGTGGTGGCGGCCATGTCCTCCAATATGGGCAGCGTCAGTGGCAATGCGGGTGGGGCGTGGGAGATTTACCGCGCCAGCAAGGCCGCCCTCAACCAGTTGATGAAGAGCTTTGCCGCCCGCCATGCGGATGGCCGGACCTATCTCGCCGTTTCGCCGGGCTGGGTGCGCACCGACATGGGAGGTGATACCGCCCCGCTCGATGTTGATACCAGCGCTGCGGGCATCGTCGGAACCCTGATCGCCAGCGCCGGAAAAACGGGCGTGCATTTCGTCGATTTCGACAACAAGGTCGTGCCTTGGTGATGGCTGTCTTGGTGCCATGGCGTTTGCCGGATCAAGGCGCCGCGTTGAACGGTACATAGTTCGCGTGTTGCCATGGACCGCCGACATAATCCCAGAGATCGAGACCCGTTATGGAGATGGGGTGAGGCTGAAAGCCTTGGCTCAAGCTTCGATAAAGGTCGTCGGCCTTGGCTTTCGAGGCCTTGTTTTGAACCGTGATGTGCGGCTGCCATTCCCGCATATCCTGGGAGCCGAGCCATGAGACGAATTCAAGCTTCAATGCTGCGCGCATGTCGGACAAGGCCGGGCTTGTGATGGAATAGGCAACGCCGGCACCAAGATGTCTGACGCCGCTGACATGTGCCGTCATGACATCGGTGCGTTGCGCGGCGCTGATGAGTTCGTTGACGATCCGCGCCTCGTATTCGCCGGGCAACCGATGAAACATGGTCAGATGGGCGCGGAGGAAGTTTCGATCCGTTGGAAAATGTGCCTGGCGGAGACGGTCGAATGGCGCGAGGTCCGTTTCCGCGATCCGGGCAGTGAGAATAAGCGGCTTGCGTGTCTTCAATCGAAATTCCTGCTTCGGGGACGTCGATGGAGACTGCCTCTATTTCAGCAGGCGCGCAAACCAGCCGGCATTTTTGGTGTTCTTCCGCCAGCCGTTTGGGCACCCGGTTGGTGGAAACCGCATGCCGATATCGTCGGCGACCGTTCACAGGCCGCCGGATCGAGTTGCTTACCGCGGCTTCTAAAGCTTGTATTCGTTCGCGAGCGTCACATGATGATGGATGCGGCCTTCGAAGAATTCCGCAAGTACCGCCTCCGTCGCCGCGCGGGATTCGGCGCGGACCGGGCTTGCCAGCGCCGCTTCCACGGCGTCGAGATCGGGGTAGTTGATCGCGAGAATCAGGGGATATTCCGGCGCTCCGTCGTCGCGTGCCTCGGCGAAGGAAACGCGCACGTCCGTCGCTTTCGGAAACTTTTGCCATTTGGGCAGGATGCGCTCGATGACGGCCTTGCGGAAGGCATCCGTCTGCCCCTCCTTCACCTTGCCTTCGAACAGTGCGAAACGGGTGATCATTCAAAAGTCTCCTTGTTGGGTCCGCGGAAAAATTCCATCAGTGCCGCCTGGTCCTCGCCGCCGAGACCGGCGGCCGTCAGCATGCGGTGAATTTCGGCGCAGGCCGCCGTCAGCGGCATGGCGGTGTTGGTGCGGCGGGCAAGGTCCTGCGCGCCGTTCAGATCCTTCACCATGTTGTCGATACGGCCGGTCCGTCGGTAATCCTTCGTGACAAAGCGCGGCATGTATTCCTGCAGGATGGCGCTGTCGGCCCGGCCGCCCTTCAGCGCTTGCGGGATTTTTGCGGCGTCCACGCCGGCATCGAGCGCCAGCTGCGTCGCCTCGGCCACGGCAAGAAAACCGAGGCCGCAGAGCACCTGGTTGATCAGCTTGGTCGTCTGGCCCGCCCCGACCGGTCCCATATGGGTATAGTTGCTGGCGACGTGACGCAGCACGGTATGGGCATCCTCGACGTCCTTGGCATCGCCGCCGGCCATCAGCGTCAGTTCGCCGATCAAGGCTTTTGGCGCGCCGCCAGACAGCGGGCTGTCCACCCAGCGCAGGCCCATGCCGGCGGCATCGGCGGCAAGCTGTTTTGTCGCCTCGGGATCGATCGAGGACATGTCGATGATCAGCGTGCCCGGACGCGCGCCCTCTGCCACGCCCCCCTCGCCAAAAACCGCCTGCCGTACGATGGCGGGCGAGTTGAGGCTGAGGATGACATAGTCGCTCGCCGCCGCTGCCTCCGCCGCGGTAGAGGCGGCGAGGGCGCCCTTGTCGACCAGCGCCTGGCGTTTTGCCGGATCGGGGTCGAAGACGGTGAGGCTATTGCCCGTTTGCGCCAGCCGTGTGCCGATGGCGCCGCCCATGGCGCCGGCGCCGATCAGCGCTACCCTGTTGGTCATGATGGCATCTCCTGCAGTTTCGCGGCGATCGTGGCCACGAGTGTGTCGATCGGGGCGTCGATATCGACGCTGATAGCTTCTTCGTCCGCCATGGGCGGCTCGAGCGCCGCGAACTGGCTTTCGATCAGGCTCTTCGGCATGAAATGACCGGAGCGGGCCGCCATGCGGGCCGTGATCAGCGCCTTGCTGCCGGACAGGTGGACGAAGACCACCGGCGCGCCGGCCTGCGCGCGTATCTGGTCGCGGTAGCGGCGCTTGAGCGCCGAGCAGCCGAGGAAGAGGATGCCGCGAGGCTCTGCGAGCGCGCCGGCGACGCGGGCCAGCCAAGGCAGGCGATCATCATCCGTCAAAGGTTCGCCGCGGCTCATCTTGGCAATGTTTTCGGGCGGATGCAGGTCGTCGCCGTCCAGATAGGCGGCGCCGAGACGGGCGGCGAGTGCCGCACCGACGGCGGACTTGCCACAGCCGGCAACGCCCATGAGAACGACACGCCGCCGCATCTCAGAGCGAGGCCGTAATGCCGCCATCGACATACAGCACATGTCCGTTCACGAAGGAGGACGCATCGGAGGAAAGGAAGATGCAGGCGCCGACAAGCTCCTCCACCTTGCCCCAGCGGCCGGCCGGCGTGCGTTTTTCCAGCCAGGCGGAAAAGGCCGGATCGGCAACGAGGGCGGCATTCAGCGGTGTATCGAAATAGCCGGGTGCGATGGCGTTGCATTGCAGGCCATATTTCGCCCAATCCGTCGCCATGCCCTTGGTGAGGTTGCCGACCGCGCCTTTCGTGGCCGTGTAAGGCGCGATTCCGGGGCGGGCGAGCGCCGTCTGGACACTGGCGATGTTGATGATCTTGCCGGCGCCGCGCGCGATCATGTGGCGCGCGACGGCCTGGCCGACATTAAAGACCGTCGAAATATTCGTCCTCAGCAGCCGCTCGAAGGCATCGGCGGGAAAATCCTCCAGCGGCGTGCGGTGCTGCATGCCGGCATTGTTGACGAGGATGTCGATGGCGCCCACCGTTGCCTCGAAGCCATCGACGGCCGCGCGCACCGCCTCGTGGTCGGTGGCGTCGAAGGCGAGGCTGTGTTTTGCGCCGAGGTCGTTTGCGGCAGCCGAAAGTTTCCCTTCGTCGCGGCCGTTGAGGACGATATCGGCGCCCGCCGCGGCGAGGCCTTTCGCCAGCGCAAAGCCGATGCCCTGCGAGGAGCCGGTGACCAGGGCACGTTTGCCCGCCAGATTGAAAAGATTGGTGCTCATGAGTGAATTCCTCAGGAAAATGCGATCTGCGTCTTCATCGACTGGCCCTTGTCCGAAGCGATCTCGAAGGCCTTGAGGGCGTCGGCCAGCGGCAGCGTGTGGGTGATCAATGGCTTCACATCGATCAGCCCGCCCTGCATGAGCCGGACGGCGACCGCGAATTCCTCGTGGAAGCGGAAGGAGCCGCGCAGGTCCAGTTCCTTGGCCGTTATCGCCATCATCGGCAGGCTCATCTCCCCGCCGAGGCCGAGCTGAACGATGACGCCACGCGGCTTGAGCGCCTGAATGCCGGCGACGAGGGCCGGCTGCGCGCCCGAGCATTCGTAGAGAATGTCGAACGTGCCCTTGTTTTCACTGAAAGGCACGAGACCGTCGCGATCCTCGGAAAGATTGATCGTACGATCTGCCCCGATTGCGCGGGCAAAGCCCAGCGCCCGTTCCGCAATGTCGGCGGCGACGATTTCGGCGGCACCGGCCCGGCGGGCGGCGAGGATCGAGAGGGTGCCGATCGGGCCGCAACCGGTGACGAGCACGCGCTTGCCCAGGATCTCGCCAGCGCGGCGCGTGGCATGCAGCGTGACCGACAGCGGCTCGGCCATGGCAGCCTCGCCGGCCGACAGGCCGTCGGCCTTGACGCATTGGCTGGCCCTGGCGACGAGCCGTTCCCGGAAGGCGCCCTGAATATGCGGGAAGGGCATGGCCGATCCGTAGAAACGCATGTTGAAACAATGGTTCGGCAGGCCCTTCAGGCAATAGTCGCAGGCACCGCACGGCCTTGAAGGCGACACGGCGACGAGGTCGCCGATGGCCAGATCCGAAACGCCTTCGCCCAGGGCCGCGACATGGCCGGCAACCTCATGACCGAGGATCATCGGCTGCTTCAGGCGCACAGTGCCAAAACCGCCGTGATGGTAATAATGCAGGTCCGAGCCGCAGATGCCGCCGGTCGCGAGGCGGATTTCCACCTCGCCTGGGCCGGGTGCTTCCGGCTCTCGCTCCTCGATGCGCAAATCCCTGGCCGCGTGGATGACGATCGCTTTCATGTCTGGCCTCACAGAACCGGGGTTGGCAGCGGACGGCCATCGAAATGGGCCGAGAGATTGTCGAACACCAGCGCCCCCATCGCCTTGCGGGTTTCCACCGTGCCCGAGGCATGATGCGGCTGCAGAAGTACGTTGTCGAGCGCGAGGAAGCGCGGGTTGAGCTTCGGCTCGCCTTCGAAGACATCGAGTGCGGCAGAGCCAAGCGTCTTGTTTTCCAAGGCATCGAGAAGCGCTTCCTCGTCGATGGTCGCGGCACGCGAAATATTGATCAGCATGCCTGACGGACTCAGGGCGCGCAGAACCTCGCGGTCGACGATATGGCGTGTCTCCGCCGTCGAGGCGAGGGTGACGAAGAGGAAATCGGAGCGGGCGGCAAGCGCCACCGGATCGGCAACATAGGTCCAGTTTCCGGCGCCTTCTTTCGGCGTGCGGCTGCTGTAGGCGATGTCCATGTCGAAGCCGGCCAGGCGTCTCCCCACTTCGAAGCCGATGCGACCAAGCCCCAGAATGCCGACACGTTTGCCATGCGCTTGGGATTGAAGTGGATACCCCCCCTTCGCCGCCCAGTCGCCGCTCCTGACCCAGCGTTCGGCGCCGATCATGCCGCGTGCCAGCGTCAGCATCATCGCGACACCGAGATCGGCGACATCTTTTGTCAGGACGTCGGGCGTGTTGGTGACCCGGATACCGCGTTCGCGAGCTGCCTGGAGATCCACCGCATCGTAACCGACGCCATAGACGCTGATCACTTCGAGATGGGGCAGGGCTTCGATCATCGCCCTGCTGGCGCCGAGTTCGCCACGCGTGGCAATGCCGCGAATGCCAGCGGCATGGGCTGCCAGAAAGGCCGCCTTGTCGGCAGCTTCGAAGTAGCGATGCATGGTGAAATGGGCATTCAGGCGTTCCTCGTCCCATGCGGGGTAAGGACCGACCTGAAGGATCTCGATTTTGCTCAACATTTCCTCCCACGGATATCTTGTTATCGATAACATATCGGCCGAAGATCATTTGTCCAGCGTCTTTTTCGCCAATTCGGGCATCGTGGCGATCGGCAAAATGACGTCCGGATTTGCCGCTTGACACAAATGTTATCGATACCATATGGTCGAAACATCAGGCTCTGGGAGGAGAAAATGACGGCGGGCACACTTCTCGAATTTCGAGCGGTCTCGAAAGAATTCGGCGGCACCAAGGCGCTGACGAATGTCTCGCTCGATTTGAAGCAGGGGGAAATCCTTGCGCTTCTCGGCGAGAACGGTGCCGGCAAATCGACGCTCATCAAGACCCTTGCGGGGATCTACAAACCCGATGGTGGCGACATCCTGTTTCGCGGCGAGAGCTACCATCATCGTCCGCCGAAGCCGCAGGAACGCCAACCGGTGGCCTTCATCCATCAGGATCTCGGCCTGATCGAATGGATGACGGTAGCCGAAAATGTTGGGCTGGCGCAGGGTTTTTCACTGCGGCGCAAGCTCATCGACTGGAACGCGACGGCGCGGCGGACGGCAGAGGCCCTGAAACTGGTCGGCTGCGATTTCGATCCCTCGACCCGCGTACAGAACCTGACCCGCACCGAAAAATCGCTGGTCGCCATTGCCCGTGCCTTGGCCGTCGAGGCCGATGTCCTGGTTCTCGACGAGCCGACCGCCAGCCTGCCGGCCGACGAGGTCGAGCGCCTTTTCCAGGCGATCCGCCCGCTGAAGGAGCGTGGCGTGGCGATGATCTACGTCTCGCATCGCCTTGACGAAATCTTCCGTATCGCCGACCGCGTCGCCGTGCTGCGCGATGGCTTTCTCGTCGGCGAAACCCCGGTGCGCGACACGAACCCGGATGAACTGATCCGCATGATCGTCGGGCGCAAGGCCGACCAGCTGTTTGCCAAGGCGGAAACCGCGCCGGGGGACGTGCTGGTTTCGGTGCGTGACCTTGCCTGCCGTGGCGCCGGCCCGGTGTCCTTCGATTTGCGCCAGGGTGAATTGCTCGGCCTCGTCGGCTTGCGCGGCGCCGGACAGGAGCTGATCGGCAGGGCGCTGTTCGGCGCCGAGCCGGCTACGGGGCAGGTGACGGTGCGTGGTGCGGCACCGGATCTGACCAGTCCCGAAACGGCTATCGCCTCCGGCATCGGCCTGATCGCCCGCGACCGCACGGAGGAATCCGTCGCCATGTCGCTGTCGCTGCGGGAAAACACCTATCTCAATCCCCGCGCCTCCGGCCGTGGTCTCGGCGCTTTCCTGTCGCCGGTCAAGGAAGCGGAAATGGCAGCCGCCATCGGCGAGAAGGTCGGCCTGCGGCCGAACGATCAATCGCTGGCCATCGAGGCATTGTCCGGCGGCAATCAGCAGAAGGTGGTCGTCGGCCGCTGGCTGACCACCGACCGCAAGCTTCTGATTGCCGAAGATCCGACGGCCGGCGTCGATGTCGGCGCCAAGGCCGATATCTATCGGCTGATCGCGTCCGCCGTCGAACAGGGGCTCGCCGTCCTGGTGATCTCCACCGATTTCGAAGAGATCGCCCATATCTGCCACCGGGCGCTGGTGTTTTCGCGCGGACGGATCGTCCGCGAACTGACCGGCGCCGACCTCACCACATCCACCGTCATTGCCGCGGCCTCCGCGTCCGAAGCGGCCTGATCCGGGAGAAAGACGATGCAATCCATTCAGTCCAACGCGCTCGAACCGACCAAGTCCGAGCTGAAGGGCCTTTCCGGCGGCGAGAAAATTCGGCGGCTTGTTCCCGTCTACGGTCTCGTGATCCTGACGGTGCTGCTGATCGTCATCTTCTCGATCCTGCTGCCGGATACATTTCCGACGGTCCTCAACCTGCGCTCGATCATCGCCAACAAGACGATCATCGCCATCCTGTCGCTTGCGGCGATGATCCCGATGGCTTGCGGCCGGATCGACCTGACGATCGGATACGGCATCGTGCTCTGGCATATCCTGGCGATCAGCCTGCAGACGATGCTGGGCCTGCCCTGGCCCATCGCGGTTGCCATCGTGCTGGTGGCCGGCGCCTTGACCGGTTTTCTCAATGGCCTGCTCGTCGAAGTCGCCAAGATCGACAGTTTTATCGCCACGCTCGGCACCGGCACGGTCATCTATGCCGTCGCGCTCTGGCATACGGGCGGGCGGCAGGTGGTCGGCGTGCTGCCGGACGGCTTCTATGCGCTGAACGGCACCATGGTTCTCGGCCTGCCGATCACCGGCTTCTATGTGCTCGCTCTGGCGCTCGCCATGTGGATCATCCTCGAATATCTGCCGATCGGCCGTTACGTCTATGCGATCGGCGCAAACCCGAAGGCGGCCGCGTTGAACGGCATCCCGGTTCGTCGTTTCGTCATCGCCGCCTTCATCGCCTCCGGTACGCTCTCGGCTGTTGCCGGTGTCCTGCTCGCCTCGCGTCTGCGGATCGGCCAGGCAAGCGTCGGCCTCGAATATCTGCTGCCGGCCCTCGTCGGCGCCTTCCTCGGATCGACCACGATCAAGCCGGGCCGCGTCAATGTCTGGGGCACGATGATCGGTGTCATCATCCTTGCCGTCGGCATTGCCGGCATCCAGCAATTCGGCGGCTCCTTCTTCGTCGAGCCGCTCTTCAACGGCGTCACCCTGCTCGTGGCGATCGGCATTGCCGGTTACGCCCAGCGCCGCCGCGGTGCGATGGGGGCGATCAAGCCGAAAGAGACGCCAGACCCATCAGCCTGACTTTACCCAATCGAAGCATGTCTCACGTTCATAGGGAGGATAACATCGTGAAACGCAGAGATTTCCTGACCACGACCACTGCCGTCGTACTTGGCCTGATGATGGCCGGCCCGGCCTTTGCCGATGCCATCGCCGATGCCAAGGCGGTTGTCGAAAAATATGCCAGCAAGGTGGAGAAGTGGGACGGCCCGACATCCGGCCCGAAAGCGGCCGAAGGCAAGTCGGTCGTCGTCGTTGCCGCCGACATGAAGAATGGCGGCATCCTCGGTGTCGTCAAGGGCATCGAAGAGGCGGCTGCTGCGATCGGCTGGTCCGTCAACGTCATTGACAGCGCCGGCTCTATCGAGGGTCGTACGGCTGCCTTCGGTCAGGCGCTGACCCTGAAGCCCGGCGGCATCATCATCACCGGCTTCGATGCCGTCGAGCAGAAACCGGCGATGGAAGAGGCCAAGAAGGCCGGCATCCCGATGGTCGCCTGGCATGCGGCGCCCGCCGTCGGCCCGGTGGATGAGGTCGGCGTTTTCGCAAACGTCACCACCGACGCGATGGAAGTGTCCAAGGCTGCGGCCGATTATGCCTTCGTCGATGCCGGCGGCAAACCCGGCGTGATCATCTTCACCGACTCCACCTATGCGATCGCCATCGCCAAGGCCGACAAGATGAAGGCCGAGATCGAAGCGCTTGGCGGCACCGTACTCGAATATGTCGATACGCCGATCGCCGAGACGTCGCAACGCATGCCGCAGCTGACCACGACGCTGCTGCAGAAATACGGTGCCCAGTGGACGCATTCGCTGGCGATCAACGACATCTACTTCGACTTCATGGGGCCTTCGCTTTCCGCAGCCGGCATTGCCGGCGACGGGGCGCCGAAGAGCGTTGCAGCAGGCGACGGTTCGGAAAGCGCCTATCAGCGCATCCGCGCCAAGCAGTACCAATCCGTCACCGTGGCCGAACCGCTCAACCTGCAGGGCTGGCAGCTCATCGACGAGCTGAACCGCGCCTTTGCCGGCGAGAAATGGTCCGGCTATATCTCGCCGCTGCATGTCGTCACCACGGACAATGTCGAGTTCGATGGCGGCCCGAAGAACACTTTCGATCCGGACGACGGCTACCGCGACGAATACAAAAAGATCTGGGGCAAATAAGCCCTGCGATCCTGCCTGCCGGATGCGGCCTTCGCGTCGCATCCGGCGTTTCGGGAAAAGGTCTGTGGCCTTGCCCGGCGCGGCGCGATGGCTATCGTGCCGCCGTTCGCAATTCGGAGGAAGGAATCGGCATGTCGTTTTTCGTGGCGGAGGACAAGGAATTCTCCACTTATGTGCTGGGGAATGCCCCGCTGAAGAAACTGGCCGATGGCTTCGACTGGGTCGAAGGCCCCGTCTGGTTCGGCGATCATAATTGCCTGCTGTTTTCCGACATTCCTGGCAACCGGATCATGCGCTGGAGCGCGGAGACCGGCATCAGCACCTTCCGCGCGCCATCGAATTTTTCCAACGGCCACACCCGAGACCGGCAGGGACGCCTCGTCAGCTGCGAGCATGGCAGCCGCCGCGTCACGCGCACCGAACATGACGGCTCGATCACCGTGATTGCCGACAGTTTTGACGGCAAGCGACTGAATTCGCCCAACGACGTGATCGTCGCCTCGGACGATGCCATCTGGTTTACCGATCCGCATTACGGCATCGCTTCGGACTACGAAGGCGCGCGTGCCGAACAGGAACTGCCCTGTTACGTCTACCGCATCGATCCGCACTCCGGCACTATCAGCGCGGTGCTGACCGATTTCAATTGCCCGAACGGCCTCGTCTTCAGCCCGGATGAAAAACGCCTCTATGTCGCCGACACCGGCCGGATGTTCAGCGGCGATGCGCAGCACATCCGGGTCTTCGACGTCGGTGCGGATTTCAAGCTCACCGGCGGCGATGTCTTCCATATCATCGAACCGGGCTGCGCAGACGGCATGCGGGTCGACGAAGCCGGCAATCTCTGGTCTTCGGCCCGCGACGGCGTTCATTGCATCGCGCCCGATGGCCATCGGCGCGGAAAAATCCTCGTGCCGGAAACCGTCTCGAACCTTTGCTTCGGCGGGCGTCACCGACATCGCCTCTTTATCACCGCCACGACATCGGTCTATGCGGTGTCCCTGGCTATTCGCGGCGCTGCCCGCGCCTGATGCCGATACAGGAGGATATGAAAATGGCTTTTACCGAAACAAGCGCAACATTGACGGATATGGGCGTTCTGGCGATGCTGCAGGCCGCCATCGATGCCGCCAAGGCGATGGGCCAGCCGCAATGTATCGTGATCGTCGATGCAAGCGGCGTCATCCTCGGCTCGTTCCGGATGAAGGGGTCACGATATCTGTCGCTGAAGAGTGCTGCAGCGAAAGCGCGCACGGCTGCCTCCATTGGCGCCGCGAGCCAAAGCCTGCCGGAGCACGCACGCGTGCCGCTTGCTGTCGCGACCCAGGGCGATGTGACGGGCCTGCGTGGCGGCCTGCCGATCCGCGTCGATGGCATCCTGCTCGGCGGCATCGGTGTCGGTTCGGGGTCCGGTGAGCAGGACGAACAGGTTGCCCAGGTCGCATTGAAGGCCATCGGCGCCGAGGTTTGAGACCCGGCCCTCTTTGTCAGACCGCTTGCAGGAGGCAAGGACAGCGCATTAGATTATGGTAACGATAACGGAGCGATAGGGATGCGGAACGACAAGGCAGCGACCATGGCGGACATTGCCCGCAAGGCTGGTGTCTCTCCCATGACCGTTTCGCGGGCGTTCAAATCCAACAGCCTGATCAGCAAGGACACGCGCGAGGCGATTTTGAAGGTAGCCGAGGACCTCGGTTATGTCTTCGATTCCACCGCGTCGAACTTGCGCGCGCAAAAGACGGATTTCATCGCCGTCACCATCCCCTCGATCAACAATGCGAATTTCGCCGATACGGTTGGTGGGCTTTCCGAGACGCTCAATCCCCGCGGCTTCCAGATCCTGCTTGGCTACACCAACTACGATGTCGAGGAGGAGGAGCGCCTGATCGAGCAGCTTCTTCGCCGCAAGCCGCAGGCCATCGTCGTCACCGGCGGAAAGCACACCGCGCGGGCGCGAAAGCTGCTTGAAAACACCAGCGTGCCCGTCATCGAGACCTGGGATGTCCCGGCCGAACCGATCGGCCATTTCGTCGGCTTTTCCAACGCCCAGGCCGTGCGCAGCATGGTCGATCATTTCGTATCGGTCGGCTACAGGCGTATCGCCTTCATCGGTGGCGATGCAAGCCGGGATACGCGCGGCAGCGACCGTCGCCTCGGCTTCATCGCGGCGTTGCGCGATCATGGGCTCGACGCGTCACGCCTGATCAATGGCGGCACGCCGCCGATCTCGATGCGCGAGGGCGCCAATGCCATGGCGCGGCTGCTGACGGAATATCCCGATTCCGAGGCGGTTATCTGTGTGTCGGACCTTTCGGCCTTCGGTGCGCTGACGGAATGTCAGCGCCGCGGCGTGCCCGTGCCGGAGCGGATGGCCATCGGCGGTTTCGGCGACTACGAAATCGGTGCCATCAGCGTGCCGGCGCTGACAACCATCAATGCCGGGGCGCGGCTTATCGGCGAGCGAACCGGCCAGCTGATCCTGGATATTCTCGATGACGTCCAAAACGTTCGCGACGTGACGATCGAGCCGCAGCTGATCGTCCGGGAGAGCAGCCGGTAGGACCCACGAGGATCGTCACTGGACAGCCCTTGATTGAAGGATCTATGATTGTCTCCCCGATCAATGCGATGCCTCTAACATGAATATGGTCAAGCCGCCTTTGCCGATTGAAAGCAGCCGGGAGGATAAAGTCCAGTCGAATCCGGTGCGGCTCGGTGCACGCCTGCGGCTTGCAAGGCAGACGCGTGGCTTGACATTGAAGGCGCTGGCGCTGGCTGCGGATTGTTCCGAGAGCCTGCTGTCCAAGATCGAGAACGGCAAGGCCTCACCCTCGCTGCCCATGCTGCACCGTCTGGTGCAGGCGCTCGATTCCAATATCGGCTGGATGTTCGAGGAAACCGATGCCGACGAAGGTGTCGTGTTCCGCGCCGGCACGCGCCCGCTGATCTCGCTCGACCCGCTGCGGCGCGGCGAAGGCATATCGCTGGAGCGCGTCATTCCTTATTCGCAGGGCCACCTGCTCCAGTGCAATATCCACCATATCGATGTCGGCGGCGAGAGTGCCGGGCCTATCCAGCATGTCGGTGAGGAGGTAGGCTACGTGCTCGTCGGCGAGATCGAGTTGATGATCGGCGACAAGACCTTTCGCCTGTCGGCCGGGGATAGTTTCGTATTTAACTCCGAACTGGCCCATTGGTACCGTAACGTCGGCAGCCAGCGCGCCTCGATCTTCTGGGTGAATACGCCGCCAACATTCTGATTTAATTCGAAAATTTCCCTATACGACTTTCGCGGCGCTTGTTATTCAAGTATCTTGACAATCGTTCAAGTCACTTGAATAATGCCCCTCGTAAATTGTGCAGCCGCGCGCGGCTTCAAACAAGGGGAACCTAAAAATGGGTCGGACCAAATATCTTCTCGGCTGCGTTGCAGCCGCCGCCATGACGCTTTCCATGGGTGTTTCGAGCGCCTTCGCCGATACGTTCGCGCTTGTCACCATCAACCAGCAGGCGCTGTTCTTCAACCAGATCAATGACGGCGCCAATGCCGCCGCCAAGGCAGCTGGCGTCGATCTGGTCATCTTCAACGCCAACAACGTACCTTCGGCGCAGAACGATGCGATCGAAACCTACATCACCCAGAAGGTCGACGGCATCATTCTGGTCGCCATCGATGTCAACGGTGTGAAGCCGGCGATCACCGCCGCCAAGGCTGCCGGCATTCCGGTCATCGCCATCGACGCGCAGATCCCTGATGGCGACAACATTGCCTTCGTCGGCGTCGACAACACGGCGGCCGGCGGCGATATCGGCAAGTTCTTCTCCGACTACGTGAAGAGCGACATGGGCGGAACGGCCAAGGTCGGCGTCGTCGGCGCACTGAACTCCTTCATCCAGAACCAGCGCCTCGACGGCTTCAAGGCGGCTGTTGCAGCCGGTGGCCAGAAGGTCGAATTCCTCAACACCGTCGATGGCCAGAACGTGCAGGACGTCGCCCTTTCGGCGGCTGAAAACCTGATGACGGCCAACCCGGACATGAACGCGCTCTACGCCACCGGCGAACCGGCGCTGCTCGGCGCGGTTTCGGCCGTCGATAGCCAGGGCCGTGGCGACTCGGTCAAGGTCTTCGGTTGGGACCTGACGAAATCCGCCATCGATGGCATCGACAAGGGTTTTGTGACCGCCGTCATCCAGCAGGATCCTGCTGGTGAAGGCAAGGCTGCCGTCGAAGCGCTCGTCAAGGTGAAGAAGGGCGAAACGATCGAGCCGATCATCAACGTTCCCGTGACCATCGTCACCAAGGCGAATGTCGATCAGTATCGCGAGATGTTCAAGTAAGCCGAACTGCCGCCGCCGCCCGGCCTGTCGATCAGGCCGGGCGGCGGGATTTCCAGCAAGGGCCTTCGACCATGACCGACACGCACGTCAGCCGCGTCCGGATGACCGGTATTTCCAAGCGCTATGGCGCTCTGCAATCGCTCGACAACGCCTCGCTCGACCTGAAACCCGGGGAGGTTCTCGGTCTGGTGGGTGACAACGGCGCGGGCAAATCCACCATCAGCAAGGTTTTATCCGGCGCCGTGATCCCCGATGCCGGCACGATCGAGATCGACGGCAGAGAGGTTGCCTTCACGTCGCCGGCGGATGCACGCGCCGCCCGTATCGAGATGGTCTACCAGGACCTGGCGCTTTGCGACACGATCGACGTCGCCGGCAATCTTTTCCTCGGCCGTGAGCCGAAGCGGCGCGTCGCCGGCGTGCCGATGCTCGACAAGAAGCTGATGCACGAACGGGCGCGCGACATGCTGTCCAATCTCGGCATCGTCATTCCCGACACCCGCATGAAGGTGGAAAACCTTTCGGGCGGCCAGCGCCAGTCCATCGCCATCGGCCGCGCCGCTTCCTTCAATCCTTCCGTGCTCATCATGGACGAACCGACGGCGGCCCTTGCCGTGGCCGAGGTCGAGGCGGTGCTAGAACTCATTCGCACCGTCTCGCAGCGCGGTGTTTCCGTCATCCTGATCACGCACCGCCTGCAGGATCTTTTCCTTGTCTGCGACCGCATCCAGGTGATGTATGAGGGGCGCAATGTCGCCGAGCGCCGGATCGAGGACACCAATATCGAGGACGTCGTCAATCTCATCGTCGGGCGAAAATTTTCCGCCCGCTCCGCAGGCCAAAACAGGGAAAAGGGCGTTTCCGCATGAGTTCCGAACCCAACGCCTATGCCAGCCATCCGCCGCGCATGCGCGAGACGACGATCCTCGACAAGATCGTCGCCAATGGCGGCGTCATGTCGATTGCGCTGTTCTTCGTCGTCTGCTGCCTGTTTTTCGGGGCAACGACGGATGCCTTCCTGAGCGCACCGAACCTGCTCAACGTCATCCGGCAATCCGCGCCGCTGCTGATCGTCGCGGCCGCCATGACCTTCGTCATCACCACCGGCGGCATCGACCTTTCGGTCGGCTCCGTGCTGGCCCTGACGGCCACGCTTTCCGCTGCGGCCCTCCAGGCCGGCATTCCTTGGCCGCTCGCCATCCTGTTGATGCTGCTGCTCGGCGCCGCGGTTGGCGTCATCCAGGGCTATTTCATTGCTTATGAGCGCATCCCTGCCTTCATCGTCACGCTGGCCGGCCTTTCCGTCATCCGCGGCTTCGCGTTGCTGATCACCGGCGGTTATTCGATCCCCATCGAGCCGACCAGCCCCTTCGTGGCGATAGGACGTGCCTGGGTGCTCGGCATTCCCGCTCCGGCGCTGATCGCCATCGTCATTCTTGCCATCGCCTATATCGCCTTCAACGAAACCCATTTCGGCCGCTACGTCACAGGCGTCGGGGCCAATGCCGAGGCGACGCGGCGGGCAGGCGTCAACACGCGCCGCGTCATCCTCTGGGTCTATGTGCTCTCGGGCACGGCATCGGCGGCGGCCGGTATCATCCTCGCCGCCCGTCTCGGCTCCGGCTCCTCCAATGCCGGGCAGGGTTTCGAGCTCGATGTCATCGCGGCCGTGGTGCTTGGCGGCACCAGCCTGTTCGGCGGACGCGGCTCGCTGACGGGAACCATTCTCGGCGCGCTTACCGTGGCGGTGCTGGCGAATGGCCTCATCCTTTCGCACCTGTCGCCCTTCTTCACGCCCATCGTCACCGGCTTCATCATCCTGATCGCGATCTGGCTGAATTTCCGCCTGTTCCGCGGCGGCGCGAAGGGACGTTGAACATGCTCGATCACCTGTTCACGGACGCATCGAAAACGCGCCATCCCATCGGCGTGCAGTCCGGCACCGCCATGACCGTCACCGGCCCCGTTCCGGTGGAGGAACTCGGTGTCACCTTGATGCACGAGCATATCTTTCTCGATGGCGCCACCAGCTGGATATGCCCCTGCCATCCGGACGAGAAGGCGATTGCCGAACAGAAGGTCTCGATCGAGATCATCGGCGAGTTGCGCATGAACCCGTACATGAACCGGGACAATGTCTCGCTCGACGACGGTGACCTGGCACTCGGTGAACTCAAGCGTTTCCAGGCGCTCGGCGGTTGCACCGTGGTGGAGACCACCAATTTCGGCATCGGCCGCGATGCCGCCGGTCTTGCCCGCATCGCCCGCATGTCAGGCCTACGGATCGTCATGGGCACCGGCTTCTATCTCGAGCATACCCATCCGGAATGGCTGAAGGCCATGGATGTCGAGGCGGTCACGCAGTTCATCGTCGATGATGTCGGCGGCGGTGAAACGCAGCCGGAGATCATGGCCGGCATCATCGGCGAAGTCGGCGTCAGCTGCAATTTCACTGCCGAGGAGGAAAAATCGCTGCGCGCTTCGGCGCGGGCGGCGCGCATCACCGGCCTGCCGCTTTCCATCCATCTGCCGGGCTGGGAACGTCTGGCGCATCGCGTGCTCGATGTCGTGGAGGAGGAAGGCGCCGATTTGCGTCATACCGTCCTCTGCCACATGAACCCCAGCCACAACGACCTCGATTACCAGATGGCGCTGGCAAGACGCGGCGCCTTCCTAGAATACGACATGATCGGCATGGACTATTATTATGCCGATCAGGACGCCCAGTCGCCGTCCGACGAGGAGAATGCCCGCGCCATCGCCGCTCTTGTTGAAAAAGGCTTCGGCGACCGGCTGCTGCTGTCGCAGGATGTCTTCCTGAAGATCATGCTGACGCGGTATGGCGGTTTTGGTTATGGTTACATTCTCAAGCACTTCCTGCCGCGGCTGAAACGCCACGGCGTCGACCAGGCGGCCATCGACCGCATGCTGATCGACAATCCGAAATCCGTCTTTTCCGCCATGCGCTGAGCGCTGGCCCATCCCTACAAGGAGGTTCCATGACCAAGAAGAAAGTGCTGCTTGCCGGCGAATCCTGGGTGTCCACCGCGACCCATATCAAGGGTTTCGACCAGTTCCCGACCGTGACCTATCACACCGGTGCGGACGAACTGCTGAAAGCCTTGAAGGACAGCCCCTTCGACGTCACCTTCATGCCGGCTCACGAGGCGCAGAAGGAGTTTCCGAGCACGCTCGAAGGCCTGCAGGCCTATGATGCCATCGTGCTTTCGGATATCGGCGCCAACACGCTGCTTTTGCATCCCGACACCTGGATCCATTCGCGCCGCACGCCGAACCGCCTGAAACTGCTGCGTGAATATGTCGCCAAGGGTGGATCGCTGCTGATGTTCGGCGGCTATTATTCCTTCCAGGGCATCAATGGCGGCGCGCGTTTCCGCAAGACGGCGGTGGAAGAGGTTCTGCCGGTGTCTTGCCTTTCCGTCGATGACCGCGTCGAAGTGCCGGAAGGTTTTACGCCTGTCGTGTCGGGCGATGCGTCCCATCCGATCCTTGCGGGCATTTCCGGCGAGTTCCCCTATCTTCTCGGCTTCAACGAAGTGGTGCTGAAGGAAGGTGCCAACCAGCTGATGACCGTCTCGTCGGAATACGGTTCGCTGCCGTTGCTCGTCACCGGCACCTATGGCGAAGGCCGTACGCTGGTCTGGACATCCGACGTCGGCCCGCATTGGCTGCCGCCGGAATTCATCGCCTGGCCGGGCTACAAGACCCTGTTCGAGCAGATGCTCGCCTGGGCGACGGACTGAACGGAAGGTCCGCGGTCATGACCATCCACGTCGTCGGCAATGTCTGCGTCGATACGAGTTTTCGCCTGGAGCGGCTGCCGCGGCCGGGCGAAACGTTGAACGCGAGCACTGCCGTCGAAGGCCTGGGCGGCAAGGGAGCGAACCAGGCCGCCGCCGCCGCCCGGACGGGGGCGACGGTGACGCTTTGGGCGCCCGTCGGCCGGGATGCCGCCGGTGACCGGATGGCAAGCCTGCTCTCGGCCGATATTCTCGATCTGCGCCTGTCGCACCTCGATCTGCCTTGCGACCGTTCGGTGATCCTGATCGATCGCCAAGGTGAGAACGTCATTGTGACCGCGGCCGCCTGCGCGGAGGCGTTCGATCCGCTTGCCACGAGCCTGCTCGCATCGACCTGGCGCGCCGGCGACATGCTGCTGATGCAGGGCAATCTTGGCGCCGACGTCACGGCGCAGTGCCTGGAGGCGGCGCGTGCGGCCGGGCTGTTCACGGTTCTCAACCCTAGCCCGCTTCTTGTGGACCCGCTGGATCTGGCCCGCGTATCGCTTCTGGTCGTCAATCGGCCGGAGGCCGAGGCCTTGACCGGCGAGACCGATGCGGAGCGTGCCGCCGAGCGCCTGCTTGCGATGGGCGCCACCGCAGTCATCGTCACGCTCGGTTCCGAGGGTGCTCTGATTGTGGACACATCTTCCCGGCTCTACATCCCGGCTGAAAAACGCGACGCTATTGATGCGAGCGGAGCCGGCGACTGTTTTGCCGGCACGCTGGCCGGGCTCCTCGCACAGGGCGCATCGCTGCCCGATGCCGCAAGGCTTGCGACACAGGCGGCTGGCATTGCCGTCGGCCGAGCCGGCACGCTCGCTTCCTTTCCCACCCGGGCGGAAATTGCCGCCCTCACCAAGACATTCAAACTGGAAAACGTGTGAACGCCATGAGCAACCCCATCGGACGACAGGACAAGGATACGCTGAAATCGCTTTTCGGGCGCGACAAGCCGGTGATCGGCGTGGTGCACCTGATGCCGCTGCCGGGTGCGCCGCGTTATGACGACGAAGGCGTGGAGGCGATCTACGAGCGCGGCCTTTCGGATGCGCGGGCCTATCTCTCCGGAGGCTGTGATGCCGTCATCGTCGAGAACCATGGCGACGTGCCCTTTGCCAAGCCCGACGACATCGGCCACGAGACGTCGGCGCATATGGCCGTCGTCGCCGACCGAATCCGCCGCGAGCTCGGTCGTCCGATCGGCATCAACGTGCTCGCCAATGCGGCGATCCCGGCGCTCGCTATCGCTTCCGCCTCCTCGGCGTCGTTCATTCGCGTCAACCAGTGGGCGAATGCCTATATCGCCAACGAAGGTTTCGTGGAGGGTGAGTCTGCCCGCGCCATGCGCTACCGCGCCCATCTTCGGGCCCGCGGCATCCGCATCTTTGCCGATGCCCATGTCAAGCACGGCGCCCATGCCATCGTGGCGGACCGGCCGGTCGAAGAGCAGGTCAAGGATCTCGTCTTTTTCGATGCCGATGTCATCATCGCCACCGGACAGCGCACCGGGCACGCCGCCGATCTCGGCTACATCAGAATGATCAAGGAGGCGGCATCGTTGCCCACGCTGGTCGGCAGCGGCGTCACGCATGACAATGCCAACGACATCCTCTCGGTTGCCGACGGCGTGATCATCGCAAGCGCCCTCAAATACGATGGCGTCTGGTGGAATGCCGTCGAGCCGGACCGGGTCAAGCGTTTCATTGCAGGCCTTGGCCGATGAACATCAAGCCTGAGGTCAACGCCGCGCGCCTCCTCGCCTCCGTTGCTGATTTTGCAGCGATCGGGGCAACACCGGCCGGCGGCGTCAACCGACAGGCCTTGGGTGTCGAAGACCGCATCGCGCGCCGGCTGCTGGCCGAACGGGCGCTTGCCCGCGGCTTTACGGTCTTTCAGGACGAGATCGCCAACCTCTTCATTCGCCGGGAGGGCAAGGATGCGTCCCTGCCGCCGCTCCTCATCGGCAGTCATCTCGATAGCCAGCCGACAGGTGGCCGTTTCGACGGCGCGCTCGGCACGCTCAGCGCCTTCGAAGTGCTGGAAGCGCTTGCCGACGCCGGAACCGAAACCGACCGTGCCGTCGAAGTGGTCGCTTTCACCAACGAGGAAGGCAGCCGCTATTCGCCGGGCTGCATGGGATCCATGGCCTTTTCGGGGGCGGGAAAGCTGGCGGACTGGCAGACGACACATGCGACGGACGGCCCGGTGCTGGCCGATGAACTGGCGGCGACGCTCGCAGCGCTGCCGGAAGCTGCAGTGCGTCCCATAGGCCACGCCATATCCGCCTTTGTCGAGCTGCATATCGAGCAAGGCCCAATCCTTGAGAGGGAGAACGTGCCCATCGGTGTTGTCACCGCTGTGCAGGGGACAAAATGGCTTGAGATCGTCTTCTCCGGCGAGGCTGCGCATGCCGGCACCACCCCGCTCGAATTTCGCAAGGACCCCATGAGCGCGGCGGCGATGGTCATCGCAAGCCTTCAGTCGGCGATCATGCCCGCCGATCCGCAGGCGCGGCTGACGATCGGCCGCATTGCGGCCGAACCCGGCTCCATCAACGTCATTCCCAGCTCGGTCACCTTCACCGTCGATATCCGTCATCCGGATGCTGAAACACTTGCGGCGATGGAGCGGCATGTCCGGCAGGAATGCGAGACAGCAAGCCGCCACTGGCACTGTGACGTCGCCATCAACCGGCGCGTCGACATGGCGCCGGCACAGTTTGCATCATCGATCACGGAAACGATTGCGGACACCTGCGCGGCGCTCGACCTCAAGAGCCGCCCAATGGTGTCCGGCGCCTTTCACGATGCGCTGTTCGTCAGCCGCGTGGCGCCGACCGCCATGATCTTCGTTCCGTGCCGCAATGGCATCAGTCACAACGAGGCGGAATTCGTGAGTGACGCGCATATGATTTCCGGTGCGCGCGTCCTGCTCGGCGTGGTCGGATCGCTGTTGCTTGCCGGTTAGCGCATTTCCAGCCGAAGCGTCGGTCGTCGGCGGTTGTCTGATCGGCGGCGATCACCTTTTCGGCATAGGCGCGGCAGATTGTTGTAGCGTCCGCCGTGGCACCTTATGTGCTGGTGGCGGACATCCTGCCACCCCACAAGGGGCTAATGGCGCGGATGGTGGCCGCCACCGAAGACCAGATTTTAACCGGGCCGGAATGATATGAGCGATACGAAAAAACTGCATCTCGGCGCCTTCATGCGGCCGGTCAGCCTGCATACCGGTGCCTGGCGCTATCCCGGCTCCTACCCGGATGCCAACTTCAACTTCAAGCACATTACGTCGTTCGCCCTGAAGCTGGAGGCAGCGAAGTTCGACGCGTTTTTCATGGCGGATCATCTTGCCGTGCTCAACATGCCGATCGAGGCCCTGCGCCGCAGCCATACCGTGACGTCTTTCGAGCCGTTCACGCTGCTTTCGGCGCTTGCCGCGGTCACGGAGCGGATCGGTCTCGTGGCAACCGCGTCCACCACCTTCGACCAGCCCTATCACATTGCCCGGCGTTTCGCCTCGCTTGACCATATCAGCGGCGGCCGGGCGGGATGGAATATCGTCACCACCTCGAACCCCGACGCGGCGCGCAATTTCGGTCTGGAGGACCATGTCGAGCATGGCGAGCGTTATGGGCGCGCGCGGGAATTCTTCGATGTCGTCACCGGGCTGTGGGACAGTTTTGCCGACGAGGCTTTCATCCGGGATGCCGAAAGCGGCATCTTTTTCGACCCCGAGAAACTGCACGTCCTCGATCACAAGGGGCCTGAACTCAGGGTTCGCGGTCCGCTGAACATCGCCCGGCCGCCGCAGGGCTGGCCGGTGATCGTGCAGGCCGGCCAGTCGGAACCCGGCCGCCAGCTTGCGGCCGAAACGGCAGAGGTGGTTTTCTGCGCGCCGCGTGATCTCGCCGCCGGCAAGGCGCTTTATGCCGATATCAAGGGCCGGCTTGCGGCGGTCGGCCGCAAGCCGGACGATTTGAAGATCCTTCCCGCCGCCTTCGTCGTGGTCGGCGACACCGTTCAGGAGGCGCGCGAGAAGCGCCTGAAGCTCGACAGCCTCGTGCATTACGACAGCGCGATCGCCTCGCTTTCCATCGCACTCGGTCATGACGCCTCCGGCTTCGATCCGGATGCGCCGCTGCCTGAGATTCCCGAGACCAATGACAGCAAGAGCGGGCGGGCACAGGTGTTGAAACTTGCTGCCGACGAGGGGCTGACGGTGCGGCAGTTGGCACAGCGTTATGGCGGTTATGCCGGGCTGGCTTTTGTCGGCACGCCGGAAACCATCGCCGACGAAATGGCCGCGTGGCTGCATGAAGAAGGGTCCGATGGCTTCAACGTCGTCTTCCCCTATCTGCCGCAGGGTCTTGACGATGTCGTCGAACGGGTGGTGCCGGAACTGCAGCGCCGCGGCCTGTTCAGAACGGAGTACGAGGGCACCACCTTGCGCGATCACCTCGGCCTTGTTCGTCCGGTCAACCGCTTCTTCCGCTGATCGAAAGCATCCAGCCAACCCGCCGCGCGTTTGCCGGAGTTGCTCTCGGCCGTCATTCTCCGGGTTGCGACTGAAGCCGGGTCTTCATTGAATCGACGATCCGGCGGGTCAGCGCTTCATAGTCGCCATCGAAATGATGGCCGCCGGAAATGCCGATGACCTCGGCTGTCGTCGTAGCAAGGGCGGGGCAAGCGCTGTCGGCTTCGGCAAGGCCATAGATGCACTGGACCTTTTCGGGGCCGATCCGGCGGACATCGTCCGTTGGGTCTCCGGCGGCGCCGGCACCTTCGGAACCAAGCCAGCCCATGACGGAAATCTGGTAATCCGCCTTATGCGACAAGGCGAGCAGGGAGATCAGGCGCACCCGATCCTGGTAGGGCTTGCCCATGTTGCGAAACGTCGACGGCAGCACATTGGCGCCGAAGGAGTAACCGATCAGCAGCACATGGCGTGTCTTGAACTGGCGCGAATAGAGATCGACGATCCGCTCCACGTCCCGTGCCGTGCCTTCCGGGGTCTTTTCCGACCAGAAGTAACGCAGCGCGTCGAGGCCCACCGACGGAATGCCGTGACCGGCAAGATAGCCCGCAACCTTCTTGTCGATATCGCGCCATCCACCGTCACCGGAAATGATGATCGCCATCGTGTCGTGGGCGGGAACGGCGTCGATGATCGCAAGCGGCAGGCTGTCGACCTGTTCACGCTGCGCCTGCATCCGGTTTTCGAGCGTTGTTGCCAGGGCTGCAAGCGGCATCTCTTCGGTGTCCGTCGAAACGATATCCGGATGTTCGGACTGTAGCGAGGCGGCATGTTCCTGCGCTTGCTCCGTCGCATTCGAGCTGAACAGGATTTCGATCGGGTTGGGCAAGGCTCCTTTGGTCAAACCATACCGATAACCGCCAGCCTCCGGCGTTTTCCGAGCGGGGGTACAGAATGGTTTCGACAAAGGCAGGACCAGGTCCGGATCGACGGAAACCGTGCCGCCGATGGTGGCGGCCGGCGTCTGTGCCGCAATGGCCAGGGCCATCGTGCCGCCGAGACCGGCCCCGGCAATTATCGGCGCATGATATCCGTTGAGCCCGGCGCGGCGCTGCAGCTGCTGGCTCAGGCTTTCGATCGCCGAAACCGTGTAGGAGCAGGAGCGGGTTTCGCCCTCCAGAACGGCAAGATACCGCGGCACATCGATGCCGACGACTATGGCGCCCTGATCGTGGAGTTTTTCGGCCAGGTCCTGTTCGAGCTTGGTCCAGCCCGCTTTGTCGGACAGGAGGAAGATCGTCGTATTGGTCGGGTTCGCCGGCACCAGAATACGCGGCGAGGGGATGTGGCCGGTGTTGATCGCCGTGTCTTCGGCCGCGAGCGGCGATACGGACAGGGCGAGCAGAGCAAGGGCCGTTGCGGCGAAACGGCGGATCATCGGCGGAAAACTCCCTTGAGGCCGCCACCGATGAGGGCGGCGGAAGCGGCGGCGCAGACAAAGGGATTGGCCTCCTTGGGAACCACAAGGTAGCGTGGTTTCCACTGCGGATCGAATTTCGATTTGAACGCCAGAAGTCCCTTGAAGTTGTAGAAGCGGTTGCCCTTCTCGAAGACAAGCCGGCCGGCCCGGTCCCAGAGCGGCGCATTGCGGTGGGCCGACAGGCCGGAGAGCGGCGCCATGCCCAAATTGAGCCGCCGGTAGCCGCGCTGCTTCAGAAACTCGATGGTGCGCACCATCAGAAGATCCATCACCCCGCGATGGACACCTGGAACGAACCGCATCAGATCGACAAAGACGCTTTCTCCTGAGACCAGCAGGTTCATGAAGGCAATGATCCTGCCATCCTGTCGCAAGACGGCGAGCGGATGGGCGCAGGCATAGTCCTCGGTGAAGAAACCAAGCGAAAAACGTTTTTCCTGCGCATTGTTTTGTGCCAGCCAGGCATTCGAAACCGCGGCGATATCAGGCAGAAGCGGGGTGACGTCCGAGGCCTCCACGATCTCGAACTCCAGGCCGTCGCGTTCGGCCCGGTTGGTCGCCCGGCGCAGGCTTGCCCATTCCTTGCCCTTCATCTCGAACAGGTCGAGCCTGATTTCGGCAAGCTCGCCGAGCTTGAAGCCGCGCATGCCGAGGTCCTGGCAGAGCGAAAGAAGCTCGGGCGATGCCTGGTAGAACACCGGCTTGCAGCCCAGCGAAAAGGCCAGCGCCCTGAATGCCAGAACCAGTTCCCGCCGGCACTCCGTCGGGCCGACCGGGTCGAAAAGGGCGATCAGCTTCCCGCCTTGGCGCGCATACATGATGAAGGCGCTGCCATCCTCGGAAAACAGAACCTCCTTGTCGCCGAGGGCGACCAGATGCGCCTCGGCAGAATTCTGGCGAAGCAGGACAGCCTGAGCCCTGGCGATCTCCGCCTGCTTGTTGGCGGTACGCTGTGCCGAGGCGGCGCGCTTTTCGCGGCGAGCCCTGGCGCCGCGCATCCGCGCAAAGGGCGTCGGATAACGCACGCCACCCAGAAAACTGAGGCCGGCAACATAGGCCGCTGTCTCCAGGGCGACCGAGTGATGCAACGCCGAGAGGAGAAGAGTGATCAGCAGGAGGCGGAAAAATGGCGACCTCAGCGGATACCCCGCCGCCCAGGCCCGGACCCGCCCATAGCCACGGGCAGGCAGCATATCCGAGGATACCCGTTCGTTGCCCGCTGCAACCAGCCCATCGTCCTGCTGCTCAATCATGCACGATCCTTCAATAACATTAGGTCGCGTGCATATAGATTGACTGGATTGGCCGAGGCTGGATTTGGATCGCGATCCGTCGCGCCGACACGGCGTCTAGCGGCCCTGCACCGGTCGATATCGTATCATTTGCAGCATCGTTAAAATTTTAGGCTTTTTCTCCACCCCTTGCAAAGAAACCGGCCGTAGCGTTGCACAATATTTAACGACTCAATGAGGGGGAATTCTATGCAGGGTATTCTTCACAATGACGATATTAAACTTTGCCAAAGCGTATTCGATGAAGTCAGGGAAAAGCTGCAAGCCTTCGGGAAACCGTTCGACCCCGACTATTATGCGGCCATTGTCATGCAGTTCTATCGCAGAGGATACAGGTCGCGGGAATCCTTGCTGCAACTGGCAATTCGCGCCCCGATGAAAATGAGAAGGTGACGGCTGCCATCTGGCTTCAGGTGACCGTTGCCGGGCTTGCGCGTCGGCGTCCACTCTCCTTCGAGACAACAAAAAACCCCGCTTGAGGCGGGGTTTTGCTTGACGAAACCAGAACGGCTTAGTTCCAGGTCTGGCGGCCGTACCAGTCATCGATGTCCTTGCGGGCACGATCCTTTGCGATACCGTAGCGTTCCTGGATTTTGCCTTCCAGCTGGTCGCGCTTGCCGGCGATCACATCCAGATCGTCATCGGTCAGCTTGCCCCACTGTTCCTTGACGTTGCCCTTGAACTGCTTCCAGTTGCCTTCGACACGATTCCAATCCATTTGCATTCTCCTTCAGGATTGTTGACGTTCGAAAGGTAAACGCAACACGGCTGGAAAAGTTCGAAGTGGGTTTCGTCGGTCTCCCGTTGTCGCCATCCCCGGTTACATCTTGAACAACGACTTCAACGTCGAGGGCTGGCTGCGATGGTATTGGGGTGCTGCGGAAACCTCCCCGCCAAGTGCCGCGGCAGCATGCCATGGCCAGCGCGGATCATACAGGATCGTCCGGGCCAAGCCGACAAGATCGGCATCGCCTGTCGCGATGATCGCTTCCGCCTGTGAAGGCTCGGTGATCAAACCGACGGCGACGACCGGCATGGTTACCGCCGCTTTGATCGCGCGGGCAAACGGCACCTGGTAGCTGGGGGAAATCGGGATCTTCTGATCGACGTGCAGGCCACCGCTCGAGACGTTGATGGCATCGCAGCCGCGACGCTCCAGCGCCTTTGCGAATTCGATGGTCTCCTCGATATTCCAGCCGCCGTCGTGCCAATCCGTCGCCGAGACGCGAACGGACACCACCTTGTCTGCGGGGAAAGCTGCACGCACCGCATCGAAAACCTCCAGCGGGAAACGCATCCGGTTTTCGAGGCTGCCGCCATACTCATCCGTCCGGCGATTGGCGAGCGGCGACAGGAAGGAATGCAGGAGATAGCCATGTGCGGCATGGATCTGGACGGCGTCGATGCCGATACGTGCCGCGCGTACCGCAGCTGCCGCGAAAGCCTCGCGGATAGCCTGCATCCGCTCACGGCTCAGTTCGGTAGGGGCGTTGTCCGTTGATTTGAAGGGGACCGGTGAGGGCGCTTCCGTCTGCCACCCGTTCTGATGGTCCGGAGCGATTTGCCCGCCGCCGCGCCACGGCAGATCGGACGATGCCTTGCGCCCGGCATGGGCAAGCTGAACGGCAATCGGCATGTTCGACCATTTCCGGATGCCCTCCAGCGTCCGGCGCATGGCGGCCTCCGTGGCGTCATTGTACAGGCCGACATCGCCGTAGCTGATGCGACCTTCGGGAACCACCGCGGTTGCCTCGATCGTCAGCAATCCGGCGCCGGACAAGGCCAGCTGTCCCAGATGGATCAGATGCCAGTCGGTCATGCACCCGTCCACGGCCGAATACGTGCACATCGGAGCGATTGCTATACGGTTCTCGAGTTCGAGATTGCGGATCTTGAAGGGTGTGAAAAGCTTGGGCTGGGGCATGTGGCTCCCTTTTGGCAGAGATGGGTGGAAATCATGCCCACAGAATTTCAAGGGCGATGCTGGTGACGATGCCTCAATCACACCAGCAGCTGTCTTGAGATCGATGGTATGATCTTAGCCATACCTATGCCTCGCAGAGGTATACGTCAAGGCATACCTTTGACTTGCTTCGGCCGGCCGATTTTCGTAGATTTGTCCCATGGCAGACCTTCTTCCACAACCCGCCCGGGACGAGATCGATCTCAGCGTCGTATTTTCCACACTCTCCGATCCGCTTCGGCGTACTGTGATCGCTATTCTGGCAGCGCTTCCGGATCGCACGGAGCGGAATTGCGTGTCCTTCGGCTTTCCGGTGGCAAAGGCTTCCCTGACGCATCATTTCAAGATCTTGCGGGAAGCCGGCCTGATCAGCCAGATCGATTACGGAAATCGCCGTGCCTGCTCGCTCCGCCGGGACGACATCGAAGCCCGGTTTCCCGGCCTGCTCGCTCTGCTGATGGATGAACTTGCGCGCGACGGTGGCGCAGAAAAGGCGGCGGTCTCCGCCGGAAAACGTTAAAGGCGGCAATACTCTGCCGCCTCGCTCAGTCGATCATCGTCATCAGCGCCGGTATCTGCTCTTCGAAAAATTTCGAGAAAGAGGCGATGCGCGGCGGAAGCGCCTGATAGGGCGGATAATAGAGGGTCAGCCAGAGGTCCGGCGGCGTCCAGCCCTTGAAGACATGTACGAGACGGCCGGTCCTCAGATGCTCGGCGATGTGAAAGCCGGGCAGCATGGCGACACCTGCGCCATCCGCCGCCATATCCGCCAGCACTTCGCCATTGTTGGCGCTGAAGGAGCGGCCGGCCGATATGGTTATGCTCGATCCGCCATCGGAGAGGACCCATGTCTCGCGACGGCTTTCGCCGCTATAGGCAAGGCAATCGTCCGGCGTGAGTTCGCTCGGAAGCTGCATGTTCACATACCGGCTTGCCGGCGCGGCCACGAGAATGCGCGGCACGACGCGGATCTTGCGCCAGATGGTGAACTTGTCGGAGGGTTGCGACGAGATACGGATCGCCAGATCGTAGTCTTCATCGACAATGTTCACCAATCCGTCCGACAGCGAGATCTCGAAACTCATCTTGGGGTATCGTTCCTTGAACCCCGAGAGGATCGGCGGCAGCACGGCCTTGCCGAACCAGGTGGGCGCGCTGATGCGCAGTCGCCCCTGATCCGCCTTGTGGGCGTTCATCACATCCTTTCGCGCCTCTTCCAGAGCCTTGATGGCCGGCTGGATCTGCGCGGCAAACACGGCGCCATCCGTCGTCAGCGACACCTGTCGTGTCGTGCGCACGAAAAGCTGCATGCCGAGATCGGCTTCAAGCGCCGCGATCGCCCGCGTCACGGCGGCCGGCGTCATGTCGAGTTCGCGGGCGACCTGAGCGAAGTTTCGCTTCTCGGCCGCCAGGAGGAAGGTTTTCAGGGCTTTGTAGTCGTTCATCCGATTATTTCAATATTGGCAATTCAATCGAAATTAATATTGCAATTCCGGTGATCGATCAATCGCCTTACATGTTGCTCATCAAAACGAACACAGCCGAAAGAAAGGCCAGCGACATGATCAAGGATATCAAGGGACTGCACCACGTCACATCGATGGCGTCGAATGCCGCCCAGAACAACCGTTTCTTCACCAACACACTCGGCCTGCGCCGCGTCAAGCAGACCGTCAATTTCGATGATCCGAGCGTCTATCACCTCTATTACGGCGACGAAAACGGCTCGGCCGGCACGGTCATGACCTATTTTCCGTTTCCGCACATGATGCTTGGTCGTCCGGGCGTCGGGGAAGTGGGTGAGACCCAGTTCTCGGTGCCGAAGGGCGCCCTGACATTCTGGCAGGATCGCTTTGCCGCGCAAGGCGTTGACGGGATCGAGGCCGATATGGTGTTTGGCGCCAACCGCCTGCGCTTCCGGGGGCCGGATGGCGATGCGCTGGCGCTGGTTGAAGCCGCTGATGACGCCCGTACGCCCTGGACTGCGCAAGGCATCTCCGAGGATGTCGCCATTCGCGGCTTTGCCGGTGCCCGGTTCAACCTTCATGACGCAGCTGCGACCGAAGAGCTTCTCGGTTTCATGGGTTACCAGCGCGCTGAAAAGCAAGGCGATGTGACCCGCTTCATCATCCCCGGCGGCAACGGTGCCGATACGATCGATGTGGCTGCGCTGCCGAAGGCATCGTTCGCCCGTCAGGGGGCCGGCTCCGTCCACCATATCGCTTTCGCCGTCGACAACAGGGAAAAGCAGCTGGAGGTCCGCAAGGCACTGATGGATACCGGTTACCAGGTCACGCCGGTCATCGATCGCGATTACTTCTGGGCAATCTATTTCCGTACGCCGGGTGGTATTCTGTTCGAAATCGCCACCAATGAACCTGGTTTCAACCGCGACGAGGATACCGCGCATCTGGGTGAAGCGCTCAAGCTGCCGGGCCGCTATGAGCCCTTCCGCGACAGGATCGAAGCGAACCTCGAGTCCTTGGCCGCGTGATCAAGGTCGAATACGGAATGGACAAGAACAGCAGCGCCGCACGTCTCACCGACTGCGGCGCTTAATGCCGATAGCGGGAGCGTCCGTACTGATGCGCGATATGGGCGCTGAACGCCAACCCCACATGTGCCAAAAGCCGGCCTTCGCCGTCATCCTGGCCGCCGAAAAGCGGCATCAACGCGGCGCCGATATCGCGGATCGTCCGGTCTTCTATCCCGCGACAGATCGCCAGGTCGTCCACCCGCAGCTCGCCTGCCTTGTCTGCAAGTTCCGCCAGATGCAGGCGTGGAATATGAAAGACAACGGCTTCGAAACCGCCGCTGATAGCGATTGCGGCACCCTCGGTGAGGCTGATCAGGCAGATGGAGCCCTTTGGGTAAAGCTTTAGCGGCGCTGGCGGTCGATCCGGCCAGATATCGCGATGCTCGACATCGATGAGATAAAGCACGACCAGAAACGCATCATCGGCCGGGAGTACGACAGGCGTGTCCGCGTGTTCGTATCGGCGCCACAGATGGGTGATGGTGAGTTCGGCTCCCTGAAGTGGCCTGGTGACCAGAGAGCGGGCACTGCCGGTTCCGAAACATTCCGCAATTTTTTCGCCTACGGGCAGTGCTTCACTCACATGTGTCTCGCTAGTTTCCGCGTACGCCTGTACGTCCACGGTTCCGGAAGTCGGTTTTCGTAAAAAGGCGTCGGACCGTCCGGTCGTTTCGACTTTAGCGGTATGGCGTCTTCGATCATATTCGATAATCATGCACGTGATTGATTGGAATGGACGAATCCCCTTCCAACGTGACACCAGACGCATGTCCTCCTCGAATGATTGAAACAGAAAGTAGTGCGCCGTGGTCCGTAAATCCATCGTCGGAGCAAAATCTTCCAGCGGGCAGGGCACCGACAGTTTCGGCTGCCCTTTCGACAAGCTCTACAAGGACCAGAAACTTCAGGGCGCGGATCTGTCGTTTTTCCGCAAGGGGACGCGGGACGACAAGATCGAGCAGGTGCTGACACCGGCCAGCGACCGTGGTTTTGCCGTCGGCATCTCGACGCTTGCCGGGCATACCCGTCGCATCTTTCACGAGCACCATGCGACCACGCATGCGTTTGAGGCCGACTCGATCTACATCCGCAACCTCGCGGAGAGCTACAAGGCGGATTTCAGCGGTTCGTTCGATTTCCTGCTGCTCGAGATTTCTCCTGCCGCGTTGAACCGGATCGCCGAGGAGGCTGACCTACCCGGCGTCACGTCGCTCGAAGCACTGACCGCATCGACCGCCCCCGTGCTTGCCAATCTCGTCCGCGCGCTGATACCGGCATTGGAACGACCGGCCGAGGCAAACAAGTTGTTTATCGACCAGCTGGCGACGGCCATCGGAACCCACCTGGTGCAGCGTTACGGTGGCAGGACTGCGGCATCCGCCTTGCGCTCCAGAAAATTGTCGCGCACGCACGAGGCGCTTGCCAAAAGCCTGCTTCTCGAAAATATCGATGGAGACATATCCGTTCTCGAGGTCTCACGCGCCTGCAATCTGTCGCGCGGCTATTTTATCCGCGCGTTTCGCGAGACTACCGGAATGACGCCCTATCAATGGCTTCTCAACGAGCGGATAATGCGGGCGCGCAAGCTTCTGCGTGGCTCGGAGGCCTCGCTCTCGGATGTTGCGATCTCCTGCGGGTTTGCCGATCAGAGCCATTTCACCAGGGTGTTCACCAACGTCGTGGGCATGGCGCCCGGAAACTGGCGACGCAACAGCTGAGCCGTTTTTCTTGAATTGACCTCAATGCGCACGGCCCTGCTAACGCAGGTTCGTTTTTTGCAATTTGGCAAATCTAATGTTCCTTATGTTCAATTCACCGGACTTTGAGACAAGACCCGTTGCGACAATTGAGCGATTTTTCGCGTCGCCAAAAATCACCATTAAAGCTTGAGCCCAAGACGCGGCGGGAGCCGGAAGGGCAAGATACGATAATTGCAAAAATCGCAATTCATTCGCAATTAATATTGCAATTCCGTGAATTGAAAAATCGCTCTAGGTTTCTTTTCGGCAGCCAAGACGAACAAGAGTGAACGGAACGGCAAAACTCGAAAGCCTCCCGGCACTCATCAGCCTCCCGAGACGGATGCCGGTATCCCGGTGCCCCATCGGCAGGTGCTGCCCAGTCAAAACCTGCCGCTTCAGCGGTTCAACAAACGGAAGAGGAACCTAAAATGTCCAAGCTCGAAGTCCTGACCCCGAAGAACAGCCAGCTTATCTTCATCGACCAGCAGCCGCAGATGGCCTTTGGTGTCCAGTCGATCGATCGCCAGGTTTTGAAGAACAATGTCGTCGGCCTTGCCAAGGCTGCCAAGATCTTCAACGTCCCGACCACCATCACCACGGTCGAGACACTCTCCTTCTCCGGCCACACCTTCCCGGAGCTGCTCTCGGTTTACCCCGAAAACGACATCCTGGAGCGCACGTCGATGAACTCCTGGGACGACCAGAATGTCCGGGATGCGCTGGCAAAGAACGCTGCCGAAGGCCGCAAGAAGATCGTCGTTTCGGGCCTGTGGACCGAAGTCTGCAACACCACCTTCGCCCTCTCGGCACTCCACGACGTTCCGGACTACGAAATCTACATGGTTGCCGACGCTTCCGGCGGCACCTCCGCGGACGCCCACAAATATGCGATGGACCGCATGGTTCAGGCCGGTGTCATCCCGGTCACCTGGCAGCAGGTTCTGCTCGAATGGCAGCGCGATTGGGCACGCCGCGAAACCTATGACGCCGTCACCTCGCTGGTCAAGGAACACTCCGGCGCCTACGGCATGGGCATCGATTATGCCTACACCATGGTCCACGACGCGGCCGAGCGTGTGACGCACGGCAAGCGCATCGGCCCCAACCCCGCCAAGTAAGGCCTGATGGCGCCGCTCCGACGGACACTGCTCGGAGCGGCCTTCCTGTCACCAAGGAGGTTTCACCATGAAAGTCTATCTTCTGTCTCTGGGCGCCGGTCTGCTGGTCGGCATCGTCTACAGTCTGCTCAATGTCCGTTCGCCCGCTCCGCCGGTCATCGCCCTGGTCGGCCTGCTCGGCATCCTCGTCGGCGAGCAGATCATTCCGCTCGCCAAGACCCTCTGGAGCAAGGAGCCCGCAGCGATCTCGTGGGTTCATCAGATCAAGCCGCATATGTTCGGCCACATGCCGAAGGGCATGAAGCCGACCGAAGATCTGGCCCGCGGCCGGACACCCTCAGCAGAGGAGAGAAGCTGATGCCGACCCGTCGAAGCCTTCTCGCCGCGGCCTCCAGTCTCGCCTTTCCTTCGCTTTTTTCGCCGGCCCGCGCCGCCGATCCCGTCAAAACCGGAGCCGATACCATGCATCCCGATATCATCCTCCACAACGGCCGGGTGACCACGCTCGACCGTGCCAACCCCAATGCCACGGCAATCGCCATCAAGGATGGCCTGTTCCTGGAGGTCGGATCGGACGGTGAGATCATGGCGCTTGCCGGCCCCGAGACCAAGGTCGTCGATCTCAAGGGCAAGCGTGTCCTGCCCGGCCTGATCGACAATCATACCCATGTCGTTCGCGGTGGCCTGAACTACAATATGGAGCTGCGCTGGGATGGCGTCCGCTCCCTGGCGGATGCCATGGACATGCTGAAGCGGCAGGTGGCGATCACGCCCGCGCCGCAATGGGTGCGTGTCGTCGGCGGTTTTACCGAGCATCAGTTCGTCGAAAAGCGACTGCCGACGATCGAGGAGATCAATGCGGTCGCCCCCGATACGCCGGTCTTCCTGCTGCACCTCTATGACCGCGCGCTCCTGAACGGTGCGGCCCTTCGCGCCGTCGGCTATACCCGCGATACGCCGAACCCTCCGGGCGGCGAGATCACCCGCGATGCGAACGGCAACCCGACCGGCATGCTGCTGGCCAAGCCGAATGCCGGCATCCTCTATTCGACGCTCGCCAAGGGGCCAAAACTGCCGCTGGAATACCAGGTCAACTCGACCCGCCATTTCATGCGTGAACTGAACCGCCTCGGCATTACCGGCGTTATTGACGCGGGCGGCGGTTACCAGAATTATCCTGATGACTACGCGGTCATCCAGACGCTGTCGGATGAGAACCAACTCACCGTTCGCCTTGCCTACAATCTCTTCACCCAGAAGCCCAAGGAAGAGAAGCAGGATTTCCTCAACTGGACGCAATCGGTGAAATACAAGCAGGGCAACGACTACTTCCGTCACAACGGTGCCGGCGAAATGCTGGTCTTTTCCGCCGCCGATTTCGAGGATTTCCGCCAGCCGCGCCCGGAAATGGCGCCGGAAATGGAAGGCGAACTGGAAGAAGTCGTCCGGGTGCTTGCTGAAAATCGCTGGCCCTGGCGAATGCATGCCACCTATGACGAGACCATTTCGCGGTCGCTCGATGTCTTCGAAAAGGTCAACAAGGACATTCCGCTCGAAGGCCTCAACTGGTTCTTCGATCACGCGGAAACCATCTCGGACCGTTCGATCGACCGCATCGCAGCGCTTGGCGGCGGTATCGCCACCCAGCACCGCATGGCCTATCAGGGCGAATATTTCGTCGAGCGTTACGGTCACGGTGTCGCCGAGGCCACCCCGCCGATCCGCCGCATGCTCGACAAGGGCGTCAATGTCTCGGCCGGCACCGATGCCACCCGCGTTGCCTCCTATAACCCATGGGTGTCGTTGTCGTGGATGGTGACCGGAAAGACGGTGGGCGGCATGCAGCTCTATCCGCGCGCCAATTGCCTTGACCGCGAGACGGCGCTTCGCATGTGGACAGAAAAAGTCACCTGGTTCTCTAACGAGGAAGGCAAGAAGGGCCGCATCGAAAAGGGCCAGTTCGCCGACCTCGTCGTTCCGGACAAGGATTTCTTCTCCTGCGCCGAGGACGAGATTTCCTTCCTCACCTCTGATCTGACCATGGTGGGCGGCAAGATCGTTTATGGCACCGGTGACTTCAAGGCGCTGGATGAAAACGCCGTACCGCCCGCCATGCCCGACTGGTCGCCGGTGCGCAAATTCGGTGGTTACGCTGCCTGGGGTGAACCGGAAGGGGCAGGGCGCAACTCGCTCCGTCGTACGGCCATCTCCTCCTGCGGCTGCGCCAATGATTGCGGCGTCCATGGCCACGATCATGCCGGCGCCTGGACTTCGAAGCTGCCGATCTCCGACCTGAAGGGGTTCTTCGGTGCCCTCGGCTGCTCCTGCTGGGCTGTGTAAGGCCCGGCTCGAATGGGCAGCAGTGCTGCCCATTCGGTAATTGTTTCAATTTTCGCAACTAAATCTCAATTATTGATGCAATTGTTGGCGGCAATCTTTCCGGCCAAGATCGCTCCATCAGCCGACAACAACGCCGCTCGCTTCGACCGGCCAAACGTACAGGAGCAGACATGACCGATCACTCGTCTTCCATTCAGCGCCCGAGCACGTTGCTCTCCCGCGTCATTGCTGCGCCCGCGACACGCACTGCAGCACTTCTGGCGCTTTGCGCAGCCTATATCCAGGGGCCGCTCACCAAGATCTTCGATTTCAACGGCGCCTTGGCCGAGATGGCGCATTTCGGCCTGCATCCGGCCGGCTTCTTCGCGGTTGCTGTCATCGTGTTCGAGTTGACGGCGTCCGCCATGGTGGTGTCGGGTTTCCTGCGCTGGGCAGGCGCGCTTGCGCTTTCCGGCTTCACGCTTCTCGCCACCTTTATTGCCCTCCGTTTCTGGGAAATGGCCCCCGGCATGGATCGCATGATGGCGACCAATGCCTTCTTCGAACATCTCGGCCTCGCCGGCGCCTTCGTTATCGTTGCCGCGTTTGACCTGACCAAGGGAGAGGGCAAATGAGCGCCGCAAAATCCTCCGGCGGCAGTTTTGCCCCGCTCGCCCAACCGGTCTTTGCCGTCCTCTGGGCAGCCACGGTTCTCGGCAATACCGGCAGCTTCATGCGGGATGTCGCCAGCTCCTGGTTGATGACGGATCTCTCCGCCTCGCCGGCCGCGGTCGCCATGGTTCAGGCGGCGGGTACGCTGCCGATCTTCCTGCTCGCTATTCCCGCCGGCGTGCTCACCGATATCCTCGACCGCCGCAAATTCCTGATCGCGGTCCAGTTTCTGCTGGCATCGGTCAGCCTCACGCTGATGGTTCTTGCCCATACGGGCATGCTGTCGATCAGTTCCCTTATCGCCCTGACATTCGTCGGCGGTATCGGTGCCGCTTTGATGGGGCCGACTTGGCAGGCCATCGTTCCAGAACTCGTGCCGCGCCAGGATGTCAAAAGCGCCGTGGCGCTCAACTCGCTCGGCATCAACATCGCCCGCTCCATCGGTCCCGCTGCCGGCGGCCTGCTGCTGGCCGCCTTCGGGGCCGGCGTCACCTACGGTGCGGATGTTGCCAGCTATCTCGTCGTCATCGCCGCGCTCGTCTGGTGGCCGCGTGCCAAGAACGCCAATGATGCGCTGGCGGAAGGTTTCTTTGGCGCATTTCGTGCCGGTCTGCGTTATACCCGCGCCAGCCGGCCGCTGCATGTCGTGCTCGTCCGTGCGGCAATCTTTTTTGCCTTTGCCAGTGCCATCTGGGCACTGCTGCCGCTCGTTGCCCGGCAACTGCTCGGTGGCGATGCCAGCTTCTACGGTATCCTGCTCGGCGCCGTCGGCGCCGGCGCGATCGGCGGGGCGCTGGTGATGCCGAAGCTGCGTGAGCGCTTTGACGCAGATGGCCTGCTGCTCGGTGCAGCCGTCATCACTGCGCTGGTCATGGGCGCTCTGGCGCTGGCTCCGCCGAAATGGCTTGCCATTGTCATCCTGCTGTTCCTCGGTGCGGCATGGATCACGGCGCTGACCACGCTTAACGGGGCAGCCCAGTCCATCCTGCCCAATTGGGTGCGTGGCCGCGGCCTTGCCGTCTACCTCACCGTCTTCAACGGTGCGATGACGGCGGGCAGCATCGGTTGGGGTGCGGTCGGCGAAGCCGCAGGCATCCAGGGCACTCTGTTGATCGGTGCCGCCGGATTGCTCGTTGCAGGCTTGATCATGCACCGCCTGAAACTGCCCGCCGGCGATGCGGATATGGTTCCATCCAACCATTGGCCGGAACCGCTTGTCGCCGAACCCGTTGCCCATGATCGCGGCCCCGTACTCATCCTCATCGAATACCATGTCGAAAAGCACCACCGCACCGCCTTCCTGCATGCCCTCGACGAACTCTCCCAGGAGCGCCGCCGCGATGGTGCCTATGGTTGGGGTGTGACCGAGGACTCGGCCGATCCGCAAAAACTGGTCGAATGGTTCATGGTCGAATCCTGGGCCGAGCACCTGCGCCAGCACAAGCGGGTCTCCAATGCCGATGCCGATCTGCAGGGCAGGGTGCTCGGCTATCACACTGGTCCGGAAAAGCCCGTCGTGCGTCATTTCCTGACGATCAACAGGCCTGGGGCCGCGTGAGGGAATACGGAAGGGCGGTATCCGCCGCCCTTCATAATAATTTCAAAAAACGCAATTAATTCGGAAAAATTAGTGCAATTGTTGAGGCTAATGTTTCCGGTCAATATGCCTATATCAGACGAAAGAGAGGGTCGTTTGAAACAAGCGAAAACGATCCGAGGAACTGACATGACGACGAACACCATCTCCATCACCCGCCGAGGCGCCTTGCTCTCCGGAGCCGCCGCCGCTGCCGCTCTTGCCATTCCCACCCAGTTCACCCTCGCAGCCGATGCTGCATCCACCAAGCCCCTCACGGAAGGAAACAAGACCATGAGCACTGTAACAACCAAGGACGGCGTCGAAATCTTCTACAAGGATTGGGGTCCGAAGGACGCTCAGCCGATCGTTTTCCATCATGGCTGGCCGCTGTCGTCCGACGATTGGGATGCCCAGATGCTGTTCTTCCTCTCCAAGGGGTTCCGCGTCGTCGCCCATGATCGCCGTGGCCATGGCCGCTCTGCCCAGGTTGCCGAGGGACATGACATGGATCACTATGCCGCCGATGCCTTTGCCGTTGCCGAGCATCTCGACCTGAAGAATGCCGTCCATATCGGCCACTCCACCGGTGGCGGCGAAGTTGCCCGTTACGTCGCCAAGCACGGCCAGCCGGCTGGCCGCGTTGCCAAGGCCGTTCTCGTCTCCGCCGTTCCGCCGCTGATGCTGAAGACCGAAGCCAATCCGGAAGGCCTGCCGCTCGAAGTCTTCGACGGCTTCCGTTCGGCACTCGCCGCCAATCGTGCGCAGTTCTTCCGCGATGTCCCGGCAGGCCCGTTCTACGGTTTTAACCGTGATGGCGCCACGGTGCAGGAAGGCGTGATCCAGAATTGGTGGCGTCAGGGCATGATGGGCGGCGCAAAGGCCCATTACGACGGCATCAAGGCCTTCTCCGAAACCGACCAGACCGAAGACCTGAAGGCGATCACGGTTCCGACGCTGGTTCTGCACGGCGAAGACGACCAGATCGTTCCCATCGCGGATTCCGCGCTGAAATCGGTTAAGCTGCTGAAAAACGGCACGCTGAAGACCTATCCCGGTTTCTCGCACGGCATGCTGACCATCAATGCCGACGTTCTCAATGCGGATCTGCTGGCCTTTATCCAGGCCTGATCATCAGACTTGGGATGCGGCGAGATACTCGCCGCATCTTCCATATCAGGATGTTCAGTGCCGGCATCCGGCGTCGAGCCTTCAGGCCATCGCCGTTTCTTCAATCAGCCAATTGATGAAATAGCTGACTTCGTCGGTTTCCCGTTTCGCTTCCGGGCAGATGCAATAGTAGTTGTGAAGGGCCGGCACGCTGAGTTGCAGCGGCTGGACGAGGCGGCCTTCATCGAGATCGCGGGCGGAAACCACCTCATCGCTGAGTGCCACGCCGAAACCGTCTCGCGCGGCCTGAAGGACGATGCCGAAATCGTCGAAATAGACGTCCGCCTCTCCGGCATAAGCAATGCCCGCCTCCGCCTGCCAGCGGCGCCACTGCGAACCGTCGTCTTCGTGCAGCAGCCGATGATAGGCGAGGTCGGAGGGTTGTCGAATGGCGTTCGGCCCGCGCAGGAGTTGCGGGCTGCAGACCGGCGTCATGCGGATGCCGTGCAGCAGCCGCCACCAGAAACCCGGCCACGGCGGCGCGCCGTAGACGATGGCGACATCCGTCTTGCGCCAATCGACAGTGTGGAAAAAACTGGCGGTGAGGACCTTCAGCTGGAAATTCGGGATTTCGGCCATGAAGGCGAAAAGCCGGGTGGCAAGCCACGCCACGCCGTGCACCTGCGGGATGGAGATGGTCAAGCTCCGCTTGCTGGCTTCATCATATCTCTGCGCCGAAAGCTGGCGCACGCCGGTCTGGATCGCGTCCATCGCGCTGGCCACCGAGCGCTGCAGCTGGCTTCCGCTGGGCGTCAGGGCCAGCTGGCGGCCGCGTTTCTGAAACAGTTCGACGCCGAGTGACGTCTGCAAGGCGCGGATCTGCTGGCTGACGGCACCCGGCGTCACATGCAATTCCGCCGCAGCCGCGCTGAGATTGCCAAGCCGCGCGACGCTTTCGAAGACGCGAAATGCATGAAGGGGAGGCAGCGCCATCGATGTCTTTCCTCAATCAGGGTGTTGACGAGCCGCCGCTCTGGTCGCGTCCAGGGCGCAACTGCTCGATGACGCGATCGGCAAGCGCGCGCAAAACAGGGTCGTTTGTCCGGTCGACACGGCAGACGATGTAATATTCCCGCGCCGCGTTGATCGTGGTCGAAAACGGTTGGATCAGCCGGCCTTCGCTCAGATAGTTTCGCGTCAGAACATCGGAGACCAGCGCCACGCCGCGACCCTGAACGGCAGAGGCGATCGCCTGCGCCACCGAATTCACCCGCACACGCGTATTTCCCTCCAGGCCGATCCGCGCGGCGACGGACCACTTCGCCCATTCGCCGCCATCGTCCTCGTGCAGCAGGGCGACCGAGCTCAGTTTCCTGTCGCGATTGCGCAGGTCAAGCCGTGGAAACAGTATCGGCGAACAGACGGCGCAGAGCCTGACTTCGCTGAGCGAGCGCCAGTATTTTCCGATGAAGGGCGGGTTGTCGTAGACGATGGCCAGGTCGTTTTTATCCCAATCCACGTCCGCAGCGGTGATTGCCTCGTTGATCGTCAGGTTGGAAATGCCGTTCGTTTCGGCAAAATCGACGAGCACCGATGTTAGCCAGGCAATGCCGAGGGCGGTCGGCACCGAAACCGAAAGCGCGGCCGGCTGGTCGCCGGCGGTGATTTTTCGCGAAGCCCGCGTCGCCGTGTCCAACTGACCGAGCGATATGGCGACCGCCTGTGAAAAATCCCTGCCCGCCTGGGTCAGCGCGACATTCCGGCCCGCCTTCTGAAACAGCACGATGCCCGTTGCCTCGCCGAGCTTCTTCAATTGCAGGGAGATGGCACTGGGGCTGAGATTCAGTTCTTCAGCCGCATGCCGCACCCCGCCGAGGCGTGCCGTCGCCTCGAAGGCCGGCAGATATTGCAGGTACGGCGGTAGGCGGCTCATCGAAGGATCCGGATTATCGTTAGGAATAATCGAACAATATCGGTGATTATAAATTGATTTTTTCAAACTGTTAAGGGTGCTATCTCAACGAAAAAGAGGAGAACGTTCATGATTTCGGCAAAACCATTCGACTTTCCTTATGACGGCAATCTGCAGGCGAAACACACTGCGCTTATCGTCATCGACCTGCAGGAGGATTTCCTCTCGACAACAGGCTATTTCGCCCTCCAGGGCTATGACCCGGCGCCGCTCCGCGCGATCCTTCCCGCAGTCAGCCAGCTGATCGCCGCCTGCCGGGAGGCCGGCGTGCAGATCATCCACACGCGACAGGGCTATCGCGGCGATCTCGCGGATATGACCCCTTACGAAAAATGGCGCCGCAAACGCAACGGGCTTGAAGGTACCACGGCGCTGCTGCGCTCCAGCCCCGGCTATGAGATCGTCCCGGAACTCGATGTGCGCCCGGAAGACATCATCGTCGACAAGACCTGCAACGGCGCCTTCACCTACACGGATTTCGAACATGTCCTGCGCGCTCAGGGCATCACGCATCTGCTGTTTTCCGGCTGCACCACAGATGTCTGCGTCCACACGACGCTGCGCGAAGCCTGCGACCGCAACTTCCAGTGCCTGACGATTTCCGATGCCTGCGCCAGCGGCGATCAATACGCCCATGAAGCAGCCCTTCACATGGTGACGGTCGAGAACGGCGTTTTCGGCACGCTCACCGATACGGCTGCGGTTCTCGCTGGCCTCAAGAAGCTTGGAACATCGACGAAATGACCGAGACGCCTGTGAACCAGAAATATGTTTCCCTGATGCGCCTGACGCAAAAGGGGCTTGCCGAACTGACCGATAGCGCCAAGCGCCGCAAGGTCAGCGAAGATCGCGTGGCGGCGCTCGGCGGTCGCTCGATCGCCTTCTATGCCCTGCTCGGACCCTATGATTTCGTGCAGGTTTTCGAGATGCCGAGCAATGAAGCGATGATGCAATACGTCCTCACCGCGCGCCGGGACGGCCATGTCGAGCCGCTGATCCTCCCAGCCTTCGACACCGACACATACGGGCAGATCCTCACAGAAATTGTTTAGTTTTTCTGCGTTTAAAACGTGAAAACATTTAGCTTGTCTGCAGGAGACGTTCGTATACGACTTCACCAATCCAAGAAGCCTAAAAATAAGGGAACATGATAATGAAGACTGCACGACTGGGAATGAAACCATCTCTTCTCGCCGGCACCATGCTTGCCGTCCTTATCGGCGCTGGCCATGGCCTCGCTGCAGACCAGAAGCCCGATTTTGTGTCGGGCGGCGTCCTGAAGGTTTGCACCGGCGGCGAATTCCCGCCGATGGAATATTATCAAAACCCCGGCGACAAGGATCTCGTCGGCTTCGAGATCGACGTCATGGACGCGATTGCCAAGCGGTGGGGCGCCAAGGCCGAATATGTCGTCGGCGATTTCAAGGGCCTGCTTCCGTCGCTCGACTCGAAGCGCTGCGATCTGGTCGCCAGCGGCATCCTGATCACGCCGGCCCGCCTCGAAAAATACGACGGCATCCCCTATTTCAGCTCGCATATCGTCATGGTCACCGCGGCCAATGACGCCGAGACGAAGGTCCCGGCCGATGTCAGCGGCAAGGTGATGGCGATCGAGGCCGGTACGTCTTATGAAAAGATGGTCGCCGATCTGAACGCGGAACTTGAGGCTGCCGGCAAGGCGCCGATCCAGGCGCAGACCTATCCGTCGGCATCCGGCGTCATCGAGCAGATCCTCGTCGGCCGTGCCACGGCCACCATCACGCAGGATACGACGGCTGCCTTTCGCATGCTGCAGGTTCCGGGTCGCCTCGCCGTTCCCTATACCTACGACCAGAGCGAAAACTACGGCATCTATCTCCGCAAGAGCGACGGCGACCGCCAGATGCTGAAGGAGGCGATCGAGGCCTTGCAGGCCAGCGGCGAGATGAAGACGCTGCTCAAGAAATGGAACCTGCCGGAAACGGCGACCGACGTTTCCCACGACGTCAACTGACGACAGGACGGTTCCGACGTTGTTCCAGCTCGACCTCTTCCTGCACGCGATCTTCAGCGCCCCCCTTTTCAAGGGGGCGCTCCTGACGATCGGCCTTTCTCTCTGTGTCATGGCCGTGTCCCTCGTGCTCGGCATGGGGCTCGGCTCCATGGCGGGCTCGCCGCGAAGGGCGGTCCGCTGGCTGGTGACGCTTTATGTCTGGCTCTTTCGCGGCGCGCCGGCTCTGTTGGTTTTGCTGTTCGTCTGGAACGGTCTGCCGCAGATTTCCGAGATTTTCCGCGCCGGATGGTTCACGCCCTTCGTCGCGGCGTTTCTGGCGCTGTCGCTGATCCAGATCGCCTATCTGGCGGAAATCCTGCGCAGCGCCTTTGCCGCCGTCGGCCATGGCCAGCGGGAAGGGGCAGCCGCCCTCGGCATGCATCGCTGGCAGATTTTCCTGGTCATCACCATGCCGCAGGCGCTCCGCATCGCGGTTCCGGCACTGATGAACGAATTCATCTCGCTTCTGAAGACCACGTCGCTGGCGACGGTGATCTCGCTCAAGGAACTGATGACCGTTTCGCAGTTCGCCATTGCCTCGAGCTTCCGCTTCCTGGAATGGTATGGCGCGGCGCTCGTCTATTACCTCGTCATCGTTTCGGTGCTGACGCTTGCGCAGAATCGGATCGAATATGTGCTTTCGCGCGGTTATCGCTGATGCCCGCTTCACCTCCGAGTTGGACATGAACACACAAACGACGACCGATCTTCCGCAGCAGGCCGCCATCGAGGTGGCCGGCGTCAACAAATGGTATGGCACTTTCCAGGTCCTGAAAGGTGTCGACCTCACGGTGAACAAGGGCCAGCGTATCGTGATCTGCGGTCCCTCCGGCTCCGGCAAGTCGACGCTGATCCGCTGCATGAACCGGCTCGAAGTTCATCAGGAAGGCTCGATCATCATCAACGGCATCGAACTCACCAATCAGTTGAAGCGTATCGACCGCGTTCGCAGCGATGTCGGCATGGTCTTCCAGCACTTCAACCTGTTTCCGCATCTGACGGTTCTCGAAAACTGCACGGTTGCCCAGCGCTGGGTGCGCAAGTTGCCGAAAAAGCAGGCGGCCGAGATCGCGATGGCCTATCTGGAGCGTGTCCACATTCCGGAGAAGGCTGATAAATATCCCGGCCAGTTGTCCGGTGGCCAGCAGCAGCGTGTCGCCATCGCGCGCGCGCTCTGCATGAACCCCAGCATCATGCTGTTCGACGAGCCCACCTCGGCGCTCGATCCCGAAATGGTCAAGGAGGTGCTGGACACGATGATTTCCCTTGCCGCCGACGGCATGACCATGGTCTGCGTCACCCACGAGATGAATTTCGCGCGCGAGGTGGCGAGCGAAGTGGTGTTCATGGATGGCGGCCAGATCATCGAGCGCAATGCGCCCGACATCCTGTTTTCCGCGCCGGCGCATGAGCGTACGAAGCGCTTTCTCGGCAAGCTGCTGCATTGAGGGAGGCAAGGGTGAGCGACACGGACTGGTTTTCGAAGGAGACGATCTGCGAGGGGCTGACCCGGCTCTCCGAGCCGTATGTGCATAGCTTCTTCCGGGCCAACATGTTCCATGTCGTCGGCCGGGATGCCGACCTGGTCATCGATTTCGGCATGGGCCTCGCCAATCTCCGGAGCGTGCTGGACATAGCGCCCGGCAAGCCGGTGCTTGCGGTCGCGACCCACGTTCACGTCGATCACGTCGGTTCGTTTCACGAGTTCGATAACCGGTTGGGCCATGAGGCAGAGACGGCGGCATTCGCGCAGATGCCGGACCGCGACACGCTGGCCCATTATTTTCGCATGCAGGCGGATGGCCTGACCCAGCTTCCGCCCACGGGCATGACACCGGAAAAATACACGATTCCACCGGCGCCGCTGACGACGATTCTCAAGGAAAACGACGAAATCGACATCGGCGACGCCCGCTACACGGTGCTGCATCTTCCCGGCCATTCTCCCGGATCGATCGGGCTTCTCGATGAAAAGACAGGAATATTGTTCAGCGGAGACGCGATCTATGACGGCAGGCTCGTCGATGACCTGCCGGGATGTGACGTCGAAGCCTACACGGTGACCATGGAACGCCTGCGCTGCCTTGAATTTCATATCGCCCATGGTGGCCATGGGATGAGTTTTGGAAAGCCGCGGCTGAGGGAAATCGCCGAGGCCTATCTTCTGTCGAAAAGCGTGTCGGAAGCGTAAAGCCGAACAATCAATGCTGCTCGTTCTCGGCCAGTTCCATCGCGAACCGGCCGGCCTTGCGTAGACATGCCGAGATGCATGCGTCAGACCCGCCGTCAGGCCGCTGGCGCTTGCTCCGCGACGATCTGCGCCGTGGTGGCGAGGTCGATCTGGTCCGGCATGCGCGGCAAGACGTGGTCGAGCACCGCCTGATGCGCCACCAGGTCGGAACTGCTGACGGCATCGGACGCCACGACGACATGGAAGCCTGCATCGACCGCGTCGAAGACGCTGGCAAGCACGCAGACATCGGTCTCGACGCCGCTGAAGACCAGCTTGTCGACGCCATCCGCTTTCAGGCGTTCGGTAAAGCCCGGCGCCTTGAAGATTGAATAGGTGAATTTTTCGACTTCCGTTTCCGGCTGCGACAGCGCCGCGAGCGGGCCGACGAGATCCTGGTAGGCCGGATCGAGCTGCGATGTCGTCAACATCGACCAGCGTTGGTAATAGGTCTGCCAGCGGCCCGGCGCATGCGCCGGCGTTTCCGGCAGCATGAACTTGGCAAACAGGGTCCGGCCCTCAAACGCCGCGCAGAGTTCGAGCACGTTTGGCAGGATGTCCTGGATCGAGGGGGTGTGCCAGACCGTTTCTTCGGCGAACACACGCTGCATATCGATGACGATATGCAGCGTCTTTCCGGTGACGTTGCTCACGCGGCATCCTCCATCAGGATGGTGTTGGCCGGATGCCAGGCAAGTGTGACTTCGCTGCCTTCGGGATGGATGGTGCCCGTCCGGTTCTGGGCGAAGATCTTCAGCGGCGTCCCATCCTTCGCAGTCAGGACATAGGTCAGGGCCGGGCCTGCATAGATGACGTGGTCGATGCGTGCCGAAATCCGGTTCGAAGCGCCCTCCACCTCCGTTCCATCGCCGACGATCTGCATTTTTTCCGGTCGGACGGCGACCATCGCCTTGGCGCTGCCGGGCAGGGCCGCGGCCGTCCGCAGGCTGGTGCCGTCGGAGAGTTGCAGGGCGCCGTTCGAAACGGCACCCTTGAAGAAATTGGTATCACCGAGGAATTCGGCAGCAAAGCGTGTCTTCGGCTGCTCGTAGACCTCCGCCGGCGGGCCGATCTGCACGATGCGCCCGCGGTCGAGGATGGCGACCTTGTCGGACAGCGCCAGGGCCTCTTCCTGGTCGTGGGTAACGAAGATCGTCGTCAGGCCGGTTTCGCGCTGGATGCGCTTCAGCTCCACCTGCATTTCCTGGCGCAAGCGCCGGTCGAGCGCCGACAGTGGTTCGTCGAGCAGCAGCACGCTCGGCTGGATGACGACGGCGCGCGCCAGCGCCACGCGCTGTTGCTGACCGCCGGACAGCTGTTTCGGACGGCGGTCGCCAAAACCGGGAAGCCGCACCATGTCCAGCGCCCTGTCGACCAGCTTCTTCGCTTCCGCGCCGCGAATGCCGCGCCGCGCAAGGCCGAAGGCGACATTCTGCGCCACCGTCATGTGTGGGAACAGCGCATAGGACTGAAAGACCATGCCGATGTTGCGGGCATAGACGGGCGTCGCGGTGACGTCGGCGCCGCCGATCGCCACCTTGCCGCTATCCGGCGTGATGAAGCCGGCGACGATGCGCAGAAGGGTCGTCTTGCCGGAGCCGGAAGGGCCGAGCAGGCTGGTGAACGAACCTTCGGCAAAATGCGTGGTGATGTCGGCCAGAACCGGCACCTGGCCGTAGGTCTTGGCGACGGAAGTGATATCAACGTTTGTCACGGGCGCCTCCCGGGCGGGCAAAGATCGCAAAGACGACGATGACGCTCATCGAGCCGACAAGCAGGATGGTGGAGATGGCATTGATCTCCGGCGTAAAGCCCTTGCGGATTGCCGAATAGATTTGCACCGGCAGCGTGGCGAAGCCGGGCGTCGACAGGAAATAGGAAATCACGAACTGATCGAGCGACACTGCAAAGGCGAACAAGGCCGCGCCGAGAATGCTGGGCGTCAGAAGCGGCAGCGTCACGGCGAAGAAGGCATGCAGCGGCGTCGAACCAAGGCTGACTGCGGCTTCCTCGAGATCGGAGCGGATGGTCTTGAGGCCTGTGCCGACCACCAGGACGACATAAGGGATCGCCAGCGCCACATGGCCGATCAGCAGCGCATGCATGCCACGGCCGATGCCGGTCCAGAAGAAGAACACCAGCATGGCCGTGCCGGTGATCAGCCACGGAATGGCAATCGGCGGCAGGAGCAGAAGTTGCAGCAACGTGCGGCCGCGCACCGCGCGCCGGTCGAGCGCCACGGCCGCCATGGTGCCGGCGAGTGTCGCGAGAACCGCCGTGATCAGCGCGATGACGATCGAATTGATGCCGGCGGAAATCAGCTGGTCATTGTCGGAAAGGGCGACATACCAGCGTGTCGTAAATCGAAACGGCAATTCGTAGAGCGCGGAATCGTTGAACCCCATCGCCATCATCACCACGATGGGCAGGTAGAGAAAGACAAGGATGGCCAGCAGATAAAAACGAGCAAGCGACTTCATGCGACGCCTCCCGCATTGCGGCGCAGGACGCCGGAGAACGTCGCGAAGATCGCCAGGATCACCGCCAGCATCGTGAAGGAGAGGGCAGCACCCAGCGGCCAGTTGAAGGCCTGGGTGAACTGGTCCTCGATGACGGTGCCCATGGTGACGCCGACGCGGCCGCCGAGGATGCGCGGCTCCATGAACGAGCCGATCACCGGCACGAAGGTCAGGATCGCGCCAGTCGTCAACCCCGGCAGGGCGAGCGGCACGAGCACGCGCGTCAAAATCGTCCACCAGCGGGCGCCAAGGCTTTGCGCCGCCTCGATGATCGAATCGTCGATGGTGACCAGCGCGATGTAGCAGGTGAGGATCATATAGGGCAGGTAGCCATGCACCAGGCCGAGGACGATGGCCGGCCGCGAGTAGAGAAAGCCGATGGAGCCGGCCTCCGGCAGCAAAGCGTGCCAGAGCGTATCCAGAAAACCGCCTTCGCGCAGCACCATGGTCCAGGAAAACACGCGCGCCAGGCCGTTAGTCCAGAAGGGCAGCAGGATAAGGATCAGCAGCGTCTCGCGCGCTCGTCCTATCGTCGCCCGCGCCAGCGCGAGTGCGGCAAAGAAACCCAGGACGGCGCACAGGAAGGTCGTCCAGAAACCGATGACCAGCGAATCCCAGGCGATGCCGATGAGATAGGGCTGGGTGATGAAAGCCTTGTAGTGCTTCAGCGTGAAGACGATGGGCGCCCGACCCATGGGCGTCGCGTTCATGAAGCTGAAGACGAGCATGGTGCAAAGCGGCAGGAACACCGCAATCAGCAGCCAACCATAGGTCGGCATGAGCAGGGCCGCCGTCGCGAACCAGGACGGCAGGCGGTGTCCCGCAGCCGCGCCGGACGGCGAAGCTGCGGGACGAGTGATCGCGTCAGCCGGCATAGAAGGCTTTGACTTCCTGCCAGAGGTTGTTGAAGGCCTCGCGGCGATCGTCCGGCAGGGCCGACTGGATCGTCATGGTCTTCAGGTAGCTCGGGTCGTGGATCTTGCGGTTGAGATCGCCGGCCGGCAGTTTTTCCATGGCGGCGGCGTTGGCCGAGGCCGGCGCGCCGATCTTGGTTGCCCACTCCACGTAGAAGCCCGGATCGATCATGTAGTTGATGAAGGCCAGGCCGGCATCGGCATTCGGAGCGCCGACCGGAATGCACAGATTGTCGAGCCAGCCGATGCCGCCTTCCTTGGGAACGACGAATTCCACCGGCAGGTTGCTGTTGCGCTTCGAGCGCACGGCCGCACCCGACCAGTAGACGGACAGGTCGAACTCCTTGGCGGCGAAAGACTTGTTCCACTGGTCTTCGCTCGACCAGAGCAGCTTGACGTTATCCTTGAAGCCTTTCAGCTTTTCCTTGACGGCTTCGAGATCGGACGGATTGTTCATGTCCTGGCCGGTCAGAAGCGCGCCGATGGCGACCGAGGTCACGGCATCGTCGAACAAGGCCACCTTGTTCTTGTGCGCCGGATCGGCGAGCGCAGCGTAGCTGTCCGGCTTGGCAGAACCTTCGGTAATCGCCAGCGAGGTGATGCCCCAGACCCAGGCCGCGCCGAAGGTCTTGTCCTCGAACTTGATGTTCGGGTGATCACGCAATTCCGGCGAAAGGCCGGCAGAGTTCGCCACCTTGGAAAAGTCGATCGGCTCGATCAGCCCTTCGCTGGCGGCCTGCTGGGTGCGGGCGCTGTTGATCAGCACCACGTCATAGGCGCCCGGATTGGTGCGCAGCTTGGTCAGCATTTCCGGCTCGGAGCTGAAATAGTCGTGTACGACCTCGATGCCGGTCGATTTCTGGAAGGCTTCGAGCGCCCATTTCTCGTCGGTGCCGTAACCCTGCCAGTTGAGCACGGTGATCTTGGTGGCCGCACGGGCCGGGCGCATCGTGAAGGGCAGCGGAGCCGTGGCCGCGAAGGCGCCGGCGCCAAGGAGTCCAAGTGTTTGACGACGTGTGATTTTCATAGCGAATTCCCTCTTAGACACCGTTTTGCGCCGCTCCAGGCGGATGTTTCGAAAACGGTCGTTCCACCATCTCTTCCCCGCTACATGCGACGCCCCGCTTTCCTCTCGGGACGGCTCGGATCAGTCAGGGAAGGTCACTCATTTTTATTTGTATACAAACGATTATGGGTGGCAGTCCTTTCTTTGTCAAGCGGGTGTTTTAGAGAGTGCAGGCCGGTGCCAGATCGCCAGTCTCGCTCCTTTTTCCGCCCCCGTCAGATCGAAAGACACCCCGCCTTCCGCCGGCAAGGCAGGCAGGGGGCGGTCGTCCAGGCGGGCCATGATGACGTCGCCGAAAGCGATGTGATGCAGCGTCAGCATGGCGCCGTCTGCCGCGCCCTGATCCAGAACGCAACCGAAGTGGCCGGACTCGAAGGTTAGGGTGCTGAGAGATCCGCGCAGATCCGTGGATAGCAATGGACGTTCGCCTGCGAGGAGCTGCAGGATGCCTCCGACAACCTCCACCTGCGCCGGTCCGCATGGGGACAGGAAGGGGCCGGCGGATAGGTCTTGCCCGTCATTGGTCAGCGTCCAGCCGCGCCAAGGGTCGAAGCCGACTGTTTCCTCCGCAGCCATCAGTGGCAGAAGTCCGGCCCAGATGTAGAATGGGTCGGTATCGCCCTGGTCCATCGCCTCGCCGGTCGTGGCATTGTAGTTTTCCGCCGCGATGCGATCGGTGCGCCAGGATTTCGTGAAGAGATCATAGCTGCGCTGCGCCAGTTCCGTTGCTTCGGCCATCAAGCCGTATCGCCGCAGGCCGAGCCACACCATGTAATTGACGTTCGGCCAGATGCGTCCGCGCCAATAGACATTTTCTGCGAAGGCCGGATCGTCGCGGGTGGCATTCGGCAGCGGGAATGTGCCGCCGAAGGTTGCGGGGTCGGCGAGATGGGCGAGCAGCCGCTCTGCCTGTTCCGGGCTCGCCGCGCCGCACACCAGCGGGTAAAACGAGGTCGGTGACAGCGAGCGGACGAAACCGCCGCTCCGCTGGCGGTTGGCAAAGATGCCGCGTTCTTCGTCCCAGAGTTCGGTGCGGATCAGCGCGCGGCTACGGGCGGCCAGCGCCGAGAATTCTGCCGCATCCGCGGCTTTTCCGAGCACGGCGGCGATCTTGCCGAGCATTTCCGCATCGGTCGCCAGCGCGCAGTTCAGGCCGAGGTCGAAGGTCGAAAGCGTGCGTGTCTTCGGATCGTAGATCGCTTCGTCATGGGTGGCGGAATTGTCCATGCCGGTCTCGTTGCGCGCCCCGAAGACGGTGCCCTTGTAGAGGCCGCCGCCGACATCGCCGGTGCCGCAGGAAATCAGGCCCACCCCATCGGGGTCACGGTTTTCGCGCCACCAGCGCTGGTTGCGGGCAAGAGCCTCGTAGCTTGCCTCCAGCACTGATCGTTCGCCGGAGCGCAGATAGCAGAGCCATGAAACCAGCGCGCCGGTCGGCGGCTGGCTGCGATCCACCCAGGCATCGTTGGAGGTGACGATACAGGCGACATTGCCCTGTGGCGTCGCGCCGGCCAGTGCCACCGCCATGTTCTGGCGGGCGAGATCGATATCGAAGACGGAGGACAAAAGTGCTGCAAATGTCTGGTCGTTGTACCAGACGGCGAAATCGCCGAGGTTCCAGATGCGGGTGACCGCCGTATAGGCGCGGGCGTTGACCGGATCCCAGATCGTGTTCCAACCGACGATATCGCGCACCGCGTCCAGTGCGCCGTCGAAACGGCCGCGATGCAGCGGGTCGACCGCGTCGGGCTGCTGGGCAAGGGCGCCTTTTGCCTTTTCGATTGCCAGTGCCGCGCTATCGGCGACAGCCAGGCCATACGCGCCGGAGCGCATCATTTCCATGTTGAAGCGCAGGGCCAGCACCGGCGCCGCCTCTCCGCGCGTTGCCGTGTAAAAATAACCGTTCGTCTCGAAATCGGTGCAGAGCGCCTCGATTGTCTCATGGGCGGTCACCTGGATCGGCGCGTCCGCGCTTGCCACCGCCAGGAACCGCCGGTCGATCTCGATCAACGCCACGCCGGCCTCATGGTCGTAACGAACGATTTCGCCGCTTTCGGCCGAGACGGCAAGTGTCAGCCAGAAACGCGTGCCCCATTCGCCGAACGCCGAGGCCGACCAGCTGCCGCGCATGACGAAAGGATCGACCGCGCCGGCGCTGAACGAAATCTTCGTGCCGGCAAGCTCGGCTTCCAGCTCGATCAAACGGTTGCCGATGGAATGTCGGCCGAAACGCACCGTGTCCTTGCGCGGCTCGATCAGGCCCGCGCGGCGCAGGCGGCTGGAATAGAGGACGGGCGTTACCTTGAAACCCAGGGGCCGGTAGACGAGTTCTGCCGGTCGCGTGGACCAACTGTTCCAGGCGCTCGACAGGGGGATGGTTGAATGTCCACGCATGGTTTTCCTCAGGTCTTTCGCGAGCGTAACAAGATCAGTTGCGGCGGTGCCGTCAAGCCGCTTTCGTCCGGCCAGGGTTCACCGGCAAAGGGTGTTCCCGCATAATATCGATTAGCAGCGGTGTTGCTGACCCGCAGCCGCAAGGCATGCTCGCCGGCTGAAAGCAGGCCCAGATCGAGCCGGAACGGCGGACGCGCCCGCGCACCGCAAGGCCGTCCATCGATATCCGCTTCGACGGCGACGCTGACGCCCGGCAGATCGAGCCGAGCACTGCCCGCCTGTGGCAGGACAAAGCGACATTCATATTCGCCCGTTCCGGAAAAGGCCGGAAAACCCTGCGCCTGCCACCCCATATCGACTGAAATCGGCACAGCGCTGCCACTTGCTTCTGTGCGGAACGACCAGCCGTCGCCAAGCGGCAGAACCTCGAGAATGTCGTCCGTCGCAATCAGGTCGACGTCGGCAAAGTCACCGGGTCTGGAAGCCACGCTCAGGCAGAGAAGGTCGTGTGCTGCGAGCTGCAGGGTAAGCCGTCCGGCCTGGCGACGCGGCAAGACGGCGCCGGTCGCGGTCTCCCAGATTTCATAGTCGCCATCGACGGCGATATACGCATCAGCTTCCGCAGCACTTTCATTGAAAAGAACGATGCGCCAGGCTCCATTATGGTCGTGGCCGACAAAGCGCAGGATGGCGTCACCTGCCTCGATCGCCGGCGCCCGCATTTGTAGCCCGGCAACGAGATCGCGGAGCGTTTCACACTCGGGCGGTTGCGCCCACCGGGAGGAAACAGCCAGCAATTCGTCACTGCATGCCGCCGGCGCAGGGCCGGAAATCCAGATCGCTCCACCGGATGCCGCGAAGGCGGTTATGGTCGCCAGCGCTTGCGGATCGCGGATATGGGTTGCCGCCGGCAGAACCAGCGCGTGAAAAACCAATCCGTTCGCTTCCAGCCTGCCGCTGGACACGGTCGCCGTCGAGAGATTGTCCTCGTCGAGAATCATATGGCCGATCGACAAGGCCGACAGGCCTTCGCACCAGGCGCCGAAATGAGCCGCGTGTGCATGGCGCGGGCCTTCCACATAGGCCGTAGCCAGCGGATAGAAGATGGCGACCGGCGTTTCCGGCACAGCGTCCTCGATAAAGGCAGACAGCCGGGCAGTCTCGGCGGCAAGATCGCCGTGATGGCGCCACCAGGGTTCAAAATTGAAGCCGGGGGCGAAATCGAAGCGGGGATTGACGAATAGGCGCGTATCGTCATCCGTGCCATCGCTTTGGTTCAGCGCGTGCAGGATGATCTGGCGTACGCCGGCCATGTGAAGGCGGATCGCCTGGGCGCGCAAGATCGCTGGCGTCAATTCCCACTGGCCTGCGCCACGCCGCTCGGTGCGGGTCGCCGTCGTATAGATTTCCGCCATGGTGCGGGAGCGGCCATGGGCGCGAGCGACGGAATCGCCGAGCTTGGGCGACAGTTGCGCATCGAAATTGTTGACGTCTATCGCCGTTTCGTCACGCAATGCGTCGATGCCGAAGAAGTCGACGGCCGGGGCGACCCGCGGATCGATGGAGGAGAAGCCGCCATTCAGTGCAAAACTGCCGATGTGCGGCAATATTTCGTGGCCGGTGAAGCGCAGGCTGTGGCGACGACAGAAATCACGAACCGGCAGGAAAAAACCTTCCGCCATCAGCCGCCCGTATGTCCCGTAGAAGCGCAGGCGAAGGCTGGCGGTCGCCGCGCCGAGATCGTGGACAAGGGCGAAGAGAACGGTGGCGAAGGGGGTATCGCCTGCCGCTTCGATGGCCGTCTTCAATAGCGGTGCATAAAGCGGGCTGTTGCCGAGCGCTCCGCTGCGTTGCCGCCAGCGATAGAATTGCGGTGCAGGCTGGTCGTAGAACAGGAAGGCGAGCGTCTTGCCCATATGGCGGCCGAGCGCCTGCGCAAAGGGTTCGAGACCGACCTCGACAAAGCGCTTTCCCGCTTCGGGCAGGAGGTAGTTGATCAGGCGGGAGGTTTTGCAGCGGGCAGCAAGGAAAACCGTCAGTCTCTCGTTTTGCGCCAGTGTGCCGTCGAACACGAAGCCGCAACTACCTTCCTTCGGCGCCAGTCGTATTTGCCCGGCGACGTCGCGAAGATCGGCCGGATCGCTGGGAGACGTAGGATGGACAAGTGCAGCCACCAATTCCCACTCATCGAAGACTGGCCGGCCGCCGTCATAGATCCAGCCGGCGATATCGCTCCCCATGCCGGTTGCGAACGGGGCCTCGATACCGTCGATCTCGCCCTCCGGCGTCTCGACGGTTGCCCAGAACAGGTGACGTTCGCGAAGATGCGGAGCGCCTTCGACGGTGCGCCCGCCCGCCTGTCCGCTCGTCCAGTTGTAATCGTCGTAAAGCCCGGCGACGAGGCCGAGGCGTTCCATTTCCTCTACTGCGCGGTGATAGCGCTCCAGAAAGGCGTCCGAGAGATAAACAGGTCGCGGCAGCGAGAGCCGCGCCTGGATGAGGATCGTGCCAAAACCCTTGTCGGCGAAATCGCGCAACTGGCTTTCGATTTCCGCATCGCTCGGCAGGCTCGACCAGAACCAGTAAGCGGCCATGCGATGGCTGGCCGGCGGCGCGAGAAAGGACGCTGACGCATCTGTCGACATTTTACTCATCCCGCCTCCCGCAAACATAGCCCGATGTCATTGGCCGAGCACAAGGATCGCCCAATGTCGGCAGCCATGCTAGGCACGAAAATAATTCGTACACAAATTATTTTTTGAGATTGTACGGCGAGCGGCTGCGGTTCATTCGTCCTCGGCCCGTCCTGCCGAGTGTCGAATGGGGCGTTTATCCGCATGGTGCAATAGTTAGCAATTTGGCGAAGTTTTCGCTTGCGCCGTGGGCGTGGTCGCGATAGTTAGCTATATGACTAAGCATGATCCTGATCTCTCGTTGCTCTTCCACGCCCTGGCTGACCCCACCCGCCGGTCGATCCTGACGCGGCTGGCGAAGGAACCTGCGCGGGTCACGGATTTGGCGGAACCCACGGGGCTGCGTTTGCCGACGGTGATGCGGCATCTTGCCGTGCTGGAGGAGGCAGGGTTGATCTCCACCTCCAAGGACGGGCGGATCCGCACCTGTGCCATCGTGCCGGAAGCCCTCGGCCCGGTGCGGACATGGCTGGATGAACAGCGGGCGATCTGGGAAGCCCGGCTCGATCGGTTGGATGCATTTGTGATGAATGTGATGAAGGAGCGCAAGGAATGACAAGCAACCCGGATTCGGCGGGCGTTGCCCGCACGGCAAGAGATGACGGCAAGGATCGTTTTGCGACATTGAGCTTCGAGCGGGAGGTGGCGGCACCCCTATCGGTGCTGTGGCAGGTCTGGACGGCCCCGGCCGCGCGGATGGTCTGGGCTTCGCCCGCGCCTGCGGTCACTGTGGAGTTCCTGGAGGCGGACAGCCGCGTGGGTGGACGGGAGGTCTCGCTCTGCAAGGTGGACGGTCAGCCGGACATCCGCTGCGAGGTCGGCTGGCTGGAAATGCAGCCGGCGCGACGCAGCGTCAATTACGAGATGGTTTCGTCCTCCGGCGTGACACAATCGGCAGCACTGGTGACGGCGGATTTTTCCGGCGCCGGCGAACGCAGCCGCCTAGCGGTGACGGTGCAGTTGTCCTCTCTGGCCGAGAACATGGAGGAGGGTTACCAGCGGGGGTTTGGCGCCGGGCTGGACAATCTCGCTGACGTCGGCGAGCGAACCATGCTGCTGGAGCGCGTGATACAGGCACCGAGAGCGCTGGTTTGGGGTGCCTGGATGAACGCCGAGACCCTGCCCTTATGGTGGGGTCCGGACGGCTTTTCCTGCCGGACGACACGGATCGATCTGCGAGCCGGCGGCGAATGGGTCTTCGATATGATTGCGCCGGATGGCACCGTTTTCCCCAACCACCACCGTTATGGCGAGGTTCGGGCCGAAGAAAGAATAGGCTACACGCTTCATTGGGGTGAGAATGGCCCGAAACACGCCGATGCCTGGGCCTCGTTCGAAGACCGCGATGGGGCGACGAAGGTGACGCTGGGCATGGTGTTCAGCACGGCCGCGGAATTTCAGGACGCGAAGGGTTTTGGCGCCGTGGAACTGGGGCAGCAAACTCTGGGCAAACTCGAACGCTTCATCCTGTCTCGTTGAACTGCCGTCAACAGGTGGGCGGCCGACGGATCGCTCACCTGTTGTCGTTCATTTCAGGGATTCCTGTGCCGCGCCATCAGCTTGGCCTGCAGAACCACGACGACAAGCAGGAAGGCGCCGCGGATGACGGATTGCCAGTAGGCCGACAGCGAGATCCAGCCGAGGCCGTTTTCGAAGTTCAGGATATTGAAGACCATGGCGAGCAGCAGGGCACCGGCAAGCGTGGCGCCGACCGAGCCGGAGCCGCCCGTCAGCAGCGTGCCGCCCACCACCACCGAAGCGATGGCGAAAAGTTCCCAGCCCACGCCTTCCGTCGGCTGGCCGGCGCCGAACTGCGAAGCAAGGATGACGCCGGCAAGGCCGGCCAGCATGCCGGATGCCAGATAAACGGCGGCAAGCGTGCGCTCGACCTTGAGGCCCATCAGCCCGGCCGTTGCCTCGCCATCGCCGATCGCCAGGATATGGCGGCCGATAGGGAGCTTTTCCAGCACCAGCCAGCCGAGGATATAGGCGCCAAGCGCGATCCAGGCGGGAATGGGAAAGCCGAGGAAATCGTCCTGGCCGATGATGGTGAAGCCGGTGTCGTACGAAACGGAGACCGATTGGTTATTGGCCAGCAGCAGCCCGGTGCCATAGGCCGCCAGCATGGTCGCGAGCGTCGCGATGAACGGCTGGATGCGCATCTGGGTGATGATGAAGCCATTCAGTGCGCCAACCGCCATGCCCGCCGCCATGCCGCCGAAAAGTCCGGCTGCCCAGTGATACGGCGAGAGAAGGGCGGCGACCACGCTGGCCATTGCCGCCGTGCCGCCGACCGACAGGTCGATGCCGCCGGTGATGATGACGATTGCCATGCCGAGCGCGATCAGCGCGAACATGGAATTGTAGCGCAGGAAGCTCAGGATGTTGAACGGCGACAGGAAGTTGTCGTAGCGCAATGCACCGAACAGGATGAGGCCGGCAAGCGCGAGGATGACGCCGACGCGGGCGATATCGCCTGACGATTTGATGGCGAATGGGCGGAGGAGGGCATGCATGGGTTTTCTCCTCAGTGGCTGTCGGCGCGTTGCTGGATGAAGACGGCGAGCACGATCAGCCCCGCCTTGACGATCAGGGCCGCGGCATCCGGAACGCCGTTGGCGAGCAGTGTATAACGCACCAGTTGGATGACGAAAGCGCCGAGCACGGTGCCGATGATGTTGGCCCGTCCGCCGGTCAGGAGTGTTCCGCCGACGGCGACGGCGGCAATGGCGTCCAGTTCCATGCCGAGGCCGACGAGATTGGCATCGCTTGCGGAATTGCGCGCCACCACGATAAGCCCGGCAAAACCTGCGAGCGCCCCGCTGATCATGTAGACGAACAACTTGACGCGCTTGACGGGGATGCCGGTCAGCCGCGCCGCCCTCTCGTTGCCGCCGACGGCGATGATCTGGCGGCCGACGACGGTGTAGCGGATCATCGCCGAGGCGAGCACGACGATGACGATCATCAGCACGACCTGCGCCGGGATGCCGGCGATGCGGCCCATGGCGATAAACTGGAAACCTTCGTTCTTGAAAACCTGCAGGTTGCCGTTGGTCATGACCTGCGCGATGCCGCGGCCGGCGATGAAGAGCACCAGCGTTGCGATGATCGGCTGGATGGAGAAGCGGGTGACGAGCAGCCCGTTGAACAGCCCGAACACGGCGGCCACCACGACCGGGATCAGGAAGGCAAGAACCACGGCGACCGCCATGTTATCCACCTGCCAGAACTGGCCCATGAAGATCATCGGCGCCAGCGCGCCGGCGATGGCCATCAGCGAACCGACCGAAAGGTCGATGCCGCCGGTGGCGATGACCAGCGTCATGCCGGTGGCGACGATGACGATGGTGGCGACCTGTGTCAGGTTCACGTTGAGTGTCTGCCAGGACAGAAAGTTCGGCGTCACCGCGATGTTGAAGATGATCAACGCCAGGAAGGCGACAAAGGTGCCGTAGCGGCTTGCCAGGGTGAACAGTCGGCTGCCGGAGGAGAGCGTGCCTGACGGCTGCGGGGCAGGGGTCTCGATTGTCGTCATGTCATTCTACCTGATGGGCCATGGCGGAAAGCAGCGCCGCCTCGCTGAGATCCTTGCGCGGCAGCGTCGCCACCGAGGTGCCATCGCTCAGCACGGTGACGCGGTCGGCGGCGGCGAGAAGCTCTTCCAGTTCGGAAGAAATCATCAGGACGCTCAGCCCTTCGTCGGCAAGATTGCGCAAAAGCTTGAGGATTTCCGATTTCGCGCCGATATCGATGCCGCGAGTCGGCTCGTCGATAATGAGGAGGCGCGGATCGGTGGCAAGCCAGCGGGCGAGCAGTACCTTCTGCTGGTTGCCGCCCGAGAGTTCCTTGATCGGCTGGTCCGGCGAAGCGCATTTGACGCCGAGCGCCCGGATGTAGCGCGTGACGATCTCGTCCTGCCTGGCGCGATCGACGATGCCGGCCTTTTTCAGCTTGGGCAGTAGTGCCAGCGTCATGTTTTCGCGGATGCTCATGTCGGGCACGATGCCGTCGATCTTGCGATCCTCGGAAACGAGGCCGATGCCATCGGCAATCGCATCCGCCGGCTCACGGTAAGCACGGTCGCCGCCGTCCATGCGGATTGTGCCCCGTTGCAGCCTGTCGGCGCCGAAGATCAGCCGCGCCGTCTCCGTGCGGCCGGAGCCGAGCAGGCCGGCAAGGCCTGATATCTCGCCCTCTCGCACGGTCAGGCTGACATCGCGCACCCGTACCCCGGCGCCGGCGTTTTCGACGGCAAGGCGGACAGGGCGTTCGGGCACGTCCTGATCGGGCGCCATCGCCTGGAAGGCGGCGAGTTCCTTGCCGAGCATATGGCGCACCAGCGCCATCTTGGGCATGTCGGCCATCGGGCTTTTAGCAACGGTCTGGCCGTCGCGCATGATCGTCACGCGGTCGCAGATGGCATAAAGTTCATCCAGCCGGTGGCCGATGAAGATGACGGCGACGCCGGAGCGCTTCAGCGTGCGGATCGTCTCGAACAGCACGGCGACCTCGCGCTCGTCCAGCGAGGAGGTCGGCTCGTCCATGATGACGAGGCGGGCATTCTGCGTGACGGCGCGGGCGATCGCCACCATCTGGCGGGTCGCGGCGTCGAAATGTGCGACGGGACGGTCGACGTCGATGGAAAGATTGAAGGTTTTCAGCACGGCCTCGGCGCCGCGGCGCATGGCGGCGTGGTCGATCAGCCCAAAACGTTTCGGCTCGCGGGAGAGATAGATGTTCTCGGCCACCGAGCGCTGCGGGGCGAGGTTGATTTCCTGGTAGATGGTCGCGATGCCGGCGCCTTGCGCTTCTGCCGGCATGGTGAAGTCGATATCCCTGCCATTGAAGCTGATGCTGCCCTCGTCGCGGCGATAAACGCCGGTGAGAATCTTGATAAGCGTGGATTTGCCGGCGCCGTTCTGGCCGACAAGCGCCATGATTTCGGCAGGCTCCACCTCAAGCGAGGCGGACTTGAGCGCCACGACGCCGGCAAACGCCTTGGAAATGCCCTGCATGGAAAGAAGCATCGGGGTTCTCCTCTATCCCACCCGCATGACGAGCCTACACCCGAACTGGCCCGAGGTCGCCCGAAAAAGCGGCCGAGACGGTGATGCCGCCCCGGCCGCAAAAGGCTTGGGAGTTTCGATTAGTAGGCGTTGGCGAGTTCAGCGGCCGCGTTGGAGGCGTCGTAGAATTTGTCTTCGTTCACGAGGGCCGGCTCGATTGTCTCGCCCTTGGCATAACGCAGCATCGTTTCGAACGCCTTCGGCCCGAAGCGCGGATTGCACTCGACGACCGCCGCGATCTTGCCGTCAACGACGAGCTGGACGGCTTCCTTGCCGCCGTCGATGGAGAGAACGAGGACGTCCTTGCCCGGCACCTTGCCGGCGGCTTCCAGCGCCGCGATGGCACCGATCGCCATTTCATCGTTGTGGGCATAGATGATGTCGGCATCCGGATGCGCCTGTAGCAGGGCTTCCGCAACCTGGCGGCCCTTGTCGCGGGCGAAGTCACCGGTCTGCGAGGCGACAATCTCGAAACCGCCGGCCGCCTGGATCGCCTCGTCAAAACCCTTCTTGCGGTCGTTGGCGGGTGAGGAACCGGTCGTGCCTTCCAGCTCGATGATCTTGGACTTGCCGTTGGCATTCTTGGCCAGCCATTCGGCGACGCGCTTGCCTTCCTCGATGAAGTTCGAGCCGATGAAGGTCAGGTAGTCTTCGCCGGCCTTGGCGAGAGACGGATCGACCGAACGGTCGAGCAGGATGACCGGAATGCCGGCCTTCTTCGCGGCCATGACGGCCGGGATCAGCGGCTTTTCTTCGCGCGGCGCCAGGAAGATGACGTCGACGCCTTGGGCGATCATCGAGTTGACGTCGGCGACCTGCTTGGCGGCCGAGCCGGCAGCATCCGTATAGACCAGCTGGAAGCCAAGCTTTTCAGCCTCGGCCTTCATGCTGTTGGTCTGGGCAATGCGCCAGGGATTGTTGGATTCGGTCTGCGCGAAGCCGACCTTGTAGGTGTCCTTCTGTGCCAGCTTCGGCACTTCGGCGATAGCGACACCGGCGACGGCAAGCGCGCCAACGGCTGTTGCTGCAAGCATGAAGGTGCGACGGGAAATGGATGTCATAGGCGGTTTCTCCTCCCAGGTTGTTGCCGGCGCTCCTCTGCCGGACGTGAGCAAATTCGCGCTTCACATGTGCAAATCTTGCGCTAATAATATTAGCAGTCAAGAGCCAAAATTATGAGCACTTGCAAAAAATCTGTGTGCAGTGCAAAGCACGGCGAGGGGCGAGGAACGACGCATGGCCAAGGCAAACGGGCGCAATACGGACAAGCAAGGCAGCGGACGCCCGACCATGACGGATATCGCGCGCATCGCCGGTGTTTCCCAGTCCAGCGTTTCGCTCGTACTCAACGAGATGTCCGGCTCGCGCATCTCGCCGGAGACGCAGCAGAAGGTGCGCGAGGCTGCTCATAAAATAGGTTATAGACTGCCGGCCACGCGCGGCACTGTTGCCGCGACACCGGTGGTGGAGAAGGATACCATCGCCTTCATCGTCGACGAGATCTCCACCAGCCCCCATCCGGTCGTCAGTCTTGACGGCATCCGTGACTATGCTTTCGAGCAGGGGCTTCTGGTTTCCGCCCACGCCACGCGGTCGAACCCGGATCTCGAGCAGGCCGTGCTGCGCTCGGTGCTACGCGATCCCTCGATTGCCGGGGTTATTTACGCGACTATCTTTACGCGCAAGGTCTCTGTTCCGCCAGCACTGAAATCCATCCCGACCGTTCTTCTCAATTGTTATTGCGAACCGCGCCAGCATGTGGCGATCGTGCCCGGCGAGGTGGCGGGCGGCTTTGCGGCAACGGCGCATCTGACGGCGCTGGGGCACAAGCGCATCGGTTTCATCAACGGCGAGCCGTGGATGGATGCTGCGATGGATCGCCTGAAGGGCTATAAACAGGCGCTTGCCACGGCGGACATCGCCTTCGACGAAAGCCTGGTGCGGGATGGCGACTGGTTGCCGTTACGCGGTTATGAGGCGGGTATCGAACTGCTGTCCATGGACAACCGCCCGACGGCAATCTTTTGCGGCAACGACCTGATGGCGATCGGTGTCATGGAAGCGGCGCAGGAAAAGGGACTGCGCGTGCCGCAGGATGTCTCCGTCATGGGCTACGACGACCAGGAGTTGGCGCGCTACACGCATCCGCCGCTCTCGACGCTTGTCCTGCCCAACTACGAAATGGGCCAGACGGCCGCGGGGCTCCTCATCGACATGGCAATCCACGGCAAACAGATCCGCCCGATGACCATCAAGGTCGACGGTCCGCTGGTGGTGCGGGAAACCACGGGCGCATGGGACCGCTGACGATCCCGCGCCAGCGGTCCGGATCGGTGATCCGGTCATGGGAGTTCGATTGTTCTTGCCGGACAAGCAGTGTCGATTGGGAAACGGCCGGCTGCCGCGAGCGCTTGCCAGCCACTGAGCTTCGATGTAATGCCCAGCTTTCATGAAGATTTCATGCAAATTTCTTCGCAGCACAGGCCCGAATCGTGATCAGGAGAGCGATCCGGTGCCTTTTTGCGTGTCCGGTACGAATTTTTTCCCATTTCGGGAACGGACTGGGCAGACGCGTATTTTGACGTTTGCTAACACGTCAGGTCAAAGTAGGCCGCTGCTTAAACATGCGGATCACAGTGTGGGAATGGCGGAGTGATGGAGCAGGAACAGAACCAGCAGAAACTCGTCCCGGCGGTCGAACGGGCGGCTGGCATTCTCGACATCATCGCCACGGCAAAGCGCTACCTGACCGTATCGGAACTGGCACGCGAAACCGCCTTGCCAAAAAGCACGGTCCACAACCTGTGCTCGACGCTCGTCCAACTGGGGCTTCTGATCCGCCGCCCGGACCAGACCTATCTTCTCGGTCCGCATCTCTTGAGATGGTCGAATGCCTTTGACCGCCAGACGGACGTCGCGGCGGAGTTTGCGGCCCTTTGGGATCAGCGCGACATACCGCACGAGGCCGTCGTTTCGCTCGGAATTCCGGAAAAGGGCGAGGTCGTTTTCATCGCGGCGCGCCAGTCGGCGGGTGGTCATCGATTTCCGGTCCGGCCGGGGCTGCGTCTTCCCGCACCCTTCGTTGCTGCCGGCCAGGCCGTGCTGGCGCATGCATCCGACTACGAAGTCCGAAGGCTGTTCGCCGATGGTTATCCCAAGCCTCTTACGGAACGGTCCGCCGGCAATCTGAACGAACTTCTCGCGAGGCTCGCGGACGTTCGCAAACATGATTATGCGATCGAGGAAGAGCAGTGTCAGGCCGGGATTACCAACCTGGGCGCGGCGGTGCTCAATTCCCTGAACCGGCCGCTGGCGGCGGTCATGATCAGCGTGCCGGCCGAACTGTTCAGCGGCAAGGTCCGTGAAGAGTTGGCGCAGGTGCTGCTCGACATCACGCAAAGCCTGTCCCGGCGCATGGGTGCCGATCTGGACAGCCGTCGCGGCTGAGCCGCGAGCTGCCTCTCGCAGATCAGGCGACCGCAGCCGTGCGGTGGGTGGCATGTCGCGGTGCCGCCGATTGGACCGGATCGATATGGGCTTCCACCAGCCGAAAGATCTGTTCAGGATTGTCATGCTGGGGAAAGTGCCCCTCGCCATGCAACATGACCCATTTCACCGGGCCGGAAACGACGCCCGCGATGGCGCTCAACTGCATGGGGCTGGCAAATTCGTCATCCATGCCCTGGATCAGCAACAGTGGCGCGGCAACGCCTTCGAAGAGATCGAGCGCCGACCAACGCTGCATGGCATGCGTGCGGCGATGATCGGTCCAGGCGAGATATAGTGCCTGCGGATTGTCGTGATGCGCGCCCAGCCGATCGCTGAGGCCGCTTTCACGCTCGGTGGCCGGCAACTCCGCCGTGGCGGCGTCGAAATGGGTGTCGGCAAAAGCGTAAGGCGCAATCGCGGCAATGCGACCGGCGCGTTCGGGAAACAGGGCGGCGAAAATCAGCGCCACGGTCGCACCGTCGCTATGCCCGAGAAAATCGGCCGTGGTTATGCCGAGCGCCGACAACAATGCCGGCAGGACGATCCCTGCCTCATGGATCAACGGATCGATGTTCTCGATGTTGCCGGCCGCCGGGCTCCTGCCGCGCCCCGGGCGCGACCAGGCGATGATCTTTCGTCCGGGATCGTTCGCGAGCACATGCTGGCCAATCTCCAGGAGCGATTCCCAACTTCCCATGCCATGGCTGACGAGAACCAGCGGCGCGCCGTTCTCCCGCCCGAAAGACACGACCTCCAACAGTCCTGCCGCGGTTTCGATCATCTGGCTGCTTGGTGCCGACGACCGTTCCCCCGGCATCGAACCGACTTGCCTCCCATTGAAGTCCAGCACGACAGTACCTCCCCACGTTTTCCGTCATTGCCCTGCCGGACCGGCGGCTCCTCTTCCGCATGCCCGACCCCGATGAGAACGATCCCACTGGCCGTATCATGGCACTAAATGCAGTGCTGCACCATATGGGCAGCCACTTGTCTCTTACCCGATTGTCTCATTTTTGGCCGTTTGCCCGCTGCGCTGATTGGCCGAGTGGAGCAGGCCGCTCATCCGGCTCAGATCGGCTCCCATGCGATGCGAGAGGCGTGTGGCGATGCGCTGGACGTTGGAAATCACCCGCCCACGGTCGCCGCTGGCCAGAGCCTCGGTCGGCAGGCTGACGGCAACGCCGGCAATCGGCCGGTTGCGCGAATCCAGCACCGATGCCCCGAAGCAGACGATACCTTCTGCAACCTGCTGGTCGTCGCAACTATAGCCGTTCTTGCGAACCTCCTGCAGTTCGCCGAGCAGCACCTCGATATCCTGCACGCTTTTCGGCGTGCGGCCGGGCGGCAACCCATCCGAGAAAAGTTTTCTCACTTCGAATTCGTTCATATGACTGAGAAACGCTTTGCCGGTTGCCGTAAACGCCGCCGGCAGGCGCATGCCGGCGCGGAATTCGATCAACGAATGGCTGACGTCGGAATTTCTGGCCGCGATGTAGACCACTTCCGGCCCTTCGAGCACCGACAGCGTAATGGTGGCGCCGGGCAACTCCGTCTCCTGGTCCCACATCGCAGCGAACTCGGCCGCAACGTCCGATTGCGTGGTGAATGCGTTCGACCAGCGCATGACATGCGGTCCCATCTGGAACGTCTGGTCGTTGCGGCGGATCAGCAGTTCGAGGTTGACCAGCGTATGGCACAGCGTGTGGACGCTGCTACGTGCGAGGTTCAATTCCCGCGCCATATCCGAAAGGCTTAAGGGACTTCGGGACCGGGCGACCAGGTCCAGGATGCGGGTCCCTCTCTCCAACGCGGGTACGTATTTCGCCTTGCTGTCCGACTGGTCCATGAAGCATTCCGAATGGATTTTTGGGCGGCTGTTTTTCTCTTGACAGACGTTTAGCCCGAAGATTAGCTTCCAGTCCAGTGAAAAGTGTTCGATATGTTGAACACAAGACGGTTAGAAGAGCGATGATCGATCGCCGAAGGGCGGGGATCACGCGCCGTCAGCTTATGGGAGCGACGCATGGTAATGGGTGTGCGGGACTGGGCTATCCGCTTCGGTGAGACATCGGACCGAGACCAGACCATCGGCGCAATGGCGCGATACTATACCTGCACCTTCATGTGGGACATGGGCACCCAGAAGGTCATCGTGGAAATGGTCGACGGCAAGGTCTACAGGGTCAACACCGATCCGCAGCCGCTGGATGCCTATGATTTCGCGCTGCGAGCGAGCCCTGCCACGTGGCGGGAATTCGCCAAACCTATCCCGGACCCGATGTATCACGGCATATGGGCGGCCAGCTTCCGGCGCGACCTGAAGATCGAGGGCAACATCCTCGTGATGATGCAGAACCTTCGGAATTTCACCGTGCAGTTCGAACTGCTGCGCAAGGTCGGCGTCCCCGTCTGACACCCGCCAACCCTATCCGTTCACTAGGAATACCGGAATGGCAAAACACTCACCCGTCATCGGCCGATACGTCACCATTGATGTCGACGGTTACGAATACAAGGTCTTCTACCTCAGGAACGGCCAGGGAATCCCGCTCGTCTGCCAGCATACCGCCGGCTGCCACAATCATCAGTGGCGCGGCCTTCTGGAAGACGAGGAAATCACCAAGCATTACGACGTGATCGCCTATGACCTGGCGCGCCACGGAAAATCCGATCCGCCGCTCAACAAGGAATGGTGGAAGGAAGAATACCGGCTGACCGCCAGCCACTACATGAATTTCATCGTCGCGCTCTGCGATGCGCTGGAACTCGACAACCCGATCTTCATGGGCTCGAGTTTTGGCGGCAACGTCGCGCTGCAGCTGGCGTTGCACCATCCGGACCGGTTTCGCGCCGTCATTCCCGTGGAAGCGGCCGAGCATGCGCCGGGCTTCTTTCTCGACTGGTGGCGGCACCCGCATGCCAACGCCGCACAGGTCTGCGCCAGCGGCGTCTGGGACCTGATGGCGCCGCAGAGCCCCGACATGGATCGCTGGCTGACCTGGCATTACTACACGCAAGGGTCGGAAGTCTTCAAGGGCGACCTGTTCTTCTATTCCATCGACCACGACCTGCGCGGCAAGCTCGGCAACATCGACACCCGCAAGTGCCCGGTGATCATGATGACCGGCACCTACGACTACCTGACGCCGCCGGAGGCGACGGAAAACACCGCCCGGCAGATCCCCGGCGGTATCTACATCGAGATGGAGGACATCGGCCACTTCCCGATGTCGGAAAACTACCCGCTGTTTGCCGTCTACCTCAAGGAAGCGCTGCGCATCGTCGAGACGAGAACCTGAACCATGGCCCGGGAAAACTGAGGTTGCCGCGATGAAGATCATAGAATTCGACGACAAGGGCCATCGCGTCGAGGTGGACGGCCGCACGGCCTCATCGAAGGGAGCAAGCTCGTCGCTGGCGCCGCGGCCGGTGTTTTCCTCCGCGCCGAAGGAAGCGCCGCGCGAGCGCCGGAAATCCTCCGGCATCGAACTGCACATGTTCCAGACCGGCGTGCTGCGCACCAAGACCAAATACATCAAGATGAACCAGGGCGAGGAGCCTTTCGAGATCCCGGTTCCGTGGTTCCTGATCAAGCATCCGCAGGGCAATGTGGTGATCGACGGCGGCAACGCCGTGGAAGTGGCGATCGACAAGCGCGCCCATTGGGGTTCGGTGCTCGCCGCCTACGATCCGATCATGAGCGTTTCGGAAAATTGCGTCGACCAGCTGAAGATGGTCGACGTCGCGCCGCATACCGTGCGTTACGTGCTGCAGTCGCACCTGCATCTCGATCATACCGGCGCCATCGGGCGGTTTCCCAAGGCGCAATATGTCGTGCAGCGGGCGGAATACGACTATGCCTTCAAGCCGCACTGGTTTTCCGCCGGCGCCTATATCCGCGCCGATTTCGACCGGCCGGGTCTCAACTGGAAATTTCTGGGCGGCAGCTACACCGATCACTACGACCTGTTCGGCGACGGCACCATCCGCATGATCTTCACCCCCGGCCACTCGCCGGGCCACCAGTCCTTCCTGATCACCCTGCCGAAGACCGGCCCCGTGCTTCTGACAATCGACGCCGCCTATACGGTTGACCACTGGGAGAACAAGGCACTGCCGGGGCTTGTCGTCTCGTCGGCGGATGCGGCCGATTCCGTCGCCAAGCTGCGCAAGATCGCGGCCGACACCGGCGCCATGGTGGTCACCGGCCACGATCCGGTGAGCTGGGCCGGTTTCCGCAAGGCGCCGCATGATTTTTACGACTGATTGCCTGTGAGAATTGGACATACCAACCTGGAGGAGTTGAATATGCTAAAGAAATTCGCCTGTGCGGCGGCGTTCCTCGTCGCCGCCGCGATCGGGGCGCATGCCGAGGGGATCGACGAGATCAATCCCGACGTGGCAAAGCGCCTTTACAACAAGGACATGCTCGACCCGATGCAGCCGATCGGTCCGAGCAAATGGCGGGATTTCAAGGCCAAGAACCCGCCGCCGTGGAAGATCGGCTACGCCTCGTCCTACGCCGGCAACACCTGGCGCGCCGCCGCCATGGACGAGCTGCAGAACGTCATCGTTCCCGAGTGGAAGCAGCTTGGCCTGCTCTCCGACGTTGTCATCACCCAGTCGAACCTCAACGATGCGACGCAGATCCAGCAGATCCGCCAGCTCGTCGACCAGGGCGTCGATGCGATTATCCTCTGCTGCTCGAACCCGACGGCACTGAACGCTTCGGTGAAATATGCTGCCGACAAGGGCGTTCCGGTCTTCTCGATGACCGGCTACCTGACCTCGGAATATGCCGTGAACTCCTCCGTCAATTATCAGGTCGGCGGCTACGAGATCGGCAAGGCGATGGTCGACCAGCTCGGCGGCAAGGGCAACGTGCTGGTGGTCGAGGGCATTCCGGGCACATCAGGCTCCGACAGCCAGAACCGCGGCGTTCTCGCCGGCCTCGCGTCCTCGCCTGATATCAAGATCGTCGGCTCGGTTGCCGGCATGTGGACCGACCAGGTGGCGCAGGGCGAAGTGCAGAAGTGGCTCGCCACCAATCCAGGCAAGCTCGACGGCATCGTCGTGCAGTCGGCTGCTGAAATGGGCGTGCTGCGCGCCGTGCAGCAGGCCGGCCGCGGTGAAATCCCGGTCGCCATCGGCGGCGAACTGGGCGCGCTGTGCCACTGGCGCAAGAACCCCAACTACATCAATTACTCCTATCAGCTCTGGCCGCCGGCCGATGATATCGAGCTGATGTGGCATGTAATGATGCGCACGCTGCAGGGGCAGGGCCCGAAGATCCAGTCGATCCTCGTCGACCCCGTCAAGCTGACGCATGACGATCTCAAGGCCGTCATGAACGAGGATTGCTCCGTCGATACCGCCGAATGGCTGAAGGTCGGCGCCAAGCGCTGGGGTTACGACCCGTCCTACCTCGACGACTTCTTCCTGCGTCCGGCCGATCCGAAGGCCTACAAGCCCTGATCTCTGAGGGGCCGGCTTGCCGGCCCCTTCCACCACCGCTGTTTTTACCGTCTCGCATTTTCGCCTCCGCCTCGAAGGGATCGTTATGGCGTCGTCCACCCCAGATATCGAACACGTGACAAGCCGGGAGACGATCCTCGTGCGTGGCGTGAAGAAATATTTCGGGCCGACCCGGGCGCTGGACGGCGTTTCCTTTTCCGCCCGCGCCGGCGAGATCCATGCCATCGTCGGCGGCAACGGTTGCGGCAAGAGCACGCTCGCCAAGGTGGTTTCCGGCATCCTGCCCATCGATGGCGGCACGGTGTCGATCCTCGGCGAAACCCCATCGACGCCGGCCGAAAGCCGGGCGCTCGGCATCTCCACCGTCTACCAGGAAGTGCTGGTCGCCGATGAAAGCTCCGTCGTCGATAACATCTTCATGGGCGCCGACCGGCTGTTTTCCAAGACGCTGTCGCAGGAGCGCAAGGTCGCCCGCGCTGCCGAGCTGATGGAGGAACTGTCCGGCGAACCCGTCGATCCGCATGCTCTGGTCGGCACGCTGCCGCTCGGCCTCAAGCAGTGGATCACCATCGCCCGGGCGCTGCTGTCCGAACCGAAAATCCTGATCCTCGACGAAAGCTCGGCTGCACTCGATTTCGACAGCACCGAACGGCTTTTCGCCCGCATGCGGGCGCTGCGCAACCGCGGCACCACCGTGCTGATCGTCACCCACCGCATCGCCGAACTGATCCGCATATCCGACCGCGCCACCGTGCTGCGCGACGGGCGAGACGTCGGCGTGCTGGAAAAGGCCGAGATCACCGAACGCAATCTTCTGGCGTTGATGACCGGCGAGGACCGCGGCACCAGCCACGCGGTGCACACCGCACCGCAGCCACGCACGCCGGAGCGCGCCATGAAGGCACGCAACCTCGCCGTCTGGCCAAATGCCCGCAGCTTCGATTTCGACCTGCGCCGCGGCGAGATCGTCGGCGTCGCCGGCCTCGATGGCCAGGGACAGGACGCCTTCGTGCGCGTGCTCGCCGGTGTTGCGCCCGCCGCCCGCGGCCTCGTCCAGGTGGCCGACCGCAACGACGGCTGGCTGCCAGTGCGCACGCTCGGCGAGGCGGTGAAGGGCCGAATCGCCTATGTCTCCGGCGACCGGAAGAGGGAAGGCATTTTCGCCTCGCTGTCGATTTTCGAAAACATGGTGATGCCGCTCTACCGCGAGAAGAAGCGCGCCGGCATCCTCGGCATCATCGACCGGCCGACGCTGACGACGATTTTTAAACGCGAGGCGGAAAACCTGCTGATCAAGTTCGGCGCCAAGGAAGACCGCATCACTTCGCTCTCCGGCGGCAACCAGCAGAAGGTGCTGATCGGCCGCGGTTTCGCCATGCGCCCCGACGTCATCGTGCTCAACGATCCGGCGCGCGGCATCGACGTCGGCGCCAAGACGGAGCTTTACAAGCATCTGCGCGCCTTTGCCGAAGAGGGCAGGGCAGTCGTCTACATGTCCTCGGAAATCGAGGAATTTTTAGGCTTTGCAACCCGCGTCATCGTCTTCCGCGACGGTGCGCCGTTCGATGCTTTCGACGGACGCGGCCTGGAAACCAAACGCGTGCTGGAAGCCATGTTCGGCCAGACCTCAGGCGAGGGCCTCACAACCGCGCACGGGCTGACCCCGAAGCGCGCCAGGGCGGAGCGCGGAGGCGTCGCGCCGGTGGGCGACGGCGTGCGCGTGCAGGTTTCCGTGCCCGAAGAGATCAAGGCAACGTTGCGCTCCGGCCATGACGGCTTGCCGCCGCCGCAGGTGCCGGTCGAGCGCCTGGTGGCGACCGCCACGCCGAAGGTTGCGATGGCTCCGAAAACCATCCGCGTCGTCGAATTCGGCGCCGAAGGCCAGCCGCGCAGCGGGGCAGCGCGATGAGCACGGCAGCGATCACTACTACGACGGCGAAAGCAGAGGCGCAGGGCGGACGGTCCAACCCGTTCCTGCTGATGCCGATCACTTTGTTCTTCGCGCTGCTGGCGGTGGCGGTGCTGCGGGCGCCGAGCCTGATGTCGGCCTCGGGCATCGGCGCGGCGATCATCGTCGTCACGCCGCTGATCCTTGCCACCTACACGCTGATGGCCTCGACCATTTCCGGCCGCGGTACCGTGGATCTTTCCGTCGGCCCGCTGATCGGCTTCATCAACGTCACGCTGATCCAGCTGCATGGCGCCGGCCTCCTGGAAAATCCCATCGCCGTTTTCCTGTACTGCATGGCTGTCGGCGCGCTCTACCAGCTGATCTTTTCGCTGATCGTCATCTATGTGCGCGTGCAGCCGATCATCGTCTCGCTCTCGGGTTATCTGGCACTCAGCGGCATCAACCTCGTCATCCTGCCGCGTCCGGGTGGCATGGCGCCGCCCTTCATGGCCGAATGGGGTTACGGCACCTCGATCTTCTCGCCGATCCTGATCATCCTGCTGCTGGCCACCGCCGCCTGGCTGTTGTTCACCGCCACCGCCTTCTACACCCACCTGCGGCTGATGGGCTCGGACGAGCGCGCCGCCTATACGTCCGGCGTGCCGATCACCATCGTGCGCATCGGCGCGCACATGATCTCGGGCTGCTTTGCCGGCCTCGCCGCCATCTGCTTCACCGCGCTGATTTCCTCCGGCGACCCGTCGCAGGGCACCACCTACACACTGATCGCCGTCACCGCGCTGGTGCTCGGCGGCGCCTCGCTGGGGGGCGGGCGCGGCGGCGTGTTCGGGTCGGCGCTGGGGGCGATCAACCTCTACCTCATCACCTACGTGCTCTCGACCTTCAACTTCGGCACCGTCCAGAGTTTTGTCACCAACCTGGCCTATGGCGCGATCCTCGTGATCTCGCTGCTTTTGACGCTGCTGATCCCCGTCATCCAGCGCCGTATCCGCAATTTTTCGCCGCTGCTTTATTTCGTGGCGCTCTCCGTCGTCGTGCTCGGGATCATCCTGCACGCCACCTTCGATTATACCGCGCTCGGCGCAATCGGCACCGTCGTCCCCGGCCCGCTCGACATGCAGGCGGCGCTGACCGGCCCGCTGGAAATCGCCACCGTCTCGGCGGAGACCGAAGCGCTGCGCATCGCCGCCGCCCCGCTCGTGCTGTCGGTGCTGCTGTTGATCGTCATCGCCGTGTTCGTGCGGCTCGCGGTCGGCCAGTCGAGCCGCCGCACGCTGGCGCCGGCCGTCGCCGTGGTCGTCGCGGCGCTGGTTCTTGCCGGCGCCTATGTCATGGCCGAAGGCGTGCGCGGGCCTGAAACGGAGGCCGTCGAGTGATGGAAAAGCTGCCGCAGATCAGCCTGCCCGCCCGCATCCTCGGCCTTGCCATCGCCTTCGTGCTCACCGCGCTAGGCATCGGCTTCGGTTTTGCCCAGGGACTTTCGGTCCAGGTGATCATCCTGTCGGCGATCGCCACGATGGCGCTGTTCGTCTGGGCCTGGCGCTTCGTCATCGGCCAGTTCCTCGATCCGGCCGCGACTGCCGTTGCCGCCGACGGGCCGAGCCCACTGCGCACCGCCTGGCTGCAATATCGCTGGCCGCTGTTCGGATTGGCGCTGATCCTCATCGCCTTCCTGGTGCTGTCGCTGACGGTCGAGGCCTTCTTCAACATCTGGAATGTGATCTCGCTGATCATCCTGCTGGCGATCCTGATCCTGACGCGCACGCTCGGCCGGCAGTTCCAGCAGAACCGCTCCGCCTTCATCGGCATCATGGTGCTGGCCGGGCTGTTTTCCGTCGGCTCGATGAACATCGAAGGTTTTGCCTCCGGCAACAACATCAAGTCGATGCTGCTCTTTGCCTCCTTCCTCGGCCTCGCCTCCATCGGTCAGACGCTGGTGGCGCTGCTCGGCGGCCTCGATCTCTCGATCCCCTTCATCATCGGCGCGGCCAATGTCGGCCTGCTCTACCTGATCGGCCTCGGCGTGCCGCCATGGCTCGCCACGCTGATCGTGCTCGCCATCGGCGCGCTCTTCGGCGTCATCAACGGTTTCCTGAGCTACAAGCTGCAGGGACAGGCGCTGATCGTCACCCTCGGCACAGGCTTTGCCATCTCCGGCGGCGTACAGATCGTCACCTCGATCGGTTCGGCCTATTCCGGCAACGTTTTCGGCACCGTGCCGGCATGGCTGTCGAACATCTCGGCGATGAACGGCTCCACCTTCGGCCTTTCCTTCCCGCCGGTCATCGCCATCTGGGCGCTGATTGCGCTCATCCTGATCCTGGCGCTCAGGCTGACGGTCTACGGGCGTTTCCTCTATGCGCTCGGCGTCAATCGCACGTCTGCCAGCCGGGTGATGATCTCGGAAATGCGCTACTGGGTCATCGCCTATGCGCTCTCCGGCTTCTTCGCGGCGCTCACCGGCGGCTTGCTACTCGGCTGGTCGGGCGGCGGCTTCATCGGTGTCGGCGACCAGTATCTGTTCCTGACGCTCGCCGCCGTGGTGGTCGGCGGAACCTCGCTGCTCGGCGGCGCCGGCGGATACGGCTTTACGGTGATCGGCGTGCTGGTGCTGCAGGTTCTGTCCAGCTTCCTCGTCGGCATCGGCCTCGATTTCAAATGGCAACAATTCATCTTCGGGCTGCTGATCCTGCCGATGGTGGCGCTCTATGCCCGTTCGCCGCACATCCGCACGCAGATCTGAGGGCAGGCGACATGGCGCAAACGAATTTCCGGAAAGGGAGACAGTAACATGGCGGTGTATCAGACGACCGATCTGGCGGCGGCGAGCTATTCGGTCGCGCTCTTCGGGCTGGCCGCGACCGCGATCCTGCTGCTGATCGGCACGACCTGGGTCAGCCGCAGCTGGCGCCTGCCGGTGACGCTGTGCGCCGTCGCCGCGCTGGTCGGCGTCGGGGCCGCCCACGAGGCGCGCGACGCGTGGCTGGCGGGCGGCGGCGTGCCGGTGGTCTATCATTATGTTGGCTGGTCGGTGTCGATGCCGCTGCAGGTGATGGCGCTGTATTTCCTGGCGCAGACCGCCGGGCGCCTGAGCGCCGGCCTATTCTGGCGGCTTGTCGTCGTCTCGGTGCTGATGGTCTTCGTGCGGTATCTCGGCGAGGCGCAATATATGCACGCGACGCTCGCCTTCCTGATCGGCCTGGTCTTCTGGCTCTATATCCTCGGTGAACTCTACTTCGGCCGCATGGACGAAGCGGTCCGTGCCTCGACCGGCGATTACCTGCGCCGCGGCTATTTCTGGCTGCGCCTGATCGTCACCATCGGCTGGGCGATCTATCCGCTCGGTAACTTCCTCACCGCCTTTGCCGGCATGGTCGACGACGGCAGCCTGTCGGTTGCCTACAACCTCGCCGACATTCTCAATCGCATGGCCTTCGGCATCGCCGTCCTGGCGACGGGCGTGCTCGTTTCGGAGGAGACGCGACATGCCTGATCCGCGGCCCATGCCTTCCATTCCTGCTCATTCAAGAGGTACACGTCCATGAAGGGTGCAGACGTCATTGCAATCATCATACTGGCAGCGATCGTCATCGCCGTTGCCGCCTATCTTCTGCACTGGCTCTATCGCCGCTCGACGAAGGATGTGAGCTTCGTGCGCACCGGCTTCGGCGGCGAGAAGGTGATCATGGGCGGCGGCGCGCTGGTGCTGCCGATCCTCCACGATCTGACGGAAGTCAACATGAACACGCTGCGCCTGGAGGTCACCCGGGCGCGGGAAAAATCGCTGATCACCAAGGATCGCATGCGTGTGGAGCTGACGGTGGAGTTTTACGTCCGCGTTTCGCCAACTGTCGAAGCGGTGGCGACCGCGGCCCGCAGCCTCGGCAACCGCACCATGAATGCCGAACAGCTCAAGGACCTGATTCAGGGCCGCTTCGTCGATGCCATGGGTGGTGCGGCCGCCAAGATGTCGCTGGAGCAGATCCACGAAAACCGCCAGGCCTTCGTCCGCGAAGTCCGGCAGGAGGTCACCGAAAGCCTGTCGCTCGATGGGCTGGAACTGGAATCCGTCTCGCTCACTTCGCTCGACCAGACCGACATCAAGCTCTTCGACCCGTCGAACACCTTTGACGCCGAAGGTCTGACGCGCCTGACCGAACAGATCGAAAGCCGCAAGAAGAAGCGCAACGACATCGAGAAGGACACCGAAGTCGCCATCCGCGCCAAGAACCTGGAGGCGGAAAAGCGCAGCCTGGAAATCCAGCGCGACAGCGAATATGCGCGGCTTGCCCACGAGGCCGAAGTGTCGATCGAGCGCGCCACGCGCAAATCCGAGATCGCTGCCGAAAACGCTTCGCGCGAACGTGAGATCGAGGCGATCAAGCTGCGCGAACGCGAAGCCGTCGAGCGGGCCCGCATCGACATGGAACGCGAGGTCGAGGCTCTCGACATCAAGCGTCGCGAGCTGATCCAGATCGAGGACCAGACCCGCGAGATCGCCGTTTCCATCAAGTCGAAGGAACGGTCCGAGGCGCAGGCGCAGGCCGAGGCGGCGCGTGCGGCTATGGTCGAGGCGCAGGAGCGAGTACAGACCATCCGGGACACCGAGATCGCCAACCGCCAGAAGGCCATCGAGCTGATCGAGGCCGAACGGGCCGCCGAATCCGAAGCCGTCAAGGTTCGCATCCTCGCCGGAGCCGAAAAAGCCGCCGCGCAGGATCGCGCCGATGCCGACCGGATCGCCGTCGCTGCCTTGGAAGAGCGGCTGAAAGTCGAGGCGGAGGGCAAGGAAAAGCTCAACGCCGCCGAAAACCTGCGCTCCGACGCCTCGCGCAAGTCGGCGCTGCACAAGGCGCTGGTCGAGAACCTGCCGTCGATCATCCGCGAAAGCGTCAAGCCGATGGAAAAGATCGAAGGCATCAAGATTATGCATGTCGAGGGTCTTCCGGGCCTTTCCGGAGCCATGGGCGGCGGGTCGTCCGGCGCTGGCAACGGCGCGGACGGATCGGGGCCACGGGACGGAAACCTCGCCGAACAGGTGGTGAGCTCGGCCTTGCGCTACCGCACCCAGGCTCCCTTCGTCGATACGCTGCTCGGCGAGATCGGGCTTTCGGGTGACACCGTCCACCGCACCCATACGCTGAGCGACCTTTCGAAGATCGTCTACACCGAGCCCTCCGCACCCGAACCGCCGCCGCGCGGCCGCGAAAAGCGCACCAACTGAGCAGCCCAATGGGGAGCGAAGCCGGTCCGGTCTCGCTCCCTGATCGCCCACATCGCCGCCTGAAGTACAGGAAGACCAGTCCATGTCCCAAAAAGGTCCGAACGTCGAACGAAACATCCTGGTCTTTTCGGTCTGGGCCGTGCTCGGCTTCTTTGGCCTCGGTTGTTTCCTCGAAGGTTTGGCGCGCGACCTTTTTGCGCTTTCGGCGCTTGGCGTCGGTGTGATCGTCACCGCCTTCGTCGCCCACATCGTCATCAACGGCATTTTTGCCACCGGCTTCACCCCAGGCGAAGCAGCGCTCGGCATCGGCGCATACGGTTTGCTCGGGCTGGTCTTCATCGTCGGCGCGGTCGGCGGCGAGATGACCATGACCGATTATTATTCCGGCCTGCTGCTGTTCGGCGTTCTTGCCGCCGGTTTCCTGTCCTACCTGCTGACCCGCCACGGCATGCGGACTGCCTTCTCGCAATTCCATATCAAGTCGGCGACGGCACAGGAGGCGCGCAAATGATCTGGCTGCCGCTCTACGGATTGTTTTATGCCGCCGTGACGCTCTATTGGGCACGGGTTGCCGCGTATGAGAACCGGAATTTCGAGTCCTACTTCTCTGCCGGCCACAGCATTGCGCCGTGGGTTTCGGCGCTGGTGATTGCAGGTGCCAGCCTGTCCGGCTGGGCGTTGCTCGACGGCGCGGCGCGGATCGGCGCTGGTGGGTTCGGCCTGCCCGTATTGTTGCAGGCGGGCATCGCGCTGGCCTTGCCCGGCGTGTTTTTCTTCAAGCGCTTATGGCTGATCGGCCAGCGGCTGCGGCTTTCGTCGCTCAACGAGATGCTGCGTGCCTATTACGGCTCGGAATTCCTGGTGGTTTTCGCCACCATCGTCGCCGTGCTGTTTGCGGTCGCCTTCGCCGGATTGCAGCTGGCGGCGCTGTCGCGGCTTGTGGTGCTGCTGACGGCCGGCGAAGTGTCGATGCCCGTGGCCGCGACGTTGCTTGCCTTGGTGCTTTTCGGCTACGTGGTCATCGGCGGCATGCGGGCGGTCGGTTACCTCGGCGCTGTCCAGGCGATGCTCGCGGCAACGGCGATCGCCGGTTTCGCCGGCTTCTCGCTGATCAGCCTCGGCGGTTTTGGCGCGCTGAACAGCGGGCTGGCCGCCTTGGCCGCCGACCCCGCGAAAGCGGGGGCGTTCATCGTGTCCGGTGTCGTGCAGTTTACCGCCGGCGCCGGCCGGGAAGCCGCCGCCCTGCATGACGGCACGGCCGTCGCCAGCCTGTCCATCGCCTTCGCCCTGATGGGGTTCCAGGCGAGCCCGCTGGCGATCAAGATTGTCCTCTCCACCCGCAATCCGCGCGGCATCGCCGCAGGGCAGACCTGGGTGATGGCCGGTGCTTTCGGCGGACTGATCGCGCTTTGCGTCGCCTGCATCGGTGCGGCGGCGCTGGTGCGACCGGACCTCGGCGTTTCCGGCCTGCTTGCCTCGCTCTCCCCCTGGTTCGGTGCCTGGTTGTTCATCGGCCTGCTTGCCGGCGTCCAGCTCATGGCGGGGCTTGCGCTGATCACGGCCGGCGAGGCCCTCGTCCGTAATCTCTACAAGCCGTGGTTTCACGGCCGGCTCGAGCGCCGCGATACGGTCAACCTGACGCGGATCGTTATCGGCCTCCTGACGCTCGCGTCGGTGCTGATGCAGGTTCTGACGCCGATGACGTTGACGGTTCTCGCCTCGCTTGCCCTGCCTTTGGCGTTCCAGCTATGGACGCCGTTGCTCGGCATCACCTGGCTGCGCTGGATCACCCGCCCGGCCGCTGTTACCGGTGTCGGCTTCGGCATTGCCGGCGTGCTTTTGACCGAACCCTTCGGCATCGCCGTTCTTTCCTTCTTCGGCCTCGACCTGCCGTGGGGGAGGGCGCCGTGGACGATCCATTCCGCCGCTTGGGGCATGGCCGTAAACCTCACCGTGACACTGCTGGTTTCGGCCTTTACCCAACGGCGGGGTTTTGGCGAACAGGCTTTGGAGGCGCGTCGCTTCCTTCTCGAAACGGTGCGTTCACGTCCGCGCGTGATGGCGTTACGTTCGACGGCTTGGTCGATCGCGCTTGCCTGGTTTTTCCTCGCCGTCGGCCCCGGCCTGATCTTCGGCAACTATGCCTTTCTCGGCACGGACGGCGCCTGGCCGCTCGGCATGCCGTCGCTCTGGGGTTGGGGGCTGCTCTTCTGGGTTGCGGGGCTGGGGCTCGTCTGGTTCTTGTCCTACAAGATGGAAATGGCAAGTCCGCTGGCCGGCGAGGTGCCGGCCTATGAGCCACCGCCGCGGCTGCGTATCGACCAGCGGCAACGCGAGGCCGAACGGTTGTGGGCACTGGCGATCACCGCCACCGTCGGTTTCGGTCTGGTCGTCCTGACCGCACTTGCCTTCGGCCGATAATCTGAATTTGGAGAACTGACATGACGCCCTTTGTCTTTAACACCACCCGCAGCATCCAGTTCGGTGCAGGTGCGCTGGCCAGGGTTGCCGATATCGTTCGGGCGGGTATCGGCACGCGCGTCATGCTCGTCACCGATCCCGGGATGATGAGCACCGGCATTGTCGAGCGGGCTCTGGAAATCCTCACGTCTGGCGGCATCGAGGTGACGCTGTTTTCCGAGGTCGAGGCGGATCCGCCGGAAGCGGTTATCCACCTTGCAACCGACAAGGCACGTGCTGCAGGCGTGGAAGGGATCATCGGGCTCGGTGGCGGCTCGTCGCTCGACGTTGCGAAACTGGTTGCCCTGCTGGCGGTGGGCAAGGAAGACCTCAAGGGCGTTTATGGCGTCGGCAATGCCAAGGGTCCACGCCTGCCGCTGATCCTGGTGCCGACGACATCGGGTACCGGGTCGGAGGTAACGCCGATCTCCATCGTCACCACCGGCGCTTCGGAAAAAATGGGCGTGGTTTCACCGGTGCTTCTGCCCGACGTCGCCCTTCTCGACCCCGAGCTGACCTACGGCCTGCCGCCGCACGTGACGGCCGCGACGGGCATCGACGCAATGGTGCATGCCATCGAGGCCTACGCCTCGGCGAGCGCCAACAACAACCCGCTGTCGCGCAATCTCGCGGTTCAGGCGTTGCAGCTGATGGGTGCGGCACTCTTGCGGGCCGTGCGCAATGGCAAGGACGAACGTGCGCGGGCCGACATGCTGCTCGGTTCCATGCTCGCCGGCCAGGCATTTGCCAATTCGCCCGTCGCCGCCGTCCACGCGCTTGCCTATCCGCTGGGCGGGCATTTCCATATTCCGCATGGCCTCTCGAATGCGCTGGTGCTGCCGCATGTGCTGCGCTTCAACGCGGTGACCGCGCACGAAGCCTATGTGGATCTGGCACCGCATGCCTTTCCCGCCCTGGCGAAACTGGAAGGACAGGAGCGGGTGGCAGGCTTCTGCGATGCGCTGGCGCAATTATCGCGTGACTGCGGCCTGCCGCAAACCCTGCGCGACATGAAGATCGGCGAGGATTGGCTGCCAAAGCTGGCCAGGGATGCGATGAACCAGACCCGGCTGCTCGTCAACAACCCGCGCCCGGTAACCGAGGCGGACGCACTGGCGATTTATCGCGCCGCTTTTTGACGGGTATTGTCTGCGGCAATGCGCGACACGGAGGTCCGCGATCTTGATCGGGCGGCGGGCAACCGAGGTTTCTCGGCGTACGGTCAGCGGAGCGTGCGGGATCTCGGTTCACGTCCCGGCTGCTATGCTTCAAGCCACAACGGCAGGTCACGCGTGGCAAAGCCGCTCAGAGCGGCTTCGGCACAATTCGCAAGACTGCCGAAACGCACCGCGCGCCCGGAGAGGCCGGGCCCGTAGTGGGCATATTTGCCGGAATTGGTCATCAGCGCCTTGGCTGCGATCGGGAAGACCGGCTCGGAGATGGAGCACCAACAGAGATCGGGGATGATCTCGACCCCCGAAGCCTCCAGCCGCTCCAGCGTCCCATCGCCTTTCGCGGCGGCGATGATGTGGCGGCCGGCGGTGATGATGGTCGGGATGGCAACCCTGCCGTCCTGCAGTGCGTCGGCGAAAGCGCGACACTCCTCAAGGGAGGCGTGCGGGCTGCCGATTGCCACGAGATCGACCCGGTCGGGTCCGTCATTCAACAGCCGCCATCCTGTCGCCATGTCTTGCCGGGTGATGCGAAGCTGATCGGCCTCCTGTAAGACGAGATGCGCTTCCGGCGTGATGCCTTCGACATGTAGCATCGGCGCGGCGGAGGTCGTGCCGAAGGCGGCACAGACTGCCTTTAGGTTTTCGGATGTGGGCGCAGCCTTGTCCAGCCCACGCAGAAGCGGAATGCGGTCGGGCGAGGCCTTGCCCGCGAGGTAGCCGATCAATGGCCAGAAGGCATCGTCGACCGCCTCGGGCACATCGATGCGGATGATCCGTTGCGCGATGCGCTGCTCATCGAGATAGACGCCGGAAAGCGGTGAGCGTCCGGTGATCGCGATGCAGAGATCGAGGAAATCGGGATGTTTTGCCGTTCGCGCGCCGAGCACGGTGTTTGCATAGATCACCGCATTGCTTTCCGCCCAGGCAATCATCTCGCCCTGGACGGGTGCGGTCGCCAGCAGGTAGGGCGAGCAGGTAAACGTGTTCTGGCATCCCATCCGCACATAGGCATCGGCCAGGCGTGCTGCCGGTCCGCCAAACGCCGCGGGCACACCTTGGGCTTGCCACCGTTCACGGTCCACCGAAATTGCGTTCATCGTTGTGGGGACGCGGACGCGCGCGCCCATCTCGGCCATTCTCTCGGCGAAAATCAGGTTTGCCGGACTGGCGTAGATGCAGCCGTCGATATGCGCCTGCACCACATCGACCAGACGGTTCGCGCCCTGATTGGCAGCCATGGCGCAGATGATCTCCATGGAAAGCTGGGTGACATCGCCGTGCGCTCCATCCAGCATGGCGCGGTCGCTCCCGGTCAGCTCCAGCAAGGAGGCCTCCGGCGGCGCGAGAGGCAGGCTGAGGCCGGGCGCGGTGATTGCCTGCGGCGTGACCGCGGCTTTCTCTTGCCCGCTCAGCCGTGCCCAATCGTCGGGCTGCAGACGCAGAACCGGAAGGGGCTTGCCGAACATCTTTTCCGCGATCAGCGCTCCCAGCGTCACCACGTCCTCGGCCTGGGAAAAGATCAGGGCGGCCGGCGCCAGGCCGTTCAGCGCCAGATCCAGCAGTACGCCCGATCCGGTGCAGGAGCCGCGGGTCGAGGGCATCATCAGCACAGTGCCGGCAATCGTTTGCCCGTGCAGGGGGTGATGCACGTCGATGATCGTGCCGGTGGCCGGATCGACCCCGCCCCAGAAGCTGAGAGGCTCGGAGGTCGCAAGGATCGGCCCTTCGGCCGTCCCGGCGAGAATGCTGCGTGCTGCGGAGTTCATGTCGCGGTGGCTGCCATCGTGATTGCGTGGGTACGAAGGGCCAGGATATCAGCCATTATTGCGGCTTGGCGAGGTGCGGATCGTCTCGCCGAAGCTTTTCATCCGTTTTCCAGCGGCACGACCGCGACGCGGCTGCCACGAAAAATCTCGTGAAAGGTGGAGGAGGGCACCGGCTCGTCGAAATCTTTGTAGAGGCAACGTGCTTCCACGACGATGTCATATCCGATGGTTGCCGCCCCCTCGCTCAAGGCCAGCGACGGCAGGAAACCGTTCCAGACTTCGCCATCGCAATGGAAGGGCAGGGCCTGCGGCCGTTCCTTCTGCGGTACCGCGATTTCCTCTGCCAGCACCGAAGTCCATTGCGGAGCATCCGTCTCGCAGCCGCCGGTGCAGCGAGCAAGTGCGGCCTGACCGTCTGCGGTCAGCATGGCGATATGCGGCAAGCCTTTCTGATCCAGGGCGAGGTATGTCCCCTCTCCGATACCCTTGCCGGGATTGACGGCATTCGCCGACCAGCCGTCCTCGGTGTCGCACGCCGCGTTGCACCAGGCATAGAGAAGCTGGTGGGCAAGCCCCGGAACCTCGGTGCCGTCGCCGGCGAAAAGGGCAAGCCGCGGTTTGCCGTCCGGTGTGAAAGCGAGATGCCAGGTCGGGCTTGGGATCGAGCCGCTACCCTGCTGGACGATAAAGGTACGGCGCCAGTTGGCCTTGTCGCGGCAATCGGTTTCGCAGCCGTAATAATAGAGGCCCTGCTTCAACTGATTGCCGTCTGCCGTAAACGGATAGAGGCCGGCCACCACACCCATCGCGCCGTTTTCCGCCACCGCGAGCGACGTTTTGCTGAAGGTTTCGGTGTTGTAGCCGACATGCACGGCAAGATCGGTTTCCGTCCAGTTGGCGCGCTCGGTGCATTGGCTGTCGCAGGCCATCACGAAGGCACCGTAGTGATCCGGTTCGATGGCGTAGTTGGCGTCCGTATAGATAAAGCGTGGATTGCCCTTGCCATCGAGGACAAAGGTCCGGTCCGGCACGCGCTGCGTCAGCGCGTCGCTGATGAGATTGTCGCCGCTTTCCGCGATGCGCGTGAACGTCCAGCTCGCGGTCTTCTCGCAGTCCGTACGACATTCCCCGTAGGAATAGGTCCTGTTGTGGTCCGTCTCGCCGCTCGGTGGACGGGCGACGACATAAAGGCGCGGCTGGCCTTCCGGCGTGACGGCAAGCTGCAGCTTGATGGCGCTGGGGAACGGGATGGTCGCGACCGCCCAGTTGTCCCGGTTCGCGCCGCAATCCCGGCCGGCGCAGACCCCGTAGAAGATCTGGTCCTTCGTCGCGCCGTCATAACCGGTGAAAGCCATGTGTGTACGGCCGTCCTTGCCGTGCGCCAGCGAGATGCTGGACGATTCCTGTCCCGGCGCCGGGAAGAAGCCTCCGGGTTCAGAGGCTGTGGAACTGTCGCATGAGGTGAGAAGGAAGGAGAGGGAAGAAGCAATCAAAAGCGCTGCGAACGTTCTGAACATAATGCCGATTTGCCTACTCATGGTGTCCGAATACTGGAGATGACGGTTCGCGCCGTCTCCCTATTCATGCCATGGGTGCAGATTGATCGCCATGCGCGTGAAAATTCTGCCCATCGCGTTGTGGAAAATCAATCGGGGCGTTCAAATGTGGGTGACATTATCCCAGTCTTGCTTAACCTAAGCGTGCATTGGGGAGGGTGGCATGTCTTATTTTGCACATTCCGGAGGCGATGACAGGAGCGCTTGGCAAGGCCTTAAACAGCATCTCGAGCAGGTTGCCGCACTCGCCGGCCAGATGGCCGAGCCATTCGGCCTAGGGAAGGCGGCTTTGCTTGCCGGGCTGTTTCACGATCTCGGCAAATACACGCAGGACTTCCAGAAACGCCTGGCGGGCGCCGAAATTCGCGTCGATCATTCGACGGCCGGTGCCTGGCATATTTTGCAGACCGTACGGGGTGGGGACAAGTACATAGCCGAACTGATCGCCTACGCCATTCTCGGCCATCACGCCGGACTGCCGGACAAGCGCGGCAGCGACGCTGCCCTGACGGAACGGATAGCCGGGTTCAAGAGCGCTTCGCTGGACAAGGCCTGGCAGACGGAAATCAGCGCCGAACTGTCTGGATTGATGCCGGGTTTCTCCTGGGCGAACACGAAGGACAGGCTGGCCTTCCAGATGGCCTTCTGCGGCCGGATGCTGTTTTCCTGCCTTGTGGATGCCGATTTCAAGGATACGGAGGCATTCTATTCGGCCCTGGAAGGCCGCCGTCCCGACCGCGAGTGGCAGGCGTTGCAGCAGCTTCTGCCGCAGTTTCTGGCCGACTTCGAGCGTTACATGGCCGGCAAGAAAAGCAGCCCAAGCGACCTCAACACGCTGCGGTCGGAAATCCTCGCCCATGTGCGCGGCAGGACGCGGGAAAAGCCCGGCCTGTTTACCCTGACGGTGCCGACTGGCGGCGGCAAGACGCTGGCGTCGCTGGCATTTGCGCTCGAACATGCGAAGGTCCACGGACATAGCCGCATCATCTATGCGATCCCTTTCACGTCGATCATCGATCAGACGGCGTCCATTTTCCGGGACATTCTCGGCGACGAGCATGTGCTGGAACATCATTCGGCCATCGATGAGGAAAAATTCGATCCAAGACAGGCAAGAGAAAGCCGGGACAAGCTGAAGCTGGCCATGGAGGATTGGGCCGCACCGGTGGTGGTGACCACCAATGTGCAGCTCTTCGAAAGCCTGTTTGCGGCAAAGACGTCGCGGGCGCGAAAACTTCACAACATCGCCGGTTCCATCATCATTCTGGATGAGGCCCAGACCATTCCCCGGCACCTGCTGGCGCCCGCCGTCCGCGCCCTCGACGAACTGGCGCTGAACTACAAATGCACCATCGTTTTATGCACGGCGACGCAGCCGGCGCTCGACGAAAGAAATTTTCCGCAGGCGCATCCGGCCGGGCTCGCCCTCGAAGGCCGCGAACTGGCGCCCGATCCGCAAAGGCTGGCGCGGCAATTGCGGCGTGTGACGATCGAGCGCGCCGGCGAGATGAGCGATGCCGATCTTGTTTCGGCGCTGGAAGGGGCGCCCCAGGGGCTGGTGATCGTCAACAGCCGCAAACACGCGCTTTCGCTTTTCCGCGAGGCGCAGGCGGCCGGCTTGTCTGGACTGGTTCACCTCACGACCCGGCAATATGCGGCCCACCGCCGGGAAATCCTTGCGGATGTCAGGCAAAGGCTGATCGACGGCGCGCCGTGCAGGGTGATTGCCACCAGCCTGGTGGAAGCGGGAGTGGATGTCGATTTCCCAAAAGTCTGGCGCGCCGAAGCGGGGCTGGATTCCATCGCCCAGGCGGCCGGCCGTTGCAACCGGGAGGGAAAAAGGCCAGTGGAGGAAAGTATCGTCACGGTCTTTTCCGCGCCGGACTATCCCCCGCCCTCCGAAATCAAGGGGCTGATCGCCGATACCGGACGCATGATCGACAAATACGAGGATCTGCTGTCCCCGGACGCCATCGCCGCCTATTTTGGCGAAGTCTACTGGCGCGTCGGCATCAAGGGTCTTGACCGGAAAGCCATTCTCAATCGCTTCCTGATGGACCGGACCGGAACCGATTTCGCCTATCGGAGCGTGGCCGCGGATTTCCGCATGATCGAAAGCGAGATGGTGCCGGTGATCATCGCCCGCGACGAGGTTGCAAAAAAGGCGGTGGACGAACTGGGGGTAGCGGAAATCCCCTCTGGCCTGCTCGCTAGAAAGTTGCAAACATATGTCTTGCAGATACCGCTAAAGGCGCGGCACCTCATGCTCGAAAATGGGCATGCCGCGTATATTCACCCGAAAATTCGGGGGGATCAGTTCGCCGTGCTGCAGACGGCGAGCATGTATGGGGAGGAGATCGGCTTGCTGTGGGAGGACGCCGATTATCTCTCGGTGGAGAGTACTCAGATCTAGAGACTGCATGCAATGTGTGGGGGGGGGGAGGGCAATTTGCCGTATGGAATCCGCCTAAAAATTTCTGGCGATTACGCCTGCTTTACCCGGCCGGAAATGAAGGTCGAACGCGTCAGTTATGACGTCCCGACACCTTCGGCCGCACGGGGCATTCTGGAGGCCATCCACTGGAAGCCAGCCATCCGCTGGATCGTCGATGCCATCCATGTGCTGCATCCCATCCGTTTCCAGTCGATCCGGCGCAACGAGGTGGGCGGTAAGGCGCCGGCCGGCAAGATCAAAAGCGCGATGAAGCGCGGCGATCTTGCGGACCTGCAATTGCTGGTCGACGAGGATCGCCAGCAGCGGGCGTCCACCGTACTCGTCAAGCCGGCCTATGTCATCGAGGCGCATTTCGAGATGACGGACAAGGCGGGCGCTGATGACAACGAGGGCAAACATCTCGACATCTTCAATCGGCGTGCATCCCGCGGGCAATGCTTTCACCAGCCGTGCCTCGGCACGCGGGAGTTCGCCGCGCATTTCGAGCTTCTGGCCGCCGACGCGCCGCTGCCGGAAGCAATCCGCGAGACTCGCGACCTCGGCTTCATGCTGTTCGACATCGATCATCAGGCAAAGGACCGGCCGGCGATGTTTTTCCGCGCGATGCTGGAAAACGGCGTGGTGAAAGTGCCGCCACCGAACTCTGCGGAGATCCGCCGATGAGTATTCTGGCTTCGCTGGCGAGAGCCTATGACAGGTTGCCGGATGCCCCGCCTTTCGGCTTCTCGTTGGAAAAGATCGGTTTCCTGATTTCGCTGAATGCCGATGGAAGCGTGGCATCGGTGAGTGATCTGCGGACGGGGGAGGGCAAGAAGAAGGTGGCGCCGGCCATGCTGGTGCCGCAACCGGTCAAGCGGACGGCAGGCATCGCGCCGAACTTTCTCTGGGACAAGACCTCCTATGTCCTGGGCGTGACCGCGGAAGAGGGAAAGCGTACGGCCGACGAACATGCGGCTTTCATCCAGCGCCATGAAACCGATCTGGCCAATACGGACGATGCCGGCCTCCGGGCCTTGCTGCTTTTCCTGAAAAACTGGTCCCCGGACCAGTTCGCCGCCCCCGCCTGGCCAGAGGAGATGAAGGACCAGAACGTCGCCTTTACGCTGGAGGATGAGCGGCTGAGGAACATCCGGCTCCACGACCGGCAGGCGGCGAAGGATCTTTGGGGAAAGCTTTCCGCAGCGGGGGAGCGGGATGCCCGGATTTGCCTCGTGACCGGCGAACCCGGCCCGGTCGCGCGGCTCCATCCTTCCATCAAGGGCGTCTGGGGCGCGCAGTCCTCCGGGGCGGCGCTTGTTTCCTTCAATCTCGATTCCTTTACCTCCTACGGTCACGAACAGGGTGACAATGCGCCAGTCTCGGAGCTTGCCGCCGCCAAATACACCACCGCCCTCAACCGCTTCCTGGAGCGCGACAGCGGCCACCGCATCCAGATCGGCGATGCCTCGACGGTGTTCTGGGCGGATGCTTCCGAGGTTGAAACCGCTCAATTGGCAGAGAGCATATTCGAAGCGATCGTCGGCGGCGTGGATGAAAAAATGCAGGCGGCGAAAGTGGGGGACATTCTGAAAAAGGTTCGCGCCGGCGCTCAGATCAAGGAAATCTCCCCCGACCTGGAAAGGGGTGTGAGATTCTATGTGCTTGGACTTGCGCCCAATGCTGCCCGCCTATCGGTCCGTTATTGGTTTGATGACGATTTCGGCGTTCTTGCCGAAAATTACGAAGCTTATGTCAAGGATATGGCATTCGAGCCTTGGCCCAGCAACCGCCCCACACCGACAGTGAAAAGCTGCGTCTTGCGGACTGGAATTGGTCGTCGGGAGAGAGGCGGGCAACTCAAGTTCGATACGGATAGCATCTCTCCGCTGCTCTCGGGGGAACTGCTCCGTTCTATTCTTACCGGTACTCGTTTTCCGCGGTCTCTCCTGGCTCATCTGATCATGCGTGTCCGCTCTGACCATGTGCTCGACAGCACCCGGATCGCCCTCATCAAGGGCCTGTTGGTGCGCACGATGAGAATAGAGAACCGTTTGCCGAAACACCCCGATGGAACATCTAAGGAGGATTATCTCGTGCGTTCCGATCCGAACGATCAAAACGAAGCGCGTCGGCTCGGGCGCCTGTTCGCAGTGCTGGAGCGCACGCAACTGGCATCCTTGGGGGACGAGATCAACACAACGATCAAGGACAAGTTCCTCGGCGTCGCGTGTGCCACGCCCGGCCAAGTGATGGTCGAACTTATCAAGCTCTCTCAACACCATACAAAGCGTCTTCGGAACGGTCATTCGGATGCCGCATGGATTGCTGCGAATGCAAAGAAGCAGGGGGTCCCGGTTTACGTTTTGGCGAGGCGTGTAGGGGCGGCGCTGGAAGGCGACATAGGACGTCTTGCGGCTTCCTTCAAAGAAGGCTTCTCCCAGCAGCATTCGAGTGAAGAGCAAGGCCTCTTTCTTGTTGGTTATTACCAGGAGCGCTTCGGCGGCAAAGCCGACCCCGAAAGCGGTGACCAGCCCGATATTGATACCGACCGCACCGAAGTCAACGGCGAGGAATAAGATCGTGACAGCCATTCAAAATAGATATGAGTTCGTATTTCTGTTCGATATCGTCAACGGCAATCCGAACGGGGATCCCGACAACGGCAATATGCCGCGATTGGAACTGGATACCCAGAAGGGCCTCGTCACAGACGTTTGCCTAAAGCGTAAGGTCCGCAACTACGTTGATATGGCGAAAGGGGGAGAGCCGCCATTTGCGATTTACATGCAGGAAAAAGCGATCCTTAACCTGCAGCACCAGCGCGCTTATGAAGCAATAGGCATCAAGGCCGAGAGCAAAAAGCTGCCGAAAGATGAGGCGAAGGCGCGCGAAATCACCGCCTGGATGTGCGCGAATTTCTTCGATGTCAGAACCTTCGGTGCAGTCATGACCACGGAAATCAATTCTGGGCAGGTCCGCGGCCCGGTGCAGATGGGATTTTCGCAATCCATCGATCCTATCGTGCCGCAGGAAATCACGATTACCCGCTCGTCCGTCACCAATGAGCGTGACGCGGATAAAGAGCGTACCATGGGCCGTAAACATATTATCCCGTATGGTCTGTATCGTTGCCACGGCTTTATCTCAGCCAATCTTGCCGGCGACGAGAAGAAGGGGACAGGCTTTTCCGAGGACGACCTGTGCCTGTTTTTCGACGCGCTGATAAATATGTTCGACCATGATCGTTCGGCCGCGCGGATGGAGATGAATGCTCAGCGGCTGATTGTTTTCAAGCACAACAACGTTCTCGGCAACGCACCGGCGCAGAAGCTTTTCAAGCTTGTCGATGTGCGCCGGAAGGCAGAGGTGAAGTTCGCGCGTAGTTTCGATGACTATGATGTCTCGATCGACAGCGAAAACCTGCCCGCGGGCGTCGAAATCCTCGAAAAGCTGTAGGTTATGGAAGCGGTGGGGGAGAATGCCGGCGAGGGGACGGACGAGCCCATACCGCTGTCTGCCCTGCAACACGCCATCTATTGCTTGCGGCAGGCGGCATTGATCCATCTTGAGCGGGTCTGGGCCGACAACCGCTTTACCGCCGAGGGCAATGTGCTGCATGCGGTGGCCGACAAGGGCGGGTCGCGAAAGGCGCGGGGCGTGCGCCGGGTCATGGCGCTGCCGCTCGCCTCGAAACGGCTGAACATCTCCGGCGTTGCCGATCTCGTCGAATTCCACCCGGCAGAGGGGGCAAGTGCGGGCAAGGAGCTTGCCTTCCCGATCGAATACAAGCGCGGCAAGCCGAAGCTGCACCGCGCCGACGAAGTGCAGCTGTGCGCCCAGGCACTCTGTCTGGAAGAGATGACCGGCAACCCGGTTCCGGAGGGAGCCTTGTTCTACGCCGAGACGAAGCGGCGGCTTGCCGTGCCTTTCGACGCCGAGCTGCGCCGGCTGACGGAAGACGCCGTCAGCGAATTGCAGGCCGTCTTCGACAGCCGGGTGACACCACCGCCGACGACACGCCGCGAGCGCTGCCGCGCCTGTTCCCTGATCGAGCTCTGTCGGCCCGACACGGTGGCAAGGCCCGCGCGGGCCTGGCGTGGCCGCATGCTGCAGAAACTGCTGGCGGAGGAGCCGACACCGTGAAGAAGCTGCTCAACACGCTGTATGTCACCACCGAAAATGCATCGCTGCGCAAGGACGGTGAAAATCTGGTGGCGGAGGTGGAGGGCGTCGAGCGCGCCCGTGTGCCGCTGCATATGCTGGCCTCGGTGGCGGTGTTCGGCGCCATTTTTGTTTCGCCGGCACTGATGGCGGCTTGCGCCGGCGCGGGCATCACCATCGTCATGCTCGATCGCAACGGCCGGTTTCAGGCGCGTGTCGAAGGCCCGGTTACGGGGAATGTGCTGCTGCGCCGGGCGCAATACCGCGCCTCCGATCGACCCGACGAGATCGTCCGGTCGATCGTCATCGGCAAGATCGCCAATCAGCGCTCGGTGCTGATGCGCTCGTTACGCGACTACGGGCCGGATTTTTCCGAACCCGATCGGACGGCGATTACCGCCGTGACCGAACGCCTGGCGCGTATCATCCGCCGCGTGGAACTTGCCGACGAAGGTCTGGACGCCTTGCGGGGCTCGGAAGGCGAGGCGGCCAACCTTTATTTTTCGGTGTTCGATCACCTGATCCGCTCTCCGGACGAGGAGATGCGGTGGAAGGGCCGTTCGCGCCGGCCGCCGCTCGATCCGGTCAATGCGCTTCTCTCTTTTCTCTATACCCTGCTCACCCATGATTGCCGTAGCGCCTGCGAGAGCGTCGGGCTCGATCCTGCCGTCGGCTTCCTTCACCGAGACCGTCCCGGCCGTCCCAGCCTGGCACTCGACCTGATGGAAGAAATGCGGCCGGTCCTGGCCGACCGGCTGGCCCTGTCGCTGATCAATCGCCGGCAAGTGCGGGCGAAGGATTTCGAGGTGCGGGATGGCGGTGCCGTGATGATGTCGGACGACGCCCGCAAGCTGGTGCTGACCGCCTGGCAGGAGCGCAAGAAGGACGAACGGCTGCATCCTTTCCTGGAGGAAAAAGCGCCGCTGGGCCTAACGCCCTACCTCCAGGCGCAAATGCTGGCCGGCCACCTGCGTGGCGATCTCGACGCCTATCCGCCCTGGTTCTGGAAATAGGAGGCGATCATGCTGGTGCTGGTGACCTATGACGTCAACACGACCGAAGGAAACGGCGCGGCCCGGCTGCGCGGCGTCGCCAAGGCCTGCCGGGATTACGGCCAGCGCGTCCAGTTTTCGGTCTTCGAGATCGAGGTCGATCCGGCGCAATGGGCAAAGCTGAAAGCTCGGTTGGAGAGCATCATAAAACCGGAGTTCGACAGCCTGCGCTATTATTACCTCGGCGCCAACTGGCAGCGGAAAGTCGAGCACATCGGCGCCAAACCCGCCACCGATCTCGGCGGCACGCTGATCGTCTGAGGCAGATTGCGGCGAAACGGCGCGGACCACATGCGTGCCGAAAAAAACGGCGCCGTTCGCACCCACGCCAGGTCTTTGAAATCGTGAAGAAATGTTGCCGCGTGGAAATTCCGGCCCGCCAACCGATGGTGTTTTTGGGTGGATACGCGCAAAGCTTTCGCTTTTCTCTGTCCGGGCAATCGTTTAGCAGATGTACTGTCGCCTCCCTCGCGGGGGGCGTGGATTGAAACGCCGCGAAAACCGCAAGACCATTGCCGCGCCGCGTCGCCTCCCTCGCGGGGGGCGTGGATTGAAACACCCGTCTTGCCTTCGACCTGTCCGTGAAGGGCGGTCGCCTCCCTCGCGGGGGGCGTGGATTGAAACGTAGGTTGGCCGCCAGCCGCGAACCATCCCTCGGGTCGCCTCCCTCGCGGGGGGCGTGGATTGAAACTCTTGCGTCGGCCGCGTCACAGGTGCGGGAGGTCGTCGCCTCCCTCGCGGGGGGCGTGGATTGAAACATGAAGACCGAGATCATGCCGGAGGTCAAGGCCGTCGCCTCCCTCGCGGGGGGCGTGGATTGAAACACCCCACCAATCACGACGTCGGCAACCAGACTGCGTCGCCTCCCTCGCGGGGGGGCGTGGATTGAAACCATATTCGCGGCTTCGGGGGCGGTCCGCTTGGCGGTCGCCTCCCTCGCGGGGGGCGTGGATTGAAACAAAAGCGGCGTTAGGCGGCTTCGATGCCGCTCGCCTGTCGCCTCCCTCGCGGGGAGGCGCGGATTAAAACTGCTTGTCGCGCTTGACGAACATCGCAGCGGCGGCGTCACCTCCCTCGCGGGCCCATGGATCGAAATTCGGCCCTGGCCTGACGTTCCATCTCGGCGATACCCCTTGACAAGAGCGTGCGCGGCTGGAGAACAACATCAATGTCAAGCCGGTCAGGGTGACGGCCGCGAGGTTGGCGATAATCCGATGGCGGTTCCGTTCGACAGTCTGGTCGGCCACCCAGGTGAATTCGGCTCTCTCACGTCTTCTTCAGCTGCCTGACATACCAGATCATGATCAGGGCAAGGCTGATGAAGACCGCGCCTGCAAGCACGACCGAGGCGACGGCGAGGCGCGGGGTACCGGCGGAGCGCAGGCTGAGCCACATCAGCACGGGCAGCGTCTGGGTATCCCGTGTGGTCAGGAACAGCGCCATCACGAACTCGTTGAGCGAAATGACGAAGGCAAACAGCGCCGACGAGATGATGCCGGTGGAAACCGACGGCAGGACAATCTCGAAAAAGGTCTGCACCGGCCGGCCGCCGAGATCGTAGGAGGCCTCGACGATGCGGTGGTCGACGGTGCGGAACGTCGCTTCCATCAGCATGAAGACCAGCGGCATCGCCCAGAGAGAATGTGCCAGCATGACCAAGCCGCGGGTTCCGTAGATATCATGGCCGAGGATCGAGACGTTGCCGAAGGCCATCGCCACGCCGAGGCCCAGCACTACGCCCGGCATGAACAGCGGCAGCATGATCACCAGATAGACGGCCGACTTCAAGGGAAAAGCGAAGCGTTCGAAGGCCCAGGCGGCGAGGACACCCGAGACGGTCGAGATCACCGTCGTGCCCAGGGCGATGATGACGCTGCTTTTCAGCGCGTCGACCCATTGCGGGCTTGCGAAGAAATCCTCGTACCAGGCGAACGACCAGGCCTTGATCGGAAAGCGGATCACCGACGCTTCGTTGAAGGACATGACCAGCGTCACCACCACCGGAATGGCGATGTAGGCGATGATGAAGATGGTGAAGGCGAGGCCCAGGATTCTGAGGAGCGTCGCGTCGAGGCGCGCCCGCGGCGTGTGCGCAAGCTTGAGGGGCTCCATTGGAAGTGCGGTGTCAGCCATTGAGAGCGGTCCGTTTCGATGACAGCATGCGGATGATCATCATCACGATCGCCACGCCGATGGTGAGTACGATCGAGAAGGCCGCGGCCCGCGGCCAGTTGTGCTTGCCCAGCATCTGTTCCTGGATGAGGTAGCCGATGGTCCACAACGTATCGGGGCCGAGCGCCGAGGGTGTTGCATAGGTACCGACGGCCCAGATGAAGGATTGGGCGAATGCCGCCGCGATGCCGCCCTTGGTCAGCGGCAGCAACACTTCGTGGAAGGTGCGCAGCGGTGCGGCGCCGAGATCGGCGCTTGCCTCCAGCACCTTCTTGTCGATGCCGTCGAAAATCGACAGCAGGATGAAGAAGCAGAAGGGCAGCGTGACATAGGTGAGGCCGACAAAGGCGGCGAACTCGGTATACATCAGGCTGATCTTGTCGGTGATGAGGCCGGATGAGACGAGCGCATAACTCAGCAGGCCGTTCTTGGGAAAGAACATCCACCAGCCGAAGATGATCGAGATTTCCGAGATCAGCAGCGGGCAAAGCGCCAGTGCCACAAAGGCCAGCCGCCAGCGTTTCGGCTTCAGCCAGACCAGCATGGCGAAGGCATAACCGATGATCACGGTGGCGATCGAGGAGATCAATGCCAGCCGCGCCGTGGTCCAGATCGCATTGCGGAAGGTCGGGTCCGTCAGCATGGCGGCATAATTGTCCCAGGTGAAGTCGGGGACGTAGAAGCGCTGGTCGATATGGGCGTTAAAACTCATGCGGCCCATGAAGAGGATCGGCAGGCCGAAGAAGGCGATGGCGATGAGCAGCGCCGGCGACATCAACAGCCAGGGCATCAGGGCCGCCGACCATGCCGGCCGTCGCGCCGCGTGGCTGTCGAGCACGGCCGTTTCCGAGGCCCCGCTCATCGGTAGGTCACCATGTCGGCGCTGCGCCAGCCGATATCGACGAGGTCGCCCGGCCGGTGCGCAATCGCGCCCTGATGGTCGACGAACAGTTCGATCTTGCCGGCCTTGAAGTGGTAACGATGGACGTCGCCGAGGAATTCGGTGAAATCGAGTTTGGCCTTGAGCCTGTTGTCCAGGTCGGCACGGTCGATCTGCAGCCGGCTTGGCCGGACGTAAAGCCGCCAGGCCCCGTCGGGCAGGCCGTTTGCGAGGTGCAGGTCGATGGCCGTGCCATCGGCATCCGCTGCCGCGCCCGCTGCTATCTGCATTTTCAAACAGCAGCTTTCGCCGATGAAGGTATAGACGAATTCACTCGCCGGTTCGCCGAACACTTTTTCCGGCCGGTCGATCTGCTCGATCCGCCCGCTGCGCATGACGGCGACGCGGCTCGACATCGCCATGGCCTCGCCTTGGTCGTGGGTCACATAGATGGCGCTGAAGCCGATTTCGTCGTGCAACCGCTTGATCTCGGCGCGCAACTGCAGGCGCAGCGACAGGTCGAGCGCCGAAAGCGGCTCGTCGAACAGCAGGATCGCCGGACGCACCACCATGGAGCGCGCCAGCGCCACGCGCTGCTTCTGGCCGCCGGACATCTGGGCGGGATACCGTTCCTCGAAACCGGTGAGGCGGACGATATCGAGCGCCTGGCGCACCCGCGGCGCGATATCCGCCTTGGCGACCCCCCGCATCCGCAATCCGTAAGCGACATTTTCCGCCACCGTCTTGTGCGGGAACAGGGCGCCGGTCTGAAAGATCGTCGCCGTATCGCGCTGATAGGCCGGAAGGTGATCGACACGGCCGCCATTGATGCGGATCGCGCCGGTATCCGGTTTCTCGAAGCCGCCGATCAGCCGCAGCGTCGACGTTTTGCCCGAACCAGAAGGCCCGAGCAGGGTGACGAATTCGCCGCGTTTGACGTCGATGGACACGTCGCCGACCGCGACGACACCACCGAAGGCACGCCGGAGACGATCAAGTTCCAGGGCACTCGTGTCTGCCACTACCATAACTCCACAAAAGGATGCGCCGGGCGCCGCACCGCATGGGTGCCCGGCCAGAAAACCGACCGTCAGCCTTCGGTCGTCTTGGTGATGGTTTCCTTCATGCGGACGCTGTAGGCATCCCAGTTCGGACCGAACTTGTCCCAGCCGTCGATGCCGAAGAGCTTGTAGGTATTGCGCAGCGCCGCATCGTCGCGGGGGTAGCTCGGCCAATGCGCCGGCGGCTCGAGGCCCTGCAGCGACATGAAGTCGGTGGAGGCGTTGAGGAAATTCTGCTGCGTTTCCTTTTCCAGCAGGTAGCTCATGAACAGGTCGCTGAGATCGGAATGTTTGGTGCCGCGCACCTTCATGAACCAGTTGGTGTAGGAGGCTGTGCCCTCCTGCGGAATAGCCGCCTCGAAGTCGTCGCCGTATTCCTTGATGAAACCGTAGGCGTCGGCGGAATACATCATCGCGACGGTGGCTTCTTCCTGGGTCATCAGGTTGGTCAGCTCGGCGCCGTCCTTGTACCACTTGGCGACCTTGAGCTTGTCCAGTTCCTTGAACAGCGCCTCGACATCGTCGGGCGAGCCGAACACCTCGTCGATCCCCGGCTTGGAGGACGACAGGAGGGCTGGAATGCAGAGATCCCAGTAGAAGGCGGAGGCATCGAGGGTCGTTTTGCCTATGGCCTTTTCGTCCCAGAATCCCTTCCAGCTGTCCGGTTTCAGGCCGCTCGACTTGGCCGTCAGCATCCACAGAGAACCGGTGCCGAACGGCACGCCGTAGTCCTTCGCCGCGCCGCGGTTTTCGTCGAACCAAGGGTAGATATTGGCATTGCCCGGAATTTTCGAGCGATCGACCTTCTGGAAGACGTTCTGTGCCATGCCGGTCGTGGTGGTGTATTCGTCGGCGATGGTCAGGTCGAAGGGCGGGTTGTCGGCCGGTGCGGCGACGATCTGGGCGACCATCTGGTCCCAGCCGCCGACGGTCTCGACCTTGGTGCCGTATTTATCGTTGAACGGCTTGACCACCGCCTCGCGAAAACTCAGTTCGTGGTTGCCCGACCAGGAGACGACCACCAGTCCTTCGCCGGCAAAGGCTGCCTGTGCCGACGCCGGGGTTGCCCGGCCGATGATGGCCGGCGCGCCGATGATCGTTGCCGCGCCCAGTGCGAGCTTCATCGCGCCACGGCGGCTGATGCCGTCTTTCATGTCTTCGAACGCCATAAGTTTCCCTCCGTTTTTGTTCCCCCTGGGGCGCCCGCTTTCTGCCGGTCAGACCCCGTTCACTCCCGCATTCCGGCTGCCCGGAATGGTCGTCTCCACCGGCTTAAAGCGCAGTGCCGACTTTCAGCCCTTCATAGACCGCTTCCTCTGCGGTCCGCGGCGCCATGCTGTCGCCGATGATGTGGACATCCCGACCCTGCTCGATCAGCCGGGCACTGAGGCCGTCGACCGGCTCGTGCCCGAGACAGAGCACCAGCGTATCGATATTTTCATACAGGATCGGCTGCTCGCTGACGGAATGCTGCATGTACACCGTGCCGCTGTCGCAACCGTAGAGCCGGGCATAGGGGGTGACGCGCACGCCCGATTTGTGCAATTCGGCGGCAAGATTGTCGCGCACGTAGAGCGGCAAAAGCTCCCCCGGATGCGTGCCGTTGACGGCAAGCTCGACGTTGCAACCGTCATTGACCAGCATTTCGGCAATGCCCGGCCCGATCCAGTCGCAACGCCAGTCGGCCACGACCACGCGGGTGCCGGTCTTGACCTCTTTCCGGATCACCTGCCAGGCATCGACGACCTGAACGCTGCCGTCGTCCGGCATCTCCGGCAGGAACGGTTTTGCGCCGGTGGCGATCACCACGGCATCGGGATTTTCCGCATCCACCAGCGCCTGGTCGACGCGCACGCCCTTGAACACCCGGACCTGCGCCAGTTCCAGCTCCCGCGAAAGATTGGTGACGATGCCGCCGAATTCCGCCCGCCGAGGCAGCTGCTGGGCCAACAGCGCCTGGCCGCCCAGGTGCTGGGATGCCTCGTAGAGCGAGACCTGGTGCCCACGCGCCGCGGCAATCGCCGCCGCCTTCATGCCCGCCGGGCCGCCACCGACCACCATCACCTTTTTCGGCCGCGCCGCCGGCTTCAGCGTGCCGAACTTGAGTTCGCGCCCGGTTTCCGGATGCTGGATGCAGGAAATCGGAAAGCCACGATGGAAATGGCCGATGCAGGCCTGGTTGCAGGCGATGCAGGCGCGGATATCGTCGGTGCGGCCTGCCTCGGCCTTGGCGGGCATTTCGGGATCGCAGATCAGCGCCCGCGTCATGCCGCAGACATCGGCAGACCCTTCCGCCAGCACGGCTTCCGCCTCGTGCGGCTGGTTGATGCGACCGGCAACGAACACCGGAATCCCGAGCGTCTTGCGGAACCGCGCGGCGTCCGACGCCAGGTAGGCGTTGCGATAGGCCATCGGCGGCACGATATGCACGGCGCCCCCCAGCGATGCCGATGTCCCCGCCGTGACGTTGACATAGTCGAGATGCGGTTCGAGCCTGCGACAGATCTCCAAAGCTTCGTCGATGCTCAGGCCGTGCTCGTCGCGCTCGCCGGAGCTGATCCGCATGCCGATGACGAAATCCTCCGACGTCGCCGCACGGATCGCCTTCAGCGCTTCGATGGCAAACAGCAGCCGTCCTTCGTCGGAGCCGCCGTAATCGTCGGTTCGGCGGTTGACGCGCGGATTGAGGAATTGTGCCGGCAGGTAACCGTGGCTCGCGACGAATTCCACGCCGTCGAGACCGGCCTCGCGCATCCGCCGTGCCGCCTCGCTGTAGCCGGCGATGATCTCCTTGATCATGCGCGTGTCGAGTTGCCGCGGCATGACGCGAAAGCGTTCGTTGGGCGATACGGACGGCGCATAGGCGACCGTCAGCAGGCCGTCGCCGCCTTCCATGATCTCGCGGCCGGGGTGGAAGAGCTGCGAGAACACCATGCAGCCATGTGCATGACAGGCCTCGGCCAGTTTCCGGTAACCGTCGATGCAGTCGTCCTCGGTCGCCATCAGCATGTGCGAGGTGTAGCGCGCCGTCTCGTGCACGCCGGCGACCTGGCTGACGATCAGCCCGACGCCGCCGCGGGCGCGGGCCTCGTGGTAGGCAACCAGCGCCTCATTGACCAGGCCGTCCGTCGGCAGCGTCGTATCGTGCCCGGTGGACATGATGCGGTTCTTGAGGCGGACGCCGCGGATCTGCAGCGGCTGGAAAAGATGGGGGAATGCGCTGTCGGCAGCGTCATTGCGATTGGCGGTAGTGTTCATGGTCGATCTCAGGCCTGCCGCGTCCGCCAATCGACGGGATCGAGCGCGTAAAACACGGTCGCGCCTTCGCCCTCATAGGCCAGCGCCGTGCCCTTCGGCACCCACAGGACATCGCCGGGCACCGTATCGAAAACCGCATCGCCGACCCGCAGCCGGAATTTGCCCTCGAGCGTGACGATCAGTTCGTCGTAGAGAACCGTCCAGGCGATGGAACAGTCGTCGAAGCGGGCGATCCCGGCGCCCATGGTCTTGCTGAGTTCCGGACCCACCAGGCGCGAAATCGCCGCCTTTTTCGGGTCGTCGCCATAGGCCTCGAACGAACGTTCGGATTTTTTGAAATGAATGACTTCCGTCACTGGTTCCTCCTCCTGAACCCAGCCCCGATGCGATTTTGGTAATCCATTGTGAGTAAAAAATCGACAGAAATTTTTACTGTAGCCAAAGTTTTATTCAGAAATTATGTTTCAGGTGTGGATCCCCACGGGGATCTTCATGCATTGCAGCATTTTTGGCCGCCGAGCTTGCGGAATGACCGCCGATCGGCAAAAAGGGAGCAGCGGGTGCCATGGGTCCGAACACACGGATCGACGGAAGCCGGATCGGGAGCAGGTATGGCATCTGAAATGGGTCTGGAAGCGGAAGCGGCTGGTGTCGGTGAGGACGCAGTCCTTGGCGAACGCATTCGCGGCTTGCGCAAGCGGCGAAAGATGACGTTGGCGCAACTGGCCGAAAGCGCCAACCTCTCGACCGGCTATATCAGCCAGATCGAACGCAAGCTTGCCTATCCCTCGATCCCGGCCCTGGTGAACATCGCCAAAAGCCTCGGCGTCACCGTGCAATGGTTTTTCGCCGGCGCTTCGCCCGTGCCGCAGGAAGAGCACGGTTATGTCGTGCGCCAGGGCAACCGGCTGAAAATCCAGTATGAACACGGCATCGTCGACGAACTGGTGACGCCGAAGATGAGCCTGCAGGTCGAAATGATCTACACGCGCCTGCCACCCGGTACGGAAAGCGCGGAAAGCTATACCCACGCGGGAGATGGCGTCGGCTTCGTGATTTCGGGCGAACTGGAAATATGGGTCGGCGAACGCCACTTCCATCTCTATGAGGGCGACAGCTGCTCCTATTCGTCGGGAGAACCGCACCGCTATCGCAATTCCGGTTCACGCGAAACGGTGGTCGTCTGGGCCATCAGCCCGCCGAGTTTTTAGACCCTTCGCGGTATCTATCCCTTCGGCTTGGGCATGCGCGGCGTGCCGGCGAGCAGTTTTTGCGTATAGGGATGGGCGGGACGGGCGAGAATGTCGCGCGTTTTGCCCTGCTCGACGATCCTGCCTTTTTCCAGCACCACCAGTTTCTCGCAGAGCAGCGCCACGAGGGCGATATCGTGCGAAACGACGATGAAGGTCGTGCGGGCGGACAGGGTGCGCAACAGATCGATGATGCGGGTGCGTGTGGTCAGGTCGAGCGCGCTGACCACTTCGTCGGCAATGATCAGGTCGGGGTTGGCGACGATCGCCCGCGCGATGGCGATTCGCTGCCGTTGGCCGCCGGAGAATTCATGCGGATATCGTTGCGCGGCATCGGCCGGCAGGTCGACGTCGTGCAGGGCCTGCGCCACCGCCGCCTGCACGTCGGTCTCGATCTTCAGTGAGCGCAACGGCTCGGCAATGATGTCGAAGACCCGCTGGCGCGGATCGAGCGAGGAATAGGGGTCCTGGAACACCGCCTGCACGCTGCGGCGGAAGCCGCGCATGAACGGCCGGTTGCCGGTGTCGAGGCGCTCGCCGCGGAAAGAAATCGCCCCCGCGGAAACCCGCTCCAATCCAAGCAGCAATTTCAGCAGGGTTGTCTTGCCGGAGCCAGATTCCCCGACGATGCCGAGATTGCTGCCGGCCGTGACGACAAGATCGACGTCGTGCAGTACCGTCTTCGCCGTCGTATATCCGAAGGAGATGCCGGCCAGGTCGAGAAGCGTCATAGGGCGGCCTCCAGGGCTTCGTCGAAGGCGCGGGCGGCAGCCACCAGTCCCTGCGTATAGGGATGGACCGGACGGTCGAAGAGCGTGCCGACCGGGCCTTGCTCGATCAGTTCGCCTTGACGCATCACCAGGGCTTGTTCGGCGATGGTCGAGACAACAGGCAGGTCGTGGCTGATGAACAGAAGGCTCATGCCCTCGTCCCGCACGAGGTTTTCCAGCAGCCTGAGAATTTCCGCCTGCGTGGTGACGTCGAGTGCCGTGGTCGGCTCGTCGGCGATCAGCAGTTTCGGCCGGCAGGCAAGCGCCATGGCAATGGCCGCACGCTGGCGCTGGCCACCGGAAATCTCATGCGGAAAGGCATGTGCGATACGCTCCGGTTCCGGCAGGGCAACACGTTGCAGGAGTTCCGCCACTCTGGCTTTCACCGCCGGCCTGCCAAGGTCTATACCGTCGCGCCGGGAGCGGCGGCGCACCACTTCGCCCACCTGATCGCCGATGCGCATCAGCGGATCGAGCGCCGTCATCGGCTCCTGAAACACGGCGGCGATGCTGCTACCGCGTAGCGGCACGAGATCGCGGTCGCGCGCACCGACGACCTGATGGTCGTCCAGCAGGATGGAACCGGAAACCCGCATCGATTCCGGCAGAAGTCCGAGCACGGCCAGCGCCGTCAGCGACTTGCCGGAGCCGGATTCGCCGATCAGGCCAAGACGTTCGCCGGCGGCGATGGAAAAGGAGACACCGGAAACCAGCGCACGCCCGGCGGTGCGGATTTCGAGATTTTCGACTGTAAGCAACGGCATTACCGGCCTCTCCTGCGGGTCGGATCGGCGACATCGCGCAAGCCGTCGGCGAAGAGGTTGAGGCCGATGACCAGGGAGACCAGAGCAAGGCCGGGCGCGATTGCGCCGAAAGGCGCGGTGTAGACGGAGGCCTGGGCCTCCTGCAGCAGCCTGCCCCAGGAGGCATTCGGCGGCGGCGCGCCAAGCCCGAGATAGGAGAGCGACGCCTCGGCGATGACCGCAAGCCCGAATTGCAGGGCGAAGTTGACGATCAGCGTCGGCCAGATGTTCGGCAGGACGTGGATGCGGACGATGCCCGGCCAGCCGGTGCCGGCAACCCGCGCCGCCGTGATGTAGTCCATCGCCAGGATGCGCTTCGACAGGATACGGGTCAGCCGCGCGACGATAGCCGAACCGGCAATGCCGATGGCGAGGATGGCCGTGCCCAGGCTGGCGCCGTCGCTGGAGGCGACGATCAGCATGGCGAGAAGCAATGTCGGAAAGGCGATGAGGATATCGAGGCCTGCGGCCAGCACATCGTCGAGCGTGCGCATGGCGAAGGCCGCGACAACCCCGATGGTGACGCCGATCATTGCGCTCAGCGCCACCGCGCCGCAGCCGACGAGAAGGGCTATGCGCGAGCCGATCATGATCTGGGTCATCAGGTCGCGGCCGAGGCGGTCCGTTCCGGCCCAATGCAGCAGCGACGGCCCTTCGAGGCGGCCGCCCGCCATGTCGCCGGCGCCGTAGGGCGTCCAGACGAGGGAAAGGAGGGCGATGGCGAGGTGAAGGCCAACCAGAATGCCGCCTGCGGCCAGTGGCCAGGGAGGCGACATGCGTCGGGCGGGGCGGATGGCAGAGGTGTTCTGTCCGCTCATGCGCCACCTCCGGCCACCCGGCCGCGCAGGCGCGGATCGACGAGCCTCTGCAGCAGGTCGGCGGCAAAGCCGACCGACAGGACCAGCAGCGTCGAGATGAAAAGCACGCCCTGAACGTTCGGATAATCGCGCTGCTCGATGCCGAGCAGCAGCATGGAGCCGAGGCCCGGCAGCGCGAAGACCCGCTCGACCACCACGGCGCCCAGCAGGGTCGAAGCGAGTTCTATGCCGAGAATGGAGATGACCGGCACGGCGCCGTTGCTGATGCCGTGGCGCAAAAGCGCCTCGGAGAAGGTGGCGCCAAGGGCGCGGGCGGTGCGCAGATAGTCGCTGCCCAGCACATCCTGGGTAGCGGAGCGCACATAGCGGATCAGCGAGGCGGACATGACGATGGCGATGGTCGCGACCGGCAGCACGAGGTTCTGGATGGCTGCGCCGGGCGCCTGCCAGCCGCGCGAGGGGAAGCCGCCCGACGGGAATAGCCTGAGGTTCACCGCAAAGATCGTGACCAGCAGGATGCCAATCCAGAACACCGGTATGGCGATGCCAAGCTGCGAGACGACGGAAATCAGGCCGCCGTACCAGCGGTTCTGCCGCACGACCGAAAGGATGCCGAGCGGCACGGCGATGGCGATGGCGACGACGAAGGCCATCAGCGTCAGCGGCAGGGTGACGATCAGGCGCTTGCCGATCTCTTCGAGAACGGGCGCCCCACTCACGAAAGAGGTGCCGAGATCGAAGCGGGCAAGGCTGCCGGCAAACCTCAGGAACTGCTCGTAGAGCGGCAGGTCGGAGCCGACCTGCTTGCGCGCCGCCTCGATCTGCGCCGCATCGGCCCCGACGGAGACGAGCGCGTTGGCGGGATCGCCCGGCAGGAGACGCAAGAGGACGAAAAGAATGACGGAGGCAATGACGACGGACAGCGCCAGAATGGCGGTGCGGCGGAGTATGTAGGAAAGTATGGTATCAACCTCTCATGGAGACGCCGCCCGAACATAGTTCAGGCGGCGTTTCGAGTCGAGTATCCCTGTTTGGGGACGGTTTATTCGGATTTGGTGATGCCGTAGGCGAAGAACTGCGAGTTGAGGCCGTTCAGCGAATATCCGGCGACCGTTGCCTTCGATACGACGATCTGCGGATAGAGGTAGAACCAGTTGCTGGCGGCATCCTCGGCGATGATCGTGTTGGCTTCCTTCAGCTTTTCGGCCTGCTCGGCTTCCGTCGCGCTGGCTTCCGCCTGCTTGATCAGGTCGACGACCTTCGGGTTGTTGTAACCCCAGTAAAAGTCCGGATTGCCGTAGAAGACGATGTCGCGATGATTGACGTGCTCCTGCAGGGTCGCCTGGAAATCATGCGCCTTGTAGATCTTCGTGTACCACTCGTTGGCGGTGATGACGTTGATTTCGACCTTCACGCCGACCTTGGCCAGTTCGCTCTGGATGAACTGCGCGGCAATCGGGTGCGGATCGTAGTTCGGCGTGTCGATGGTGAAGGTGAAGCCATCGGCATAACCGGCTTCCGTCAGCAGCGCCTTGGCGCTTTCCGGATCGTAGGCGTCGGTCTTCGTCAGGTCGACATACCACGCATCCGTCGGCGGAACGAAGGAGCCGATCAGCGTGCCGTAGTCGCCCCAGACGGCCTTCAGCAGCTTTTCGTCGTCGATGGCGCGGGCGAGCGCCTTGCGCACCTTGACATTGTCGAAGGGCGCGACGCGGTCGTTATAGGCGAGCAGCAGCTTCGTCGTGGACTTGCCTTCGCTGACGGTGAATTCCGGATTGTCCTTGAACTGCGCCAGCGAATCCGGGCTCTGCACCGAGGTGATGATATCGACCGAGCCGGTCAGCAGGGCGTTGTTGAGCGCGGTGGCTTCGGTAAAATACTGGAAGACGACTTCGCCGTTCTTCGGCTTTGCGCCCCAGTATTTGTCGAAGCGGGCGATCGAAAGCGACGAGCCGCGGCGCCATTCCTGCAGCGCGTAGGGACCGGTACCGTCTTCCTTCGCCTGGAAATCCGTCGCCTCGTCGTTGGCGATCCAGACGTAGCTCAAATTATAGGGCAGCGAGATCGAGCGCGAGGCGAGCTTCACGACCACGGTCGCATCGTCGGGCGTTTCGATGCCGGCGATGGATTTCAGGCTGTTCTTGCGCGAGCTCTTGGAGGCCTCGGCGGTCACCCGCTCGATGGAGAATTTGACGTCCTTGGAGGTCAGCGGCGCGCCGGAATGGAAGGCGACGCCCGGCTGCAGCGTAAACGTATAGGTGAGGCCGTCGTCGCTGACCTTGGTGTCCTTCGCCAGCACCGGCTCTACCGTTCCCGCATCCGTCAGGCGAAACAGCGCCTCGTAAACGTTGCCGTTGAAGGCCTCGTTGATGCCCTGGCCGGCGCCGGCCGTGTTGTCGAGATTCTGCGGCTCGTAGAGCGAGCCGATGTTGATCGTGGCGTCCGGATCGCTTTCCGCGGCAAGCGCCTGGCCGAAGACGCTCAATCCGAGCGCGGCTGCAAGCGCTGCCGTCACGGTCTTGTTGCCTGGGCCTTTGGCCCTGCCGTGGGTGTTGAAACCGTTCATCACATTCTCCTGTTTGCGTGCGGCCGCAATCACCAGCCGTCATGGGAAAAGATTGTAGTGATCCCGATTGGAAAAAGGTATGGGTTTCTACTCCAATTTGCGGAAATTAAAGGGAATTGTCTTTCAACGACCGTCAAATCCGGGGATGGTTTTCGCGCGTGCGGAGCGGCCGGCATGATGAATGAAGCGAGGAACGAATGGGCGATTTGAACCGTATGAAGGCGCAGGCACTGCTGGCTGCGGAGGGAATGGACGGCATGGTTCTGTTCCGGCCGGAAGCCTTCCGTTATGCCACCGGCCTGGCCGCCGGCGTGGCCACCATGTGGGGTCGTGCCGGCTCGGCCATCGCCCTCGTGCCCGCCGATGCGACGGCGCAGCTTGCCGCCGTCATCAGCGATCATGCAGCAGCCGGTGCGAAGCAATCTGCCGATACGATCGACATCCGCACCCACCGCATCTGGATCGATGGCGTCACCGTTCGCACGGCCGCGACGATCGCGGATATCGACGCTGCCTATCGCGCCGGCGGCAATGTCGGGCCGCGTCCGGAAACCTTCGACCAGCAGGCCTGCTTCCGTCTGCTTGCCGATCTTCTCGCCGAGCGCGGGTTGTCCCATGCCGTGCTCGGCGTCGACCTCGACTTTATGCCCGCCACCGATCTGGCGGCGCTGAAGGCGGCGATCCCCGGCGTGGAGTGGCGGGACGCTTCGGATGTCGTCCGGCGGCTGCGCCTCATCAAGACCGACCACGAGATCGAACGGCTGCGCAAGGCAGCCCATTGCGCCGAAGCGGGTCTGGAAAGCCTCATGCTCGCGGCGCGTCCGGGTGTACGTGTGGCGGAGCTTTCGGCCGCGTGGCTGGCCGGTGCCCGGCAGGCTGCGGCGCAGGGCGGGCATGGGCTTTCCGGCCATTGGGACTACATTTCCATTGGCGCGGACTTGCAAAATGCCGCGGAAACTCTCGGCGCTGGCGATCTCATCAAGGCGGATGTCGGCACGCTTGTCGACGGTTATTCGTCCGATGGCGCCCGCACCTTCGTCTGGGGTAAGGCTTCACCGCTTGCCAAGGAAATCTACAGGGCCCTGCTCGAAACGTTCCTGGCAGGCGTCGCGGTCCTGCGGCCCGGCAACACATTCGGCCAGGTGCATGAAGCGATGCTTGCCACGATGCGCCGGCATGGTTTCCGCGAATATTACCGCGGCCATTTCGGCCATTCCGTCGGCGCCGCCGCCGGCATCGAAGAATGGCCCTTCCTTTCCCGTGGCAACGGCATCGTCATCGAACCGGGCATGGTTCTTGCGCTGGAAGCGCCGTTCTATGCCGAAGGCATCGGCGCATTGATGATCGAAGAGCAGTTCCTCATCGCGCCCGGCGGGCCTGAGACGATGAACAGGTTGCCCCGCGACCTGATCTCGTTGGGTTAGCCAGCGAAACGGTTTGCTGCAGGGCCAGGATTGGAGCCTAGCCTGCCGGCTTTTGCGCCACGATCGCATAGCGGTGCTGCAGGCCGCGTGCCGTGGCTTTGAAGAAGCCGAAATGCGCGGCCTGGGCCTTGTGGATCTGCCGCAGGTTCGTGTCGGGGGTTACGGGGGAAAAGCCAGCCTCTCCAAGCAGGCGACAAACCGCATCCGCCCGCGCACCGCCGGAAAAATGAACGCGTGAAAGAATGCTCTCATGCGTGCCGGCCATGACGGCGGGCGCATGCGGCGCCTGCTCCTTTATGAAGCCGGTCTTTTCAAGGAAGGCGGCAAGGCGCTTGACCAGCCGTTCGGCAAGGCCGGCATTGACGAAATCGCCGTCGATGACCAGCAGCTTGCCGCCTGGTTTCAGGACGCGCAGCCATTCCGCAAAGCAGGCCGCCGGATCGACCAGCGTCCAGACGAGGTGCCGCGTCACGATGACGTCATAGCTGTCGTCGGGTTCCAGCGTGTTTTCCGCATCCCCGAGATGAAAGCGGATGGAACGGCCGCGAGCCGCAGCTTTTCCGCGCGCCCGCTCCAGCATCGCCTCCGACCAGTCGATGCCGGTTACCCGATAACCAAGATCGTCCATCAGGTGAGAGATCACTCCGGTGCCGCTGGCGAGGTCAAGAGCCTTGCGACCTTCTCCAGGGCCGAGATGTCGTTCGATCAGCCTGTGCCAGGCCTCCCGTTCGTCTTCGGAAAAGATTTCGTGGCCCGGCGACTGGTCGAAGGTCGCGGCGCGGGCCGACCAATAGGCCTTGATTTCATCCCGCAACGAGAAGTTGGAGCCTTCTGCCATTCGTCCGTTCTGCATTTTTATGCGCTCCCCGCTGGATATTCGAATTCTTCTAAAAGATAAATGTTGACGAATAAACTCATCAAATAATAAGTGCCGGCAGTTTCCACCGGAGATGAATCCATGCGCTTTTCTGGCAAATCGGCAATTTTCGCCCTTGGCCTTCTTGTGTCCACCGTGTTGCCTGCAATGGCCGATCCTGTCGTCGTAAAGGACGTGACGGGTCGCGACGTCGAAGTCAACGTGCCGGTCAAGCACGTCATCCTGGGTGAAGGCCGGCAGATCTATTTCCTCGCGGCGCTCGACAAGGAAAATCCGTTCCAGCACGTCGTTGGCTGGCGCGACGATCTGCCGAAGGCAGACCCGGAATCCTATGCTGCCTATCTGGCAAAGTACCCCGATATCGCCAAGCTGCCGACCTTCGGCGGCATGAAGGACGGCACCTTCGACATCGAGCAGGCTGTTGCTCTCAAGCCCGACGTCATCCTCATGAATATCGATGCCAAGACGGCGACGGAAGAGGCCGGTTATATCGAGAAACTCGCCAAGGTCGGCATTCCGTTGGTCTACATCGATTTCCGCGAAAAGCCGATGGAAAACACCGAGCCGAGCATGCGCATCATGGGCACGCTGATGGGCAAGGAGAAGGTTGCCGAAGACTTCATCGCCTTCCGCGCCGACGCCATCAACAAGGTCACGGAAACCCTTGCGAAGAACAATCCGGCCAAGCCCGTCGTCTTCGTCGAGCGGGCAGGCGGTTATTCCGACGATTGCTGCATGTCCTTCGGCAACGAGAATTTCGGCAAGATGGTCGAGATCGCCGGCGGCACGAACATGGCCAAGGACATCATTCCGGGCACGTTCGGCACGGTGAACCCCGAGCAGATCATCGCTTCCAATCCCGACCAGGTGATCGTCACCGGCGGCATGTGGGAAGGTTATGTGCCCGGCGGCAACTGGGTTGGCGTCGGTTATGGCGCCGATGCCACTGAGGCGCATCGCAAGCTGGAAAACCTGACCAAGCGCCCGGCCTTTACCGGCATCAAGGCGGTCAAGGACGGCAATGTCCATGCTATTTGGCACCAGTTCTACAACAATCCCTACCAGTTCGTCGCCATCCAGCAGATCGCCAAGTGGCTGCATCCGGATCTCTTCGCGGACCTCGATCCGGAAGCGACCTTCAAGGAGCTGCATGCCCGCTTCCTGCCACTCGAATACAAGCCCGGATATTTCGTCTCGCTGAAGGGCGAATAAGCAATGAATGCTGCGGCGAACCAGGCCAAAGCGACAGGGCGCGATTTATATCGCGCCCTTGCTTTTCGGCGTATTCTCATCCTCACCGGCCTTGCCATCGCGCTTGCGGTGAGCATCGCCGTCGACATGGCGCTGGGACCGGCGAACTACAGCCTGTCCGAAGTGCTCTTCGCGCTGTTTTCGCCCGCGGCCGCGGGTGATCAGTTGCGGGTGGTGATCTGGGATATTCGTATGCCGATCGCGCTGATGGCGGTCACTGTTGGGGCATCGCTGTCTGTCGCCGGCGCGCAGATGCAGACGATTCTCTCGAATCCGCTTGCCAGCCCCTTCACGCTCGGCATTTCGGCTGCCGCCAGTTTTGGCGCCGCGCTGGGCCTGGTCGGCGGCGTTGCCATCTTTCCGGGCGCGGTCCAGTACATGGTGCCGATCAACGCCTTTGTCATGGCCATGGTCGCCTCCCTCTTCATCCATTTCGCCTCGACGCTGCGGGGCGTCACGGTGGAGACCATCGTGTTGCTCGGCATCGCGCTCGTCTTCACCTTCAACGCCGCTCTGTCGCTCCTCGAATACCTCGCTTCCGAACAGGCGCTGGCCGCGGTCGTCTTCTGGACCATGGGCAGCCTGACCAAGGCCACCTGGGACAAGGTTTTCGTCACCGCCGCCATTCTGGTCGTGACGCTGCCGATCTTCATGCGCAATGCCTGGGCGCTGACCGCACTTCGGCTCGGCGATGACAAGGCCGCGAGCATGGGCGTCAACGTGCGGCGCCTGCGTCTGCACACGATGCTGATCGTCAGCCTGCTTGCCGCCATCCCCGTTTCCTTCGTCGGCACCATCGGTTTCGTCGGCCTTGTCGGCCCGCACATCGCCCGCATGGTGGTCGGCGAGGACCAACGCTTCTTCCTGCCGGGTGCGGTGATCTGTGGTGCATTGCTGCTTTCGGCGACATCGGTCGTCAGCAAGGTGCTGATCCCCGGGGCCATCCTGCCCATCGGCGTTATCACCGCCCTTGTCGGCGTTCCCTTCTTCTTCGTGCTGATTTTCTCGAACCGGAGGCGCGCATGGTAAGCCTCGTGCTGAAGGACCTCGGCGCCAGCTATGGCCGCACGACGGTTCTCTCCAAGGTCGCAATCGAACTTTTGACGCCCGGCGCCACCACGGCCGTGATCGGCCCGAATGCGGCGGGAAAATCGACGCTTTTCAAGCGCATCGCCGGCCTGATTTCCGGTCCCGGCGTCGTACAGCTTTCCGACGCGACGCGCGGCGACCGCTCGATCTGCTACATGCCGCAGGACACCGGCTCGAATGCCGTGCTGACGGTGTACGAATCGCTGCTGCTTGCCGCCAAGCAGGGCGGCGGCTGGCGGGTGCAGGACGAAGAGCTTTTCGAGATCGACACGATCCTGAAGGCGCTTCGCATCGAGGATCTTGCCTTTCGTGGTCTCGATGCCCTCTCCGGCGGCCAGCGGCAACTCGTTTCCCTCGGCCAGGCGCTGGTGCGCAAACCGGAAGTCCTGCTGATGGACGAACCGACCTCTGCGCTCGATCTCCACCGGCAGATCGACGTGCTGGAATTCGTCGCCCAGCTTGCCGGCCGCACCGGCATGATCGTGCTGATCGCCCTGCATGACCTGAACCACGCCTTGCGCTACTGCACAAATACCATCGTCATCGCCAACGGCGAGATGGTCTCGAGCGGGCCGACCGCCGACGTGATCACCCCGGCCATGCTGCGCGACATCTACCGCGTCGATGCCCGTATCGAGGCCTGCTCCCGCGGCCGGCCGATGGTGATCGTCGACGGGGCGCTCTGAGGCAGAGCGCTCTCTGCTTCCTGCTGGATCCAATTGACGCTGGAGTCGCAGCGGCAAAGCGGTGAGCCCGTAGATAGCGGGAGGCGCTTTGCGCGCCTCCCTATTCTTCAAAGATTGCTCATGCCGCCGTCGATGATCAGTTCGCTGCCGACCGTAAACGCCGACTCGTCGGATGCGAAAAAGACGACGGCCTTGGCGACTTCGCTCGATTTGCCGAAACGACCGATCGGGATCCGGTCGGTGATCGCGGCAGTGAAGGCCTTTACCTGCTCCGGGTCGCTGGAAAGCTTGCCGTAGAGCGGGGTTTCGATCGGGCCGGGGCTGATGGCATTGACCCGGATGCCGCGATCTTTCAACTCCCCTGAGAGCGTCTTGGCGAGGGTCAGCAGCGCGCCCTTGGTCAAGGCGTAGACGCTGGAGTTCGGGGCGCCGATATGGGCGTTGATCGAGGTGTTGAGCACGATCGAGGCCGGGTTGGCAAACAGCGGAGACAGTGCCTGGATCAGGAAATACGGCCCCTTGAGATTGATGGCGATCGAGCGATCGAAATCGTCTTCGCTCCATTGTTCCAGCGGCGCAAACTGCGCAATGCCGGCGTTGACGAAGAGAACATCGAGACGGCCGAAATGTTCGCGGATGGCGGCGGCGACGGCCTTCTGGCCGGCGACATCACCGGCATCGGCCTGGATGATCAGGGCGTTCTCGCCGAGTTCGGCACGCGCTGCCTCGACACTTTTTGCGCTGGAGCCGGTGATGGCCACGCGGGCACCCTCTGCGATGAACTGGCGGGCGGTTTCAAGGCCGATGCCGCTGGTGCCGCCGGTGATGAGGGCCACTTTATCCTGAAGACGGTTCATTTCTCTCACTCCTGTTGATGCGCTCACGCTCGTGGTGGCGCCGTCGTTTCTTTGCCGGGCAAGGCGTAGTCACGTTTGTTTCTCACGTTTTCCGTCTTGCTTCAGAGAGAATATGGATCGATTCAATCGTTCGGATTAGTCATCAGATGGTGAAATTCGAATTCGGCAAAGCCGAACGATGACCGGAGTGTTGCCGGCAGTTTTGATCTCTCGCCCCCCACACCAAGCCTCACCTTGCTGCATTCGTTAGTCGATGTCGGTCACAGGCTCACCATAGGCCGTCCGCTTGGCGCGCCGGATCGTCTGCGGCGGTTGGCCATAGGCGCGGATGAAGGCCCGGCGCATGCGGTCCCTGTCGGCAAACCCCGTCTGCTGCGCGACGACGTCGATGGGGTGGTTCGACCCTTCCATCAGGCTTCTGGCGGCTTCCAGCCGCAGGTTCTCCACCGCCTTGGCCGGCGATTGACCCGTTTCCGTGTGGAAGGCGCGACTGAACTGCCGGGGGCTGAGATTGACGACATCCGCCAGGTCCTCGACGTTCAGCCGCTTCGTCAGGTTGGCGCGGGCATAGGTGAGGGCCTTGTGGATCCTGTCCGATTTCGGTTCGAGCTCAAGCAGGGTTGAAAACTGCGATTGCCCGCCGGTCCGGCGGTGATACATCACCAGCTTGCGTGCGACGGCTTTCGCCAACTCGACACCATAGTCCTCCTCGATAAAGGCGAGTGCCAGGTCTATCCCCGCCGTCATCCCTGCCGATGTCCAGACCGGGCCGTCATTGATGAAGATGCGATCCTCCTCCACCTTCACTTTCGGGAAGCGGGCCTGCAATTCGCGGGCACGTGCCCAATGGGTCGTGGCGCGGCGACCATCGAGAATGCCGGCTTCCGCCAGCAGGAAGGCGCCCGTGCAGGTGGCGGCAATCCGGCGGCAATGTTGGGGAGCGGTCCTGACGAAGTCGATGAACTCAGGCGTTGCATCCTCCATACCGCCGCCGAGGATCAGGAGATCGAAGTAGCGATCGGACAGCGCCTCGGTTTCCACCGAAAATCCCATGGAACCGCGAACAGGCCCGCCATGTTGCGACAGGATCGTCACGTCGTAGACCTGCTTGCCAGCCTGGTGGTTGGCGATGTCGAACGCCGTCATCACGCCAAACCCCATCGGCGAGAAGCCAGGGTGAAGAACGAAACCGATGGCCAACACTGCAGTAGCTCCCGTGAATGTCTTGAAATGACGTTTATACGGCATTTCGGACATGGTCAATCGAGCGTAGTTTTGCGGCATCGAACAACGCCGCACAGGAGCAAGACAAATGACCGACACCAACAAAGGCACTGCAGTCGTCACGGGCGCATCGTCCGGAATCGGAGCCATCTATGCCGACAGGCTGGCACGGCAGGGTTACGACATGATCCTGGTCGCCCGCAGCAGGGACAAGCTCGATGCCGTCGCCAAGCGGATCGCTACCGAGACCGGGCGTTATGTCCATGTGCTTGCAGCCGACCTGAACGACAGACAGGATCTTGAAAAGATCGAGCAGGTGCTGCGCACCGACAGCACCATCACCCTGCTCGTCAACAATGCCGGCTTCGGCGCCGCCTCACCCTTCCTGCAAACCGACATGGACTGGATGGGCCAGATGATCGATCTCAACATCACGGCACTGACCCGGCTTGCTTATGCTGCCGGTCAGGCGTTCTCCGAGCGCGGCAAAGGGACGATCGTCAACATTTCTTCGATTGCCGCCATCGCTTCGGAACTTCTCAACGGCGTCTACAGCGCCAGCAAGGCTTTCGTCCTGACCCTCAGCCAGTCGATGAGCAAGGAGCTTTCCGACAAGGGTGTCCGGGTACAGGCGGTCCTTCCCGGCGCCACTGCGACCGAGTTCTGGGATGTCGCCGGCCTGCCGCATGCAAACCTGCCGCAGGATTGGGTCATGCGCTCGGAAGATATGGTCGATGCTGCCCTTGCCGGGCTTGAGCTTGGCGAGGTCGTAACGATCCCACCGCTACAGGACGGTGCCGATTGGGCAACCTTCGATGGGGCAAGGCAGGAATTGTCGGGCAAATTCCGCCACAAAATCCCCGGCGGCCGTTATCTCACGACCCGCTCGGCCGCGTGAACATACGACTGGCAGGCCCTCCCGTCGAACCATGGCACCGGCAAAAATTTTCGCCGGCGCGGCGGGCGGATTGTCTCTTGAAGTCGGGCAGGAAGGGCAGGCGCCCGGATTAAATCGGGGAGCCTGCCGGACAGGCTCCCCTATCTCGTGGTCGTCGCTACGGCCACGATCCTTTCGATATGTCTCAGAGACCGGCGGCAGCGATGGCTGCATCCAGTCGCTCGCGGGCCTTCTTCGGCAGCTTGCCGGCCTTGACGGCATCGAGATTGGCAGGTGCATCGCCAACCACCACGACGCCCACCATGCCCATGCCGACATGCGGCGTGCACTTGACGCCATAGGCGCCGGGCGTGTCGAACGTGACCTTGTAGGTCTCGTTCATCTTGCTCTTGAAGGCTGTCGCGCCATCGGGGATCATGTCCTTGATCGTCTCGACATTATGGCCCTTGTCGGTCGGGATGAAGGTGACGGTATCGCCCGGCGCGACCTTCACGAAGGCCGGCTCGAACACCATGGCGCCCTCGGCACCCTTGTTGAGCATATGCACTTCGAAATCTGCCGCTGCTGCCGGAAGCGCCAGCGCGAAAATGACCGCTGCTGCGCCGACGATGCCCTTTGCCATGATATGCACTGGAATTCTCCTTGCTGACGAACGTCAATCGTTCCTGTGCAAGGAATAGGCTGGTCACGTGCCCGCTTCTTTGACGTTGATCAAACAAGACGGAGGGCTTTGCGTGACGTCCTGTCGCAGTTTTTAGCGGATGCGCATGCCGGCGCTGTCGAAGAGAAAGGATTTTCCGGCGGACAGGCCGACGGTCAGCCGGTCGCGGCTGTCGGCACCGCGGAACCCCTCGTGCTCGACGATGACGCGCTCCTCCGGCGAAACATTCGCATAGACATAACTGGTATTGCCGAGATGCTCCGCCACGTCGACATCGAGCGTCAGATCCGCATTGCCGCTTCCGGCGGGCAGAAAATGCTCCGGCCGCACGCCGAGGCTGACCTCGTCTCCGGATTTTACAGCAGCCGAGCGGATGGGAAGGCTGAGCTGGACTTCCGGCTGGCTCGTCAGCGCCACGGTGAGGTTGCCATCGTTTGCGGCAACCACGCGAGCCTTCAGAAAATTCATGCGCGGCGAGCCGATGAAGCCGGCGACGAACGTATTGTTGGGGTCGTCGTAGAGGTCGAGCGGTGCGCCGACCTGCTCGACGATGCCAGCGCGGAGCACGACGATCTTGTCGGCCAGCGTCATCGCCTCCACCTGGTCGTGCGTGACGTAGATGATGGTCGATTTCAGTGTCTTGTGCAGCTTGGCGATCTCGACGCGCATATGCACGCGCAGTTCCGCATCGAGGTTCGACAGCGGCTCGTCGAAGAGGAAGACATCGGGGTTGCGCACGATGGCCCGGCCGATGGCGACGCGCTGGCGCTGGCCGCCGGAGAGCGCCTTCGGCTTGCGCTCCATCAGCGGGCCGAGTTCGAGGATGCGAGCGGCGTCGTTGACGCGCCGATCGATCTCTTCCTTGGCCATGCCGGCGAATTTCAGCGCAAAACCCATGTTTTCGCGCACCGTCATGTGCGGATAGAGCGCATAGGACTGGAAGACCATGGCGATGCCGCGCTTCGACGGATCGACGTCGTTCATCACCGCGCCGCCGATGGTGAGTTCCCCGGACGAAATGTCCTCCAGACCGGCGATCATGCGCAGAAGCGTCGATTTTCCGCAGCCCGACGGACCGACGAACACGACGAATTCGCCCGTCTTGATCGAGAGGTCGACGCCCTTGATGATCTCAAGAGCGCCAAAACGCTTGCGAATGTCGGTGAGGTGAACATCGGCCATGGGCAAACCTCAGCTGACGGTGAAAGTGACGGATTGCGGCGGCAGGCGGCGTGTCGAGACGGTCAGTTCGAGCTTGCCCTTCTCGTCGCCGGCCTCGACCCAGAAGCCGGTCGCGCCGCCCTTCAGGCTGTGCTCGGCCGGGCCGATGATACGGCCGGGGCCGGAAAGTGCAAGCGAGACCGGCTCCTCGAAATAGGGCAGCAGGTTACCGCACTGGTCGAGCACGCGCACGACGACGCGCACCGCATCCTTCTCGCCAGCGCGCAGCGCCGTGTCGTCGGCGACAACGTCCAGCGTCGTCGGCACCGGATCGGCCGGCAGCGTCATGGTCTTCACCGCCTTGCCGTCGACATATCCGGTGAAGGTGCCTTCGCGCCAGATACGGCCCCATGTGCCGAATTCCTCCGGCGTGACGGAGCGCAGGTCGAGGACAACAGGCGGATGCGGCAGGTGCGGATAGTTCTCCTTGTCGGGATAGACGCGCTTGGCCGGCCATTCGCCGAACTTCACCTCGACATAATCGCAGTTGGTGAGCACGATCAGCGGCAGGACACCGCCGATGTTGCGCTCGCCGCGCGCCCAGAAGGTCACGGGCTGCATCACCACGCCATCCTTCGGCTCTCCTTGCGAGGCATAGGCGTAGGCCGCGAATTTCGGGATGCGGTACATGTCGAGCACGCCGTGATAGCAGACGCGGTCGCCGGAACCGAAATCCTTGTGGGTGTTGTAGTCGAACATGCACCAGCCGGTGGAGCCGGAGATGTTGCTGTCGCCGGCCACCGCGTTGAGGATCAGCAGGTGGCGGGTGACGTGCTCGGCCTGACGCTGTTCCTGGTCGAAACGCTTCGTCGGGTACATGTGGCCGTTGTATTCGGTGATCATGTAGGGGATCGGCCTGGTGATGCCGGTGGTTTCCACCCGGTCGCGCAGCACGACGCGCCCTCGGTTGTTGCCGGGCATTTCCTCCTGGCCGAGGATGAAGTCGTTCATCGTGTAGACGTCTTCGAGCATCTCGGAATTGGTGATGAAGCGCACGCCGCCGGTCTGGCGCGTCGGGTCGAGCTCGCGGGCGAGGCGGTTCGTCTCGGCGTAGAAAGCGTGGTTGTCCTGGCTCTCGTTGATGCGCACGCCCCAGATGATGATCGACGGATGGTTCCAGTCGCGCTCGATCATGCGGCGCACGTTCTCGATGGATTCCTGTTGCCACGCCTCACCGCCGATGTGCTGCCAGCCGGGGATTTCCTCGAAGCAGAGCAGGCCGATCTCGTCGCAGCGCTCGATGAACCATTTCGATTGCGGATAATGCGAGGTGCGCACGATGTTGCAGGCGAGCTCGTATTTCAGGATGTCGGCATCCTTTTCCTGCGCGCGCCGGCCCATGGCATAACCCGTATGCGGCCAGGCCTGGTGGCGGTTGAGGCCGCGCAGCTTGACCGGCCGGCCGTTGAGCAGAAAGCCGTCCGGCGTGAACTCGGCGGTCCGAAAGCCGAAGCGTTGCGTCAGCACGTCCTCGCCCTGGCCGGTCGAAAGCTTGAGCGACAGCGCGTAGAGAGCAGGGTTGTCGATGTCCCAGAGATCCAGGCCGGTGAGGCCGGTGAAGGTCAGGGTAGCCTCGTTGCCGTCGATGCCAATCGAGGCTGCCGCGACATCGCCGCCGCCCTTGCGACGGATTTTCGCGTCGAGCGTGCCGGAGATCGGAAGGCCTTGCGGGTTGGCGAGGAAGACGCGGGCGGTGACGGTTTTTTCGTCCGCCAGCGCATCCGGCGTCTCGATCTTCACGTTGGCGATGGAGACAGGGCTCGCCACTTTTAGCCAGACGTCGCGGTAGATGCCGGCATAACAAAGATAGTCGATCTGGCCGCCGAAGGGCGGGATTTCGGGGTTCTCCGAACCGTCGATTTTCACGGTGATCAGGTTTTCGCCGTGCTTGAGATGCGGAGTCAGGCGTGCCTCGAACGGCGTGTAACCATCCTTATGGGCGATGATCTCGGTGCCGTTGAGATAGACCACACTGTCGGCCATGGCGGCATCGAAGATGAGGGAGATTTCCCGGCCCTCGAATTCCGGCCGCCAGTCGAGCCGCTTCTGGTAGGTGAAAGGTTTTTGGTAGTCCGTCTCGTCGAAATAGTTGTAGGGCAGCTCGACGGCGCTGTGCGGCAGGCGCACGGTCTCTCCCTCCTGCACCACGCCTGCATGGGCGGCGTCGAAACCGTGGCGGAAGAGCCAGTTGCCGTTGAAATTTTCGGTAATGCGCATCGAGCTATTCCTATTTGACCGAGCCGAGCATGCCCTGCACGAACTGGCGCTGCATGACGAAGAAAACGAAAAGGGTGGGGAGCGTGGCGAGGATCGTGCCGATCATGACCACGCCGTAGTCGGGGTAGTAGGCCGAAGCCAGCGACGATACGACGAGGGTGATCGTCTTGGTCTCGTTCGACTGGAGGACGATGAGCGGCCAGAGGTAGTTGTTCCAGTTCGTCATGAAGACGATGACGAAGGCCGCCGCATAGGTGGAACGCATCACCGGCACGTAGATGAAGAAGAAGATCTGCCACTCCTTCAGCCCGTCCACCTTTGCGGCATCGCGCAGTTCCGCCGGGAAGGCTTTTGTCGACTGGCGGAAATAGAAGATGATGAAGGCCGAGGCGATGGTGGGCAACATGATGGCGATATGCGTGTTGATCAGCCCGGTCTTAGCCATCATCATGAAGAGTGGGATGATCAGCGCCCCGAAGGGGATCATCAGCGTCAGCAGCACCAGCGAATAGATGCGTTCGCGCGCCTTCGACTTGAACATCTCGAAACCGTAGCCGGCCAGCGACGAAACGATGATGGTGAGCAGGGTGGCGAGCACCGCGACCTTCGTGGAGTTCCAGAAGACCAGCGGCACGTCGACCTGCGTGAAGAAGTTGACGACATTGGTGCGCAAGGCGTCGCCGACGGTCGTCTTGCCGCCGATGATGTCGATCGACCTGTTCGTGGCGCTGATCACCATCCAGAAGAACGGGAAGATCGACAGGAAGGCTGCGAGGCCGAGGAAAGCGTATTGCAGCGCCGGGCCGATGAGACGCGATACATTCATGACCGGTCCCTCGCGGCATAGAACTGCAGGAAGGAGAACAGCGCCACCATGAGGACGATGACATAGGAGATCGTCGCCGCGTAGCCGAAGCTCGGCATGAAGCGGAAGGTGAGGTTGTAGATATAGAGCGATAGCGTAATGGTGGCGTTGGCCGGGCCGCCCTTGCCTTCGGTCAGGTTGTAGACCTCGTCGAAAAGCTGGATCGTGCCGATGGTCGAGATGATCGTCGTGAACAGAATCACCGGCTTGAGCATCGGCACGGTGATATAGACGAACCGCGCCCAGGCCGGCACGCCATCGATCTTCGCCGCCTCGTAGATCGACTTGTCGATGTTCTGCAGAGCCGCGAGATAGAAGATCATGTTGTAGCCGGTCCAGCGCCAGGTGATGGCGAGGATGACGAGCACCTTGGCCCAGAACGGCTCCGTCAGCCAGCCGATCGGCGTGCCGATCAGGCCGATCGTCATTAGCGCCTGGTTGACGACGCCATCGACGGAGAACATGCTCTTGAACAGCACCGAATAGGCGACCAGCGAGGCGACGCAAGGCAGGAAGATGGCGGTGCGGAAGAAGCCGATGAATTTTAGCTTGTCGTTGTTGAGCACGGCCGCCAGCATCAGGGCCAGCAGGATCATGATCGGCACCTGCACCACGAAGAAGGTGACGGTGTTGGTGAGCGCCTGGATGAAGACCGGATCGTTCCACAAGCGCACGACATTTCCGAAACCCGCGAACTTCATCATCATGCCCTTGCCGGAGAAGAAGGACAGATAGAGTGCGCGGACAATGGGATAAACGAGGAAGATCGCGATCAGCAGGACCGACGGGGCGATGAACAGCCAGCCGCTCAGATCGTAATAGCGCTTCAATCCGCCTGTTTTGCCGGCAGCCATGGGCGACCTTCCATGCACGAGACAAGGACCGGACCTCCCGCCCTGCGGCAGGGACGGTCCGGGAGTGGGGCGGGCGTGGAACGCCCGCCGGGGAGGATGTTACTGGATCTGGCCCTGTGCCTGGCTGTCGATCGCCTTCAGGACCTCATCGACATTGGCGCCCTGGCCGAGCGACGGCAGGTGTGCCGTGACGGCCGTATCGACCTCGTTGGTGAAGACGCCGTAATTGACCGAGGGAACCTTGGCGAGCCAGTCGGAGAAATTCTGCCAGACCTTTTCGCCGCCGAAGAAGGCATCGGCTTCCGAATAGGCAGCGCCGGTGCGTGCGCCGAGCAGCGAGCCGACGGCGCCGCGTTCGGTCAGGATCTTCTGGTAGAAATCGAGGTCCTTGCCATAGATTTCGCCGAGGAAATCGATCGCCTCGTCCTTTTCGGCCGAGCCTGCCGTGACGTACCAACTGGAGCCGCCGAGGTTGGAGGCGTGCGTGGCGCCCTCGACATTCAGCTTCGGAATGGGGGCGATGCCCCACTTGCCGCTCTGGTCGGCCTGCGCCTTGACAGTGCCGGTGATCCACACACCTGTCGTCACGGTGGCGACATCGCCCGAGGTGAAGGTGTTGACCCACTCCGTCCAGCCGGCCGCCGGCTTGTGGATGTTGGCCTGGAGGATCTTCTGTTCGGTTTCAAGCGCTGCCTTCAGCGCGGAGTTGTCGGCAATCGAGAGGCTGCCGTCCTTGCCGAAATACCAGCCGCCGGCCGACTGCATCAGGATGCGGATGAAGCCGGCATCGTTGACGTCGAGGCCGAGCATCTTCTTGCCGGTCTTGGCTTCCACTTCCTTGCCGATCTCGATGAAGCGGTCCCAGGTGATGTCCTGCATGTCGGCGGGCTTGAAGCCGGCCTGTTCGAGATAGTCCTTGCGGTAGTAGAGGCCGGTGACGCCAGAATCGAAAGGCATGCCGTAGACGGTGCCGTCAACCGTCATCAGCTCGACCTTGTAGGGCGCGAAGCCTGAGAAATCGATCTTGCTGGACAGTTCGGCAAAGGCGCCGGGGAACGACTGCAGGTATTTTTGCGCGCCGTAGTCCTCGATCAGGACGATATCCGGCAGGGCGTCGGTGGTGCCGGAAGACAGTGCCGTCTGCAGCTTCTGCTCGACATCGGCCTTGGCGAAGTCGACGATGTTGAAGGTCGTGCCGGGATGCTTTGCGGTATAGCGTGCGCCCGCTTCCTTCATGATGGCGACGTTGAAGTTCGGGTCCCAGCACCAGACGGTGATTTCGCCGGCAAAGGCTGCCGTGGATGCCAAGAGGCTCGCACCGGCAAACAGGCCGGCGGCAAGGCGCGACAGAATCGTCTTGTTCATCGTTTCCTCCCAAGAAACTTTATGCGGCGGGGTCTCCTCTCCCGTCGTCGAAAGAAAGATTTACCGAATTTCGGGAGGTACGCAAGAAAAATTTAGTAAATATTTATTGCGTCTGCGAAGAGCTTTGAAAAGGTTCACGATTCCGGCGGCCTGCGGCAGCTGTCGCGCCAGATGAGTTCCGTGGCGATGCGCACCTGTTTGCCGAAGCTGCGCCCCGAGAGGCGTTCCAGCAGCAGGTCGACCGCCGTCTCGCCGATATGCTCGCCATGGATGCGCACCGTGGTCAGCGGCGGGGTGAGGAACTGGGCGACGGGGATATCGTTGAAGGAGATGACGGCGATGTCGCCCGGAATGGAAAGCCCGGCCTCCTGCAGGGCGCGGTAGGTGCCGATCGCCATGTTGTCGTTGGAGGTGACGATGATGTCGGGCCGCTCGCTGAGGGCCAGCAGGTCGCGAGCCAGCCGGTAGCCGGTTTCGAGCCGCAGGCTCTGGCCGTCGGAACAGTCGGCAAGGGCCAGCAGGTCGGGATCGAAGGTGCCGTTGGTCTTCTGCCAATCGATATAGGCGGCGCAGCGCTTTTCTGCGAAACGCTGCACGCCGCCATTGAGGCTTTCATGGCTGCCGATGAAGCCGATGCGCTTGTAGCCGCTGGTTTTGAGGAATTTGAGGATCTTTTGCGTCGCCAGGCCGACATCGGAAAAGACGCTGTCGATCTGGTCGCTCTTCGGGTCGAAATCGGCAAAGACGACATGGCGGGCATGCTGGGTCAGCCAGGCAATTTCATTGTCGGAGTGCTTGCCGATGACGATGACGCCCGAGGCGCTTTCGAGCAGCGAAGCATCCGGCAGATCGTCGGAATGGAAGACCTTGACGATCTCGGTTTTCAGGTCCCGGCAACGGGTCTCGATGCCCAGGCGCACGCCGACATAATAGGGATCGGCGATCTCGTCCGACGGCTCGAGGAAATGCACGATGACGAGATTGGTGAGCAGGCTCGGCGAGACGGCGCCGTTCGCCTTGTTGCGGTTGCGCGGCGTTTCGTAGTTGAGCGCTTCAGCCGTTTCGATGATCGCCTGCCGCTTGACGGGCGAGATCGACAGGGCCGGGTCGTAGTTCAAAACGCGCGAGACCGTTGCAGAGGAGACCCCGACAGCCTTGGCGATTTCCTTGATCGTCACCATCCCGACATTCCGTTCCTTGCTCGCCGCAATGTGACACGGATTTGGGAAAATCGAAATCGCTTTCAGTAAATTTTTACTTGAGCATGACGCGCGAAAAACCCGCCCGGGCGGCGATAACGGCGTGAATGCCGCATGTTGCCGATATAGCCAATCGGTAAAATCTTCTCAAGGTACACCGGAAGACCGATACAGGAATGGCAGCACGACTGCCTGGAAGCATGGTGGCTGGTAAAAACTGCGCTTCAACCGACATGCGCCCATTGCGGGACCCCGCCGCGGTTTTCCGGCAGCATTCCGGGGTAATCGCCGGAGTGTCCTGACCGTCCGTTGTCCCGGACCGCCTGCCAGGCGGTTTCAATATTGGCGAGTTTCTCGACCTGGTAGATTTCGTAGTCGTGGAGAAACTCTTTCGAAATCCAGAAGGTCGAGGCGCCGCGCCTCTCCAACCAGCCGAGATGGCCGGCCTGTTCCGAAACCGCAAGCTTGCGCAGCAGGTGGGTGCGGCTCACGCGCAGTGGTTCCGACAACTGGCTGAAGGAGTTGAGGAGTGTGGGAAAACGCGCCGTACCGGTGGGAGCGTCTTGCAGGCTGGCGATGATATTGTCCGTCAGCAGGCCGCCATCGTTCATCTCGCCAAGGAAGGAGAAGATCCGCGCCGGCGGCATTGTCTTTTCCGACAATAGGATGTGGTGGACAATGAGCGGGTGCACCTGCGCAAGCAGTTGTGGATGCTGCTCAAATTCGGACTGCCGATTTCCGCCATCCAGTGCATCCAGGCTGCGCAGATGCAGGGCCAGCCAAGTCGTCAGTGCCTCGATAGTCGCCGCGGTCAGCACGACCGGGCGGCGTCGGCGGTCGGTGTTGGTGACGTTAATCCGGGCAATTTTATAGTGCAGCATTTCCTCGATGAAGCTGGTGGCGGTGTTGCGGCTGGAAATACCATGCGTCTTCACCGCTTGCAGGAAATGCGCCACGATAAGTCCGCGCTCGCCGCCTTCGAAAGCCATTGCGATCGCCAGTTGCCCCAGCAGATAGCGTTGCTGCTTGCCGAAGATCGCCGCGACGCGCGGCGTGCGCCGGTGTACTGCCAGCAAAGCGCTGGCCTGGATCCTCAGCACCGGACGCAGGCCCGCATGGGCGGCGATCGTTGCCCTGTCCAAGCATGGTGGCGGCACGAATGAAAACGGAAGCCCCTTCGGCAGAGCGCTTTCCATGAAGGCAGACGCGGTCGGCATGAAAGGGCACCTCGCTAATAGATCAGCGCGCCTTATCATAATCAACGGAGACGGATCTTCTCATCCAGCGCAGAGCCTGGACTTTATTGAGCGCCGGCATACAGCTCGGTCCGCGCATCCAGCGGCGTCATGCCGTAGGCAGCACGGAAGGCGCGGTAGAATGTCGCCAGGCTGTCGAAGCCGCAGGCATAGGCGATTTCGGCGACGGTCCGCTCCGGCCGGTTCCGCAGCAGGCTCCGAACGCGCTCCAGCCGCAGGCCGACCAGGGTTCGTGCAAAGGAAAGGCCGGAGGGTTCGAAGAGGATGTGCAGTTGCCGCGGCGAGATGGAAAGCTCGCGGGCGACGTGCGCCGGCGACAGTTCGGGCCGGCGAAGATCCCGGCGCAGGATGGCGCACGCCATGTGGTACAGCGCCATTCGCAACGCCGTCCGGTTTTCGGGGTCGTGCAGCGGCAATTTGCCGGTCGCCATCAACCCCAGCCGTCCCATCGCGTCGATGCAGTCGGCGGGATCGCCCAGCGCCGCGTCACGCGCACCGATTGCCGAAAACAGGGCGAGCATCGGCTGAGTCAGGGATGAACGATCGATCGGTGCGGGGCTAAGGTCGATCAACTCTCTTGAGGCGAAATCGCGTCCCGCAAGGGGGATCTTGATCACTCTATAGAGGAAATCCCGGTCGCTGTCCGGTGTCGCCTTGTAGGTCTGATCGGAATGGCCGATCGTCATGGCACTGGCGCCGACGCGATGGAGGCCCTGCCGACGGCCCGTCTCCAGCCATCCGCCCCCTGCAACCTGCCAGCTGATCAGCAGGTTGTCGCCGGAAAGCCTGGCCACATCCTGTTGCGTGCGGCTGACACGATAGGCCGATGCCTCCAGTTCCGAGACGATGGCACCGCCATACTCTTCCGCCTTCATCCGTCCGCGAAAACGGGCACGCTTTTCAGGCTCGAGCTCGATCGTAACGCCAAACAGGCCCTTTCCGCGCACTTCGCGCCAGTGGTCGAAGCGATCCCTGGCAGCAATGTCATCTGTGGTGAAGCGCAGCACCGGCTTGTTCCCCTGCAGTCGAATGGAGGTGTGGTGATAGGATATAGGTCACGAGATCGAGGATAGGCAACATGCGACATTCTGATGTCGCATGTGGTCGAGGTTACCGTATGTCCCGGCCAGAGGGCATGGACGGCATCGGCGTCCGGACGTCAGATATTGGGGATTGGCCGGGCATCGGTTGCGCGCGGGTCGCACATTCATTCCACATCCTGTAAGAGGCCGTTGGCGCGCCTGTCACGATGCGCCGGGCAATGCGAGATGGATGGAATGAAACAGCAGTTCGACTTGTTCGGCGCGAGGGAAACGGCAGAGGCCGCGACCCAGTTGCCGTCTCCTGCCAGGAGCGGGCCGCGCGGCGTCCAGGACGAGAACAAGATGGTTCGGCACCTTGAGGAGACCGGCCGCTACCGGATCCTCAGAAAGCTGCAGCCTCGCGCCGTTGTACACGCGCCACGGCCGGCCTACCCGTTGCGCGGTATCATCATCGACACGGAAACGACGGGGTTGAATGCCCGGAAAGACGAGATCATCGAGATCGGCATCGTCGCGTTCAGCTTCGACAGCCATGGGGCCATCGGCGACGTCACGGGCGTCTATGGCGGGCTGCGGCAGCCGGGTGTCGCCATTCCATCCGATATCACGCGCCTGACCGGCATCACCGACGATATGGTCGCCGGGCAGGCGATCGATATGGCGCAGGTGCAGGCCCTTCTCGAACCCGCCGATCTTGTCATCGCCCACAATGCCGGCTTCGACCGTCCTTTCTGCGAGGCTTTTTCATCGATCTTCGGTCCGAAGGCGTGGGCATGTTCCGTGTCCGAGGTCGACTGGTCAGGGCGCGGTTTCGAAGGAACGAAACTGGGCTATCTCGTGGGGCAGGCCGGATATTTCCATGATGGGCATCGCGCCGTCGACGATTGTTTTGCGCTGTTTGAAGTCCTCGCCCAGGGTGGGGCGAAGCCGGACGAAACACCGTTTGCCGAACTTTTTGCCGCCAGCCAGCGCTCGCGCGTGCGCATTTTCGCCGAACACAGCCCGTTCGAAATGAAGGATCATCTGAAGGCCCGGGGCTATCGGTGGTCGGACGGCAGTGACGGGAGGCCGAAATCCTGGTGGGTCGAGGTTCCGGAAGAAGCCCTTGACGACGAACTGCGATATCTGCGTGCCGAAATCTACCGCTGGCCGGACGCCGATCCGCCGATCCGGCGGCTGAGTGCCCTCGATCGCTTCAAGGCCTGAACCTTCTCGGTAAAAACCGTGGCCGCATTCAGCGCAGCACGGTTCGCAGGCGGGGGGCGGCGAATTCCAGAAATGCCCTGAGTTTCAGCGGCAGGAGGCCCTGAGACAGATACACGAGGTGCACAGGCAGGGGCGGCGGCTCGAAATCTTCGAGCAACGGCAGCAACAGGCCATGCTCCACCGCGCGTTTGGCTTGATAGGACATTACCCGGGTGATGCCGAGGCCGGAGGCTGCAGCATCCACGGCGGCTTCGGCGGTATTGACCGAAAGGCGCGTCCGGATCGTCGCCGACATATCCTGTCCGTTTTCCCGAAAAATCCAGAATTGCGTCGACTGTATTCCTTCGAAGGCGATGCAGTCGTGATTGACGAGGTCGCGCGGATGAAGCGGCCCGGGATGGCGCCGCAGATAATCCGGATTGGCATAGACCGTGCTGCGGATCGAACCGAGGCGGGTTGCGATCAGATTGCTGTCGGCAAGATGGCCAATGCGCAGCGCCACGTCGATATGTTCGTCGGCAAGGTTGATCGACCTGTCGCCCATGGTGAGCCGGATGTTGATATCCGGAAACGCCTTCAGGAAATCGGTGATCACCGGCAAAACGTGCAACCGGCCGAAAACGATCGGCGCGGTCATCGCCAGGTCGCCGCGCGGGGCCAGATATTCACCGGCGGCGTGCCGCTCGGCCTCCTCCACCCGCCCGAGGATTTCGCGCGCCGCGCCGACATACCGTGTTCCGGCTTCGGTCAGCACGATCCTGCGGCTTGTCCGCGTAATCAGGCGGACGCCGAGATGGGCTTCCAGCTCCGAAATCTTGCGGCTGACAGTGGGCAGCGGCGAATGCAGGGCGCGTGCGGCAGCCGAAAGGCTGCCGTTTTCGACCACCGCCAGAAGCACGGCCATGGCATCGAGACGATCCATGCGAATCTTTCATAAAACGAGAGGATAGCTCCAGAATTTTCAGCCTACTACAGAAAAATGGATGGAGATAGCTTGTTCCTGTCAACGGATCAGACGTCCGGTCAACTCGAAGGAGCCACTCATGAAACTCTATCATTTTCCGCTCTCCGGTCATGCGCACCGTGCGGTCCTTTTCTTGTCGCTGCTGGGCGTCGACGCGGACCTTGTCGAGGTCGATCTTGCGAAAGGCGGCCACAAGACACCGGATTTCCTCAAGCTCAATCCTTTCGGTCAGGTCCCTGTTCTCGATGACAACGGCACGATTGTCAGCGATTCCAATGCCATCCTCGTCTACACCGCGACCAAGCTCGGCCGTAAGGACTGGTTGCCGGACGACCTGGTGACCGTCGCCAGGATCCAGAAGTGGTTGTCGGTGGCTGCCGGCGAGATCGCCTACGGTCCGGCTGCCGCGCGCCTGATCACCGTGTTCGGTGCCGATTTCCGCGCTGATGAAGTAATTGGTCGGGCGCACCGCATTCTCCGCCTGATCAATGCGGAACTGGAAGGACATCGTTTCATCGTCGGCGACAGGCCGACGATCGCCGACGTCGCGCTCTACAGCTACATCGCCAGCGCGCCGGAAGGCAACGTCGACCTCACGCCGCACCCGGACGTGCGCCATTGGCTGGCGCGGATCGAGGCCCTGCCGGGCTTTGTGGCTTTCCCCAAGACGCCCATCGGCCTCGCTGCCTGAACCGCGAGCTTTCGGCCGGCAAAAACCGGCCGCTTTTTTCCCAACAGGAGGCAACAATGCTAGATCATGTCGAAACACCGGTTTCACCGTGGCATGAAGGCGAGTTGGAATTGCAACGCCGGGCGGGCGTTGCCGCGCAGATGGATCCCGTCGGCCGCAAGGTGCTGCGCACCTTCCTCCTCGATCAGCATCGCGAGTTTTATCCGCTCCTTCCGTTTATCGTCATCGGTGCCGTCGATGACGCCGGCGCGCCCTGGGCAACCATTCGCGCCGGCCGGCCCGGTTTCCTGCATTCCCCGGATCCGCTGACGCTCGATGTCGAAGCTGCAAGCAATGCCGGCGATCCGGCTGAGGCCGGCATGGAAGATGGCGATGCCATCGGTCTGCTCGGCATCGATCTCGTCACCCGCCGGCGCAACCGGATGAATGGCACGATCATCCGGGAGACCGGCGAGCGCTTTTCGGTGACCGTCGGCCAGAGTTTTGGCAACTGCCCTCGTTACATCCAGAACCGTCATTTCGCATTCGTGCGTGATCCGGCGATACCATCCTCGTCGACACCGGTCGTTTCGGACCGGCTCGACGACGAGGCACGACGGATTGTCGGCGCGGCCGATACGCTGTTCGTGGCGTCCTACATCGACGGCGCCGAAAAGGGTCGACAGGTTGATGCCTCGCATCGCGGCGGCAAGCCGGGTTTCGTGCGGATCGATGCGGATGGCGGGCTGACGGTGCCTGATTTCAATGGCAACCTGTTCTTCAATACGCTCGGCAATTTTATGGTCAATCCGCGTGCGGGACTGCTGTTTGTCGATCATGAAACCGGCGGGATGCTGCAAATGACGGGCACAGTCGAGGTCATTCTCGATACCCCGGAGATCGCGGCCTTTGAAGGTGCCGAGCGCCTGTGGCGCTTCATGCCGGAAAAGATTGTGCTGCGGCGGAACGAACTGCCGTTACGGTGGTCATTTTCGGAGGATGGAATGTCGCCCTCCAGCCTGATGACCGGAAGCTGGGAAGAGGCTGGCCGTCGCCTTCAGGCGGCGGCTGGGGCGAAGAGCTGGCGGCGCTTTCGTATCGAACGGAGTATCGATGAAAGCGAAACGATCCGCTCGCTCTATCTGGCGCCCGTCGATGGCGAGGCCATCATCCCGCATGTCGCCGGCCAGCACCTTCCTGTGCGGATAACCGATGGCGAGGACATCGTCCGGCGTAGCTACACGATTTCCAGCGCTCCATCCGATGGTCACTACCGCTTGAGCGTGAAGCGCGAGGGGCGGGCATCGCGTGTCTTGCACCGGCTGGCGCCGGGTGACGAGATCGAGGCGCTGGCGCCTTCCGGCGCATTCGTCATCGACGCCATGGAGCGCGCCCGTCCGGCGGTGCTGCTTGCCGCGGGGATCGGCATCACGCCGATGCTGTCGATGCTCCGTCACATCGTCCATGAAGGTGACAGAACCCGTCATCGGCGCCCGGTTTGGCTGTTCCGGTCATCGCGCACGCTGGCGGAACGGGCTTTCGATCGCGAAATCGGCGAACTGGTGCAGCGGAGCCAAAACACTGTTCGTGACATCCGCGTCTTGAGCGCGCCTGTCTCCGGCGACGAAGGCGCTTATGAAGTGGCCGGCCGGATCGATGTCGATCTTTTGAAGGGGCACCTGCCATTTGCCGATTATGACTTCTATCTCTGCGGCCCTGCCGCGTTCATGCAATCGCTGTACGATGGATTGAAGGGCCTGAATATTGCCGATGCGCGTATCCATGCCGAGGCCTTCGGTCCTTCCGGCTTGAAACGCAGCGTCATGGCGGAAAAGCACACCGGCGGGTCGTCGCTGCCGGCGGCCACGGAGCCGGTTCGCGTGCTTTTCACGCAATCGGCCAAGGAAGCCCGCTGGAAATCCGGCAGCGGTTCTCTGCTCGAATTCGCGGAGCAGCGTGGCTTGACGCCGAATTACGGCTGCCGCGCCGGTACTTGCGGCGATTGCCGAACGAAGATCATCAAGGGAGATGTGAGCTACGTGTCGGAGCCGAGCTACCCGGTCGAAGAGGGGGAAGCACTGCTCTGCTGTTCGGTTCCTGCTGCTGGCGGCGATTTGCAGCTGGATGTGTAGGGCACTTCCCCCGCGGAAGCGCCCGTAGCGGCCTGCCTATCATCCTGTCCCATTTGTGCGGCTCCGGGCTGGAGCAGCCCCTTGTTCAGTCCCGTGTCCCGAATTTTCGCAGCAACCCTGCCGTCGCCGAGAACAGCACGATCAGCGCGCCATAACCCAGTGTCGTCGACGTCAGCCCGAAGATGCCGACCGCGACGCCTGCAAGCAGCGTCGGTATGCCGAAGGCGAGATAGCTGAGGGTAAACAGGGCAGCGAAGAGTTCGCCGCGTTCATCCGGGCGCACGACCGGGACGATGGAACGCAACACGCCGTAGAAGCAGGTGCCGAAACCGGTTCCGGCAATCACCAGCGCCACGAGATAGGCAGGCAGGGATTGCCAGGCGATCGCCGCCAGCGTCAGTGCGGTGCCGATCGCGAGCGCCGAAGTGCCGTAAAGCGTCACCTGCCGCGAGGAATGGCGGCGCGCGAGATAGCAGGCGGCGGCGCCTGCGGCGCAGAGCAGGACGATGACGCTGGCCTGCGTCACATGCGCCTCGGCGCCGAAGACATGCCGGACGATTGGCGCGCCAAGCGAGAGATAAAGCCCACCCGTTGCCCAGCCCGCTATGACAGCCGGGGCACTGCGCCAGAATGCCTTGGCCGCCGCCGCCGGCACGCCGATCCGCGGCTTGAGCGAAGCCCACACACCTTCGTGCCGCGGCGCGGTCTCGGGAATAAGCCAGATCGCCGCGGCGAACAGGATGTAGGCGACGACCAGGGTGCCGAACACGTCGGCCTCCGCCATTTCGGTCACGTCCATCAGGATGCCTGCAACAAGTGCACCCACGGCAAGTCCGCCGAGCGGAATGACGGAGTTCCAGACCGAGGCACTGCCCGGCCTGTCCTTCGGCTCGAGATCGACCACCGCCGCGGAGAGTGCCGATAGCAGCAACCCGGCGGCGATACCTTGCAGCACCCGCGCCAGGATCAACCCGCTGACATCGCCCGCCTGCCAAAACAACAGCAAACTCAGCGCCATCAGCGCAAAACCACCCGATATCACCGGCCGCCGGCCGATATGGTCGGACAGCGATCCCATGATCAGCAGGGACGCCAGCAGTGCGACCGTATAGACGGCAAAGATGCCGGTGAGCGTCGCCGCCGAAAAGCCGATCTGCGCCTGCAGCATCGGATAGAAGGGCGAGGGCGCACTGGCTCCGGCCATCATCACGGCCATTCCTGCAAGCGTTATGCGAAAGCCGGCGGGGCTGCGCAGGGACATGGGTTGCATCGTATCGGTCACAGGGCACCTGATGGTTCGAATAATTTCGAACCACTCTCTACTATCATTTTCGTCATGGTTCAATTAAATTCGAACCATGACGCTGGAAATCACCGATCTCCCCCATCCCGGCCGCGACGACCTGCGGCTGACCGACGTGCTGTTCGCATTGAGCGATCCCGAGCGCCTGGCCATCGTGCGCCAGCTCGCCGATGGTCCGCTGGAGATGGCGCAATGCCATCTCTCCGATCCCTCGATGCCGAAATCGACGAAGTCGCATTTGATGAAGGTGCTGCGCGAGGCGGGCGTCATCCGCAATGAATCGCTGGGGCGGGGGCGTCGCCTCAGTATCCGCCACGACGATCTCGAAGCGCGATTTCCGGGATTGATCGGCTCGGTGCTCGGGGCGGCGATCAGGGGGTAGAGCGCATCGGCATGCGCAGCGCTTGCCGATGAGCGGGACTGCGATCATTTCCAATCCGGAAAAGGAGCAGGGGCACAAAGCCCCCACCCGTCGTTACTGCAGCAGCTGCGTCCAGACGCGGGTCACGAGATCCTGCGCGGCGGGCGAGCAGGTGCGCGAGAAGGTGATCGGGACTTCGGGATAGAGTTCGGGCGCCTTGTCCTTGGTATAGACGACCTTCTCCTGGATAACCTTCACCGGCGTGGAGTGGGCGTAGTAGTTCATCTGTTCGGTGGCGTTTTCAGGCTCGGACATGAATTCGATGAACTTGATGGCGTTTTCCTTGTTTGCCGCACCCTTGGGGATGACCATGCTGTCCATCCAGCCGACGAGTCCTTCCTTGGTCATGGCGAGGCTGACCGGCGAGCCGCCGGCGCGGGCGCGCAGGGAATCGCCGTCCCACCAGAAATGCGCCGACACTTCGCCCGAGGCGAGCCGGCTGGCGATATTGTCCGATGAGTAGACGGCAACGGACGGCTTTTGCGCCATCAGCAGGTCGAGAACCTTCTTCATCTCCGCCTGGTCTTCCGTGCAGAACGGCACGCCGAGATAGAGCTGGGCGGCACCGATGACTTCGTCCGGTTGACCGAGCAGGGCGATCTTGCCCTTGAGGTCGCCTTCCGGCTCGAAGAAATACTTAAAACTGTCCGTCGGGCCTTTGTACTGCTCCGTGTTGACGACGAAGCCGGCCGTGCCATAGGCGAAGGGGATCGAATAATCCTGCGTTTCGTCCCACCACTGGTTGCGCCAGCGCTCGTCGACGTTCTGGAAGGCCTTGAGCGTCTTGGCGTCGAAATTTTCGAGCAGCCCTTCGTCGATCATCACGCGCAGGAAATGGTGGGAGGGCGTGGCGACGTCGTAGCCGGAGGAACCGGCCTGCAGCTTGGTCAGCAGGTCCTCGTTGGAGGTGAAGCTGTCGACATTGACCTTGACGTCATTGGCCTTGGAGAATTTTTCGATCAGCGCAGGGGACATGGATTCGGCCCAGGCGGTGATATTGAGCTGACCTTCGGCTTGGGCGGCAGTTGCAAAACAAAACGCGATGGCAGTGGCAGCCAGATATTTTTTCATTGTCTGTTCCTCTCTTGGTTATGGTTCGGCGTGGTCACGGGTGCCGCGCGTCGCAACGAGAAGCGCGACGGTGGCAAGGAAAAGCGAGGCAAGGATCAACAGCGTCGCGATGGCGTTCAGTTCCGGCGAGGTTCCGGCGCGGATCAGCGAAAAGATGTAGACGGGCAAGGTCGTCGAACCGCCGGTCGAGAGCAGGTTCGAGGTGATGAAGTCGTCCATCGAGATGAGGAACGCCAGCATCGCGCCGGAAAAGACGCCGGGGAAGATCAAAGGCAGCGTCACCCGGCGAAACGTCGTCCATCTGTTGGCATAGAGGTCGGCGCTTGCCTCCTCCAGATCGAGCGACATGCCCTGCAGGCGCGCCCGGATCGGCAGGAAGGCGAAGGGCGTGCAGAAGGCGGCGTGGGCGATGGTCAGCCGCAGCATGCCGTTCTGGATGTCGAGAAGCGAAAAGAGAATGAGAGTGGCCACCGCCAGCACGATTTCCGGCAGCAGCAGCGGCAGGTTGACGACCGTTTCGGAAAATTTTCGGAAGCGGACGTTCTTGCCGCGGATGATGGCGATAGCGGCCGACAGGGCGATCAGCGTGGAAACGACGGTCGCAATCGCGGCGATGACAAGCGAGGTTTCGAGCGCATTCATCAGTGCCGAGTTCTTCAGCGCCGACCCGTACCATTGCAGCGAAAATCCGGTCCAGACGCCGGCAACCCGGTTGGCGTTGAACGAATAGACGACGATCACTGCAAGCGGCGCATAGAGGTAAAGGAAAAAGAAGATGGTGAGCGGGCCGAGGCCCGGATAATGTTTGACGTCGTGACGCGTGCTCATGACCGGGCCTCCCGGCGGGCGGCGCGAAGCGCGGTGACGATCAGGAAAAGCATGACGAGAACCATCAGGGTGATGGCGATGGCGGAGCCGAAAGGCCAGTTGCGTGCCGGGCCGAACTGCAGCTGGATCAGCGTGCCCATCATCATCTGCTTGCCGCCGCCCATCAGCGTCGGCTCCAGCACCGCGCCGAGCGCGGGGACGAAGACCAGGATGGCGCCGGCAATGATACCGGGAGCGGTCAGCGGCAGGATGACCCGCCTGAGCGTGACCCAGCGGTTGCCGTAGAGGTCGTGCGATGCCTCGATCAGCGTGCCATCCAGCTTCTCGATCGAGGCGAAGACCGGCAGCACCATGAGCGGCATGGCGGTGTAGACCATTGCCGTCAGCGTCGCGCCGTCGTTGAACATGAAGCTCGTGCCGGCGGGAAAGCCGAACGTGCCGAGAAGGCTGGGCAGCGTGCCGTCCTTGCCGAGGATGATCATCCAGGCATAGACCCGCAGGATCATCGAGACCCAGAAGGGCAGCGTCACCAGGTAGACGAGGATCGCCTTGCTGTTCGGTGGCTGGCGCGAGATGAAATAGGCGACCGGCACGGCGAAGACGAGACAGATCAGCGTCGTCGCGCCGGCGAGCAGGAAGGTGCGGGCGATGATGAACAGATATTGCGGCGTGAACTCCATCTCGCCGCTCCAGCCTTCGTTGAAGAGGATCTGGCGATAGCCGGCGGGATCGATACTCCACGAAAAGCCGCCATGCGAGCCGCGGGTCGCGACCGAGACCGCGACGATGATGAAGATGGGAAGGATCAGCGCAAAGCCCATCAGCAGGCGCGACGGAAGCAGGCCCCAGAAGGAGAGATCGTGCCAGAACCGGGCGCGGGGAAGGCGCTCCGTTCCGGCGGGGGCGTGGAGGGCGCTGTCCGTCATGCCGCCAGCACCCGCGCCGAGATTGCCACGAAACCCACCGGAACGGTGGTGCCGAGCGGGATGGTATCTCCTTCGCGCGACGCGTTGCGGCGCGAGGCGCGCAGTTCGGTGCCGGCGACATCGAGCGTATAGTGGGTGTAGCCGCCCATGTAATTCTTGTTGGTGACGCGGCCTTCGAAGGTAATGCCCTGGGCCTGGTTGCCGAGATTGATCTTTTCCGGACGGACGGAGAGGGTTGCGCGCCCCTTGGCCGCCCCGGTGGCAGGAATCTTGATCAGCAGACCGAAGGGCGTGCGCACGGTCGCCTCTCCGGCGGCGGTTTCCAGCACCTCCACATCCAGGAAATTCGTCTCGCCGACGAAATCGGCGACAAAGCGGTTGACTGGCTCTTCGTAAATCTCCGTCGGCGTGCCGATCTGCTGCACATCGCCGCCGCCGAGCACGGCGATGCGATCCGACATGTCGAGCGCCTCTTCCTGGTCGTGGGTGACGAAGACGAAGGTGATGCCCGTATCGCGCTGGAGCGTGCGCAACTCGTCGCGCATCGCCTGCCGGAGTTTCAGGTCGAGTGCCGAAAGCGGTTCGTCGAGCAGCAGCACTTCCGGCTCCGGCGCCAGCGCCCGGGCAAGCGCGATACGCTGGCGCTGGCCGCCGGAAAGCTGGGCGGGTTTGCGCCTGGCCATCGGCCCCATATGCACGCGTTCCAGCATCTCGCCGACGCGCCGCTTGATGCGCGCCTGCTCCCAGCCGAGGTTTTCGAGGCCGTAGGCGATATTCTGCTCCAGCGTCATGTGCGGGAAGAGCGCGTAGCTCTGGAACACGGTGTTGACCCGGCGCTTGTGCGGCGGGATCGCGATGACCTCGCTGCCGTTCAGCAGGATCGAACCGCTATCGGGGCTTTCGAAGCCGGCGAGCATGCGCAGGAGCGTGGTCTTGCCGCAGCCCGAGGGGCCGAGCATCGTGAAGAACTCGTTGCTGCCGATGTCGAAGCTGACGGACTTCAGGGCCTGATAGGCGCCAAAACTCTTCGAGACGGATTTGACCTCGATGGCCGGTGACGTCTTCATCGCGCCCCTTTCGAATAGTTCATTGATGTTCCCCTGCTTTGGGAGACATTGGATGAAGGGGAGGGGGAGTATAAATAACGCGATCCGGAAGCATGGGTTAGGCTGAGGCTAATCGGGATCGCCGGGCATCTGCCGCTTCGAAATCAATCCATGCGGGCGTGAAAAATCTCTCTCATCGTTGCGAGAAAAAATGCAACGTATTTCAAGCCGTTACCCGTGAAACCACGAAGTCCGCGGAAGCTATGTTTGAAATTGTTGCCGCAGGCCAGGAATGCGGTGGCTATTTTACATGCAAAAAGGCGTGCTTTCCCGGGCCGCATGCCTGCGATTTGAGCGGCGCATTTTTGCGTTTCGACATTATGCGTCGTCGGCTTCGTTTTTCGTAGCGAGTTCGGCGATCAGGCGCTCCAGCATTGCGTCGCAGCGATCCAGCTGTTCGAGGCTCACGAATTCGTCGGGCTTGTGGCCCTGGTCCATGAAGCCGGGGCCGCAGACAACGGTGGAGATGCCGAGGTCCCGGTCGAACAGGCCGCCCTCCGTGCCGAAGGCGACCTTCAGCGTCGGGGCGTCGTCCCCGAGAATCCGCTTCAGCAGGGTGACGGCGGGGGCGTGGGTGTCGGTCGCCAGGCCCGGATAGCCGGAGACGCGGGAAATCTCGATGCAGGCCATGGGAAAGCGGTTGCGATAGGGTCTGGTGATCGTGTCGGCATCTGCCTCGATGCCCGCGAGGATATCGTCGGCATCGTCTTCGGCGATATTGCGGATTTCAAAGTCGATTTCGCAGAGATTGGGGACGATGTTGAGCGCCGTCCCGCCGCGCATCATCCCGGCATGGATGGTGGAATAGGGGATGTCGTAGTCAGGGTCGCGGGCACCGTGGTCGCAGAGCGCCTCCTGTCGTTTCTGCAGGGCCGCGATGAAAGCGGCGCCGAGATGTAGGGCGTTGAGGGCGTTGGGCGCCAGGGCGGAGTGACCTTCCTGTCCATGGCAGCAGGCGCGAAGCGCCACCTTGCCCTTGTGGCCGGTGGCGATGCCCATTCCGGTAGGCTCTCCGACGATGCAGAGTGCCGGGCGATCCGGCCTCGTCGCCAGCGCGTCGATCATGCCGCGCACACCGAGGCAGCCGATCTCCTCGTCATACGAGAGCGCAAGATGCAGCGGGCGTTGCAGGTCGCGCGCCGACGCGAGGAGGGCCGCCCGCAGTGCCGCGGCGACAAAACCCTTCATGTCGGCGGTACCGCGGCCGTAAAGACGGCCGTCCCGCTCCGTCAGCACATAAGGATCGCTGCTCCAGGCCTGTCCCTCCACGGGCACCACGTCCGTATGGCCGGAGAGCACGACCCCGCCGGGGCCTTCCGGACCGATCGTTGCCCAGAGATTGGCGCGGGTTCCGTCGGGATGGGCGAAGCGTTCGATGCGCGCTCCGGCCGGGCGCAGCAAGCTTTCGGCATAGTCGAGCAAGGCGAGGTTGGAGCTGCGCGAAACGGTCGGCTCGGCAACGAGGCGGGTGAGGATTTCCGTGGTCGAGGGGATCATGCGCCCATCCATTTCAGAGCCGAGGGGCAGGGCACGGCTGCCCGCTCCGTTCAGAGATCGCCGGGGACGCCGTAGCTCGGCGCCTGCGTCGGGTTGAGGGCGCGCATGACATAGGCATCCATGTCGCCGCGCCAACGCGCCCAGAGCGCGGCGCATTCCTCGATGGGGTCGCTTTCCGTCCAGTCGATGCGCAGATCCGCTACGTTCCAGGAAACCTTGTCGACCATGACGAGCCCCATGGAATGAACCGGCCCTTCCTCCCCGCCGGCCGCTACAGCGGCACGCATGGCGGCGATCAGTCGGTCGCCGAGATGTGCACCCTTCGTCGCCTCGAAAGCCTCCACCATCGTCTGCGGAATTGCGGTGCTCGTCAGCATGTTGCCGGCGGCAACGACACCGTTGCCGCACGCGGTGGCATAGGTGCCGAGCGTCTTGGCGCCGGAATAGGCGGCCGTCCGGCCTGCCTTGTCGACGAGGGCAAGCTGGCGGTACTCGATATGCGCTGCCTCGGCGACAAGCCGCTCCAGGGCGGCTTCGGCGGAAAGACCTGCTGCCATCAGGTCGAGCCCTTTCGGGCCGAGGCTGGGATCGGTGACGTTCTGCGTCGAGACGGCGCCGACGCCGGCGCGCACATGGGCGCAGCGGGCCGCGACGCTGGGCGAGGAGGAGGAGACAGCAATGCCGAACATGCCGGTTCTTTCGCAACGCCCGGAAACGGAAAAGGTCATGCGTTCACCTCCTTGATTGCATTCGGACAATGGCGGTCGCGGCCTCGAAGGGCCGCAATGCCGATCAGTCGGGGATGACGGCCGTGGCGTCGATCTCGACCAGCCATTCCGGCCGGGCGAGCGCTGTGACGACGACGCCGGTGGAGACGGGGAACACGCCCTTGATATATTCGCCCATCGTCCGGTAGACCGCTTCGCGGTGACGGATGTCGGTGAGATAGACGACCACCTTGCAGACATGCTCCATCTGGCCGCCGCTCTCTTCCACAAGCTGCCGGATGTTCTGCATCACCTTGTGCGTCTGCTCGACCGGGTCGTGGCTGTCGATGTTCTTGCCGCCGTCGAGCTCCTGGGGGCATTGGCCGCGCAGGAAGATCATCGTGCCGCGTGCGACGACGGCCTGGCACAGGTCGTTGTCGAGCTTCTGTTCCGGATAGGTGTCCTTCGTGTTGAACGGGCGGATGCGGGTGTGCACGGGCATTCTTGTCTCCTTGATGGTCACGTCCGAAAATATCGATGCGCTGTAAGCAGCGTAATTTGTTTTTGCCGATCCCGCGCTGAGGAAAAAGCTATGCCGCGGCGAAATCAGACCGGTTCGAGCTGGGTGACCTCGCGGCGGAAGGGCAGGGCATCGCCGATATCGGGCATGTCCAGCTCGCGTGCGTAGCGGTGGCCGGCATAGGTCGCCCAGGCGATGGGGGCGGGGGCGCTCGCATCGCCGATGATCTTCACCGTCTTGATGCCGGCATCGGCCCAATCGGCCTGCCGGGCAAGAAGATCGTTGTAGAGCGCGTCCTCCGAAAGGCGCGAGGCGACCATGACGACGGCATCGCAGCCAATGACCTTGCGTTTGCCGGTATAGGTGCAGTTGGTCTCGACCTCGCCGGCGCGGATGGCGGTGATGCCGCGGTTAAGGCGGATGTCGACACCAAGATCGTCGAGACGCACATGGATGGCGCCCTGTTCCAGCGTGTTGCGTGTCCAGTCGGAGACATAGGCGGACGGAGTGACGAGGATGACCGTCGCGCCGGCCTTGGCCATCACCTCGGCCATGACCCCGCCCATGTAATAATGGTCGTCGTCATAGACCACGACGGTTTTGCCGGAGAGGTTTTCCGGGTGGACCTTGGCCATGATGTCGTCGGGCGTCCAGACGGTCATATCAGGATCGATCGGCATGGGCACGACATGCTGGCGGGCGACGCCGTCGCGGCGCCAGCGCGAGCCGGTGGCGATCGCCACATGCTCGAAGCCGAAGCCGAGCACGTCTTCCGCCGTCAGCCGGCTGTCGAAATAGGTCTCGACGTTGGTGCGCTGGGCAATCTGGTACTGGCGGTAATCGACGACGCGGCCCCAGGCGGAGAGGCCGGGCAGCAGGCGTTCGCGCGCCACGCGGCCGCCGAGCATCGTGGTGGCTTCCGCCAGCGTCACGTCATAGCCGCGCTGCGAAAGCGCGCGGGTGGCTTCCAGGCCCGCCGGGCCGGCGCCGACGACGAGCACGGTCCGGCTGTCGCCCTTCTCGTTCATGCGCTCCGGGTGCCAGCCCTTGCGCCATTCCTCCATGAAGGTGGGGTTCTGCGTGCAGCGGCTGATCGACATGGTCATGTCGCCGGTGATGCACATGTTGCAGCCGATGCATTCGCGGATATCCTCGATGCGGCCTTCCTCGATCTTCTTCGGCAGGAAGGGATCGGCAATCGAGGGGCGGGCGCAGCCGATGAAATCGAGCACGCCCTGGCGGATCATCCGCGCCATCACATCCGGCGAGGTGAAGCGGCCGACGCCGACGACGGGTTTCGACGAGAGTTCGCGGATGCCCCTGACCAGCAGTTCCTGTGCGCCCTCCTCCTTGAAGCGGGAGGGGCCGGAACAGTCTTCCCAGGCGCCGTGCGCGAGGTCCCAGAGATCGGGCAGGTCGGCATTCATCTCGACGAATTCGCGCACCTCGGCATTGGAAAAGCCGAGTTCGCCGATGGTCTCGTCCAGGCTGACGCGCATGGTGATCGCGGTGGTATCGCCGACGGCATCGCGGATATCGGCAACGACCTCGCGAGCAAAGCGCGAGCGGTTTTCCAGGCTGCCGCCGTACGCGTCGGTTCGCTGGTTGGTGGCGCGCGACAGGAAATGCTGGAAGATGCCGAAACCGTGCGCGCCGTAAAGACAGATGAGATCGAAGCCGGCGATCTTGGACCGTTTGGCGGCATTGACGAACCAGCGGCGCAGGTCCCTGATGTCGGACAGGTCGAGCGCGCGGGCCTGCACCGGATCGTTGGTGAAGGTGCGGATCGGCAGGGCGGAGGGCGCGAGCGGCACTTCCTTGGTATAAAAATTCGGGCCGTTGATGCCGGAATAAGCAAGCTGGATGCCGGCAAGCGCGCCGTGCACCTTCATGGCGTCGGACATGCGGCGCAGGCCCGGAATGTCCTTGTCCTCCCACAGGCGCAGCTCGATGAACGGCGTGATTTCCGAGGTGTGGTGCATCTCGGTCTGCTCGGTGAAGATGACGCCCCAGCCGCCTTCGGACTTGATGCCGCGCATGGCCGCGGCGGCGGAGGGATCGCGGTAGCCGCCGCCGTTGCAGTGCGGCACCTGGTAGAAACGGTTCTTCGCGACATGCGGGCCGATCGCCAGTGGTTCGAACAGGATATCGTATTTGGCGTCGCGCATGGTCTTCCTCATTGCTGGTTGCCGTCTATTGGATGGGCAGACGGCGCCGCTGTAAATGACGCGTTGCGGAAGCGCCGATTAGGTTCAGACTAACCGGCACCCCCGACCTGTCGCCTGGTTTCAATATTTGACCCAGACGGTTTTGAGTGCGGAATATTTTTCGAAACTGTGCATGCCGAGGTCGCGGCCGAAACCGGATTGTTTCATGCCGCCGAAAGGGGTCATGGCTGAGAGTGCGTCGACGGTGTTCACCGAAACCGTGCCGGCATGGAGGCGGTCGGACATGGAAAGCGCCCGCGACAGGTCACGCGTCCAGACCGAGGCGGCGAGACCGTATTCGCTGTCGTTGGCAATGCGCAGCGCTTCCTCGTCGCTGTCGAAGGGAGTGACGGCAAGCACCGGGCCGAAGATTTCCTCGCGGGCAATGCGGGCATCCGCAGGCACGTCGTTGAAGACGGTCGGCTGGATGTAGCAATTGGAGCCATCCCGGGTCTCCCGCTCGCCGCCGTGGACAAGCCTACCTTCGGTGCGGCCGACGGCGATGTAGTTCGCCACCCGGTCGGCATGCGCCTTCTCGACCAGCGGACCCATGCGGGTGGCGGTGTCCAGCGGGTCGCCGAGCGGCCAGGCGGCCGTGGCCGCAATCACCTTCTCTGTAAACTCCTGCTGCACCGAACGATGCACCAACAGGCGCGAATTGGCCGAGCAAACCTCGCCGGAATTGAACAGGATGCCGAAGGCCGCCATTTCGGCCGCCTTGTCGAGGTCGGCGTCGGCGAAGATGAGGTTGGGCGATTTGCCGCCGGTCTCCGGCCAGACCTGTTTCATGTTGCTCTGCCCGGCATAGGTCATGAACAGCTTGCCGACCTTGGTCGAGCCGGTGAAGACGAGGGCGTCGACATCCGGATGCAGGCCGAGCGCCCGCCCGGCATCCTCGCCGAAACCCGGCACGACGTTCAGCACGCCATCCGGCAGACCGGCCTCGGAGGCAAGTTCCGCCAGCATCAGGGCGGAGAGCGGCGATTGTTCCGCGGGCTTCAGCACGACGGAGTTGCCGGTGGCAAGCGCCGGCGCGAGTTTCCATGTCGCCATGTCGAGCGGGAAATTCCATGGCACGACGGCGCCGATGACCCCGAGCGGCACGCGGCGGATCATGGCGAGGTCGCCGGGGCCGGCAGGGGCGATTTCATCGTAGATCTTGTCGATCGCCTCGGCATGCCACTGGAAGAAATGCGCCGAGCCGGGCGCGTCGATGGTCGAACTGTCGCTGATGGGCTTGCCGACATCGAGCGTTTCCAGCAGCGCCAGTTCGGGAATGTTGTCGCGGATGAGGGCGGCAAGCCGCAGCAGCACCTCCTTGCGTTCGGACGGCGACTTGCCCGACCAGCGCCGGTCGTTGAAGGCGCGGCGCGCCGCGGCGACGGCGATATCCACATCCTCCGCTGTCGCGCGTGCGACGTCGGTCAGAATTTGGGCATTGGCGGGATTGACGGTTTCGAACCGCCCGCCTTTGGCCGCCTCGCGAAAGCCGCCGTCGATATAAAGGCCGTTGCGGAATTTCAGCTGTGCTGCGCGGGCGCGCCAGTCGGGCGTCGAGGGCGTCATGGACTGCCTTTCTCTTCTTGTCGCTGTTCGTCGATGGTGGGGAGTTGCATGCCGCTCATGGTGCGGAGTTTTTCGGTGCAGAAATCGATGAATCGCCGCACCACCAGGGGCGAGCTGAGGCCGCGCATGGCGACGACGCCCATGCGCATGGGGCGCAGGCCGCCCGAAAGCGGAACGAAAGCCAGTCTCTCGCCGCTGGGGACATGCGACGAGACGGGCCTGATGTTGGCGATCGAATAACCGAAATGGTTGGCGACCATGGCACGCATCACCGACATGTCGCGCGTGCGCTCGATGATGCGCGGCTGAAGATCCGCATCGCGGAAGAAGGAAAGGAAATAGGCGGCGCTGTGCGGCAGGTCGAGCAGGATCATCGGATAGGGCGCAAGCTCCTGCACCGAGATTTCCTTGCGGCTGGCGAGCGCATGATCCTCGGGAAGAACGGCATAGGGCGGCAGGACCGCCAACTCGTGGAATTCCATGTCGGGGGGCACGTCGAGGTCGTAGCTCAGTGCGATGTCGAAGCGCGCCATGCGCAGGCCTTCGAGGATGCGGGCATGGTCGCGTTCGTACTGGAAGAACTCGACATCCGGATAGGCGTCGGAAAAACCGCGGCGCAACGTCGGAATCACTGTCTGGGCAAAAGTGACGAGGCAGGCGACGTGCAGGGGGCCGCGAACCTGGCCGGTGAGCTCGTTCGACAAGGCATTGAGCTTGTGGGCTTCGCGCAGGATCTGCCGCGCCTGGGCGACGAAGTTGTGCCCGGCCTGCGTCAGCGACAGGCCATGCGCATGGCGGCGGACAAACAGCGTGATGCCGAATTCGCGCTCGAGCTGCGAAATGGCCGCCGAGATCGATGGCGCGGAGACGTTGACGCGTTCCGCGGCCTCGGTCACCGAACCGTAGTCGCCGACCGCCACCAGATACTCCAATTGCCGAATGGTGAATCGCAAGATCATGTCTGTATTCCTGTTGCCCTCATCGTCAGGATACAGAGAGGGCGCGCGGAGCGAAATGTCCGTCTCCCCCGTGCCAGCGGAATAAGCCGCGACTGGCTTTCGGCGCCAGAGGGATTTCCGTCGTCATTGTCCTTCTTCATTTCCCATCGGCGATCTGCTCGGCCAGATGCGCGGCATCATGCCAGACGCCCCAGATGAAGGACGATGCACGCCGCGACAGCCAGGGCAGGCCGAGGAAGAACAGCCCCGGAACCCTGGAGATGCCGCGCTCGTGCACCGGGCGGCCGTTGTTGTCGAAAGCGTCGAGATGGATCCAGCTGAAGTCGAAGGAATAGCCGGTCGCCCAGATGATCGTGGTGATGCCCTGCTCCTGGAGATTGATGGACAGCAGGGGATTGGCGACACAATCCGGCTCGGCGATGAATTCGCGCGCCTCGGGTTCCTCGGGGAAATCGAGCCCGTTCTGCGTGGCGTAATCATCGGCCCGGTCGAGCAGGTCGAGATAGTTCCGGTCGCCGAGCGCGATATTGTCCCTGAGGTCGCCGGCGAACTGCAGCGTGCCGTCGAGATAACCCTTGGCCATGCCCACCAGCGTCATGCCACGGTCGGCAAGCCGGCGAAAATCGACCGTCTTGCCACCATCGGCACCGCTGACGGCGATGGTGACGTGCTCGGTATTGGGGGCAGGAACTTTCAGGTCCCAGATGCCCAGCACGCCCAGCCACCAGCAGAAATCCTTGCCGCGATAGCGCCGCGGCGGGCGGTGATGCGGGCCGACCGAAAGAAAGACCCGCCGTCCCGACCGCAGCAGCTCCTCGGCGATCTGCGTGCCCGACGACCCGGCGCCGACGACGAGGACCGCGCCTTCGCGCAGCTGATCGGGATTGCGATAGGCGTGGGAATGGATCTGGTCGATGCCCTCGGTCTTCGGCACGATCTGCGGAAACACCGGCTTCTGGAACGGGCCGGTGGCGGCGACGACATTGTTCGCCTCGAACACCCCGTCGGAGGTTTCGATGCGGAACCGCATGCCATCGGAGTTGCGCTTGACCGTCCTGACCTCGACGCCGCAGCGGATCGGGGCGTCGATGCGCCTGGCGTATTCGACAAAATAGTCGGCAACCTGCTCCTTCGGCGCGAAGGCATCGCCGTCGATATGTGGAAAGGTCATGTTGGGAAAGCGGTCGTGCCAGGCAGGGCCGTTGGCGACGAGAGAGTCCCAGCGGGCGGTCCGCCACGCCTCGGCAATGCGGCTGCGTTCCAGGACGATGTGAGAGATGCCCTGCTTGCCGAGATGTTCGCTCATCGCCACACCTGCCTGGCCGGCGCCAACGACAAGCGTATCCACTCTTTCAATCGACATGCGGCATCCCCCTCGTGTTTCATTCGAAGACCAGCCCTTCGGCCGACGTCCTTGAATCGATGTAACGGAAAGCCGGGAATGCCGACATAAGTGTTTGGTTCAGCGCTGGTTAGGAAAATCCCTTGCTTGACGAGCCTTGCCGTTGTCCTGAGGCCTGTTGCTTCAGGATGCGAAACGGCGGAGTGCGTCATGGACGCCGCGCGACATCCGCACGGTCTGCGGCAAAGCAGCCCGCGCCTTGCCGCTGACGCCGGGCACGTGGACGCCGTATTCCTGCAGCCGCCGCGCCTGCTCGCGGGCACGGCTCACATGGTCGCCGCCAGCCGGGCCGGGCATGATGGCAAGGACGGTCAGCCCGACGGCCGGGCAGGCGTCGCCCGCCATGAAACTGGGTGCATCCAGAGACCATGCTCCGCCGGACAGGCCAGCGGACAGCATTTCCACGAGCAGGGCGATGTTCGCCCCCTTTCGTCCGCCGAACGGCAGCAACGCGCCGGCAAGCGCCTCCTGCGCATCCCGCGTATCGGCGCCGGCGGCATCCACGGCCCAGCCCTCGGGGATCGGGCGGCCTTCCCCGGCGGCGGCGACGATGTTGACATAGGCCGTGGCGCTGGCAGACTGATCGATGACCAGGGGCGGCGCATCGTCGCCCAGCGGGAAGCCGAACGCCAGCGGATTGGTGCTGTAGACGGCCGGCCCGCCCGCCTTCGGCGCGACCATGGCGTTCGCATTGGTCACCGCCAGCCCCACGAGCCCCTCGTTTGCCAGCCGGCGCACGTAATAGCCGAGCTCGCCGGTGGTGTAGCTGTTTTTCTGGGTGAAGAGCGCGATCCCCATCTGGCGCCCGGTGGCGACGAGATCGGCGAAAGCGATGTCGAAGCCGAGTTGCGCGATGCCGCGGTCGGCATCGGATGCGAGATAGGCAGGGAAGGGGCGCTTAAGGGTCGGCGTCGGATCGCCATTGATGCGCCCCTCGCGAAAACTGTTGAGGTAATCCACCAGATGCGGAAACCCGACGGCGGCCGGGCCGAACCGTGCCGCCGACAGGGTGGCATCGGCGAGCGAGCGGGCGCTTGCCGGATTGGCGCCGGCGCCGAGGCAGGCGCGGAGCGTCAGGGATTGCGCATCCGCCAGTTCGAGTTCCACCTCTTCCGTCACGTCAGATCTCCAGTCCCGCCTTGCGGCCTTCGTAAAATGCATAGGGTGCCTGCCGCGGCGCGGCGCAATCGCCGATCTGCCGCGTTGCCACGCCCAGTTCGGCAAGGCCCGGCATCAGCCAGTCGGCCGGAGAATTCGTCGTCGCGGTCACCAGCGTGTCGGCCTCGACGAAACGACGCTCACCGGTGTTGTGGTCGACGATGGTCGCGCCGTTACCGTGCCATTCGGTAATGCTGGCCTCGACGATCCAGTCGGCGCCAAGCGCCCGGATGGCCTGGCGCATCGGAACGTCCGCCGCCGTCCTCTGCAGCTCCTTGCCGACGAAGGGGTCGGGCGTGAGGATCGTGACCCGATGGCCTTCCTCCGCCAGTTTCCAGGCGGTGCCGCAGCCGCGCCAGCCGCCGCCCTCGTCGAGCAGCAGCACATGCTTGCCCGGCCGCGCCTGCCGCGCCATGACGGCTTCGACGGTGAAGACGTTGCCTTTTTCGATGCCCGGCAACGTCTCGACCGTGGGCAGCGCCTTCTGGAACCCCGTCTCGGGCGAAAAGGAGCCCGTTGCCGCAATCACCACGTCGAACTCGGCCGGATCGATCTCGCCGGCCTCCAGATAGGTGTTGAGGCGCACAGCCACGCCGAGTTTTTCCAGCTGCCGTTCATACCAGCCGATGAGATCGAGGATCTGCGCCCGGCGCGGCTGCATGCCGGCGAGCAGGAAATTGCCGCCGAGCCGGCTCGACGCTTCGGCCAGCACGACCCGATGGCCGCGCTCGGCGGAGACGCGGGCGGCTTCCAGCCCGGCCGGGCCGCCGCCGATCACCAGCACCCGTTTCGGATTTTCGGCCTTGCGAAAACGGTCGCCGCCCCACTCGACCTCGCGGCCGGCGGAGGGGTTGATCAGACAGCTGATCCAGTAGTCGCGCGACCGGCGGCCCCAGCACATCTGGTTGCAGGAGATGCAGCCGCGGATATCTTCCGGGCGATCCTCGCCCGCCTTGGTCGCCAGATGCGGATCGGCGATCTGGCCGCGCACGATCGACACGAGATCCGCAGCCCCTTCGCCGAGCACCGTTTCGGCATTTTCCGGGGTGCGGATATGGCTTTCGGCGATGACGACGGCATGGCTGACGACGCCTTTCAGGACGGTGGCGAGATCGGCACCGAGCTTTTCCGGATAAAGGAAGGTCGGCATCAGCTTGTAGAAATCGAGATAACCGCCCGAACCGCAGGTGACGTAGTCGATGAGGCCGAGATCGTCGTGCAGCTTGACGATCTCGGCAAGCTCGTCGCGCTGCAGGGCGACCTTCACGTCCGGCTCGTCCGAAACCGCAAGGCCGATGATGAAATCGGGGCCGCAGACGGCGCGGATGCGCGTCAGGATCTCCCGCGACATGCGCGTGCGGTTTTCCAGCGACCCGCCCCATTGGTCTTCGCGCCGGTTGCACCACGGCGTCCAGAACTGATCGACCATGCCGAGATAGGCGGCCCAGACTTCGACACCGTCGAAGCCGGCCTGCCGACATCGCCGCGCGGCCTGCACGAAGCCATCGATCGTCTCGTGGATTTCCGCCTCGGTCATCGGGTGGGAGCCGTCGCTGTCGTGATAGCTCGGTCCGCCGGAGGGCGACCAGTGGGGGTGGAAGGAATTGTCGGAATCGCCGTGGGCGCCGATATGGTAGAGTTGCTGGATGGCGACGGTGCCGTGTTTCCTGATGGCGTCGGTCACCATCCTGAAATGCGGGATCACCGCATCGTCGGAATGGCGGAAATTGCCGCGGGTGAGGACGGCGGCGGCATGCACCGGCATGGGCTCGACGACGATCATCGCCGCACCGCCGATGGCTCGCTCCTCGTAATAGGCGACATGTCTGGCGGTGGGCAGGCCTTCCACGGCCATGTTGGCGGTGTGCGCGCCGAAGACGATCCTGTTCTTCAGCCTATGCGGTCCGAGTTCGAGCGGGGAGAACAGGCGTGGAAATCTTCTGGCCATGGCACAGATCCGCGTAGGTGTGTGTTTGTGGTGGGTGGGTTTTGTTGTGGCAAGGCCGGTAGTTTGCCGGCCTTGCATGTCAGGCTCTGGCGTGCTGGCCTGCCTCGCGCGGACTGACCATCGCGTTGGCGAGTTGCCGGAATGTGACGGTCCCGATGGGTGCGCCTTTTGCGTCGGTTACGGTGATGTCGCCGTCTGGGGCGGTGGCGAGGATGCGGATGGCGTCCTCGATGGTGACGCCGGATGTGATGGTCGGCCGGTCGGCGGCCGGCGGTTCTCCGAGCGGTCGCATCACCGCCTCGACATGCACGACGCGGCCGCGGTTGACCTCGCGGACGAAGTTAGCGACATAGGCGTCGGCCGGACGCAGCACGATGTCCTGGCTGGTGCCCTGCTGGATGACCTCGCCGTCGCGCAGGATGGCGATCTGGTCGCCGAGCCTCAGCGCCTCGTCGAGATCGTGGGTGATGAACACCACCGTCTTGCGGATCTCCTTCTGCAGGTCGAGCAGCACCGTCTGCATGTCGGTGCGGATCAGCGGGTCGAGCGCCGAATAGGCCTCGTCCATCAGCAGAACGGGAGCGTCGTTGGACAGCGCCCGGGCCAGCCCGACGCGCTGCTGCATGCCGCCGGAGAGCTGGTTGGGGTATTTCTTCTCGAACCCCTTGAGGCCGACCCGCTCCAGCCAGCGCATGGCGGTGTCGATGCTCTGCTGGCGCGACAGGCCCTGGATCTCCAGGCCGAAGACGGTGTTGTCGAGCACGCTGCGATGCGGCAGAAGCGCGAACTTCTGGAACACCATCGCTGTCTGGTGGCGGCGGAACTCGCGCAGGTCCTTCTCGTTCATGCCGACGATGTCGACGCCGTCGACCAGCACCTCGCCGGCCGTCGGGTCGATCAGCCGGTTGATGTGGCGGATGAGCGTCGATTTGCCCGAGCCGGACAGGCCCATGATCACCTGGATCGAGCCCGAGGGCATCTCGATGTTGATGTCGCGCAAGCCGAGCACATGGCCGTGTTTCTCGTTGAGCTCAGCCTTGTTGAGGCCGTTGCGCACGGCGTCGATATGGGCCGCGGCATCGGGGCCGAAGATCTTGTAGAGATGGCGGATCTTGATGCCGCCGAAGGCATGCTCAGCCATGGACGATCTCCCGGTGCTTCTGCAGCCGGTGGCCATAGGCCTGGCTGACCCGGTCGAAGATGATGGCGATGCCGACGATGGCGAGGCCGTTGAAGATGCCGAGGGTAAAATACTGGTTGGCGATGGCTTTGAGCACCGGCTGGCCGAGGCCCTGGACGCCGATCATCGAGGCGATGACGACCATGGCGAGCGCCATCATGATCGTCTGGTTGATGCCGGCCATGATGGTGGGCAAGGCGAGCGGCAGCTGCACCTTGAAGAGTTTCTGGCGGCTGTCGGCACCGAAGGCGTCGGCGGCCTCGAGCACGTCGCGGTCGACGAGGCGGATGCCGAGATTGGTGAGGCGGATCATCGGCGGGATGGCATAGATGACCACGGCGATCAGGCCGGGCACCTTGCCGATGCCGAGCAGCATGACGACGGGAATGAGATAGACGAAGCTCGGCATGGTCTGCATGACGTCGAGGATCGGGTTGACGATCTTCTGCACCCGGTCGGAGCGCGACATCAGGATGCCGATGGGCAGGCCGATGGCGATCGACAGTACGGTGCAGACGAAGATCATTGAGATCGTGCGCATCGTGTCGTCCCACATGTCGAAGTAGCCGATGAGCAGGAGCGTTGCGAGACAGCCTGCGACGATGCGCAGGTTGCGGGTCGCCACCCAGGCGATGGCGAGGATGATGAGCGTGACGATCGGCCAGGGCGTCTTGGTCATGAAGCGCTCGGCATAGATCAGGAAGTGCTGCAGCGGCGTGAACAGGCCCTCGATCGTTTCGCCATAGGCGCGGGTGAAGCCGCGGAAGCCTTCGTCGATGGCTTTCTTGAGGTTGCGCAGGGCCTCGTCGTTCATATGCGGGAATTTAAAAAACCAGTCCATTTCGGTTCCCCTTCTCGAAAGAGCCGATCCGTTTTTATGGTTATCGTTGTGTCGGCCGTGAACGGAGCGATGCGCCTTGCGGCGCATCGCGTGATGTCTCGGATCAGAGAGAGGACTGGATCTTCTCTGCGGCTTCCGGGGTGACCCATGCTTTCCAGATATCGGGGTTTTCCGAAAGGAAGTGCTTGGCGCCGTCTTCGCCGCTGGCCTGGTTGTCGGTCATCCAGGACATCAGCTGGCCGAGCGTCTGGTTGCTCCAGGAGCGCTTCTTGAGATAGTCCATGACCTCGGGGCCGGCCTTTTCCGAGAAGGGCTTTGCGACGAGCGTGACGATGGTGTCGACCGGCCAGGCATTCGGCTTGGGATCGGCGCAATCGGCAACGGTGTTGCAGCGCTTCCATTCGGCCGGGTCCTCGGCGACGCCGTAGTCGAGGCGGACCATCTCGTATTTGCCGAGCAGCGCCGTCGGCGCCCAGTAGTAGCCGACCCAGCCCTGCTTGCGCTCATAGGCTTTGGCGATGGAGCCGTCGAGGCCGGCTGCCGAGCCGGTGTCGATGAGGTTGAAGCCGGCCTTGTCGGCCGCGAACGCCTTGTAGAGCTGGGCGGTGACGACGGTGCCGCCCCAGCCCTGCGGTCCGTTGAAGATGGCGCCCTTCGACGAATCCTCCGGATCGGGGAAGAGCTCCGGATGCTTCAGCATGTCGGGGATGGTCTTGATGTCGGGATGGGCGTCGGCGAGATATTTGGGGATCCACCAACCCTGGACGCCGCCATCGGGCAGCGGCGAGCCGACCTTGACGATGCGGCCTTCCTCGGTGCCCTTCTTGACGACTTCGGGCAGGAGATCGATCCAGGCTTCCGGCGCGATGTCCGGCTCGCCCTTCTCGGCCATCGAGGTGATCGTCGGAACCGTGTCGCCAACGGTGATCTCGGCGCTGCAGCCGTAACCCTCGTTCAGGATGATCTTGTCGAGGTTGGAGATCACCTCCGCACTCTGCCAGTTCATGCTCGCAATCGTGATGCTCCCGCAATCAGCGGCGTGGGTGAGCGAGGTGCCTCCCAAAACTCCCAGTAACAGGCACGTCGAGCCAAGCAGTTTTTTCATGTTCTTTCCCTCTATATTGGCGGCGGTTTTCTTGGAGCGGGTTGCCGCGAGGCCCGCCCCGATGGATCAGGAGGCTTCTCCCATGTTGACTGATTTCTGCAGCGCTGCCGAAAGGCCACGCGACACGGCCTCGGCAAGGCCGGCCGCGCGCATCGCCTCGATCGCCGCCGCTGTGCTGCCGCGGTAGTCGAGAAAGGCCTGGACCGTATCGGCGGGACAGTCGTCGCGCTGTTCCAGCAGCCGGCCGGCGCCGACGAAAAGCGTGTTGACGGCGCGCCGGGCGACCTGCGGGTCGAACCCTCGCGCGACTGCATCGGTCATCATCGCTTCGGCAAGCAGTGCCGGGAAGGCCGGGCCGGAGCCGGTAAGGCCGGTGAGATAATCGATCTCCGCTTCCGTGCGAACCTCGTCCTGCACACCGCAGGCATCGAAGATGGCGCGGACGATAGCCTTGTCGGCTTCGCCGACATCGGCGCTGGCGATCCACGGCGTGTAGGATTTTCGAACTTCGGCTGCGGCGTTCGGCAGCGTGCGGACCACCCGTCCGGTGCGATGCTGTTCGCCAAGGGCGGCGAGCCTGATGCCGGCCATGACGGAGAGGACAAGCTTGCCGGCCGCATCGACCTTCAGCTCGTGCCAGTCGGCGGGGCGGACGGAGAGGATGATGACGTCGGAGCGGTCGGCCAAGGCCTGGTTGTCGGAGGTCCAGAAGGCGCCCGGAAAACGATCCGGACATTGGCTGCGATAGGACAGCGAAAGGTTTTGAGGCTCGACGATGCCGGCGTCGAGAACCGCATGCGCGATGGCGCCGCCGAGCCAGCCGGCACCGCCGATCACCCCAATCCTCAAGCCCTTGCCTGCTCCCACCTTGCCCTCACTCCGGTTTGTATCCATGCCGTGCAAAGAAACGGTCGAGTTCCCGCTTTTGGGGAACCTGGCCGGTGTAAATCGCGATGTATTCGGGGATGCGCTTCATGCGCAGCGCGAGGTCTTCTTTCGACTGCATCGAAATGTAGCCGATCTGGACCAGGTAGGTCGTCCGGGCGCGGACATCAGCCGGCCCTTCGTCGTAGCCGAAACGCATGAACATGCGGCCCAGCGCCTCCATGCGTGCCTGGTCGGCCTGCTGCACCTCGGCGAGAATATCCGACGACTGCAGGGCCCAGCTGCGCACGGCGAACTCGAATTGCGAGTCGAACAACTCCTTGTTCACCCAGCAGTCGAAGACATTCAGCATCGCTTCGGCCAGCGATTCCGCATAGGCCTCGGACTGTTTCACCAGGTTACCGGTGTTCTTTTCCCGCCAGCGGGCAATCAGGGTGCCCAGCAATTCTTCCCGGTCCTTGAAGAACCAGTAGAAGCTGGTGCGGGAGAGATTGAGCCGTTTGGCGAGGGGCAGGATCTTGACCGATTCCACGCCGGATTCGAGCAGGGAGTCATAGGCAGCCTCCAGCCATCCCTCCTGGGAGCCGCGCCAGCCGCTGTCACTTATCGCCTGTTCCATGATGTCCTCCTAGCAAATCCCGTTTTCCGTCGCAAGCAAAATGTACACATATGTCAACATTCCGTTCTCTCTTGTTTTGATTGTTGACACTTGTGTACATTTCCGTTTAGCGTGATGATAATCCCCCTTAAATCGGAGCCCGGCGCATGTCGAACGATCCCCTGCTTCAACCCTTCCAGCTGAAGCATTTGACCCTTCGTAACCGTATCATCGTCACATCCCACGAGCCTGCCTATCCGGAAGACGGCATGCCGAAAGGACGTTACCGCGCTTATACGCTGGAGCGGGCGAGGGGCGGCGTGGCGCTGACGATGACGGCCGGCTCCGCCGCCGTCTCCAAGGATAGCCCGCCGGTCTTCAACAACCTGCTGGCCTACAAGGACGAGATCGTTCCGTGGATCCGCGAAATGACGGATGCCGTGCATGAGGAAGGTGCGGCGATCATGATCCAGCTCACCCATCTCGGCCGGCGTACGCGCTGGGACAAGGGCGACTGGCTGCCCGTCGTCGCGCCCTCCCATCATCGCGAGGCGGCGCACCGGGCTTTCCCCAAAAAGCTGGAAGACTGGGATATCGAGCGCATCATCAAGGATTTTGCCGACGCGGCCGAGCGCATGAAGGCCGGCGGCATGGACGGTGTCGAGCTGGAGGCTTACGGCCATCTCATCGACCAGTTCACCTCGCCGCTGACCAACGAGTTGGATGGCCCCTACGGCGGCTCGCTCGACAACCGCCTGCGCTTCTGTTTCGACGTCTTCAAGGCGATGCGCGAACGGGTGGGCAATGATTTCATCCTTGGCGTCCGTTATACCGCCGACGAATGTCTTCCCGGCGGGACCGGAAAGGCCGAAGGTCTGGAAATCTCCCGTCGTCTCAAGGAAAGCGGCCTGATCGACTATCTGAACGTCATTCGTGGCCATATCGATACCGATCCGGGGCTGACGGACGTCATCCCGATCCAGGGCATGGCGAGCGCGCCGCATCTGGATTTTGCCGGCGAGGTGCGCGCCGCAACCAAGTTCCCGACCTTTCATGCGGCGAAGATCCAGGATGTCGCCACGGCGCGGCATGCCATCGCTGCCGGCAAGGTCGACATGATCGGCATGACCCGCGCCCACATGACCGATCCGCATATCGTCCGCAAGATCATTGAAAAGCGCGAAGACGACATTCGCCCTTGCGTCGGCGCGAACTACTGTCTGGACCGAATCTATCAGGGTGGTCTCGCCTTCTGTATTCACAACGCGGCGACCGGCCGCGAGGAGACCATGCCGCACAAGATCGCCAAGGCGGATGTGCGCAAGAAGGTGGTGATCGTCGGCGCTGGTCCCGCCGGCCTTGAGGCCGCGCGCGTGTCGGCCGAGCGTGGCCACGAGGTTGTAGTGTTCGAGGCTGCCAACAATCCCGGCGGCCAGATCCGGCTGACGGCGCAGAGCGAGCGGCGGCGGGAGATGATCAGCATCATCGAGTGGCGCATGAGCCAATGCCAAAAGCTCGGCGTCACTTTCCATTTCAACACATGGGCGGACGCTGCAACGATCACGGCCGAAAATCCTGACGTCGTGATCATTGCCACCGGCGGTTTGCCGCATACGGAGGTGCTGACCAAGGGCAACGATCTCGTCGTTTCCTCCTGGGATATCATTTCCGGCGACGTGAAGCCCGGAACGAATGTGCTGATTTTCGACGATGCCGGCGATCATGCTGGTCTGCAGGCGGCGGAGTTTATTGCCAAGGCGGGCGGCAAGGTCGAGATCATGACACCGGACCGCTCCTTTGCGCCGGAAGTCATGGCGATGAACCTCGTTCCCTACATGCGCTCGCTGCAGAAGCTCGATGCGATCTTTACCGTGACGTACAGGCTGGAAGCGGCGGAAAGGAGCGGCAACCAGCTCATCGCCCATATCGGCAGCGAGTATGGCGGGGTGGCGAAACAGCAGACGGTCGATCAGATCGTCGTCAACCACGGAACGATTCCGCTCGACGATCTCTATTTCGAACTGAAGCCGGCGTCCCGCAACCTTGGCGAAGTCTCGTACGACGACCTGATTTCCGGCGCGCCCCAGACTGTCGAGCGCAATCCTGATGGCACCTACCAGCTGTTCCGGATCGGCGATGCAGTCGCGGCGCGCAATACGCATGCGGCAATCTACGACGCGCTGCGCCTCGCCAAGGATATTTGAAGAGGCGCATGACGGATCTGCGGCGCTGCCCCGCGACGCAGATCTTTGCGCGACCGCCTGCCGGTCGAAGCCCATGCCTAGCATTGCGATACATCCATCCGTCGTTCAGGGTTCAAGGCGACGGACGCCGCCTTTTCCGGCGGCACGCTCGTCTGCCATTGCGCCAGCAACCCCGTCAAGGTTCGCGTCAAGAGCGATATCGCCCACAATCACGCTTGCGGCTGCAGCAAATGCTGGAAGCCGGACGGCGCGGTCTTCTCGGTTGTCGCCGTGGCGCCGAGCGACCATGTCGAGGTGGTTGAAAACGGCGACAAGCTCGCCGTCGTCGACCCGGCCGCGCTGATCCAGCGTCATGCCTGCAAGGATTGCGGTGTCCATCTCCATGGCCCCGTCGAGCGCGATCATCCGTTCAAGGGTCTGTCTTTCCTGCATCCGGAACTTTTCCAGGAACAGGGTTGGGCAAAACCCGGCTTTGCGGCCTTTGTCTCCTCGATCATCGAAAGCGGTTATGATCCGGCGAAGATGGATGGCGTGCGCGGACGCCTGAAGGAAGTCGGTCTCGAGCCCTACGATTGCCTCAACCCGGGCCTGATGGACTACATCGCGACCTGGACGGCGAAGAAGAACGGCGTCCTGCCGGCGTGAAAAAGGGCCGTTCCCGCTCAGATTGCCGATAAAATCGGAAACTCTCTCTTCCGTCATCCTAGGGCTTGTCCCTAGGATCTGCTACGCATGCTAAGCCACTGACAGAAATGGTTTATTCCGCGTGCTTGGATGCTCGGCACAAGGCCGAGCATGACGGTGTTGAGAAACGAGGACTTATCTGCAGCCTGAAAGGCCGCCCCTTTTTGCGTTCGTTTTCCCCGCTTAGCGATCGATGACGAGATCGCTGAGCGGCTTCGAACAGCAGGGCAGGAACAGGCCGGCGTCGATTTCCCGCTGGCGGATGCCGCCATTGTGGTTCATGTCGACCGTTCCGGAGACGAGCTTCGACTTGCAGGTGCCGCACACGCCGTTCGAGCAGGAGGAGGGCAGCTTGACGCCCGCCTTCTTGGCGCAGGAGAGAACAGTCTGCTCGCCGGAGACGTCGATCTGGCGCGCCTGTTTGGCGAAGGACACCTGGAAGCTGCGTATGGCCGCCTCCTCGACGACGGGGATATCGATCTCGTCGATGACGGCCGCGTCAAAACTCTCCTCGATGTAGTTCTGCGGGGGAACACCGAGTTCTGCTGTGATCGTCCGTGCGGCCGCCATGAACGGGGCGGGGCCGCAGCACATGACAACGCGTTCCGCGAGGTCGGGCACGGCGAGCTTCATGTAGTCCGCCGAGATCCGTCCCGTCAGGCCCGGCCACTGCGTCTCACCCAAGACGGTTTCCGGCAGGAACTGCAGGCGCAGCCCCTTCATGCGTGCGGCAAGACAGGCCAGGTCGTCGCGAAAGATCAGGTCCTTCGGGCTGCGTCCGGCATGCAGGAAGACGACGTCGGCGGGTTCGCATGTATCGGCAAGTTCGCGCACCATCGCCATGACCGGGGTAATGCCGGAACCGCCGGAGAGGAAGAGATACTTCTTCGCATTCGGCCGGATGAAATGGCCGAGAGGGCCGTTGGCCTTGACCTTCGAGCCGACCGCGAGTGTGTCGTGCAGCCAGTTGGAAATCTTGCCGCCGGCGACACGCTTGACGGTGACCGAGAAGGCGTTGCTCCGCCGCGGCGATGAAGAAATGCTGTAGCAGCGGCTCTCCGGCTCGCCGCCCACCTCCAGGTCGAACAGGAAATACTGACCGGCCTCGAAGGCAAACCGTTTTCCTTCCGGCGAAGCGAAGGTGAAGGTCTTTACGTCGTGCGTCTCCTGGTGGACGTCGATGCAGACGAGGTCTTCGTCTGCGTGGCGGTTCCAGAGATCGGCAAGATGCAGGCGCTCGGCCGGCGAGAACTGGCTCTTAGTATCCATGGGCGCGCATCCGGTCGATGTACCACGTTGCGAACTTGTCGAGGTTGGTTTCCGAGAACGGCGAGTAGGGGCCGGGGACATAGGCCGGATCCTCGACACCGGCATGCGAACGGGCCACGAGTTCGGAATCCTGATCGGTGGTGGCGATCCAGACGTTGGTCAGCTTTTCGAGGTCGTAATCGACGCCCTCGACCGCGTCCTTGTGGACGAGCCACTTGGTGCGCACCAGCGTCCTGTCGGCGGAGAGCGGGATGACGATCGAAACGACCGCGTGGTCGCCCATGAAATGGTTCCAGCTGTTGTGGCCCCAGAGATGGGTGTCGCCGAGATCCTTGCGGGTCATGGTGCCGAGCAGTTTTGAGGAGGCGGCGGTCGCATCCGGTGTCTGCGATTCGCCGGCACCGGAGATGATCAGCCGCTGCGTGCGAAAATTGGTGGTGCAATCGACGAGTTGCTCGACGGCGGTGGACGGAAAGCCGTCGGCCTCCCATTGCCTCGTCCGTGCCTCGTACAGCGAAAAATGCTCCTCGGCCTGCGCCCGGTCTTCCGGGCTCAGCGCGTCCGGGTCGAAACCGAAGTCGAGATCGACGAAAGAGACGCAGAGCTCCGGATGGTTGGCGGAACAGTGGTAGCATTCGCGGTTGTTCTCGATCGTGAGCTTCCAGTTGCCCTTCTCGATCACCTCGGTTTCATAAGCGACCTTGGCATTGGCGATATCGTAGGGCGCCAGACGCGCCGCCATGACGTCTTCGAGGTGGGCGATATCCTCGGGCGGGTTTTCCGAAAGACAGACGTAGATCAGGCCGCCGATCGATTTGAACGCGACCTGCTTGAGGCTGCGGCATTCCTTGTCGAAACCCTTGCCCATATGCGGCGCGTAGCTGAGTTCGCCCGTCAGTTCGTAGGTCCAGGTGTGATAGGGACAGACGAGCTTGGAAACGATCGTCTTGCCGGCATCCAGCAGGCGCGAGCCGCGATGACGACAGACATTGTGCATGACGCGGATTTCGTTGTCGTCGTCGCGCAGCAGGATGAGGCTGGTCTTGCCGATATCGACGACCGTCGCGTCCCCTGCTTCCGGCACGTCGCATTCGAGGCCGATGCAGATCCAGTGGCGGCGGAAGAAGACGTCGAGATCGGCTTCAAAGACGTCTTCGCGGGTGTAAAGCCCGGCCGGAAGCGAATGTCCCTCGGCGCGCGCGTCGAGCAGCGCCGATATGGGAGAAGCGAATGTCTGAAGCATAATTCCACCTTATGTTCTGATGGGAAGCACGATATGATAAAAGGCAAGATTATTCAGCTTTCGCAGATGCTCAACGGCACAAATATGCGCGGGTAACATTACCTGAAGTAATGCGAAACGCGCCGCCGCCTTGAAGGGGATTGTCGTTGGTAAACTTACGGAAAAAGCTGCCGCCGCTGACAGCCCTGACGGCGTTCGAAGCAGCCGCGCGGCTTGCGAGTTTTACCCGCGCAGCAGCCGAACTGGGGGTGACGCAGGCTGCAATCAGCCGCCAGATCCATGTGCTGGAGGAGGATTTCGGTTTTCCGCTGTTTCGTCGACTGCATCGCAAGATCGAGCTGACGGAGAAGGGGCGCCAGCTTTTCAATGCGGCAAGCGACGCCTTCAGCCTGATCGCCGATGCGGCGGCGGACCTGCGTGCCGAAGGGCCGGACGATGAATTGGCAATCTCGGCGACGATCTCCTTCGCCCATTTCTGGCTGATGCCGCGCATCGCCGCCTTTTCGCAGGCTCATCCTGAGATCAAGCTGCGTATCGTCACGCAGGATGCCAGGACCAGCATGGAGGCCGGCGATATCGATCTCGCACTGCGTTATGGCATGGGAACTTGGCCGGACGGGCAGGCGGAGTTTCTGTTCGAGGACGAGGTTTTTCCGATCTGCAGCGCCGAATACGCGCAGGCGAAGGCGCCGATCCTGACGTCGGCGGATCTCATCGACCATCCGCTGATTTCCAGCGATACGGACGATCCGATATGGACCGGCTGGGAAGAGTGGCTGGCAGCCTTTTCCGTCAAGGCGCCGAAAAAAGGCCGCGGCCTGCATTGCAGCTTCTATACCGAGGCGATCTACGCCGCGATGAACGGCCAGGGCATCGCGCTCGGCTGGAACCGCCTCGTGGCGGACCTCATCCGACAGGGGCGGCTGGTGCGCCTGACCGAAGTCTCGATCCGCACCCGGGCCGCCTATTTCGTCGTGGTGCCGACCCGTAAGCCAAGAAAACAAAGCGTGCAACAATTCATCGAATGGCTGCGCGCCGCCTCGATCTCACACGCCTGATAGGTTCCTTCGCGGCGGGTGCCGTCATTATTGCGCAACATTTTCGCCGGCGAGAACGTCGGGATACAGCGCAGCGGCGATGTCACGGATCGCGCCGGCCGTGCGTGGTCCGAAGTTGATCATGTAGGCGCCCTTGAGGACGATCAGGGCCTTGTCGCGGGCCGCCGGTGTCGTCTTGAGGGCCGGGATCGAGAAGACCTCCTCGGGTGTCGGGCCGCCCTTGTCGTCCGGCATCATCACCACGACCTCGGGCGCGATCTCGACGAGGCTTTCCTCCGAGACGGATTTGTAACCTTTGAAATCAAGCGGATTGATGCCGCCGGCATAGGAGATGATGGCGTTCGCCGCAGTGCCTTCCCCCGCCGCCGTCAGCTTCAGCAGGCCGTGGAAAAACACCACCCGTCGGCGGCGCTCGGCCGGCACGCGCTCGGCCAAAGCCGTTGCGGCGTTGAAATCCGCGGTGACACGGGCGGCGAGTTCTTTGCCTCGTTCTTCTAGACCCAGCGTCCGGGAAATCAACTCGATCTTGGCGATCATGCCCTCCAGCGTATTCTTTTCCGGCACGAAGACGAGCGGGGTCGATAGCGATTTGAGGATATCGATGGCGGTTGATGGGCCGGCATCCTCGGAGGCGAGGATCAACTCGGGGGCAAGCGAAATCACCCCTTCCGCCGACAGCGCCCGGCGATAGCCGACATTCGGCTTCTGCTTCAGCGTTTCCGGATAGGTGCTGCCGCGATCGACGGCGATGATCCGGTCTTCGGCGCCGAGCGCTACCACGATTTCACTGATGTCGGCACCGAGCGTCAGGATCCGTTTTGCCGCCGATACCTGCACTTCGCGACCGAAGGCATCCCGAATCGGTTCTTCCGCAAAAGCAAGGGGCGGGGCCGAGGACAGAGCGCCCACGGCGAGAAACAGCAGCGCCATCCAGCGGCTCCATCCAGGCCTGTGGGCGGTTTGGCGGCGGGACAAAACGGGCATGGCTGGTTCCTCGATGTAACAAGTTGCCCGTTGCATAGCGTTGCACCGCTTCTTTGTAAAATTAAAGTTGACAACAGCAATCATATTTTAATACCCGTTGGCTCACGGGTCACCGCGCGCCGCTTTCGGCGTGCCATGGCCCAACCAGCCCGCCAGCGCCGTATTGCGGCTCAAGCCAGCCACCTGTTCGAAACGCCACCTCGGCGCCGGTCATCCCGGTGCCGTTGCCGGCATTCATTTCTCTGTCCGCCGGTCGCGCGAGGGTGCAGCGGCCGGGCGGATGCTGGTCTCAAGGGGGATCCGATGGTCTATTTTTCCCACACGCGCCGCAGGCTTGCGGCAGGTTCGGCTTTGGCGCTGCTGGCGTTCGGTGCAAGTCAGCCCGCAGCGGCGCAGACTGCGGACAACAAGACGACACGCGTCACGGCAGGACGCACAGGTGAGTACGGCGCCACCGTGCTCGATACGATCACCATTTCGGCCACCAAGGTCAAACAGGCGGTCATCGACGCCCTGGCTGGCGTCAGCTACATCGGCGGCAACGAATTGGAGCGGATGCAGGCCGACACGCCGGCCGACCTGTTCCGCACGACGCCGGGCGTCGCCGCCTCCATGAACGGCGACGATCCGGCCACGGCGATCAACATCCGCGGTCTCGAACAATATGGCCGCGTGGTCGTGACGCTCGATGGCGCCCGTCAGGATTACTGGCGCGTCGGCCACGGTTCCGGCTCGTTCTATGTCGAGCCGGAACTCTTGAAGGATGTCACGGTCATCCGCGGTCCGGTGTCGAACGCCTATGGCTCCGGCGGGATCGGCGGCGTCGTCTCCTTCGAGACCAAGGATGCCAGCGATTTCCTGCGCGACGGCGAGACCTGGGGCCTGAGCGAAAAGCTCGGCTACGAATCGAATGGCGACGGCTTTACCACCAGCACCATCGGCGCCTACCGCTTCAATGAGGACGCCGACATCATCGGCAACATCATCTATCGCGATCGCCAGGCCTATGAAGACGGCAACGGCGATACGGTGCCGTGGACCGGCGAGACCGTGCGCAACGCCTATCTCAAGAGCACGTTGCGCCCGGCCGATGGCCATGAGCTGAAGTTCGGCTTCATCCAGCAGCGTTACGACGACTACATCACCGGCTCCAGCGGCTCGACCTCGCCGACGCTCAGCCGCTACGATGCGGAAACGGAAAACCGCACCTTTGCCGCCAACTACACCTGGGACAACAGCGACGACCTGATCGATTTCAGCGCCAATGCCTATCACAACCGCACGCGCGCCGAGCAGACTCAGGTGTGGCCAACCTCGGCGATCGGCAATTTCCGTTATTACGACGTCGCCACCAGCGGTTTCGGCGCCAAGAACTCGTCCCGCTTCCACGGGATGGGTTTCGACCATACGCTGACCTATGGCGGCGACTACTATTACCTCACCGGCGATTCCAACGCCGCCCATTTCGGCTCCGGCGACCAGCATGCCTATGGCGCCTTCCTGCAGTGGCAGGGCGACCGCGACAACTGGCTGCAGCTGGTCGCCGCGCTGCGCTACGACGGCTACCAGCTGGACGGCCAGACGCGCGAAACGCCGCCGCAGGATGCCTCGATCTCGGGCAATCGCTGGTCGCCGCGCGTCACCGTCGGCGTCACGCCGGTGGAAGGCCTGCAATTCTACTCGACCTATTCCGAAGGCTATCGTTCGCCGGGGCTGCAGGATGTGTTCCGCGGTGGCGGCGCGCATGGCAGCGGCGACACCTACCGTCCCAACCTGCTATTGCAGCCCGAAGTCGCCAAGAGCTGGGAGGCCGGCGTCAACATCAAGTATGACGACGTCTTCATGGCGGGCGACATGCTGCGCACCAAGGTCAATGTCTTTCATACCAACGTCGAGGATTACATCGACGTCGACCTCACCAATCCGATCCGCACGGCGGCGAATATCGGCGACGCCCGCCTCAAGGGGATCGAGATCGAGGGCATCTATGATTTCTCCTGGGGTTTCGTGAACCTTACCGGCGCGCTGATCGATGCGGAAATGACCAGCGGCGTCTATGAAGGCCAGACGCTCAACAACACGCCGCTGAACCGCGCCTCGGCCACCGTCGGCTTCCGTGCTTTCGAAGACACGCTCACCTATGGCGTCCAGTTCGTCCATATCGGCGATGTCACCCGTACCAGCCATACCAATCCCAATGCCGCGGCCATCGTCAGCGACGGCTTCAACCTCGTCAATGCCTTTGCCGACTGGCAGATCAATCGCGACGTGAAGCTGGGTGTCGGCGTTGAAAACATATTCAACGTTGCCTATACCGATCCGCAAAGTTCATGGTCCACGACATCGGCGACCGAGCAGGGCAAGGGGTTGACCTTCAAGATCAACCTGACCGGCCGCATCGGCGGGTAAGCCCTTTTCGCCGGGCGCGTATCCTGCCCGCCCGGCCATTCAAGCGCACTTGTTAGAGAAGACGCCTATGACACAACTGCACTGCCGCATGGAACTCAGCCTCACGAGGCTGCCGAACTACCTGCACCTGATCGTCGACCGGCTGGCGAGTTTCGATGCGGCGGTGGACCAGGACGAAAAGCGGATCGATTTCGAATTCTCCTTCGGCTCGGCCCGCTTCGACATGGCGCCGGAACAACTGGTGATGAGCGCGTCGGCGCCTGATGTCGAGGGCCTGCGGCGCGTGAAGGAACTGCTCGGCGTCGCTATCCAGCTCTATGCCAAGGGCGAGACGTTCGAGATGACGTGGAGCGGCGATCTTGCCGACGACACGACGTTGTCCTCTTTCCGGCTGATGCGCGTGGTGCATGCCAGGCAGTTGACGCCGACCATGCGCCGCATCCGGCTCGAAGGCGAAAACCTCGAACGTTTCGAGAGCTTTACCGGCATGCACATCCGCATGCTGTTTCCGACCGCGGCCAATCCGGAACCGGTCTGGCCGATTGCCGGTGCCAATGGGCTGGCCTTCTGGCCATCGGAAGAGCGCAAGCCTGTCGCCCGCGTCTACACGATCCGGACGCTGGACGTGAAGGCCGGCTGGATGGACGTGGACTTCGTCGTTCACGGCGATGTGGACGGCGGTGACGAAGGCATCGGCTCGGCCTGGGCGGTTCACGCCGGCGAGGGCGATGTGGTCGGCATCATGGGACCGCTCGGCCGACCGGTGCGTTCGGCCGACTGGTATGTGATGGGCTGCGACGAAACCGGCTTGCCGGCGCTCAGCCGCATTCTCGAAAGGCTGCCGGCGCATGTCCGCGGCGTTGCTTATGTCGAGGTCGCTGCGGCTTCCGATGAGCAGTCGATTGCCCATCCGGAAGGCGTCGAACTGCACTGGATTCATCGCAACGGCATTCCCGGCGGCGAGCATCCCGGCCTGGTCGATGCCGTCTGCGCCGTCGGCTGGCCGGACGATGTCGCGAGCTTCGGCTGGTTTGCCTCGGAAGCGGATGCGGCAAGGCGGGTGCGCGACTACTGGCGCAACACCCTGGCCTATGGCCGCGACCAGACACTGGCCGCGGGCTACTGGAAGCGCGGCGCGCAGGGCCTGATGGCCGGCTGACACAAGTCCCACAAAATGCGCTGCGGTTTTGCATCAAGCCATTGGGGCAACCCCATGCTTGTGGCCTCTCGGCCACAAGGGCGACCGAACTGCCTTCTGCGACAAACCGTCCCGTGTTTTGGCCCGGATGATACTTTAAACCCTGAAACCTCGCTGTTTCAGGAGTAGCTAATTGCATAACAAGTTGATGACCCGGCGCCAGGTTCTGCGGGCCGGGGGCGGCATATCGACGCTTCTGCTGACCGGATGCGCCACGACCCAACCCGTGCCGGTTCCCGTCGTCAAGCCCGATCCGCCGCCGCTGTCCTATGCCGAAATCTATGCGGCGAAGGCCGACGAGCCCTTTCCGCTTCCGGCCATTCCCTACCAGAGGATCGATCCGCGTTTCTATCGCCGTGTCGTCGACAATCCTACGGCCGAGAAGCCGGGGACGATCGTCGTCGATACTGCCAATCACTTCCTGTACCTGGTCCAGACCGATGGGCGGGCCATGCGGTATGGTGTCGGCCTGGGACGTGCGGGTTTTGCCTGGTCGGGCCGGGGTGTCATCCAGTACAAGCGCCGCTGGCCGCGCTGGACGCCACCCGACGAGATGGTCGCCCGCCAACCTGAACTCAAGCCTTACAGCATCGCCAACGGCGGCATGAACCCGGGGCTTCGCAACCCGTTGGGCGCCCGCGCGCTCTATATCTTCCAGAACGGGGAAGACACACTGTACCGCGTCCATGGATCGCCGGAATGGGCGTCGATCGGCAAGTCCGTATCAGCCGGCTGCGTCAGGATGATCAACCAGGACGTCTGCGACCTGCACGACCGGGTATCCAACAAGGCAACCCTCGTCGTCACGGCGCTTGCCGGATGATGCGCATCGCATGAACAGCTGAAGGGCGGCGCGCGAACCCGATGGGTCCGCGCCGCGCTTCATGGTGTCTTGGGCAGTTTTTCCCCGGTAAACGGATCGGCAAGTGCCGCGGCCGGACGGCTGATCGGATAGGACGTGTGCGAAATCCGGCTGGCGAGCTTCTCCGGACCGTTTTCCTTGAGCAGCGCGCGGAAACTCGGATGCATGCCGCCGTCGACATAAGACATGACGTGGTTTTCGGTGGCCTCCGTCAGCAGCCGGTCGACGTCCTTGGCTTGTGTCGACCAGGCGGCAGCCACCTGCGGATCGACCACCCCTGCCGCCGGGCAGTCTGCGAGCGGACTGCGCGGCTCGCCGTCGCCGAATGTCGTGTCGAACACATAGCGGCGGCCGCAGACCGATACTTTCGGCTGCCGGCGCGTCGTCTCGAAACTGTCGTAACCTTGCTTGAGCGTGCGCCAGAACGCAAAATTCGGATCGTCGCGATGCGCCACCAATTTCCGGGCGGTCATGCGGAACGGGAAGGCCTGGACCTGAAACCGGTCCTGGCCGCCGTCCAGGGCATTCTGCACCAGCGAATAGATCTCGCCGACGCCCTGATCGGTCATGGCATAACATCCCGAAGACGAACAGGCGCCATGGACCATCAGCGCTTCGCCCGTATAGCCGAGGGCGGATTCCAGCCGGTTGGGATAACCAAGATTGAAAGACAGGTAATATTGCGACTTCGGGTTCAGCATGCCCTTGGAAACATGGTAGAAACCCTCCGGCGCCTGCCGGTCGCCGGCTTTGGTTTTCGGACCAAGCTTGCCGGACCAGCGACACATCGGATAGCTCTTGAGAAGCGCGTAACGCCCGGTGCGATCCTGCTTCCACACTTCCAGCACGCTTTCTTCCTTGAAGATGCGGACCAGGACCGGGCTTTCCGGCGTCATGCCCTTTTTCTGCATGGCCTTGAGCAGCGCCGCCGACAGCTTGGGCGTGGCCACGCCCAGATCGTCGAGGGTCGCGGATGTACACCCGGTCAGCGCCATGGCGAGGCCGGCCAGGAACAGGCCTGAAACGGCGGCACGCTTGAATCCGGAAAGGGCTTTGCGAACAGGCGAAATCATCGAGAACAGGGTCCGGCGGAAATGAGACGTGCTTTTAGGGCGGCTGCGCACACGACGCAACCACTCCTTCAGGTGGGTATCATCCAGAATTGCGGTTAATCGTTGGTATACTCGGCAGATTCAGGCGACGCTGACGTCGGCGACCGGTCCGCGCTGCCGGTCGATCATGGCACGAAATTCGGCATCCGGAACCGGAGGGCTGAAATAGTAGCCCTGTGTTTCCGAACAGCCGGCCTTGGTGATCAGATCGAGTTGGGCCGATGTTTCGACGCCTTCCGCCGTGGTCAGCATATTGAGGTTGCGGCCAAGCGTGGCGATGGACTGGACGATGGCGAAGCTGTCGGGCCGGCTTTCGAGATCGCGTACGAAGCTGCGATCGATCTTGAGCTTGTCGAAGGGAAAGCGCTGCAGATAGCTCAGCGACGAGTAACCGGTGCCAAAATCGTCGAGTGCTATGGTCAAGCCCAGCGAGCGCAGCCGGTTCAAGACGTCGAGATTGGCGACATTGTCCTGCAGCAGCACCGATTCGGTGATTTCCAGTTCCAGCCGCCTCGCATCGAATTTCGTCAGCGCCAGCGCCGCCTTGACCATGCCGACCAGGTCCGTCTGACGGAATTGCACCGGCGAAAGATTGACGGAAACACGCACGTGCTGCGGCCAATCGAGGGCGTCGCGGCAAGCCTGCTGCAGCACCCATTCGCCGAGCGTGTCGATGAAGCCGGTTTCTTCCGCCAGCGGGATGAATTCGGCCGGCGAAATCAGCCCGCGTTCCGGATGGCGCCAGCGCACAAGCGCCTCGCTGGCGACGATCTTGCGGGTCTTGAGCGAAATCTGCGGCTGGTAGTGAACTTCGAATTGCCCGAGCTGGATGCCGCGGCGCATGTCGGCTTCCAGGTTCCGCCGGCTTTGGAGCTGTTCTTCCATCTGCTGGGAAAAGAAACGATAGACCGCCGTGCCATCGGCCTTTGCCCGGTAGAGCGCCAGGTCGGCATTCTTCATCAGCTTGTCGGTATCGTTGCCATCGCGCGGCGCCACGGCGATGCCGATGCTGGTGCTGACGTGGATCTCGTGGCCATCGATATGGTAGGGCCGGCTGATGGTGGCGATGAGGCGCTCGGCCAGGTCGAGGGTGCTGTCGAGCGACGTGTCGATGCAGGGATGCAGGACGGCGAACTCGTCACCGCCCAGGCGGGCGACGATATCGCGCTGAGAGGCGGTGTCGCGCAGCCGCTTGGCGACCTGGCGCAGCAGGGCATCGCCGGTCGGATGGCCGAGCGTGTCGTTCACTTCCTTGAAGCGATCGAGATCGAGATAGAGGATGACGAAGGGCTGGCCGCCCGTCTCCAGCCCGCGCAATGCCTGGCCGGTGCTTTGCCAGAACAGCAGCCGGTTGGGCATGTCCGTCAGTGCGTCATGGTGGGCCATGTGCACGACGCGATCCTGGGCGCGGTGGCGCTCGGTTACATCCTCGAAGGTACATACCCAGCCGCCTTCGCTCATCGGTTCGTGCGAAACCGTCAGCACCATGCCGTTGGCGAGGTGATGGATGTGATCGCTGAGCACGGCGATGTCGTTCCGGTCGCGGCTCTCGCCTCCGGCAGCGCCGTCTGCCGCGCCGGGCAGCAATTCGGGCGCGATGAGATCGGCCAGTGGTGTGCCCGGCGTCAACCGGGTTTCGTCGAGCCCGAACAGGGTCACGAAACGGGAATTATGGACGATGACGCGATTTTGCTCGTCAAGCAGGCAGAGGCCGAGCGACATGGCCTCCATTGCGGCATCGAAACGGGCATTCTGCAAAGCCACGGTCCGTTCCTTCGCCTGCAGGATTTTCTGCGCGCGGCCGAGAAGGCCATTATGGATAAGCAGCAGCAAGATCAGCAGGCAGCCACCGGCGATCATGCCGATGGTGACCCAGGTCAGGGCCCATTGCAGGTCGAAAAGACTGCGCCGGTCGTTGTCGATACGTGCCGAATTCCACATGTTGCCGCTGGCGGAAAGCCGCACCAGCTCGGGATAGACCGGTTCCAGGATCGCGACGATGCGTGCCGGTGTGCCCGGTGCGGAAAGCTCGTCGAGCAGTGGCCGGGTCTGGTCGAGTGCCGCTTCGAGATCGTCGAGAATACGGCCCATGCGCGGATCGGAGGTAATAAACTTCTCGACCCCATTGGCGCGGAGCGCCTTCAGGCGGTTGACGACGATGTCGAAGCGCAGCCGAATTTCGCCGGCATTGACGCTTCCGTCGATCATGCCGTACGCGCTGATGCGCTGCTGGAGCCTGGAGAACTCGCCGGGCGCCTGTGCCACCGTCCAGGTGACGTTGCCCAGGCCGACATCCTGCAGTGCTGTCTGACGTTGAAGAACGAGCGCTGAGATGTAGACCGCCAGGGCGATGAACCCTAGGATCACGATAGTCAGCGCTGTGCGAAGGAAGCGCATATGGCCCGATAAGTTTTACTCGACGGAGATTGCCTTGACCTGCCAGACAGCCCGACCATGATAGGGCTGTTTCTGCAGTACGGGATTGCTGTCGAACGGATAGATCACGAAAAACGGACCCTGATCATCGATCGGCATGTATTCGCCGTTACGCTTGACGGCGAGGATCGTGCCAAACGTAGAGAAATCGCTGATCGGAATATCGACGCTGTAGTCGTTGAGCGCCGTCACGATGGCCGTCTCGCCCTTGGCATTGGCCTTTTCGAGCAGCAACGTCAACGGCACGCCCTGGAAGTCGACGACGCCCTCGTTCCAGGGTGTCGATGTCTTCACCGATACCAGGCCCATTGCTTCCAGTTGATTGCGGTCGAACGTGATCGAGCCCGATGAACTGGTGACCGTCACAGCCGGTACATCCTGCGCCAAAGCGGGCGCAAGAAACGCAGAAAGGGCTGCAAGGACGATGGAAACAAGAAGGCGCATCGGGGTTGGAAGCTTTCGGATCACAAAAAATTTATGTTGCGAGGTCAAGCCTGCGCAGCAAGTTCTTAAAGACCGATTAATGCCGGTTGCGCAAGCAAAATTGAATTAACAATTCATGATTGTGTTGCGTCCACATGTTCGGGAACGGCACGTCAAGACGGGTCGCTCGACGTATCGGCTCCCTCAACCCGCTTTCCGGATGGTTGTCCCGGTATCCTGCGCGAAACAATAACAGCCGCGCCCCTGCGATTTCGCCGAGTAAAGCGCAGTGTCCGCCTGCCGCAAACTGGTGTCCAAGCCATCGTGATTGTCCGCAAGAGCAATTCCGATGCTCACGCCGATGTCGGCCTCGCAGCCTTCGACGTGGTAGGTCTGTCCGAGCATGGTAATGAGGCCCTGAGCCACGAGCGCCGCCTTTTTCATCGGGTCGGCACCGCCAAGTATAACGGCAAACTCGTCGCCGCCCAGGCGTGCGGCGGTCGCATCCGCCGGCAGGACCTGTCTCAAGCGGGCCGCGACCTGCTGCAGCAAGGCATCGCCAATCGCGTGGCCGAACCGATCGTTGACGCTCTTGAAGCCATCCAGGTCGAGGTAGAGCGCGGCGATTGCCTCGCCGGCTTTCATCGTGCTGACCAGGTCGCTCAGATGCCGGCGGTTGGGCAGGCCCGTCAGCGGATCATGGGTGGCCAGGTAGGTGATCTCCTGCGTGGTCGCGACGAGCGCGATCTGACGGGCTCGTGCTTCCAGCAATTCGACGACGGTCGCGGCCAGATCCGTCAGGATGAACTGCTGATCGGTGGAGAAACCGTCCTGCGGTTGCGTATCGAGAACGCAAAGCGAGCCGATACACGCGCCCGATGGCGTCAGCAGCGGCGCTCCGGCATAAAAGCGGACATGCGGCGCAGCAGTCACCACCGGCGCATCGGCAAACCGAGGATCGGCAAGTGCATCCGGCACGACGAACACCGTTTGCCTGCTGATCGTCTCCTGGCAGAAGGCGCGGTGGCGCGGCATCTCCGTCGTCTCCAGGCCCTGCGTCGACTTGAACCAGAAGCGATCGCCATCGACGAACGCAAGCGTGCAGAAGGGAAAACCGAAAATCCCTGTCGCCATTCTGGTAATGCGGTCGAAATTCGGCTCCGGAGGCGTGTCGATAATCGCGTAGCGACGCAACATATCGCTACGACTTGCTTCATCTATTCGCATTTGAGAATTGTCCAATACGCGGTTCTGCAGGGACGATATCGATTCGTTTCTTTCGAAACATGAATGGAATCACTCAAATTTTATTTGTATTTTCAGCGTCTTGTTCGCGTTGGCGGCTTGGCGGGGCATCGCCGGTCACCATCCGGCGACGTGCTTCGTCTTGTCCGCCCTGGAACTGAAACAGTGCAAGCGGCGCTCGCGGGGTCGGCTTGAGCACGGCTGCGCGACCGGCTCGCGGTCATGAGGATCGGTGGCGGAAGAAGTGCTGTCACATGCCCCCGGCTGCAAAACCGTGGCTTGCAAAATCAGGAGAAAATCAACGATTCCGGTGCATATTTCACTGTATAGGCCCGGCGGCACATGCATGTCATGGCCGTGTGGGCGCATGTGGGGGGTGCATTTGGATCCGGAGATAGTAGAAGCGCTCGTCGCTTTGGTCAGCCATACGGAGCAGGCCGTATCGATTTTCGACGAGAGCGATACGTTGCGATACGCCAACGAGGCGTTTCGGACGATTATGGGCCTTGAACCCGACGAATATCCGACCTGGGCCGAGCTGATGCGGTTGTCCTATTCACGCAAAAAGGGCACGCGCATCGATGCCGAGGATATGGAGGCCTGGCTCAGTTCTGCGCGGGGACGGCGTGGGAAACAGTCTTTCCGGTTTAATGAAGCGGACTTGTACGATGGCCGCTGGTTCTATGTCGGCGAAACGACGCTTCCGAATGGCTGGATGCTGTGCGTTTTCTCAGACATCACCAGTCTCGCCACGGGTCAGCGCAAGCTTCGCTATGAACGGGATATTGCGCGGCGAGCCTCGTTGACGGACGAGCTTACCGGCCTCAGCAATCGGCGCTCGATGTTTCAGCGGTTCAATGAACTGGCGAAGCTGTCGCCAGACATTCCCGTTGTGGTGGTCATGCTGGATATCGATTTTTTCAAAGCGGTGAATGACCAGTTCGGACATGATGCCGGCGATACCGTGCTGCGACATTTCTCATCCTTGCTTCAGCAACAGACGCGCCGGAACGACCTTGCCGGGCGGATCGGAGGCGAGGAGTTTCTGCTTGTCTTGCCCAATGCGCAGATCGACAGCGCCGCCGCCCTTCTGGAAAGGCTCTACGCCATCCTCGCGACGGCATCCCCACTCGCCGCCAATCCAGAGTTCCGCTACTCGTTTTCTGCAGGTATCGCCGCCGCAAATGTTGGCGAGGGGGCACAGGCTCTCCTGAGGCATGCGGATGAAGCGCTGTATGAAGCGAAATCGAACGGGCGCAATCACTATCGAATCCACAAGTCTGATCTGTCCTCGCAGCAGGATGCGGATGGTCGTCGCTTCCATGAATCGCCAACGGATTGGCGCCTGTTGCAATGAAAATGCACGCGATGCCGATAGGGTGCGGCGAGAGCTGCGGGCTTCGGCTTTGAATTCGAATTTTTCCGTGTGGATGATGGTGCTTGCCGGTCGTTCGGAATAGCATTCCGATAATGACGCAAAAATCCGGAAAGACCGAACAATGATGCGAACTGAAGGTATCGTTACCTTCGTGGCCGTCGTCGAGGGCGGCTCGATCAGCGAGGCGGCAAGACGCCTTCGGCTCTCCAAATCGGTGGTGAGCGAACGGCTGGCCGAACTGGAAAAGACGCTGGGCAGCGTGCTTGTCCATCGCACCACGCGCAAGCTCACATTGACCGAGGATGGCCTTGCTTTCCTGGAGCGCGCCCGCCGCATCACACGAGAGATGGAGGAGGCGGTCACGGATATGTCGGAGCGCCGGGGAACGCTTGCGGGGCCGCTGCGGATAGCCGCACCGGTGACCTTTGGCCGCATGCATCTCGGCCCGGCGCTCTATCCCTTCCTTTGCCGGCATCCGGAGTTGGAACTGACGCTGGATATCGACGATCGCAGGGTGGATGCCGTTTCCGATGGATACGACGCGATCATCCGACATGGCCCGATTGCCGATTCCCGTCTTGTCGCCTGGAAGTTGGCGCCCAGTCGTCGTGTGCTGGTTGCATCCGCGGACTATCTGGAACGGTCCGGCATCCCCCGCACGCTGCAGGATCTGGAGGGCCATCGGGGCATCTTCTACACCAATCGTGGTATCGCCGACTGGCGATTCCAGACCACCGGCGGCGCCGTGATCGCCAGGGCGAAACTCGCCATGGGAATGAACAATGGCGATATGATGCGCGATGCCGCCATCGCCGGCCTCGGCATAGCGCTTCTTCCCGCATTCATCGCCGGGCCGGCGATCAAGGACGGGCTGCTCCGGGAAATCGAGATCGACCACCAGCCGGAGCAGGAATTCATCTTCATGGCCCATCCGCAGGGCCGAACTCCACCGGCCAAATTGCGGGCCATTGCCGATCACCTGAAAAAAGCTTTCGGCAACCCGCCCTATTGGGATCCCAATCCCGCATTGTGATCGCCGTCTCGCAAACTGTTCGCACTTATGACGGTCGCCGGCATCTGAGGATCGAAATCGCTCTAACCGACCGATCTCAGGCCAAGATAGGCCATGAGGCTGACCGCAGAGATGATGGTGGTGAGTTCGGATCTTGTGTTGTCAAAGATGGCGGCCAACAGAATCCCGAGACCCATAATGATCGATATCGCCAATAACTGCTGATCCGAGACAATGAGTGCGATCGTCGCCAGAAAGACCGCCGTGGCAACCGTGGTGATGGGCGCGCGCTGCTCGGCAATGTTGCCATCCGGCAAATAGGGCAGAGCAAAACGACGGACGCTCAGGCCGGCGGCAATGCTGAGAAACAGATAGCTGAGGGTGATGTGCATCATGCGAACGGGCCAATCGACAGGAAACGTCATTTCAAACGCAAACTCCGTGCCAACTCCAAAGGTCCGGGGCGGGATGGAACACCATGCCAGTTGGCTATTTCCGTGGCACCTTGATCCTTTTTTTGGCAGTGTTTTCCCATGGAATGTCGTCCTCGCGATGATGTCGCTGAACGTGATCGGGCTGACGGATGCAGGGTCAATGGAAGCGGAAGGTTGCCGGCTGCAGCAGTGGTGCCGGCTTTACGGAAGCGAATGAAGCGTGGCGAGCGGATCTGCCCCGACAAGCGCTGCATGGCCGCCGTAGAGCAGCCACAGCGATATCAATGCCGCGCCGATTGCGCCGACAAGCATGGGGCCATCGATGCGGAAAGGCTGTTGTCGCCGCGAAATCGCCAGGAACGGCACGACCGAGGAACCTTTGGCGATGGCAGGCCATTCCGCCCGGAATTTTGTGCGTGCCCGGCGTTCGGTCATGGCCAGGCCGCCCACGGCAAAGACAGCAAACCCGCCGAAGAGAATCAACGAACGCAGGTCGCCATTGGGAAGCACATGGCCGGCAGCCCAGAAAACGAAACCCCACAGCACCGGATGGCGGGTGATGTTGACGATGGCGCCTTGCGAATGCCCGTCCTGCCGCAGGCTGACCGAAAAGGGGTTGGGGCTGATCAGCCCGGCAATGACGAAAAACAGGCCGAGCGGGGCAAGAATGAAGGTTACCGACACCTGCCAGGCCGCCGTCGCCCAAAGCTCGATATAGTCTGTGTTGAGCGCTTCATAGAACAGCCAGACAAGCAGGGCTGTCGACACCGTCGAATAGCCGGCGAGATACGCCGGTCGTCCCACCCTGCCGATGATGCGCGTCCGGATCGCCGGGATCGCCGGCACAGAGTGCAGGGCGACGAAAAGAATGAAGGCGGCGAATAGACCGATCATGGTCTCCCCTGCGTCTATTGCTGAAAGAACAGAATGGCTGCGACGAGGCCGGAGGCGGCAACCGCGATCGTCGTACTGTAGGCCTGAAGGATACCCATACGGTTCAACGCCACCGAAAAACCGATGATGATCGGCGTGCTTACGACGAGGCCGAATTGAGCATCTGTCATGATCTGTCTCCTTTGTCCCCATTTTTCTCCCAGCCGTCGTGGTCTGTCATTGCGCTGGCGCAAAGAAGCCGCGTCGCGATGCGCGCTAGAAGAAAAAAAGAGAGTTAGGTGATGACGGCTACCCGGATCGGTGTTGCCATACGCAACACTTCGGCGGAACTCGCCAAGCAGACCAATCGTTGCCGGCTGCTGCTCATCCTGACGGACGGAGCGGTATCGATCACTACGAAGGTCGGTTCGCGCTTGAGGATTTGCGCAAGACGATGGCGGAGGTGCGGCGGTAGGGAACCTCGGTCTTCGCCGTCACCGTAGACAAGGATGCGCGCAGCGACCTGCCGTCGATGTTCGCCCGCAACGGCTTCGCCATCGTCGGCGACATCGGCGAATTGCCCCGGGCCCTGCCGACAATCTATCGGGGACTGACACGCTGAACGGGGAAAATGGCGTGCCGCGCAGGGCTCGAGGGTGGAGGACCTTCGAGCCCTGTTTGCCTTGCCGTATTTCGCCATGATGTCGTCGGTCATCGGTCGTCCTTTTGGGTCCACAACCGACCTACCAGACTGTCCTTTCCCCTCTTTCTTTGCCCTTGCTCAACGTGCGGACCGATAATGCCGGAAGTTTGTTCCGGAGCAATGTCGGTCGTCCAGATTGCTCGTAGGCTTGCCGATACGGACCATGCCGTTCGGACCCAATTCCAAGCTCTGGAGCCACGATGACAGACACAATTCCCGAAATCGACGTGCGCGTGATCCCGCCTGCACAACGCCATCCATCCATCTTCGGCATGCTCGCGACGTTGACGCCGGGGGCGGCGATGCATGTCACCAGCGATCACGACCCGCGGCCGCTGCATTACCAGATTTCCAGCCGTTTCCCGGATGAATTCGATTGGGCCTATCTGCAGCAAGGCCCCGAGGTCTGGAAAGTGCAAATCACCAGGGCCGAGAGCAGCGGCTGTGAGTGTTGCTGCGGTCACTAGAGCAATTCCAGCAAAAGTGCGTAGCGGTTTTGCGTCCGGAATTGCTTAAAACAGAAGGATGGAGCGTTTCGCTATTCGGAGGAAGGCGGGATTGCTCTCAGGAGGCGATCATGCCCGGTGCTCCCATCTCGCGTTGGACAATGTCGTATTTCGCTCTCTCCCTCCTCTGCCTCCTATTGGCGGTGGCGGCGATGGGGGCGGGTTTCGGCTTTCCATCCGAAGATGTGGGCGCACCGGATACGCTCGTTGTCGTTCATCTTCTGGCGATCGGCTGGCTGGGGTTGCTGTTTTGCGGTGCGTTGTTGCAATTCGTTCCGGTGCTGGCCGCGGCGAAGCCTTGCTTCGCGTCCGTGGCCGCGCCCGCCCTCGTCATGCTGGCCTTCGGCCTCGCGGCGCTGATCGCCGGCTTTCTGTCGCTTGGCGGCCGGGCAGGGTTCGACCTCGAGATCATGCCGGTTGGGGCGGTTCTGCTCGCATCCGGTTTCAGCGCCCTTGCCATTTCTTATGCCGCGACGATCCTGTCGCGGCCCGTTGTCGATCATTCCGGAAAGCTGGTCCTGATAGGCCTCATCTCCCTGCTCGTTACCATGGCTCTCGGCGCGGCGTTCACCAGCGTCCTGAGTGGATTGCTGAACGCCGAATGGAGCGCCGACCTGCTGGTCCGGGGGCTGCCGGTGCATGCTTTCTCCGGTGTCGTCGGCTGGATGAGCATCACGGCGGTCGGCGTCAGCTATCGGCTATTTTCCATGTTCATGCTGGCGCCGGAGAGCGGTTTTTCAACGCGACGCCTGATCGTCAGCCTCGTCGGGGGGCTTTTGATGCTCTGGCTGAGCCCATTCTTTGCCTCCATATATCCCGGTGCGGATATGGCGGCGGAGTGGACCGCGATTGCATTCTTCGCCGTGGCGCTGTTCGTCTATCTTTCGGATATATCGAGGATGGTTCGGACGCGGCGACGCAAGGCGCTGGAACTCAACACGCTCGCCGGCATCGCTTCCCTCGCTTATCTGCTCGTTGCCGTCGTCATGATCGCCATCGGCCAGGTTTTTACGGGAAAATTCGCTTTCGGCCCGGCGGCGATCTATGCGCTTGTCATGGGCTGGCTGTCCGGACTCGGGCTTGCGCAACTCTACAAGATCGTTCCCTTCGTGACGTGGCTTGAGGCCTATGGGCCGGTGATGGGCCGTGTTGCCGTGCCGCGGGTGCAGGATCTGGTCAAGGAGCGCCGCGGCCGCCGCTGGTTCATTCTGTACCACCTCGGCGTTTTTCTGGGTGTTGCTGCCTTGCTTTGCAACGCCGATCTCGTTTTCCGCCTCGCCGCCTGGGTGGAGTTTGCAGCGGTCGCCGGGCTGGCCATCGAACTCGTTCGCGCACGGCGACTGGGCTATGCCCCTGCCGATATCCGCCTTCCCCAGGGGGCCGTGCGACCGCATCTTCTCTTTGCCAATCAAATCTAACGGAGTGAGCCGATGGGCTTTGAATACAAGGAACTGGATGTCCGTCCGCTGCTGCAGGCGGGTGTGGAACCCTTCGTCGAGATCATGACTGCCGTGGACGGTCTCGGGCCGGGGCAGGGGCTGCGGTTGCTGGCGCCGTTCAGGCCACAGCCGCTCTTTTCAGTGATGGAGCGCAGGGGATATCTCTACGAACTGTCGGAGTTGGATGGCGGTGACTATGAAGTCCGCTTCTTCCCAAAGAACCCCGAGGTTCTCGCTTCGGAAAATGCCGATGACGCCGATAGCTGGCCGGAGCCGTTCATGGAACTGGATCTGACCGATCTCGATCCGCCGCAGCCGATGGTGAAGATCCTGCAGGCGCTCGAATCGATGCCGGAAGCGACCGTGCTCTTTGCGGTCCTCAGTCGCGAGCCGGTTTTCCTGTTTCCCGAACTGGTGAAACGTGGCCACCAATGGGTCGGCAACTTCGACAAGGCGGGAACGGCGTTTCGCCTGATGATCCGGCGCGGAGGGACGAAGCCATGATGTCCGCAAGGCTTGTCTCCGAGCGGATTGCCGCGGCGCTCCGCGATGTCATCGATCCCGAGATCGGCCGAAGCGTGGTCGACATCGGCCTCATCTATTCTGCGGAGCTGATTGCGGACGATCATCTCCTCATTCGCATGACGACGACGACACGCGGCTGCCCGGTGGCTGGTTTCCTTGTGGATGCCGTCCGCGAGCGTGCCTTGTCGGAAGGCCTGGCGAAGATCGTCGATGTCGAACTGACCTACGATCCCCCATGGACGCCGGACATGATGCACGCATGACAACCGCGAACGGCCGCTCTGGGCGGCCGGCTTCTTTTCGTCGAACCGTGTCCAGTCCGCTTCCACATCGCAGGCGCAAGATGATGCCTTTGCCTCGGTCTTTGATTGAGCAGGGGCATCCAATTTCTTGTTCTCATTTGCCGATTGGCTGACGTCGTTTGTTCACCAGCATCGGCCCGTATTCGCAGAGATAGAGGCCGAAGGCCAATAGCCACGTCAACCCTGCGAGCGCATGTAGAAGGCTCGTATGGCCAGGGAAAGCCGAGGTTAGCGGCCGCACCAGCGCACAGGCGACGATTGCGGCATAGGCCAGGTTTGTCATCGGCGAGGCATGCAACTCACGGCCCGTGTGGCCGCGGGTGGCGCGCGTCATCACAGCCAGCATCATCGTCGCCACCGTTCCGATCGTCAGTACATGCATGGCAGCAGGGCCGTCCAAGAGCCCTCGGGCGGATGCCGCGATCGCCATGAAGCCGAGGGGGACGAAAAGGTAAGAAATGTGCAGGATCGCGACGATCGGTTCGGCAAACGTCGCCCATCCACGCCAGCGGTATAGCCGGATGGCCTGCAGTGTTGCTGCGCCGGCGGCGGCCAGTGCCGTGACCGGTGTTTCCGGGTTTGCCGCCCAGGCGAACAGGGCTGCGACGGAGACAGCGATGGTGACGGTGTCGAACCGGCCATGGGGAGACGGAAAGCGTGTTGCGCCTTGTTTTGCCAACCAGTTGCGCGTGAAGCTCGGCAGGATTCGGCCGCCGACGACGATCACCAGGCCGATATAGGCCGCGATGGCAAATCGGGAGCTGAAATCAGGTGCGCCCTTGAGAATGGTCTCGAGGTGAAAGCAGATGTTTGCGGCCGACAAGACACCCAGCCCGGTGACCACCTTCAGGTCCGCCCATTTTTTCCCCGCCACGATTTCCCGGACGCAGATGAACAGCAGTGTCGGCAGGAAAATCGAATCGATGCCTGCCGCCCACAGGTTCCCTGTCAGCTGCGGCGCAAGCATGGCAGCCCGGCCGGCAACCCAGAGCAAGAATAGCAGGAGGAGCGGTCGGCCGGAAACCGGAAGCCTTCCCGTCCAGTTGGGGACGGCGGTCAGCAGAAATCCAGCCAGGACGGCGCTGGCGAAACCGAAGAGCATTTCATGCTGGTGCCATGCATGGACACCGTAGCCTTCGGCGAGTTCAAGTCGTCCCGCCAATGCGAGGATCCACAGGCACATCGCAGCGCAGGCCCAGACCGCCGCTCCGAGGAAAAAAGGTCTAAATCCATAGGAAAAAAGGATTGGACCCGTGGTGGAAAGTCCGCGTGGAACGGCTCTGCGCCGTGGCGCGGCGATTTGGTCGGTACTACCCATGTCTTGTCTCCATTTCATCGGAAGACAATAAAAGCAGGGAAGCCATCACCTCTTTGTGGAATGTCAAAAAGAACGCAAACTTGCTTTGCCGATGTTGCTCCAGCACAAAGGGAGCTGGAGCGGCCGGGCATCTACGCCAAATGTCAACCACAACCTCATGGAGGCCTTCGAGAAGGGAGTTGTCGCCCATTTCAAGGTGGAGGGCGAGTGGAACAACGAACTGATGACGGCGATCATGGCCGCGGCATAATCTCCCGGTGGCTTGTCGCTAGGACCACAGTTGGTAAACTGCCGTCCGGTCGATAAACATGCATCGGAGGTTGGAGTTCCGTTGAAGATAGACAAGAGCGTCGTCAAGTCCTTCCCCATGTTCGAGAAAATGCCGGACTCCGATGTGGAGGTCCTCGTGGGGCAGGCGGTCGCCAAGCGGATCGGCCCGGGTGAAGCCTTTTTCGAACAGGGCGCTGCCGCGACGCATTTTTTCCTGCTGATCAACGGTCGGCTCAAGGTTACGCAGGTCACCCCCAATGGCCAGCAGATCATTGTTCGCGTAGTCCATCCGGGTGACCTTTTCGGCTTCGCCAAGGCGTTGCGCCGAAGCGATTATCCGGGGACGGCGCTTGCGGTGATCGAAAGCCTGGCGCTCTGCTGGCCGACCGAACTCTGGCCGCGATTCATCGACCGCAGCCCCTATCTCGCCGTCAGCGCGCTCAACACCATCGGACAGCGCCTCGAAGAGGCGCATACGCGGATACGCGAAATTTCCACCGAGGAGGTCGAGCGCCGGGTCGCCCATACCGTGCTCCGGCTGACCCGGCAGGCGGGCAGGACGGAAGAGGCCGGTGTCCGCATCGATTTTCCCATCACCCGGCAGGATATCGCCGAGATGACCGGAACGACACTGCACACCGTTTCCCGCATCCTCAGTGCTTGGGAATCCAAGGGCCTGGTTGAGGGCGGGCGGCAGAAATTGCTGGTGCGGGATATCGCCGGCCTGCAGGCTCTGGCCGACGGCAGCGACCGGTAAACATGCAAGTCGGAACTTACCGGCAGACGAGATGCATGATCGTTTCGATGTTGAACCGGATGCGATCTTCAAGGGCATCTTTCGCCATCAGGTCCCGTTCATAGATGATCGAGCCGGTGAAGCGGTTGGTCAGGTAATAATATCCGACCGCGGCAATCGTGATGTTGAGCTGGACGGGGTCGATGCCCTCGCGGAAAATGCCTTCCTTCACGCCGCGTTCGAGCAAGCCCGTGACCATGCTGACAAGCTTGCGGCTCGATGCCTTGACGATTTCCGATTTTTTCAGGTGCTTGGCGCGGTGCAGGTTTTCGCTGTTGACCAGCGTCAGGAATTCCGGGTTCTTCAGGTAGTATTCCCAGGTGAAACGGACGAGTTTTTCCAGCGCCGCCTTGGGGTCGAGATCCTCCAGATGCAGTTTCTGCTCGGCGCTGCGAATGTCGAGATAGACCTCTTCGAGAACGGTCTGGAACAGGCCTTCCTTGCTCTCGAAATAGTGGTAGATCATGCGCTTGTTGGCCTTTGCCTTTTCGGCGATATCGTCAACGCGCGCTCCGCCTAAGCCGTTCTTTGCAAATTCTTTTTTGGCCGCGTCGAGGATGCGGGCCTTGGTGGCTTCCGCATCGCGGATGCGTGGTTTGCGTCCCGGCTTTTCTATCTGTTCGCTGGTCATGCTCGGGGCTCGTCCTTTGCCGCGGTCGGGATGTCTGTGGTGCAACTCATACACGCACGGATCGCCTTCCGTCAAAGCCGGTCGGCACGATTAGCTGCTGCGCCACCCTTGAAAACCACTTGACTTGGACTGCGATAAAGAAGTAACCAGTTAGTGCGTTAAATGGATTGACAGACGATTGCAGGGCCTCCGCGGGAAAGCGCCGAGACCTGCCGAGGACCGTTGACCAGCCATAGCGCGGGAGCCATTTCCAAAGGGGAGTCGGGAGGAACCAATGTCGACCTTTATCAAGGATTTCATCGAACGTGAGACGGTCAGCCGTCGCAATTTCTTGCTGGCAGCCGCTGCCGGCGTCAGCGCCGCAGCAGTGCCTGGCCTGTTCGGCCGTGGTGTGGCCCAGGCCGCATTGACGGATCCGGCGATTGCCTGGAGCTACCGCGACCGGGCATCTGCCTACTGGAACTCGATCGTCTCCGGCGGCGAGGCTTTCGTCGAGTCGCTCGGCAAGCCGAAGAGCGCGCTGGTCAGCCTGATCAACGAAGGCTCGACCGAAAAGTCGCTGGCCGACATCAAGGCGTTCCTTGCCAAGAACAACGGCAACTGCGCCATCGCCTGCGATGCGAACGACAGCCCGAATGCCCGCCCCGTGGTCGAAGCGGTGCAGGCGGCCGGTGCCTACATCTCGACGATCTGGAACAAGACCGACGACCTGCATCCCTGGGATTTCGGCGACAACTACGTCTCGCACATGTCCTGGTCGGATGAGAAGCCGGCGGAACAGACGGCCCGCATCCTCTTCGAAGCCATGGGCGGTGAAGGCGGCGTCGTGCATCTCGGCGGCATCGCGGCCAACAATCCGGCGGTGGAGCGTCTCGCCGGCCTGAAGAACGCGCTGAAGGATTTCCCGAACATCGAGCTTCTCGATGCGCAGCCGGCCGACTGGGATACGCAGAAGGGCGCGGCGCTGATGGCCTCGTTCCTCACCCGCTACGGCGACAAGATCAAGGGCGTGCATTGCGCCAACGACAACATCGCCTACGGTGTCATCGAGGCGCTGCGTGCCGAAGGCATCGAGGGCATGCCGATCGTCGCTTATGACGGCAATCCGGAGGCGGTGCAGATGGTCATGGACGGCCAGCTGCTGGCGACGGTCTTTACCAATCCCCATTGGGGCGGTGGCATCAGCGCGGCACTCGCCTATCACGCCGCCATCGGCACCTTCAAACCCTCGGAAGAGCCGAAGGAACATCGCGAATTCTACGGCCCGACGATCCTCGTCACTGCCAAGGATGCCGCCGAATTCAAGGCGAAATATCTGGATGCCGTTCCGGCCTACGACTGGAAGGATTTCTGGGGTCCGTCGAACGGCCAGATCCAGTACAAGTCCTGATCGGACACGGCGGCAGCCCTGGCGCTGCCGCCATTTCTCCTGCGAAATTTCATTGGAAGAGGGGTGTCTGACGTGACACGTCGCCTATCGCGCGAAACCTTGATCAAGTGGGCGCCGCTTCTGGTGCTGCTTGCACTCGTGATCTTTTTCACGGCACTCAATCCGACCTTCTTCTCGTTGCGGAATTTCGCCCGTATCGCCATTGCCTCGGCGCCGGCGCTGATGGTCGCCGTCGGCGTCACCTTCATCATCGTCATGGGATCGATCGACCTTTCCATGGAAGGAACGGTGTCGCTCACCGCGGTCGCCTTCGCCTTCATCTTCGCGCAACTCGGCGGCGCGCTGGGCGGCATGGGCTGGATTGCCATCCCGCTCGTGCTTGCGCTCGGCGGCATCATCGGGCTGATCAACGGGCTGGTGCATGTAAAACTGAAGATTCCGTCCTTCATGGCAAGCCTGGCCATGGGTTTCGTCGGCACGGGGGCGGCGATCTTGCTCACCGGCGGCGATATCGTCAAGGTCGGCGACGCTGCCTTCCGGGGCCTGCTGACGGTACGCCTGCTCGGCTTCCCGCTGATGGTCTATGCGGCGGGCTTCTTCCTGCTCGTCGCCTGGTTCATCCAGACCCACACGACGCTCGGCCGCAATTTCTACGCCGTCGGTGGCGGGGAGGACCTGGCGCATGCCTCGGGTCTGAACGTCACCCGCGTCCGGGTCACCGGCTTTGCACTTGCCGGGGTCTTTTATGCCATTGCCGCCATTCTGGTCGTCGCCCGCATCGGGCAGGCGGAATCCGTGACAGGCGCAAACTTCATGTTCGTCTCGATCACCTCGGTGGTCGTCGGCGGCGTCGCGCTCTGGGGCGGCATCGGCGGCGTATGGAATGCGCTGGTCGGCGTCCTGATCGTCGGCGTCATCGACAACGGCATGGTCGTCATCGGCCTGCCGGACTTCCTCCAGGACGGTGTCCTTGGCCTGCTCGTCATTCTTGCCGTCGTGCTCTCGACCGATCGCAAGATGGTTTCCTTCGTGAAGTGAGGCGCGCGCCATGTACGAATTGAAAGCCGTCGACAAGAAATTCCCCGGCGTCCACGCGCTGAAGGCGATCGATTTCCACATCAAGCGCGGCGAGATCGTCGGGCTGGTGGGCGAAAACGGCGCCGGCAAGTCCACGCTGATGAAGGTCATCTACGGCGCCTACCAGCCGGATGGCGGCCAGGTGCTGATCAACGGCACGCCGGTGCGGTTCGCCAATCCGCGCCAGGCGATGGAAAAGGGCATCGGCATGGTGTTCCAGGAGCAATCCCTGATCCCCAACCTCTCCATCATGGAAAACATCTTCCTCGGCTATGAGCGCCAGTTCGTGCGCTTCGGCATCGTCGACTGGAAGGCGATGGCGAAGGCGGCGAAGGCGCAGCTTGCCAAGGTCAAGCTCGACATCGACCCGGCGACCGTGACCTCGAAACTCTCCTTCGTCCAGCGCCAGCTCGTCGAGCTTGCCAAGGTGCTGACGCTGGAGGAACGGGTTTCGGGCGATCTCGTCATCCTGCTCGACGAGCCGACCTCGGTTCTTTCGAAGGAAGAGGTCCAGCTGCTGTTCAAGCTGGTGCGCGAGCTGACGACGCGTGCCTCCTTTATCTTCGTCTCGCACCGCATGGACGAGGTCATGGAACTCTCCGACCGCATCTACGTCATGAAGGACGGTGCGGTGGTCGACGTGGTGGATCGCGGCGGCGCCACGGCGGAAGCCATCCAGCACAAGATGGTCGGCCGCAACGTCGACAAGCAATATTATCGCGAGCACCTGCAGGCGCCCTATGACGCCGAGAAGGTGCTGGTCGAGATGGACCGTGTCGGCCTGCCCGGCCGCATCCAGGACATCTCCTTCAAGCTCCACGCCGGCGAGGTGCTGTGTCTTGTCGGCACGGAGGGCTCCGGCCGCGAGGCGATCCTGCGGACGATTTACGGCATGCGCACGCCGACGACGGGCCATCTCCGCATCAAGGGCGAGGATGCCGCCGGGCTTTCTCCGCGCAGGTCGGTCGCCCGCGGCGTCGGTTATGTTCCGCGCGAGCGCAAGATCGAGGGCATCGTCGCCGGCATGAACGTCTACGAGAACATGACGCTCTCGCAGATGAAGAACCATTCGCGCAGCGGCGTGTTGCGCGTTTCGGAAGAACGGGCGCTGGCGCGCGACTGGATCAAGAAACTGTCGATCAAGGCGCATTCCGAATTCGCCGATTGCGGCAATCTTTCCGGCGGCAACCAGCAGAAGGTGGTGCTGGCGAAATGGCGCTCCGGCGGCTCGGACATCATGCTGCTCGACCATCCGACGCGTGGCCTCGATATCGGCGCCAAGGAGGATGTCTACGACATGGTCCGCGCCATGAGTGCCGCCGGCGTCGGCATCGTGCTGGTCGCCGATACGCTGGAAGAGGCGATCGGCCTGTCGCACACCATCATCGTCGTCAAGGACGGGCGCATCCAGAAGCAGTTTGCCTGCGAGCCGGGCGCCAAGCCGACGCCCTACGACCTCCTGCACTACATGATCTGAGGGACCAATGGATATTCAGCGCCTCAAACCGCACCTGCCCTGGATCACGCTGGTCGTGCTCGTCGCCATCGTCGGCATCAACGATCCGGGTTTCCTGCGCCCGTCGAACCTGCTCGGCATCGCCGGCGATATCGTGCCGCTGTTCATCATGGCGCTCGGGCTGACCTTCGCCATCTATATCGGCGGTATCGACCTGTCCGCCCAGTCGATGGCCAACATGGTGACGGTCGTCGCCTCGGTCTACCTCGCCTCGATGGGTGCATGGGTTGCCATCCTGTGCGTCGCCGCCGGTTTTCTTCTCGGCATGCTTTCCGGTTACATCACGACGCGGCTCTTCGTGCCTTCGTTCATCTCGACACTTGCCGTCGGCGGCGTCGCCTTCTCGATTGCGCAGTGGCTCTCCGGCCAGCGGGCGCTCAACATGGATGCAACGCAGCGCAACGAAACTTTTGGCTGGATGATCGGCCACACATGGGGCGTGCCCAACGAATTGCTGATCGCCGCCGTGCTCGTCGCCATCTGCCTGTTCATCGAACGCCGCACGACGCTGGGCCGTGCCCTGAAGGCGGTCGGCGCCGGCGAGCTTGCCGCCGCCGCTTCCGGTCTCAACGTCGCGCGCTACAAAATCCTCGCCTTCGCGATTTCCGGCGCGCTCGCCGCCATCGCCGGCCTGCTGTTTGCCGTCAAACTCTCGGGCGGTGCCCCGACGATCGCCAACGGCTTCCTGCTGCCGGCCATCGTCGCCGTGCTGGTCGGCGGCACGCCCCTGACGGGCGGCGTCGGCGGTGTGGTCAATACGGTTATCGGCACGCTGATCGTCGCCGTCATCCGCGCCTCGATGCTGTATTTCGAGATCGATGCGACGCGCCAGCAGATGGTGTTCGGCGTCGTACTGATCGTCGCCATCGCGCTTACCATCGACCGCGCCAAGCTGCGCACCGTGAAGTGAGGGGGCGACCGTGAGCACCATGCGCGCCGCCGTCCTCACCGCGCCGAAACGGTTCGAACTCCGCGACGTGGCCATCCCGCCCGTTGGGCCGGAGGATGTGCTGGTGCGGGTGGTGCGAACCGGCATCTGTGGCACCGACATCCATATCTTCAACGGTCATTATGCGGCCGACCGATTGCCGCTCATCCCCGGCCATGAATTTTGCGGCACGATAGCCGAATGCGGCGCCAATGTCCGCCATCTGAAGGCTGGCGCGCGCGTGGTCGTCGATATCAATATCGGCTGCGGCACCTGCTTCTGGTGCCGGCGCAACGAGGTGCTGAACTGCGCCGAAGTTACCCAGGTCGGCATCGGCCGGGACGGTGCCTTTGCCGAATTCGTCGCCGTGCCGGCAAGGCTGGCGATCCCCGTCGAGGCCGATATCGCCGATGACGTGCTTGCCCTGACGGAGCCGGTCGCCTGCGTCGTACGCGCGGCGCGCAAGGCGAGGGTAGCATTCGGCCAGTCGGTGGTCGTCTTCGGCGCCGGGCCGATCGGCAACCTGCATGTGCAGATGATGCGGCTCGTCGGGGCCGCTCCCATCATCGTCGCCGATCTTTCGCCCGACCGTTGCCGGATGGCGCTTGCGGCGGGCGCGGATGTCGCCGTCTCCGATGCGGCTGAAATCAGGCAAACCGTGCTGCGGATGACCGGCGGACGCGGCGCCGATCTGGTGATCGAAAGCGTCGGTAACCGCAAGCTCTACGAGCAGGCTTTCGACCTGACGCGCCGCGGCGGCCACGTCGCCTTTTTCGGCATCACGCCGCCGGGCGAGACCGTGCCGATCGATATTCTTCGGACGGTTCTGGAGGAAGGGAGCCTCAAGGGCTCCGTCGCCGGCATGGGCGAGGATATGCACGACGCGCTCACCCTCCTGTCGCACGGCCGCTTCCGCACGGATGATTTCACCAAGGCGAGTTATGGCCTGGAACAGATCCAGGAAGCTTTCGAAACCCTCGGCGACCGGCCGCAGGACCTGAAGACACAAATCGCCATCACGGCGTAAAATATCGAAGGATGTTTCTTATGGACCAGAAGAGCTCGTTCCTTTCTCCGCCGACTGCCGCCCGCGCCTTCGGCTTTTTCGTCGACGGACAGTGGAAAGATGGCGCGGATCATTTTGAACGCGCCTCTCCGGGCCACGGTACGCCGGTAACGCGGACGGTGCGCTGCACGACTGACGATCTGAATGCGGCCGTCGCCGCCGCCCGGCGCGCCTTCGAGGACCGTCGTTGGTCCGGTCTTTCGGGTGCCGCTCGCGCAGGTGTCCTGCTGCGTGCCGCCGAAATCCTGCGCCGTCGCCGCGATGAGATCGCCTATTGGGAAGCGCTGGAGAACGGTAAGCCGATTTCGCAGGCGCGCGGCGAGATCGACCATTGCATCGCCTGCTTCGAGGTCGGTGCCGGTGCCGCCCGCATGCTGCACGGCGACAGCTTCAATTCGCTCGGCGATGACCTCTTCGGCATGGTACTGCGCGAGCCGATCGGCGTCGTCGGCCTGATCACCCCCTGGAACTTCCCGTTCCTGATTCTGTGCGAACGCGTGCCCTTCATCCTCGCCTCCGGCTGCACCATGGTGGTGAAACCGTCGGAGGTAACTGCCGCCACGACGCTGCTGCTTGCCGAAGTGCTTGAAGAAGCTGGCCTGCCGGCCGGTGTCTATAATGTCGTCACCGGCTCCGGTCGCACCATCGGCCAGGCTCTGGCCGAACACCCGGATGTCGACATGCTCTCCTTCACCGGCTCGACGGCCGTCGGCCGCTCCTGCGTCCACGCCGCCGCCGACAGCAATTTCAAGAAGCTCGGCCTGGAACTCGGCGGCAAGAACCCGATCATCGTCTTTGCTGATTCCGATCTGGAGGATGCCGCCGATGGCGCCGCCTTTGGCATCAGCTTCAACACCGGGCAATGCTGCGTCTCGTCCTCGCGCCTGATCGTCGAGCGTTCCGTCGCCGCCGAGTTCGAAAAGTTGCTCGTCGAGAAAATGGAAAAAATCCGCGTCGGCGATCCGCTGGATGAAGCGACGCAGGTCGGCGCTATCACCACCGAGGCGCAGAACGCCACGATCCTCGACTATATCGAACAGGGCAAAGCCGCCGGCGCAAAACTTCTGACCGGCGGTGGAGCGATCGATTTCGGCCGCGGGCAGTATATCGCGCCGACACTGTTCTCCGGCGTGTCCCGAGACATGGCCATCGCCCGTGACGAGATTTTCGGTCCCGTGCTTTGCTCGATGCATTTCGATACGGTGGAAGAAGCGATCCAACTGGCCAATGATACGGTTTATGGGCTTGCAGCGAGCGTCTGGACGAAGAATATCGACAAGGCGTTGACGGTAAGCCGGAGGGTGCGCGCCGGGCGCTTCTGGGTCAACACGATCATGGCGGGCGGACCCGAAATGCCGCTCGGCGGTTTCAAGCAGTCCGGCTGGGGCCGCGAAGCCGGTGTTTACGGAGTAGAGGAGTATACGCAGGTGAAATCCGTTCATGTCGAGATCGGCAAGCGCACGCATTGGATCGCATGATGTCCGCCGGTTATGATTATGTCATTGTCGGCGGCGGTACGTCCGGTTGCGTGCTGGCCGCGCGGCTTTCGGAAAATCCGTCCGCCCGGGTCTGCCTGATCGAGGCGGGCGGGCGCGATACCAACCCCCTGATCCACATGCCTGTCGGCTTTGCCAAGATGACGACAGGTCCGCTGACCTGGGGTCTGAAGACCGCGCCGCAGAAACATGCCAATGACCGCGAGATCCCCTATGCCCAGGCAAAAGTGCTGGGCGGCGGCTCGTCGATCAACGCCGAAGTGTTTACCCGCGGTGTTCCCGGCGATTACGACCGGTGGGTGGAAGAGGGCGCCGAGGGCTGGGGGTTCAAGGATATCCAGAAATATTTCCTGCGCTCGGAGGGCAATGCCATTCTCTCCGGTGGCTGGCATGGGACGGATGGGCCGCTCGGTGTCTCCAACATTCCCGAGCCGCAACGCATGACGCGCGCTTTCGTGCAGAGCTGCCAGGAATACGGCATTCCCTACAATCCGGATTTTAACGGCCCTATCCAGGAGGGCACCGGTGTCTACCAGACGACGACGCGCAACAACCGCCGCTGCTCGGCCGCCGTCGGTTACCTGCGCCCGGCGCTCGGCCGCAAGAACCTGACGGTGGTGACGGGCGCGCTCGTCCTGCGCATCGTCTTCGAGGGGCGCCGTGCGGTTGGCGTCGATTACGAGGTCGGCGGCAAGCGCATCACGGCGCGGGCGGAAAGCGAAGTGCTGGTGACGTCGGGCGCCATCGGCACGCCGAAGCTGATGATGCTTTCGGGCGTCGGCCCGGCCGATGCGCTGCGGCGCCACGGCATCGATGTGGTGCAGGACATGGCCGGGGTTGGTGAAAACCTGCAGGATCATTTCGGCGTCGATATCGTTGCGGAACTGAAAAACCACGACAGTCTCGACAAATACAACAGGCTGCACTGGTCGGTCTGGGCGGGAATTCAGTATGCGCTGTTCAAATCCGGCCCGATCACCTCCAACGTGGTCGAGGGCGGGGCATTCTGGTATGGCGACAAGGCGAACCCTGTGCCGGACCTGCAGTTCCATTTCCTCGCCGGCGCCGGTGCAGAAGCGGGCGTTCCGAGCGTGCCCAAAGGCGCGTCGGGTGTCACGCTGAACTCTTATACGCTGCGGCCGAAATCGCGGGGAACGGTGACCCTGCGCTCTGCCGATCCGCGCGATCTGCCGGTCGTCGACCCGAACTTCCTCGCCGATCCTGATGATATCAAGATTTCGGTGGAGGGCGTGAAGATCAGCCAGGAGATTTTTGCGCAGCACTCGCTGCAGAAGTACATCAAGACGCTGCATTTCCCTGATCGCACTGTGCGGACACAGGCAGATTACGTGGCCTATACGCGCCAGTATGGCCGCACCTCCTACCATCCGACCTGCACCTGCAAGATGGGGCAGGACGAGATGGCAGTGGTCGATCCGCAGTTGCGCGTGCGCGGCCTCGACGGCATCCGCATCTGCGACAGCTCGACGATGCCGAGCGTCGTCGGCTCGAACACCAATGCGGCGACGATCATGATCGGCGAAAAGGCCGCCGACATGATCCGCGGCAACGCCTGACCGAACGGCTCTGTTACAATGAAGAAAGGCGGCCGCAAGGCCGCCTTTCTTGCGTCAATCCCATTCGGGAACCCACGGCAAAAGCCCGGTCTTCACGATGCGATAGCCGGTTGACGTAAGGGTATCGATCCGGTCCATGTCGATGGATGACAGGGTGAAATCCATGATCTCGAAATTCGCCCGGATGTTTTCCGACTTCGTCGACATGGTATTGAGCGGCACGCCTTTCTGCAGGATCCAGCGCAACACCACCTGCGCCGCCGATTTGTCGTAGCCCTTGCCGATCTCGGCAAACAGGCTGTGCTTGAAAACCTCGCCGCGCGCCACCGACGCATAGGACGAGAGCGGAATGCCCGTCTCTGTGGCGGCTGCGAGCAGTTTTTGCTGGTTCAGCAGCGGATGGAATTCAATCTGGTTGGTAACCGGCAGCACGTCGAGGATCGCCCGTGCCTCGCGCATCATCTTCGCAGTGTAGTTGGAGACGCCGATGGCATCTGCAAGACCCTTCTCCTTCGCCGACTGCAGCAGGCGCAACGAGGGGCCGACATCGCCACCCACCGGCGGCCAATGCAGCAGGAGAACATCGACACGGTCGATCTGCAGCGCTTTCAGGCTGGCCTCGACGGAGGGCAGGAATTTTTCCGGCGTGTAGTTGTCGGGATGCACTTTGGTGGTGATGCAGAGATTTTGGCGCGCCACGCCGCAGGCGGCCAGTGCCGCGCCGGTTTCTGCCTCGTTTCCATACATCTGCGCGGTGTCGAACGCCCGGTAACCGGCGTCCACCGCTGCGTCGATGGCGTTTCTAAGATCGTCTCCCTTCAGCGGAAAGGTGCCGAACCCCCGCTGAAAGCTCTTCTGGAAATAGATGTTCATGCCTCCTCCTTCGATGGTCCAGCCGCTGGAAACGCGATGGAAAATCGCTCCAAGCGGATTGATCTCGTCGCATTTAATGTATAACTAGTTAGTTACTTAATGCAATGGAAAACGGAGGTTTCGGCGATGAGGAAGGTGAAGAGCGCGGAGGAGGCGGTCCAGCTCGTGGGGGATAACGCGGTCGTCGCCGTCAACTCTTCCTCCGGCCTCTGCTGCCCGGATGCGGTGCTGAAGGCGCTCGGCGAACGTTTCGATCGCGAGGGCCATCCGCGTGGCCTCACGACAATTCACCCGATTGCCGCCGGCGATTTTTTCGGAACGCGCGGCGTCGATCACATCGCCAAGCCAGGAATGCTGGTGAAGATCATCGGCGGCTCCTATCCCTCCGGGCCGAGCAATGCCGAGCCGCCGCTTGTCTGGCAGATGATCCTCAAGGAGGAACTGGCCGCCTGGAACGTTCCCTCCGGCATCGTCTTCGACATGTTGCGGGAAGGGGCAGCCAAACGTCCCGGTGTGCTGACCAAGGTCGGCATGGAAACCTTCGTCGATCCCGAGCAGGATGGTTGCGCCATGAATGCCAGTGCGCGCGCGGCACCGCTCGTCAAGCGCGTCTCCTTCGAGGGTGAGGACTGGTTGCATTTCCCGGCGATCCGTCCCGACGTGGCGATCATCCGGGCGACGACCGCCGACGAGAAGGGCAATCTCACCTTCGAACATGAAGGCGCGACACTCGGCGCCATGGAAATGGCGCTGGCGGCGCGAAATTCTGGCGGCATCGTCATTGCTCAAGTCAAGCGTGTCGCCGCCAGCGGTACGCTTCGCCCGCATGATGTACGGGTGCCGGGTATCCTTGTCGACGTCATCGTCGAAGCCCCCGACCAGTTGCAGACAACGGCGACACCTTACGACCCGGCGATCTCAGGCGAATTGTTCCGGCCGCTCGAAACGTTTCGGCTGCCTGGTCTCGATGTCGGCAAGGTCATCGCCCGCCGCGTGGCGCAGGAACTCAAGGGCGGCTGGGCCGTCAACATCGGCTTCGGCATTTCGGCCAATGTGCCGCGCATTCTTATCGAGGAAGGCCTGCACGGCCAGGTCACGTGGGTGATCGAGCAGGGTGCGGTCGGCGGCGTGCCGCTGCTCGACTTCAAGTTCGGCTGCGCCTCGAATGCCGAGGCCTTCGTCGCCTCGCCGCACCAGTTCTGCTATTTCCAGGCCGGCGCCTTCGATTGTTCGCTTTTGTCTTTCCTCGAAATCGATGCCGAAGGTTCGGTCAATGTCAGCCGGCTGGCGGCAACGCCGCATCGCACCGCCGGTGCCGGCGGTTTCGTGGACATCACCTCGCGGGCGAAAAAGATCGTCTTTTCCGGCAATTTTAATGCGGGCGCCAAGATGCGCGTCGACGACGGCCGTCTGGTGATCGATAAGGAGGGCCGCATCGCCAAGTTCGTGGAAAAGGTCGATCAGGTCAGCTTCTCCGGCAAGCGCGCCCGGGCGCAGGGGCAGGACATCACCTATGTCACCGAGCGTTGCGTCATCCGGCTGGAGGCCGACGGGCTGGTCGTCACCGAGATCGCGCCCGGCCTCGACCTGCAGCGCGACGTCCTCGATCAGGCGGCGACGCCATTGCACGTTTCCCCCAAGCTCAAGGTGATGGACGAGGTGCTGTTCCGCCCCGAACGCATGGGGCTGGCGCTGTGAGTGATCCGCGCATCGATCTCGTCGTCGAAGACCGTATCGCACGGTTGACCCTGCGTCGCCCGGAAAAACTCAATGCCGTCGATGACGTCATGGTCGATGCGCTGTTCCTGGCCTGCCGTGCCATCGAGCGCTCGGACGCACGCGTCGCCATCCTCACAGGTGAGGGCGGAAAATCCTTTTGCGCCGGCGGCGATATCGAGGCGTGGAGCAGCCTGGATGCCGAGGCATTTTCGCGCCGCTGGCTGCGCGACGGGCACGATGCCTTCGATGCGCTGGCGCGACTGACCGTACCTCTGATCGCCGTGCTGAACGGCCATGCCCTTGGCGGCGGGCTGGAACTTGCCGCCTGCGGCGACCTGCGCATCGCCGAGGCGCATGTGAAGATCGGCCAGCCTGAACCAGGCCTCGGCATCATTCCCGGCTGGTCCGGCACGCAACGCGCCTCGCGGCGTTTTGGTGCGCAGTTGGTTCGCCGCATGGCATTGTTCGGTGAAATCTATTCCGCCGACGAAGCTTTGGCGCTTGGTATCGTCGATCAGGTGGTGTCGACAGGCGAGGGGGCGGCTGCGGCAGGGATCGCTGCGGCGCGCGTGCTGAAACGGTCTCCGCGAGCGACGGAATTGACAAAGATGCTGATCAATGCCGCAGACGGTGAAGAAAGCGAGCGCGTCGTGGAGGTTTTGGCCGGCGCTGTTGCGGCTGCCTCCAGCGATCTGACGGAAGGTCTTGCGGCCTATCGGCAAAAGCGGCCGGCCCGCTTCGGCGAGTAGGTATGTGAACCGTTTTCCGGCCCGTCCTGCGGTATTTCATAAAGTCTGACGAGGCGAACCCGCCGACAGGAAAACCTCCGCGCCGCCATCGGCAGCGCGGAGCAATGCATGGTCAAGCCGGCACGGGCGCATCCTCGCGCAAAAGGCCGTTATGCTTGAGATCCGCCCAGAATTCGGACGGGATCGGATGGGCGAACCAGGCGAGATTCTGCTCCAGCTGCTCGACTGTTCGCGTGCCGGCCATGAAGGACGGTACGGCAGGATGGGCGACGACGAACTGCAAGGCGGCGGCTGCGAGCGGAACGCCATGCCTGGTGCAGACGGCCTCGATTTTCGCGACCTTTTCCATGATGTGACGCGGCGCCGGGGCATAATTGTATTTGGCGCCGTCTTTCGCGCCGGTGGCAAGGATGCCGGAGTTGAAGCCACCGCCGACCACAACGGCGACATTCCTTTCCTCGCAGAGTGGCAGGAAGGAATCGAGCGCTTCCTGTTCCAGCAGGGTATAGCGCCCGGCCAGCAGGAAGGCGTCGAAATCGCGCCGCAGCAAGGCTTCATGGCAGACCTGCCATTCGTTGACGCCGACGCCGATCGCCTTCACGACCTTTTCGTCGCGCAGCCGCTCCAGCGCCCGCCATGCGCCATCCATGGCCTGCTCGAACACTTCCGGCTGCTCGCTCCCACGCGTGAAAACGTCGATGTCGTGGATGAAGCACATGTCGATGTGCTCCAGCCCCAGCCTCTGCAAGCTGTCCTCGAAGGTTCGCATCGTGCCGTCGTAGCTATAGTCGAAATGCATGGTGAAGGGGGCGGCGTTCGTCCACGGCGCGAAGTCGATCGTGTCGCGACGCGCCGGGCGCAGCAGGCGGCCGACCTTGGAGGAGAGGACGAAATCGTCCCTGTTCTTCCAGCGCAAGGCGTGGCTGGTGCGCAATTCGGCAAGGCCGTGGCCATACATCGGCGCGGTGTCGAAGAAACGCACGCCGGCGTCCCATGCGTGCTCGAACATGGCCTGCGACGTTGCTTCGTCGATCTCGCGGAAAATGTTGCCGAGCGGTGCGGTCCCGAAGCCGAATGCGGTGACCTCGAGATCCGTCCGGCCGAATTTCCTCTTTTCTCCCGGGTGCATGTTTCCTCCTTAAGTAACTGAATGGTGAATAATATGCACGTGTCGAAACGGCGGCGCAAGCGGCTTGCCCGGGCTTCGTCATTTTTTCCGTCTTGACGTGCGGCTGTCGTCGAATGTATGTAACTAGATAGTTACTACAAGCGAGACGAGGCAAATGTATCTCACCGAGACCCAGGAGCAGGTACGCGACATGGCGCGCGCCTTTGCCGACGAAATGATCCGCCCGATGGCCGAGGAGCTTGACCGTGAGGAGCGCTTCCCCGCCGGCCTCTATGACGAGATGGCGAAGCTGGGCCTGTTCGGCATCGGCGTGCCGGAAGCCCTGGGCGGGCCGGGTTTCGATACACTCACCTATGCGCTGGTAATGGAGGAATTGAGCCGCGGTTACGCCTCAGTCGCCGACCAGTGCGGCCTCTTAGAGCTGATCTCGACGCTTCTGGTCAGCCACGGCACGAAGAGCCAGCTGGCGATGTTGCCGGAGTTTCTCGGCATGCGCGCCAAGGTCGCCTATTGCATCACCGAACCGGAGGCGGGAAGCGATGTCTCCGGCATCCGCACCACCGCGACACGCGATGCGAACGGCTGGGTGCTTAACGGTGGCAAGATCTGGATCCACAATGCGCCGGTCGCAGATTACGGCTTCGTGCTGGCGCGGACCGACAAGGAGGCCGGCAACCGCGGCATGTCGATCTTCATCGTTGATCTGCATGCGGCCGGTGTCGAGAGGGGGCCGAAGGAACACAAGATGGGTCAGCGCGCCAGCCAGGTCGGCGCCCTGACCTTCACGGATGTACGCCTGCCGGCCGATGCTTTGCTCGGCACGGAAGGCCGCGGTTTCCACATGATGATGTCAGTGCTCGACAAGGGGCGCGTCGGCATTGCTTCGCTCGCGGTCGGCATCGCCCAGGCCGGGCTGGAAGCCGCACTGGATTATGCCGGCACGCGCAAGCAGTTCGGCAAGGCGATTGCTGATTTCCAGGGCGTGCAATGGCTGCTCGCCGACATGGCGAAAGATATCGAGGCGGCCCGCCTGCTCGTCCACTCCGCCGGCTCGAAGATCGATGCTGGCGCGGATGCGACGAAGGCCTGCTCGATCGCCAAATGTTTTGCCGCCGACATGGCGGTGCAGCGCACCGCCGATGCGGTGCAGGTCTTCGGCGGTTCCGGCTATATCCGTGGTTTCGAGGTGGAACGCCTCTACCGCGATGCGAAGATCACGCAGATTTACGAAGGCACGAACCAGGTGCAGCGCATGATCATCGCCCGTGAATTGCTGAAGAAGGGCGCACGCGCATGAGCGCGCCGGCTGCACGGCCGGTGGCGCTCGTCACCGGCGCGTCGCGGGGTATCGGTCTTGCCGCAGGCGAAGCGCTGGCGCGCGAGGGGTTTGCCGTGGCCGTCAACGGGCTGGCGGATGACACCGAACTTGCCGCTGCGGTGGCGCGCATTGCCGCTCTTGGTGTTCCGGCGGTCGCGGCGCCGTTCGACGTGACGAAGATCGACGGACATGACGCCGCCCTTGCCGATGTCGAGGCAAGGCTCGGTCCGCTGACGACACTCGTCAACAATGCCGGTGTCGGCGTTCTCAAGCGCGGCGACATGATGGAGGTGACGGAAGAGAGCTGGGATCGCTGCTTCGACGTCAACGCCAAGGCGATGTTCTTCCTCAGCCAAGCCTTTGCCCGTCGCCTGCTGGCACGCAAGCGGCCGTCGCTCTTCCATGCGATCGTCAACGTCACCTCTTCGAATGCCGTCGCCGTCGCCGAACAGCGCTCGGAATATTGCGCTTCGAAGGCCGCGGCTGCCATGGTTTCCAAGGCGCTCGCCGTCCGGCTCGGGCGCGAGGAAATCGCCGTCTACGACGTCCAGCCCGGCCTGATCGCCACGGAAATGACGGCGGCGGTCATCGACAGTTATCGCCAGCGGGCCGAACAGGGCCTGACCCTCTTTCCCCGCATAGGGTCGCCCGCCGACGTCGGTACGCTGATTGCCTCGCTTGCCTCGGGGCGGCTTCCCTACACAACCGGACTGTCCATCCCGGCCGATGCCGGCATGCTCGTCCCGCGTTTTTGAGGTCTCCCATGAAAATCGCCCTTCCCGATACCGCCGGCCGCCTCAGCGACTATGTCCTCGCCGGAACGCCGATCGCCGCTGCGACGCTCGGCAGGAACCCGGCACGAACCGTCTATTCCGCTGCCCATGTCGTCGCCGATCCGTTCACCGCCAACGACCCCACCGGTCGTGCGACGGTCGATTGGGAAAAGACGATGGAGTTCCGCCGCTACCTCGCCGGCCTCGGCCTCGGCATTGCCGAGGCGATGGACACGGCCCAGCGCGGCATGGGTCTCGACTGGCCGGGCGCGCTGGAACTGATCCGCCGGACCCGCGAGGAACTGCCGGACGCGCTGGTTGCCAACGGCTGCGGCACCGATCACCTCGATCCGGCGACGGTGAGCGGTCTTGATGACGTGCGCCGGGCTTATCTGGAGCAGGTCGAAGCGATCCAGAAACTCGGCGGCCGGCTGATCCTCATGGCATCCAGGGCGCTTGTCCAGGTCGCAAGAACGCCCGAAGACTACGTGAAGATTTACTCCGACGTGCTCGCTGCCTGCGACGAACCGGTCATCCTGCATTGGCTCGGCGACATGTTCGATCCGCAGCTTTCCGGTTACTGGGGAAGCGCGGATTTCGATCCGGCCATGCAGACGGCGCTTGCGGTGATCGAGGCGAATGCGGCCAAGGTCGATGGCATCAAGATCTCCCTCCTCGACAAGGATAAGGAGATCGTCATGCGCCGCCGCCTGCCTTCCGGCGTCAAGATGTATACCGGAGACGACTTCAATTATCCCGAACTCATCGAAGGCGACGATCAGGGGGTTTCCCACGCCCTGCTCGGCATTTTCGATCCGCTGGCGCCAGCCGCGGCCTATGCCATCGAGCGACTAGGCGAGGGCGACAAGGCCGGGTTCCGCGCCACGCTTGACCCAACCGTGCCGCTTGCGCGGCTGATCTTTCGCGCGCCGACGCAATACTACAAGACGGGTGTCGTCTTCCTCGGCTGGCTCAACGGATTCCAGGACCATTTTGTCATGCTGAACGGTGCGCAGGCCACGCGGCCGCTGCCCTATTTCACCGAGGTCTTCCGTCTAGCCGACCAGTGCGGCCTGTTGCGCGATCCGGAGCTTGCTATCGGGCGGATGAAGAAGCTGCTCGCCCTCTACGGGGCGTGACGATGCGGGACTTTTCAAGCGATCATGCAGCGCTTGCGCTCAACACCGCCAGCCTCGGTCACAATCTCGAAGGCCACGGGGCGAGGTGGGAGCCAGAGCGGGTGATCGATGCCTGTGCCGCGCGTGGTTTCGGCTCGATCGTCTTCTGGCGCCGGGAAGTTGGCGCGCGAGCGGTGGCTATTGGTGAGCGGGCGCGGGCGGCAGGCCTTGCCGTCGCCGGATTGTGCCGCACGCCATTCCTCGTCGGCACGGATGCGGTCGACCGCATGGCCGTTCTCGATGAAGCCAGGGCTTCGATCGATATGGCCGCCGGCCTCGGCGCCGCCGTCCTGACGATCGTCGTCGGAGGTGTGCATCCCGGCACCAAAGGCACGACCGAAAGCCTGAAAATCGTCGCTGATCGTGTCGCAGCCCTCGCGCCTTATGCCGCGGAACGAAACGTCAAGCTGGCGCTCGAACCGCTGAACCCCGTCTATGCCGGAAACCGTTCCTGCCTCACGACGGTGCGGGATGCCGTCGATATCTGCATCGCCGTCGATGCGTCGAACCTGGGTGTTGCCGTCGATGTCTACCATGTCTGGTGGGACAGCGGGCTCGATGCCCAGTTGCAGCGCGCCGGCGAAAGCCGCATTCTTGGATATCATCTCTGCGACTGGCTTGCCGATACGCGCGACGTCCTGCTCGATCGCGGCATGATGGGAGACGGGGTTGCCGATCTCAAGGAGATTCGGAAAAGCGTCGAGGCCGCCGGTTATGCCGGCCCCTGCGAGGTCGAGATCTTTTCGGCAAACAATTGGTGGAAGCGGCCCCCCGAAGAGGTTCTCGATGTCATGGTCGAGCGTTTTCGCACGGTTTGCTGATACGGGCGATGAAGACCGAGAACCTCTGTGGTTTGATGTTGCCGGAGGCGCGTTTCCCGCTTCGCGACAATCTCGCTAGTCGATCCGCTTGAGGTCTTCGGGAATGCGGTAGGCGGAAGCCTCATATGGGAGGCGATGTTGGGCGGTGGTCGTTGTCTCCGTACTGAGGCATTCCCCGCCTTCGCCGACGCGGCTGATTGTCGTGGTCGCTTTTTCGCTGACGAGGATATCGGCAAACGCTCCACTTTCCGATGGCTTCATCGACAGGGTTCGTACGGTTTCCAGGAATTCCCCCGCACAATTCGTGTCCCATTCGCCCTGGTTTCTGGCGACCACGATGTTGTCGACGACCGGCTTGATCTGCCCGTCCTTTATCAGGAAAAGCCACAGGGTCGTTTCGCCGAACGGGTTGGGGCCGGAACTGCCGTGGAGCGACAGGCGCAATCCGAAGGCCGTATTCTTCGGTGCGAGGTGATAACGGGCGGTGTCGAAGGCGATATTGGAGACATAGAGCGCGTCGTCCGTCATCAGCCCCGGAAGACGCAGGCGTTGCCTGACTTCGAAACCGGCCGTATCGACGACAAGCAGTTCGATATCTCCTTCATTGCCGTCGTCGGATTGTTTCGTCATCAGCGGCACGGCGACCAGCGTCAATTCGGGGCGTGCCGGCCAGGCGCGGCAGAGCATGGCATGCGGGTCGTCGTCGCCGCTCTTTGGCAGTTTGATGGTGGCACCGGCGAATTCAAAAGCCTCGTTCGAGGTTTGAGTCGCGGACGGATAGGCTTTGCGGACGATATCGGCGCCACCCTCGCCGCATTCGTTTTGCGCAGCCCCAACATTCGGAGCGCTCAACGCAAGCGTAAGTGCCGCCAACGCAGGCAGGCAGCAGGACCAGGCGGAAAAAATTAAAGGCAAGCGCATGCTCTCTCTCGCAAATCGTCAGGAGGATCGTTGCGGCGCATTAGATAGCATATGTGACCGGCTCTCAGTATCCTCCGGCACAGTTGCCCGCTTCGAAGGCAATCGAATCCAACCCTTTGAAATATAATAGGCCAGGCGAATTTTGCATGAGGTCCTGCCCAAATTGAATTGGTCAGCCTCACTGGGTCATTCCTATGATCGGCCCCGAAGCGAGAGCAATTCCAGGAAAGGTTGCCTGCAAACCGGAGTCAGGGGCAGGCAAGGGGAACAGATGGGCAGGATCGTCTACATCCACGGTGAATTCACAACCGAGGAGGAGGCCCGTATCGGGCTTTTCGATCGCGGTTTCCTGTTCGGCGATGCCGTCTATGAGGTGACGGCCGTCATCGATGGCCGGATGATCGACAACGACCTGCATCTTGCCCGTCTCCAGCGCTCGCTGAAAGAACTCGCCATTCCGTTGCCGCTGTCGATGGAGGAGATCGCGGCAGTGCAGGCGGAACTGATCGCCCGAAACGATTTGCGGGACGGTACCGTTTACCTGCACGTCTCGCGCGGCGAGGCGGATCGCGATTTCTTCTATTCCGAGACACTGGCGCCGCGGTTGGTCGGCTTCACGCAGGCGAAGACATTGACCGGCACGAAGGCCCAGCAGAATGGCATTTCGGTCGATCTGGCCGACGATCCGCGCTGGCAGCGGCGTGACATCAAGACCGCCATGCTGCTGGGCCAGGTCATGGCGAAGCAGGCAGCACGCAGCCGCGGTTTCGACGATGTCTGGCTGGTCGAGGCGGGGCTGGTTACCGAAGGCGCCTCCGCCACGGCACATCTGATTACCGCCGATGGTCGCATCCTCACCCGCGCCGCGTCCCGGGCAACGCTGCCCGGCTGCACGCAACGTGCGCTTGCCCGGCTGTGCGAAACGGAAGGACTGCGGATCGAGGAACGCGCCTTTACCCCCGAGGAGGCGCAAGGCGCGGCTGAGGCGTTCCAGACCTCTGCCTCCAGCCTCGTCATGCCGGTCGTGAAGATCGGCGGCCGGACGGTTGGTGACGGCAAGCCCGGCCCGATGACGCGGCGGCTGCAGGCCCTCTATCTGGAAGCGGCCGGCGTTCCGTCTTAAACAAGGCGGTGATATCCGGGGGAATGGGAATGAAGACAGCGCGTGAACTGGGATTGATGCCGGAAAGCCGGCTGGCGGTGGGGCCGGACAATGGCATCACCGACGTGCCGGGTGTCGCGGTCGGCCACCGGTCCGTGCGCGGGGAAGGGATTTTTACCGGTGTTACGGCAATCGTTCCGCATCCGGGTGATCTCTTCCGCCTTAAGCCGCGCGCGGCTGTGGAGGTGATCAACGGCTTCGGCAAATCGGCCGGGCTGATGCAGGTGGCCGAACTCGGCACCATCGAAACGCCGGTCCTGCTGACCAATACGTTCGGGGTTGCAGCCTGCACGGAAGCGCTGATCCGCCGGGCAATTGCCGCCAATCCGTCGATTGGGCGCAAGACTTCAACGGTCAATCCGCTGGTCTGCGAATGCAACGACGGCAGCATCAACGACATTCAGGCGCTGGCAGTGACGCCTGACGATGCTGTCGCTGCGCTGGATGCGGCACGGCCAGGGCCAGTCGAACAGGGCGCCGTCGGCGCCGGTTCCGGCATGACCGCCTTCGGTTTCAAGGCCGGCATCGGCACGGCTTCTCGCCGCCTGCGCGTCGGCAAACGCGATTTTACATTGGGTGCCCTGGTGCTCGCCAATTTCGGCGCGGCGGGTGATCTCGTCCTGCCTGATGGCCGCCGTCCGGATCCGAGGGTGCCGGCCAGCCCGGAGCGCGGCTCCGTCATCGTCGTCATGGCAACGGATCTGCCGCTTGGCGACCGGCAACTGCAGCGCGTGGCGCGGCGTGGCGGGGCAGGATTGGCGCGGCTTGGTGCTTTCTGGGGTCATGGCAGCGGAGACGTCGTCCTCTGCTTCACCACGGCCGATCCGGTGGAACACGATCCCGCAAAAGCCTTTTCCATGCAGGAACGGCTGGCCGACGAGTTTATCGACCTTGCCTTCCGCGCGGCTGCCGAAACCGCGCAGGAGGCCGTGCTGAACGCGCTTTGCACGGCGCCTGCCACGACGGCCCGCAACGGCCGCCTCTATCCCGCCCTTGCCGACTGGCTGAAGGAGAGCCCCCGCCCATGAAAGTCTTCATCTCCGCCGATATCGAAGGGACCGCAGGCATCGCCCATTGGGACGAGGCCGAGCGCACCCATGCCGACTGGGCCGAATTCCGCACCCTGATGACCGCCGAAGTGGTCGCCGCCTGCGAGGGCGCGCATGCCGCAGGCGCCACGGAAGTGGTGGTGAAGGATGCCCACGACAGCGGCCGCAACCTGATCCTCGATCGCCTGCCCGACTATGTCCGCATCGTGCGCGGCTGGTCCGGTCACCCCGACTCCATGATGTTCGGTCTCGATGCCGGTTTCGCCGCGGCGGTCTATACGGGCTATCATTCCAAGGCCGGCAGCGAGGACAATCCGCTCGCCCACACCTCGAACATGCGGATTTCACGTCTCCTTATCAATGGCGAGGTGGCGTCGGAATTCACCGTCAATACGCTCTGCGCCGCCGGTTACGGCGTGCCCTCGGTCTTCCTTGCCGGTGACGCCGGCATTTGTTCGGAGGCACGAGCGATGGTGCCGGGCTTGAAAGCCGTGGAAACGCTTGAGGGCAAGGGCCGCGCCACGACCTCGATTTCCCCCGCCTGGTCGCGACGCCTGATCCGCGAAGGCGTGGCGGAGGCGCTCTCGGGTGACTTCAGCCAGGCGCTGCCGGCAGTGGCCGAGCACTACGAGGTGGTCATCGAGTTCAACAATCCGACCGACGCTTATCGCGCCGGCTGGTATCCCGGCGCCCGCGCGCATGGCCTGCGCGCCGTCGCCTTCGAGCATAGGGATTTCGCCGAGATCCCCCGCGCCCTGGTTTTCCTCAAGGCCTGATCAAGCGGGCTCTCGTTCCATCAGTTGCTTTGCTGTCCGCCACAGGTCTTCGACCTTGCTGTTGCGGCTGGCCGCGTGCCGGTAGAGACGGATTTCGAGATCGAGGTTCCAGCCTTCGTCGGCGGATGCGGATACGAGGCGGCCGCTGTCGATCTCGTCGCGGGCAAGGCTTTCCGGCAGCCAGCAGACGCCGGCGCCTGTCACAGCCATGTTCATCAGCCCGGCGCTGATGGTGTTTTCATGGGTCGTGCGGCGGCGGAAGGGCGGGCGGCGCAGGTGGAGGCGCGAAAGGGCGACGCCGAAGAAGGAATTGAACCCGTAGCTGAGATAGGGGATTGCCAGCCGCGGCTGCGCGACGGCCCGATCGAGGATGTGCAGTCCCGGCTGCGTGCCGCCGGCCATGGAGACATTGGCCGCGACCAGCGGAACCAGCCGGTCATGCGCCACCGTCAGTGACAGGAACTGCCGGCGGTCGAGGTGGAACGGCACTTCCGGGTGGGTGTAGGTCAGAAAGAAATCCGCCTCGTCGCCGACAAGCGCGTCGAGGTTTGCCTCGATGCCGCCGCGATCCGGCATCAGCGACGTGCTGAAGGCTCCCTCCACCTTTTCCAGCGATTTCAACCACCGCGGAAAAAACGTTACCGTCAGCGTGTGCAACGCCGCGAAGCGGATCAGGCCCGGTTCGTGGGACGGCCTCAGCGCCTCGCGGGCAGCGTAGCAGGTGCGGATTGCCTCCTGCGCCACCGGCAGGAAATTCCGGCCGGCCGGGGTGAGTTCGGCCGGCATGGTGGCGCGGCTGATCAGCGTTGCGCCCAGCCAGCTTTCCAGTTGCTTGATCCGCCGGCTGAAGGCAGGCTGCGTGACATTGCGCATTTCCGCCGCACGCGAAAAACTCGACGTGTCGGCAAGCGTCACGAAATCCTCCAGCCACTTGATCTCCATGTCGGGCTCCCCTCCCATCCACTCCGGTCATGGAACCGATCATAAGTCATTCATTCGAAATAGGTATGCCAATTTGGCATGGGTTTTTGCCAAAAGCGAATTGGCCAAGCTTGTCGCAATCCTTAACGTTGCGATAGGAGGAGCGGAGCGCCGGTTCGGGCGCACCGACAGGGAGTGATGAATGTCCGTTGTTATCGAAGCCGATCTTGTCCTGCACAACGGCCGCATCTGGTGCGGCCGTGGCGAGAGCGTCAGCGAAGCCATTGCCGTATGGCAGGGCAAGGTTCTTGCGACCGGCAGCAATGCCGAAATGCTCAGCCTCAAGGGGCCGCGGACCGAGGTCATCGACCTCGAGGGCCGGTTTGCCAGCCCCGGTCTGATCGATAACCATCTGCATCTCATCTCGACAGGCATCACCATGGGTTGGGTCGATGCGACGCCAGGTGTGGCGCCGACGCTCGCCGCCCTGACCGGAAAACTGGCCGAGCGCGCCGCGTCAACACCGAAGGGCGGCTGGGTTCGTGCCCGCGGCTACGACCAGGTCAAGCTCGATGTCGGTCGCCATCCGACGCGTGAGGAACTCGACCGCGCCGTGCCGGACCATCCCGTGCTGTTGACGCGCGCCTGCGGCCATGTGGCGATCGCCAATTCGCTGGCGCTGAAGCTTGCCGGCGTGACCGAGGCGACACCGGTGCCGGATGGCGGCGTGATCGGTCTCACCGATGGCCGCCTGAACGGTTTTCTCGCTGAAAATGCCATGAACCTCATCAAGGCGGCGATGCCCGAGGTGACGACGGACGAACTGATCGATGGTATCGAGCGGGGAGGGCGCTACCTGCTCTCGCTCGGCATCACCAGCTGCATGGATGCCGCCGTCGGCCATGTGTCGGGTTTTGCCGAAATCCAGGCCTATGAAATGGCCAAGGTTTCCGGTCGCCTGCCGGTGCGTGTCTGGTTGACGCTGCTCGGCGATCCGGGTGTTTCGATCGTCGAGGATTGCTGGCGCGCCGGCCTTATTTCCGGCGCCGGCGACGATATGCTGCGCGTCGGTGCGGTAAAAATCTTCCTCGATGGTTCGGCAGGCGGGCGCACCGCCTGGATGACGAAACCCTATCTGGGCGAACCGGACAATATCGGCGTGCAGATGCTGCCGGACGAGGTGGTCGAATCGATCGTCAAATCCTGCCACGACCGCGGCTACCAGATGGCGTGCCACGCCATCGGCGACGGTGCCATCGAGCAATTGATCACGGCGTACGAAAAGGCGCTGGCGGCAAAACCCGACCCGGACCGCCGTCACCGCATCGAGCATTGCGGTTTCTCGACGGCCGAGCAGGATGCGCGCATGAAAGCCGCCGGTATCCTGCCGGCGCCGCAGATGGCCTTCATCCACGATTTCGGCGACAGCTACATTTCCGTGCTCGGGGAGGAGCGCGGCAAGTCGTCCTACCAGATCGGTACGTGGATGCGTTTGGGCCTGAAACCCTCGACCGGTTCGGATTCGCCGGTCTGCTCGCCCGACCCGTTCCCGAACCTTTCCGCCATGATCACCCGCAAGACCGGCAAAGGCACCGTCATGAATGCCTCCGAGCAGCTGAGCCGGGAAGAGGCGCTGCAGGCCTATACAGAATACGGCGCCTGGTCGCAGAAGGCCGAAGCGGTGAAGGGCAAGCTGGTGCCGGGCCAATGGGCCGATATTGCCGTCTTCGACAACGATCTGCTGACGGCGGAGCCCGAAACCATTCTCTCAGGCACCCGCTGCCTGCTGACACTGCTTGCAGGCCGCGTGGTGTACGATGCGCGCTGACGGCCTGCCGGACTGAACAATCGAAACGATGCCGAAAACGGCACGGGAGGGAACCGAAATGCTCAAAAGACTGACACTGGCCGCAATGCTCAGCCTCGGCGTGGCTTCCGGGGCGCTGGCCGCCGGCGAGCGCCATGGGGGAACGCTCGTCTTCACCGCGCCTTACGGCTCCAGTTTCGCGACGCTCGACGTCCAGGCCAGCCCGAACACGCAGGAAGAATTCATCACCCAGGCGATCCATCGCGCCCTTTACAGCTGGGATTCGATCCAGAACAAGCCGGTGCTGGAACTGGCGGACTCCGAGGATGTTTCCGAGGACGGCACGGTCCACACCTATCACCTGCGCAAGAACGCCGTCTTCCATAACGGCAAGCCGCTGACGGCCGATGACTTCATCTACAGCTACAAGCGCATCGCCAATCCGAAAAACGCCTTCCCGGGGGCAAGCTTCATCGCCAACATCAAGGGCGCCGACGATTACATCGCCGGCAAGGCGGAAGAAATTTCCGGCCTCAAGAAGATCGACGACAATACGCTGGAAATCACCTACACCGGCCCGATCAACCCCGGATTCCCGTTGATGCAGAACACGACGGTGATTTATCCGTCAAATATCTCGGATGAAGCCAGCTTCGCCAAGAACCCTGTCGGCCTCGGCGCCTTCGTCTTCAAGGAACATGTGCCGGGTTCTCAGGTCGTCGTCGAAAAGTTCGACAAGTATTACGAAGAGGGCAAGCCCTATCTCGACCGCATCAACATCGTCTTGATGGCCGAAGACGCCGCTCGCGACGTCGCTTTCCGCAACAAGGAAATCGATGTCTCGATCCTTGGCCCGACGCAGTACCAGGCCTATCAGGGTGAGGACGCTCTGAAGGGGCAGTTGCTGGAAGTTGCGGAAGTCTACACCCGCAATATCGGCTTCAATCCGGCCTTCGAGCCGTTCAAGGACAAGCGGGTGCGCCAGGCGATCAACCACGCCATCAACGCGCCGCTGATCATCGAGCGACTGGTCAAGAACAAGGCCTATCCGGCTTCCGGCTGGCTGCCGATCTCATCGCCGGCCTTCGACAAGGACAAGGCTGCCTATGCCTTCGATCCGGAAAAGGCAAAGGCACTACTCGCAGAAGCCGGCTATGCGGACGGTTTTGAATTCGAAGTGACGGCGAGCCCGAACGAGAGCTGGGGCGTGCCGATCGTCGAGGCCATCCTGCCGATGCTGAAGAAGGTCGGCATCACCGTGAAGCCGAAGCCGGTTGAAAGCTCGGCGCTCGGCGAGGCGGTGACCACCAACAACTTCCAGGCCTTCATCTGGTCCAACCTGTCCGGTCCCGATCCGCTGAACGCGCTGCGCTGCTACTATTCCAAGACGCAGCAATCGGCCTGCAACTATACGAGCTATGCGAGCGCCGACTTCGACAAGCTGTACGAAGCAGCCCAGCAGGAGCGTGATCCGGCCAAGCAGAACGACCTGCTGCGCCAGGCCAATAACATCGTCCAGGATGACGCGCCGGTCTGGTTCTTCAACTACAACAAGGCGGTCATGGCCTACCAGCCATGGATCCATGGCCTCGTTCCGAATGCGACGGAACTGGCAGTCCAGCCCTATGACGAGATCTGGATCGACGAAAACGCGCCGGACGCGCGCAAGTAAAGCCTTGAGGGGTTCGGGGGCGGCGTAAAGTCGCCCCCGCATCGATTGTCGCGCCCGTCAGGGCGGCCAAAACGGAACCGCTCATGCTTCGTTTCACCCTGCGCCGCATTTTGCAGATCATTCCGACTGTCGTCGTGGTGGCGCTGCTGATCTTCGTCATCTTCTCCGTCGTTCCCGGTACCTTCGCCGCCAGCCTTTTCGCCGACGGCAAGCGCGCTGCCGATCCGCAGATGATCGCTCGCCTCAACGAGGAGTTCGGGCTCAACAAGCCGCTGATGGAGCGCTTCGTGACCTATGTCACGGATCTGGCGCAATTCGATCTCGGCACCAGTTTCCGCACCCGCCAGCCGGTGATCGACCTGATCAACGACCGCATGTGGGCCTCGCTGAAACTCGCCATCGCCGCGATGGTCTTTGCCCTCGTCGTCGGCGTGCCGCTCGGGTTCCTCGCGGCGCTCAAACCCGGCTCGATCCTCGATACGGTGACGATGATCGGCGCGGTTTCCGGCCTGTCCATGCCGCAGTTCTGGCTCGGCCTGCTGATGATGTACCTGTTTGCCCTGCAGCTGAACTGGTTGCCGAGCTTCGGTTATGGCGACGGCTCGTTCCAGCATCTCATATTGCCCGCCGTCACACTGGGCGTCACGCCGCTGGCGCTTCTGGCGCGCACCACGCGGGCCGGCGTGCTGGACGTGCTGAATGCCGATTTCATCCGCACCGCCCATTCCAAGGGCATGAGCGAGATGAAGGTGGTGCGCTGGCATGTGGCGCGCAATGCGCTGGTGCTGATCGTCACCACGGTCGGCCTGCAGTTCGGTTCGCTGATCGGCCAGGCCGTCGTCATCGAAAAGCTGTTTGCCTGGCCGGGCATCGGTTCGCTGCTGGTCGACAGTGTGGCGATCCGCGACATTCCGGTGGTGCAGGGCACGATCCTCGTCATCGTGCTGTGGTTCCTCGTCATCAACACGGCCGTCGATCTGATCTATGCCGCGATCGATCCGCGCATCAAGCAGGAGTGACGGCAATGCGGCTTGGCTTTAATTTCTGGCTCGGCGCAACGCTGACGGCACTGGTGATCCTCGCCGGCGCGCTTGCCCCCTGGATCGCGCCTTTCGACCCGGTGCTCGATGCGGACCTGATGAGTTCCGAGCTGCCGCCCGACGCCACCTTCTGGTTCGGCACGGACGCGCAGGGCCGCGATGTCTATACCCGCATCCTCTACGGCGCACAGATTTCGCTGACGGTTGGCATCGTTTCGCAGGTGATCAATTCGATCATCGGCATCACGCTCGGCATGACCGCCGGATATTGGGGCGGCTGGTGGGACGACCTGGTGAACGGCCTGACCAACGTCATGCTCGCCATCCCCTCGCTGATCTTCGCGCTCGCCGTCATGGCCGTACTCGGGCCTGGCCTGCCGTCGCTGCTGGTGGCGCTCGGCCTCACCAACTGGAGCTGGACCTGCCGCATCGCCCGCTCCTCGACGCTTTCGTTGAAATCGCAAGGCTATGTACAGGCGGCGCAGACGCTCGGCTACGGCGACCTGCGCATCATGTTCACGCAGATCCTGCCCAACATGATGGGGCCGATCCTGGTGATGGCGACGCTCGGCATGGGTTCGGCGGTGCTCTCCGAAGCAGCACTTTCTTTCCTCGGCCTCGGCATCCAGCCGCCGTTCCCGAGCTGGGGGTCGATGCTGACGGATGCGCGCCAGCTGATCCAGCTTGCCCCATGGGTGGCGATTTTCCCCGGGCTTGCCATCTTCCTGTCGGTTCTCGGCTTCAATCTTCTCGGTGACGGCCTGCGCGACAGCCTCGATCCGCATATGAGGACACGCAAGCCATGACCACGCCGCTTCTCGATATCAGGGATCTGTGCCTTGACGTCATGCTGGGCCGTTCGGTCTGCAAACCCCTACTCAAGAACGTCTCTTTCCAGATCATGCCGGGCGAAGCCTACGGTCTCGTCGGTGAATCCGGCTCGGGCAAGTCGGTGACATCGCTTGCCGTCATGGGGCTTCTGAAGAGGCCGCTTGCGGTCTCCGGCGGCGAGATCCAGTTCAAGGGACAGAACCTGCTCGCCGTGTCGAAGCGCGAGATGCGCCGCCTGCGCGGCAATCGCATCGCGATGATCTTCCAGGAACCGATGACGGCGCTTAACCCGCTGTCGACGGTCGGGCGGCAGATCGCCGAAATGTTCGTGCTGCACCAGGGCAAAAGCTGGAGCGAGGCGCAAAAACTCGCCGTCGAGGCGCTGGGCAATGTGCGCGTGCCCAATCCCGACCGGCGGGCGAAAAACTATCCGCACCAGATGTCCGGCGGCCTGCGCCAGCGGGTGATGATCGCCATGGCGCTCGCCTGCAATCCCGATCTTCTGATCGCCGACGAGCCGACCACGGCGCTCGACGTCACCGTGCAGGCGGAGGTGCTGCGGCTGATCAAGGAGCTTTGCGCCGAGCGCGGCACGGCCGTGCTGTTCATCAGTCACGATCTCGGCGTCATCGCCAGCATCTGCCAGCGCGTCGGCGTGATGTATGCCGGCTGCCTGGTCGAGGAGAACGAGACGCGGGCGCTGTTCGAAAACCCGCGGCACGATTATACCCGCGGCCTTCTCGGCGCCCTGCCGCGCCTCGGCAGCCGTAGCGAGCACGGCCGCCAGCGCCTGGTCGATATCGACAGCATCATCGCCGACCGCTCGAAACTGACGGATACGCGCTTCCTCACCCCGCGCGCCGTACAAGGGAGTGAGCCATGAGCGCGCCGCTGTTGCAGGTGGATGATCTCCACGTCCGGTTCCCGATTTCCGGCGGCGGCCTGCTCGGTGCCGGGCGGCGCATGCTGCACGCCGTCAACGGCGTCAGCTTTTCGCTGGCGAAGGGCGAATGCCTGTCGATCGTCGGCGAATCCGGCTGCGGCAAGTCGACGACGGCCCTGTCCATTCTCGGCCTGCAGCAGCCGACGGCGGGAACGATCCGCTATCGCGGCCAGCCGCTGACCGGATCGGGCGCGCCGGGCCGTATGCAGCGCGCCAAGGCGGTGCAGATGGTTTTCCAGGACCCTTACGCCTCGCTGAACCCGCGCCAATCGGTGCGCACCTCTCTCGCCGCGCCGCTGAAGCTGCACGGCATCACCGCAACCTCGGAAATCGAGGGTCGCATCGAGGCCATGCTGAAGAATGTCGGCCTGACACCCGAGCAGGCGGCTCGGTATCCGCATGAGTTTTCCGGCGGCCAGCGCCAGCGCATCGGTATTGCCCGGGCACTGATCCTCGAGCCGGAGATCGTGGTGCTCGACGAACCGGTCTCCGCACTCGACGTTTCGATCCGCGCCCAGATCATCAACCTGTTGCTCGACCTGCAGGAAAAGCTTGGCCTTTCCTATCTGATGATCAGCCACGACTTGAGCGTCGTCGAGCATATGAGCGACCGGGTGTTGGTGATGTATTTTGGCGAGGTGGTCGAAGAGGGAGGCTGGCGGGAGATTTTCGAAGCACCCGCCCACCCCTATACGCGCCGACTGATCGCGGCCATTCCCGATCCGGAGACTGCGCTTGACCCGAATGCAAAAGCCGATCGTTTCGACGATGTTCCCCGGCTGGCCGGCCGTCAATTCGTGGCCGATGGCAGCGTAGCACCGGATGTCTTTACGGCACCTGCTCCCTCCGAGCTGGTGGAGATCGGAGACGACCACCGGGTCCGACTGGCTTTGATGTAGGCGGCAGGGAAAGCCCGGGCAAGGCGGCTCGACCGCCGATCCGCAACGGCCGTGCCGACAAGGGGAAATACAATGAACCGCAAGCCGAAAATCGCCGTGATCATGGATGAGAACACCAGTTCCGGGGGCGACCGCTACGATATCTCGAAAAGTTACTTCGCGGCGCTCAGCCGCGCCGGCGCTTTTGCTGTCGGCATTCCTTATGCGCTGGAGTTCGTCGATCAGGTGATCGAGGAGTTCGATGGGTTCCTCAGTGTCGGGGGGCGCATCAATTTCCCCAAGGAATGGTATGTCGAAGGCGATCAGTCCCAATACCCGCTATCCGATCGCCTGGCGGTCGAGATGGCGCTGATGAAAGGATTCCTGGCGCAGGACAAACCGGTGCTCGGCATCTGCAACGGCATGCAGATGCTTGCCTGCCTGAACGGCTGCCGCATGGTTTCGGACGTGCATTCGTCATGGCCGGGTGCCCTGAACCATGACAGCAGCGGGTTGTGCCACCACGTGAAAATTTCCGGCGGTACCCGGATGGCGGATATCTTCGATGCCGAAAGTTTCAGCGTCAACACCTTCCACCGGGAGGCCGTTGTCGAAGTCTCCAGCGCTGTGGTCGTGACGGCGCGGGGAACCGACGGCGTTGTCGAAGCGATAGAGGTGCCTGCTTATGCTTTTGCCATGGGCTTGCAGTGGCATCCGGAGCGGCTTGATGCCGAGAGCCATCCGGGCGCCCGGATATTCGGTGCCTTCGTGAAAGCGGCGAGGCGTTGATCCCGCACGCCTTCTGCTTCACCGCCCCTTATGTTTCGGAGTTGTACCGCCCATTCCCACCTTGGCCTGCAGCGCCTTTATTTCCGGTCCGGTGAGATTGCGCGTCTCGCCCTTGGGCAGGTCGCCCAGTTGCAGCGTGTCGATCGCCACCCGGACGAGGCGCAGGCACTCGACGCCAAGGCCTTCCAGCATCCTGCGGATCTGCCGGTTGCGGCCTTCCCGCAGTTCGATTTCGAGCCAGGCGTTCTTGTCGCCGGCGCGCAGGGGCCGGACGGAAGCGGCACGCAACAGCTCGCCGTCGCTCATGATGCCTGCGGTCATCTGCTTGAGGTCGGTTGCTTCGAGCGTTCCCCGGATCTGCACATGGTACAGTTTCGGAACGTGGGTCGCCGGATCGAGCAGCCGCTGGGCGAACACCGTGTCGTTGGTAAACAGAAGCAGGCCTTCGCTTGCCTTGTCGAGACGTCCGACGGCGGAAAGGAAAGGAACGTCGTGCTTGAAACCGTCGTAGACGGTGGCGCGGCCTTCAGGGTCGTCACGCGTGGTGATCAGGCCGCGCAGCTTGTTCATCATGATATAGGCCTTGGTGGAAGCTGATACGACTTCTCCATCCACGGCGATCTTGTCATTTGCCAGGTCGACCCATGTAGAGGGGTTCGTAACGCGCCGCCCATTGAGCGCGACGCTGCCGCCCGCGATCAGTTGTTCGGCCTGCGTGCGCGAACAGTAACCGAGCTTGGACAGCGCGCGGGGCAGCGTAACCCGCAAGCCTGGAGGGGCGGAAAATGATCTGGTCACGATGTATAAACGGCTCTTCGGGCGTAGATCTCGTTGCTGGGACGGGGATTGGTACATCCTGGCTGCCGCGAACGCAAACCGGCTTTTTCCCCCGCATCGGATCATGAGCCGTTTTTCGGGTGCCGACGCTTCCGCCGGAGAGGCGCAAAGGACGGGCGATGAGCGTCGACGCTGCAGCGCCTCGCTGTGCTTGACAAACCAGAGGAGCCGCTTCAGTCTGACGCAATGAATACGTTCTGGGTCTATATAGCGTCGTGCAAGACGCACCGGATTTTCCTCATCGCGGGAATTTGACCCCGGCTCGGCGCTTTGTCGCGAGTACGGGGAGCGCCTGAACCCATCCTTGCATTTTCAAGCTGTCGATCCCGACCTCCCATGGAGGCTTGAGGATATGCGCCGATTTTGGAGCACAGCCATGTCCGATGACCCGCAACATCCCGTCTTCCAGCGCCGCCACCGGCCACTTCGCTTTTATTGCCATGCGGGCAGCCTGATCGCAGGATAGCTGCCCTGGTCGGAAAAACACCGGCCAGGGGATCTCCAAACCCAAATCATCATTCCGATGCCGGGATCGCAATGCGCGATCCGGGGGAGATTGTCATGCAACGAGAAACCTTTTTCCAATTGACCACAAAGGATGTCGATATCCTGACGGCCCTGCTCGACCGTTCGCCGGAGGACCATGCGTATCTCCGGCTGTTGCGCAACAAGCTGAATTTTTCTACGATTTGTTTTCGGGATGACGTTCCGTCCGACGTCGTCACGCTGAACAGCCGTCTCTGCTACAGCATCAATGGCAGGCCGCATGGGCCGCATATCCTCGTGCAAAGCGAAGGTGACGACCTGCCGGCTTTTGCGATCTCGATCCATACGATGCGCGGCCTCGCTCTCCTCGGTCTCGCTGTGGGGGAGGTGACGACGATCGCCTATGCGAACGGGCGCCATGAGACGCTCGCGGTGGAAGAGCTGATGCACCAGCCGGAGGTCGCCTTGCGTCTTGGCAAACACCGGAGCCTCGATCCAGCGGCCGAGCTTGGACAGTCCGGTGTTGTATGGTTCCGACCGAAAAACCAGCGTGCCTTCGTGCCCGACAACGATAGCGACGGCGACGATCCTGGTCCGCAGGCTGCCTGATGCAGCTTGCTAAAATGCACGACCACCGAACGCAGATAAGCCTGCGTTCGGTTGAAACGCCGGCGCGATCAGACAAATCCCAGGTGGGGCGCCGTCCGTTCCCGTATCGAGAGCCGCTGCGCCCACGCCGGGCAACGCCGGCTCGAAAGGCAGACGACTGGATCCGCCGGTGTGGGGCTCCGCCCTCAAGAAAATTTTAGCGATCGGGTGAAAGTCGGCTAGGCAATTAGGGGCCTATTCAAGAGAAATTATTTTCAGAATTTTAAGGTGCTCGATTAATTTCCGCTTACGGAGATTTTTTTCGTGATCTTTTTGCCGATAAAAATTGACGAATTGCGCGTTTCAATCTCCCGATATCAAGAAAATTATTTACAAAAGTGCTCGATCTGCTAGAAAGCCAACGAGGCCGCAACGGCATTCGGCCCTGTTAAACGGGGTGCGGGAAAACAATCAAAACGGGATGGAAACCATGGCGTTCGTCACAATGGGGCCGATGCTCAAGCGCGCGCAGGCGGCCCGCTACGGCATCGCCGCCTTCAACATGATCGACTACAACAGTGCCCGCTCGATCATCGAAGGCGCTGCTGATCTCCAGGCGCCGATCATCGTCCAAGTGTCCGTCAAGACGATCAAGCATTGGGGTTACAAGCCGATTGCCACCTGGGTGCGGATGATGGCCGAAGATGTCGATGTGCCGGTGGCACTGCATCTCGACCATTGCAGCGATGCCGATGTCATCCGCCGCTGTATCGACGCCGGCTGGTCGTCGGTGATGTTCGATGGTTCCTCCCTGCCGTTTGCCGAAAACAAGGCCCGCTCCGAAGAGATTTATGCCATGACGGAGGCGGCTGGCGTTGGCCTGGAAGCGGAGATCGGTGCCATCGGCGGCGTCGAGGACGACAAGTTTGTCGCCGAGGATTCGGCGATCCTGGCCGATTACGACGAGTGCCTGGCTTTCGTGCAGAACATGCCCAACCTCGCCGTCTTCGCGCCGGCGATCGGCACGGCCCACGGTTTCTACAAGGGCCAGCCGAAGATCGCTTACGGCCTGCTTGAAAAGATCACCGCGGCAATTCCGATCCCGATCGCCCTGCATGGCGGTACCGGCCTCAGCCAGGAACAGTTCGACCGCTGCATTGCCGGAGGCTGCGCCAAGGTCAACATTTCCACGATGCACAAGCATCGCTTCATCGAAGGTTTTATTGCCGTACGAACGGACAAGCCGAAGCTTGAGGAGCCGTTGCCCTTCATCACCGGCCAATATGAGGCGATGAAGAAGGATGTGCTCGACATGATCCGTGCCTTAGGCTCCGCCGGCAAGGCTGCACATGCTGCGGGAAAGGAGGGTTGAGCGATGATGCAGGCCCTCATCTTCGATTGCGACGGCGTACTGGTCGACACCGAGCGCGACGGTCATCGTGTTGCCTTCAACCGCGCTTTCGCCGAATTGGGCATCGATTGCGAATGGAGCGTCGAGCGTTACGGCGAGTTGCTGCTCACAGCCGGTGGCAAGGAGCGTATGGTCCGTCATTTCAACGAAACCGGCTGGCCGGTCGGTCATCCGGATCGCGATGCGTTGATCGCCGCCATCCACAAGCTGAAAACCGATATTTTCATGCGGCTGATCGGCGAGGGCGGCCTGCCGCTCCGGCCGGGAATCGCCCGCATCGTCGACGAGGCAATTGCCGAGGGGATTGTGCTCGCGGTCTGCTCCACATCCAACGAGAAGGCCGTGCAGGCGGTGGTCGACGTCATGCTCGGGCCGCAGCGTTCGAAGAAGATTTCGGTCTTTGCCGGCGATATCGTCGCAAAAAAGAAGCCGGCGCCGGATATTTACACGCTGGCAGCAACGCAGCTGGGGCTGGCCCCGGCGCTATGTATGGTCATCGAGGATAGCAACAACGGTTTGCGTGCCGCCAAGGCGGCGGCCATGCGCTGCATCGTGACGATATCGTCCTACACCGGCGACGAGGATTTTTCGCTGGCCGACCGGATTGTTGCGGACCTGGATGGCGGCAAGGTCGATATTGCCGCATGCCGTGCCGTCATCGAAGGTTCGTCCGTGACCTGAAGGCGGCCGTTTCGCCGGCATCCCATGCCGGTGAAGGAAGAAGGTTTTGCGGCGCGCGTCGATGCGACTGCACGCCGGCTCCGACGGCGCCCATCAGTTTTCCGGCGTGCCTTTTCCCCTGTGGCGATAATGTTTTTCCAGCGCCTCGCCGGTGGCCTGCAGCGCCTTGGCGGATTGTTCTCCGACCCGGAACAGGGTTCCCACATACAGAATGTCGATCAGGAAGAGTTGGCTGACGCGGCCTTCCAGGAAGTCGCCGTGAAGGGGAACGAGTTGCTGGCCGGCGCTCCATGTGGTCAGCACCACATCCGCCGCCTTGGCGACGTCGGAAGCCGTGCTGCTGGTGATGGCGATGGCGGTGGCGCCTGTCCCGCGCGCCAGCAACAGCGCATCGGCGACGGTCTCGGTCGTGCCGGTATGGGAAATGCCGACCATGACATCGTCGGGCTTCAATGTGGCAGCGACGATGGTCTGCGTATAACCGTCGCGATAGCTCGTCGCATCGAAGCCGGCCTTCATGAACATGTGCGCCGCCTCGTCGCAAATGGCCGCAGCACCCCCCACGCCGACGAAGATGATCCGGCGCGCCTTTCGCAGCGCTTCAACGGCGAGTTCGAGCCGGTGGGCGTCGAGCATGCGCTGAGTCCCGTCCGTTCCGGCAATCAGCAGGTTTGCAAGCTTGCTGCTGATGGTGATCAAAGAGTCGCCGTCCTCGATCTCCAGCGGCAGGTTCACAAAGCTCGAGCGGCTGCTGCGGGCGCCTTCGGCGAGCGAGAGCTTCATGTCGGGGTAGCCGTCATAACCCAGTGCGCGGCTGACACGGCTGATCGTCGCCTCGCTGACGCCGAGCGTCCGGCCGAGTTCGGTGATCGAGGAGTCGAGCCTGCGGCCGGCATTGTTGCGCAGGAAATCCGCAACGATGCGTTCGGACTTACGGAGTGTTCCGTACCGCTCCTGAATCCTCTCCAGAAGATCGCTTTGCTGTAAATCCGCGAGAGGCCGAACATCTGCCATTGAATGATCCGTGTTGGAATGTGGCCACTCATGCGACCGTTGTACCTCGTATCACTTCCGCAAAAGGAAGAAAAGTTTACTCGCCAAACTTAGAGGCGGTCGAGCCGTCCGGATTTCTTGTTCATGGGCCGTTTTTCCAGGGCTTTGCAAAACCCGGAGCGGCCGAAGAGAAGATATGTAAGAAATTTTCATTATTTTTAGCTTGGAGAGAGGCGCGGCTGGTTTCTGTGGCGACATATTCGATTTGTGAAAATGATATGCAAGCTCCTCAAAATTGAAGTTTTGTTGTTTTTCAACATATTAAATCGAATTTCGGATGAGCCTTCGTAGATGTCGTGGCAGCGGATAGAAAATAGGCGATTGTGAAGAAAATTTTCTCGACAGGTTCTGGGTGCGATGCTAGGAATTTCCCATCGAAAAAAACGAATGTTTTGGGGAGAGACAATCCATGTCAGCGCAGGCCCACAAGGCAAATGCTCCTTCGCGGGAGCTTCTGGAAAAACTTTTCAGAACTGCCTACAAGATCCGCGTCTTCGAGACCGAGGGCATCAAGCTTTACCGGCAGGGCCTGATCCGCGGCTACTTCCATCCCTATCTCGGGCAGGAAGGGATTGCGACCGGCGTTTGCGCGGCTTTGCGGGAGGGGGACTATATTGCCTCGACGCATCGTGGTCATGGCCACTGCATTGCCTGGGGCGCCGACGTCAACCGCATGGTCGCCGAGCTCTTACAGAAGGAGACCGGTTATTGCCGTGGCTACGGCGGCTCGATGCATATTGCCGATATCAGCGTCGGTAATCTCGGTGCCAACGGCATCGTCGGCGCCGGTACGCCGCTGGGTGTCGGTGCGGCGCTGGCGGCGCAGATCAAGGGTTCGGATGCCGTCACGGTGACCTTCACCACCGATGGCGCGTCCAACAACGGCACCTTCCTGGAATCGCTGAATCTCGCTGCGATCTGGAACCTCGCCTTCGTCCTCGTCATCGAAAACAACCAGTACGCGGTGTCGACCCGCATCGAGGAATCGACCCGCGAGGTCGATCTTTACAAACGTGGCCTCAGCATCGGCGTCGAAAGCTACCAGGTCGATGGCAACGATCCGCTTGCCGTCTATAACCTGACGCAGGAGGCTGTCGAAAAGTGCCGGCGCGGCGAGGGCCCGATCCTTATCGAGGCAAAGACCTACCGCCACATGGGCCACCATGTGAACGACCCCGGCAAGTACATGCCGGCCGAAAGACTGGCCTACTACAAGGAGCGTGATCCCGTCGATCGCGCCCGCAACGCGCTGGTCGAGATGGCGGGTATCGACGCCGCTGAAATCGAGGCGATCGAAAACGAGATCAAGCAGGAATTCGACGCCGCCGTCGAATTCTCGAAGGCGAGCCGCGAGATTTCGATCTCCGAGTTCCACGACTTCGTCGCAGCTTACTGATCACGTTTGGGGGAGAGTAAAAATGGCCAGAGAAATCATGTACCGCGACGCCCTTCGTGAGGCGATCGACGAAGAAATGGCGCGCGACAAGACCGTCTTCATCATCGGTGAAGGCATTGCCGAGCGCGGCGGCTCCTACAAGGTAACGGAAGGGCTTCTGGAGAAATACGGCCCGAAGCGCATCCGTGATACGCCGATTGCCGAAGCCGGCATGATCGGCGTCGGCGTCGGCGCTGCCATTGCCGGCGCCCGCCCCATCGTCGAAATCCTCTATATCGACTTTGCCATGCTCGGCATGGACATGATCGTCAACCAGGCAGCAAAATTCCGGCTGATGACCGGTGGCGACGGACGCGTGCCCTTCATCATGCGCACCCAGGGCGGCACGGGCGGCGGCGTTGCCGCGCAGCATTCGCAGAGCCTGGAGGCGATGTTCTACCACATCCCCGGGCTGAAGGTCGTCATGCCTTCGACGCCCTCGGATGCCAAGGGCCTGCTGAAATACGCGCTTCGCCAGCCCGATCCGGTGATGTTCCTGGAGCACAAGCATCTCTACATGACCAAGGGCATGGTGCCGGATGGTGAACACATCATCGAGTTCGGCAAGGGCGACATCAAGCGTCCCGGCAAGGACGTGACGGTGATCGCCTGGTCGAACATGGTGCCGCGCACGCTGGAAGCGGCGGAAAAGCTGGCGGCAGAGGGCATCGAGGTCGAGGTCATCGATCCGCGCACGCTGGTTCCGCTCGACAAGGAGATGATCCTCACCTCGGTCGCCAAGACGAACCGGGCGGTGATCGTCCAGGAAGCCGTGCGCCGTGGCGGCGTCGCTTCCGACATCGCCTCGATCATCCAGGAGGAAGCTTTTTACCATCTCGACGCGCCGATCGAGATCGTCGCCGGCCTCAACATCCCGATCCCGTTCAACCTGGAACTGGAAAAGGCAAGCGTGCCGCAGGTCGACGATATCGTTGCCGCCGTCAAGCGTTCGCTGCATGCCAAGCCCGTCGCGATTGCCGCCGAGTAACCCCAGACAGATGGAGCACGACAATGGCACTTCATGTCCTGGAAAAATTGGCGGCCACCAATCCGGAATGCGAGATCTGGTGGGATTCTTCGCCACTCGTTTATGAAAGCTGGAAACGGTCGGTTCTCAAGACCGCACCGGCGGAAAAGCAGGCGGATTGGGATGCGCAGCTGACCCGTCTCTTTGATCCCGAACACGCTGAAAAGACCGGGGAAATGGGTTTTCGCGGCGTGACCACCAATCCGCCGCTCTCGGCCCAGGCGATCCAGGCCGATCCCGCCTTCTGGGCGGAAGAAATCCGCCGGATCGCCGCCGAGCGCAATGTCGACGACATCGAGGATATCTATTGGACGGTCTATATCGATGTCGTCCGGCGTGGCGCCGCGATGATCCGTCCGGTCTTCGAAAAATCCGGCGGCAAATACGGTTATCTCTCGGGCCAGGTCGACCCGCGCTTCGTCACCGACAGGGCGCGCATGCTGGAACAGGGCCTTCAACTGGCAGCAATCGCACCGAACGTGATGGTGAAGATCCCGGGGTCGAAGGAAGGCTACGAGGTCATCGAAGAACTGACTGCTCGCGGTATTTCCACCAACAACACAACGTCCTTCACCGTGTCGCAATATGTTGCCTGCATGAACGCCGTCTCGCGCGGTCTCGACCGGGCAAAGGCCGAGGGCATCGATCTGTCGGCATGGCGCTCGGTCATCACCCACATGTCGTCCCGGCTCGGCAATATCGGCGACCTCAAGGCGCAGGCAGAAGCGCGCGGCATCGTGCTTTCGCCCGAAGACATCATTTACGGCGAAATGGCGGTGCTGAAGCGGGCCTATCGTTACGGCAAGAAGCGCAACCATCCCAGCAAGATGCTGCAATGCTCTATGCGTGTTGCGGACGAAGGGCCGGGCGGTTCGGCATCGAGCTGGCACATCGCCAGGATCGCCGGCGGCGATTTCGTCTACACCTGCCCGCCCGGTTACATCGCCCAGCTGATGCAGGCCGAGGACCGGCTGCCGGAATTCGATCCGAAAGCCATCGATGAGGATGCACCGGCCGAGGTGATCGAGAAGCTGATGCGCATTCCCTATTTCCGTCAGGCCTATGAATTTAATGGCCTGAAGCCGGAGGAGTTTTCATACTTCGGCGCCTTTGTCGCAACGGCCGCTGAATTTGCCGCCGCCACCCGGCGGACGGTCGATTTCGTCGCCCAATCCGTCGAAACGTTACGCCGCCGCGTGGCTTGAGGAGAACCATCATGGCACGTCCCATTCTTATGCCGCAGGTCGGTCAGGACCTGACCGAAGGCAAGGTCACGGCGATCCTCGTCAAACCGGGCGACAAGGTGAAGAAAGGCGACATCGTCGCCGAAGTCGAATCGGAAAAAGCCGTCTTCGAGGTCGAGGCCTTCGAGACCGGCACGATCCTGGAAGTCCGCTATCAGGTTGGTGACATGGCCGTCGTCCTCGAACCGCTGATGATGGTGGGCGAGGAAGGCGAAAAACTGGAGGCCGCACCGGCAGCCGAGTCCTTTTCCGGCGAGGATGCGCAAGCCATCGTCGAGACCGCCAAGGAACCTGTTGCCTCGCAGGCTGTCGAAACCGCGCATGCCGCGGAAACCGCCTATCTCAAGACGGGAACGGGCGGTTCGTCCCCACTCGCCCGCCGACTTGCCTTCAGCGCCGGCCTGGATATCGCCGCCATTCCCGGCACCGGACCCAAGGGCGCGGTGGTCAAGCAGGATGTCATCGCCTTCCAGCGCAGCCGCTCGCCGGAAACGGCTTCGGTCGTCGCTTTCCGTGGCGTGGCAGGGCAGTCGTCGCCGGCCGCCGGATCCGGCATCCTCAAGACGCTGCAATCGGGCACGGGCGATCCCGTCCTGTTCATCCATGGCTTTGGCGGTGAATTATCCGCGTGGCGGCCGTTCCTGTCACATCTTGGCATCAGCAATCCGATCCTCGCCATTGACTTGCCGGCGCATGGCGCGGCGGCCGGGGTGGCGGCGGAAAGTTTCGACGATCTCGTCGTCGCCGTGCGCAACACCCTTGGCGCGCAGGAGATTGGCCGGCTGCATCTCGTCGGCCATTCGCTCGGCGCGGCTATCGCAACCGCCATCGCCGGCGGGGGCGATCTCGACGTTCGGTCCTTGACGCTGATTGCGCCCGCCGGCCTCGGCCCCAAGATCAACGGCGACTATTTCGCCGGTTTCCTGTCGTCCGGCAGCGAAGCGGCATTCAAGGTGTGGCTCGATCTCCTGGTGCACGACCCAGCGGATTTGCCGGGCGTGCTGGTCCGTGCAACACTTGCCGGTCGCGAAGGAACTGCCATGGCACAGAACCAGGCGCGCTTGGCAGCCGGTATCATCTCCGGCAATACCCAGCTGTTTTCCGTGCGCGATGCGCTTTCCCGCTTCGGCGGTCCGGCCCGCATCATCGTCGGTCGCGAGGATCGCATCGTGCCCTCCGATCAGGCGGAATCTACGCCGCCGCATGTGGCGCTGCATCGCCTCGCCCAGGTCGGCCACCTGCCGCAGCTGGAGGCCGCGCCGCTTGTCGGGCGGTTGGTGTCTCAAACGATCCGAAGCGCCGGCTAAGGCGCTTCACCTCCCGGCCGGCCACGCGTCTCCCTGGCGCGTGGCCTGTGCCGGCTGGATAAAACTCCCCGATTTGGCATGAAAGGACCGCCGGATGTCGGCTTATGATGTCATCGTCATCGGGGCCGGACCCGGTGGATATGTCGCGGCGATCCGGGCGGCGCAGCTTGGCCTGCGCGCTGCAATCGTCGAGCGCAACCACCTCGGCGGCATCTGCCTCAACTGGGGTTGCATCCCGACGAAATCGCTGCTGCATTCGGCGGAGCTTCTGGAACATGCCCGCCATTCGGCCGGTTTCGGCATCGAGGCGGGACAACCGGTCGCCAACATGGCGGCCATCGTCGCGCGTTCCCGTAGCGTCGCCGGCCAACTCAATGCCGGCGTGCAGTTCCTGCTGCGCAAGAACAAGGTGGATGTCATCTGGGGTACGGCGGAAATCCCCGAACCCGGCCGCGTCATCGTTTCCGCGGCGCTCTCGGAGGCGCCGAAAGGCACGTTGCCACCCGGTGACTATAGTGCGCCCCATATCATCATCGCCACAGGCGCCAGCGAGCGCCGCCTTCCGGGCATCGTTCCGGATGGAAAACGCATCTGGTCCTATCACCATGCGATGACGGCAGATGCCATTCCCGCCTCGCTTGCCATCATCGGTGCCGGCGCAATCGGCGTCGAATTCGCTAGCCTTTACAATACGCTCGGCACCAAAGTGACGCTGATCGAGCGCCTGCCGCGTATCCTGCCGCAGGAGGACGCGGAAATCGCCGAGCAGATGAGCAAGGCGCTGCGCAAACGTGGTGTCGATGTCATTACCGGCGCCGGAATGATCGCCACCTCTATCGATGCCGATCGCGTGCTTGTCGATCTCACCGAGGCGGATGGCGCAACGCGAAGGATCGAGGCGGAAAAGCTGCTTTCCGCCGCCGGCGTCGTTGCCAATGTCGGCGGTCTCGGCCTTGAACGGCTGGGTGTGGCGTTCCGCAACGGCGCAATCACGACGGACAGGCTCGGCAGCACCAATGTTGCCGGTCTCTATGCCATCGGGGATGTCGCTGGTCCGCCGATGCTTGCCCACAAGGCCGAGCATGAAGGGGTGCGCTGCGTCGAGGCGATTGCCGGACAGGTGGTGCATGGCGGCCTTGGCCCGGTTCCGTCCTGCATCTTCGCCACGCCGCAGATTGCCTCGATCGGCATGACGGAGGACGCAGCCGTCAGCGCAGGGAAGGCCATCGATATCGGCCGCTTCAGCTTTCGCGGCAACGGCAAGGCGGTGACGATCGGAGAGACGGACGGCTGGCTGAAAGTGCTTTTCGACCGTGAGAGCGGCAAGCTGATCGGCGCGCATATGATCGGGCCATCGGTCAGCGAACTGGTGCCGGTATTTTCGCTCGCCATGACGCTCGGCGCCACGCGTGAAAATCTCGTCCACACAATCTTTCCGCATCCGACGCTGTCCGAAGCGCTGCATGAGGCTATTCTGGCTTCCCAAGCGGGCGCGATTCACGGCTAGAACAAGTTCAGCAAAAGTGCGATGCGGTTTTGCGTCCGGAATTGTGCAAACTCAAGACGTGCAGCGGTTTCGCGATGAGGAGAAAAGCGAAGCTGCTTCAGGAGACCGACATGAACCAAAAACCAGCCGCAACGATCGGCACGATTATCTTCGATCTCGACGGCACGCTGGTCGACAGCGTTCCCGATCTCGCCGGTGCGCTCGATACGCTGATGGCGGAAAAAGGGCTGGATGCCATCGGCACCGAGACGGCACGACGGCTGATCGGCCACGGCATTCCCAATCTCGTCCGCAGCGCGCTTGCCGAGCGTGGTGTCGCCTGGGACGAAGAAGGCGGCAAGGCCGCCGTCCAGCGTTTCACGGAGATTTATGGCGCCCGCGTCTCGCAGGAGACCCGGCCCTATGCGGGTGTCGTGCCAGTGCTGGAGAAGCTGTTGGCCGAAGGTTGGCGCATGGGGGTGTGCACCAACAAGATGGAGCGCTTCGCCCGCCTCATCGTCGACGATCTCGATCTGGGGCGTTTCTTTAAGATCGTCGCCGGGCCGGACACGTTCAAGGTCGGCAAGCCGGATCCGCGGCACCTGACGGAAACGGCGCGGGTGGCCGGCGGCGGTCAACCGATCGTCTATGTCGGCGATTCCGAGGTCGATATCGCCACGGGCAAGGCGGCCGGCGTGCCGGTGATTGCGCTCACCTATGGCTACACCAAGACGCCGCTGGATGGGTTGGGAGCCGACCGGCTGATCGACAGTTTCGCGGAACTGCCGGCGGCGCTTGCATCGATCCTGGAGAATGCCGGGTCGAATGGCGTGTCCTTGTAACCCGGCGCGCCGTCGTTCGGGCGGCCGTTGAACGTCGAGAAGGGACATGGCGGCGCCGAGGCTGGTTGCAGCGGTGTCCGCATTCGGCTGAACAAGTGGATATGCAGCCGTTCGCGCCTTTGTCGTGGATCCCGTTTTAGCTGATTTCCCGCCGGCGGTTGACGGCATGCAATGAGGGCGTGTGCTTGGCGGCAATTTCCACCGCCAGGCACGCGGCGTGTGCCTGTCCGTGAAATCTATCGCCAGCTCTGCCTGTAAAATCAGCTTATATGGAAATTTTCTTCAAAGCCTGAAAACCCAACAAAAAAGCGGACTTAAAATGCGAAATTGCGTTCTGTTAAGTCCTGATTTTGTAGCAAACCCAGCAGAAAAAGAATCTCGTCGGAATTTGAAGAAAATAATTTACAAAACATTTTGGCGCGCATAAGTTTCCATTGCGTCCAGATGAGATGACGCTCGACCTCGTTGCCGGAGAGGAGCCGGCTCCAGGCCGCTTTGGAGGGTGGCTGCGCCTTTCGCAGCCTTTTGGGAGAGAGATATGTTTCACAGGCCGAAGAATGCCTTATACAAAACTGTGACTCGTCGCAGGTTCCTGGAGCTTGGTGGCATGGGAGCCACGATGCTCGGCACCGGTTCGCTGGCGATTGGTTTGAACTCGACGATCATGAGCACGCGCGTCCAGGCCGCATCCTCCGACGATGCGAAATGGAAGCAGTTCGCCGGTTCGAAGCTGACATTCCTGTCGGAAAACACGCCGCCATCCTTCGCGATCCGCGACAACATCAAAGCCTTCTATGACCTGACCGGCATCGAGGTCGAGGTTCTGACCGACGACCTTCCGGTCGTCCAGCAGAAGGCGGGCATCGACCTGCGCTCCGGCAAGTCCGACTACATCCTGAACTATGTGCAGGACAAGCCGATCGGCGCACCGTTTGCCGATTTCTATGCCGACCTTTCGCCGATGTTTGGCGACGACGCACTTCCGCAGGACCCGGATGGCTACGGCGATGGCGCCTGGGTCGAGAACTTCCTCAACGCCTGCGGCCGTTTCTACAGCAAGGACAAGGTCATCGCGCTTCCGTACGACGCGGCGATCCCGGTCACCTTCTACCGTCAGGATCTGTTCGAACAGCACTCCAAGACGTTCGAAGCCGAGTACGGCTACCGGATGGAGTTCACCAAGGACACCACCTGGAAAAACGTCCTCGACTACGCCACCTTCTTCAAGAAGCTGAAGGAGGGCGGTGCCGACGTGCCTTACGGTTATGCCCAGCACCAGGGTTCGTTCGCCTGGACGACGCAGCTGGACATTCAGCGCCTGATGTTCTCGCACGGCCGCTGGACCGATTTCGACATCGACGACAAGCTGGGTTCCAAGGAGCCGGGCAAGACCAAGTGGGGCGACGAGCAGTCCGTGCTCATGCTGGAGAAGTTCAAGGCATTCGCCGATGTTTCCCACCCGGACAACCTCGCGAACGGCACGCTGGAACTGAACACGGTCTACCAGTCCGGCAACATTGCCATGCAGGTTCAGTATCACGAGTTCGCGGCTTCCGTCGAAGACGAGAAAACCTCGCGTGCGGCCGGTGGCAAGACAGCCTATGCCGTTTGCCCGAAGGGTGAGGCGAGCTGGATCAAGAATGGCGGCGAAGCCGTCAACGGCACGAACTGCGGCATCGGCGGCATCGGCATCAATAAGAATGCCTCCGAGCAGATCCAGCGCGCGGCCTATCTCTTCGCGATCTGGTCGACGTCGAAGCAGTTGCAGTTCGATGTTCTCAAGGGCCTCGGCGGCACGCCGACCCGCCAGTCGGTGCTCGACATGCCAGAGGTTAAGGAAGCGCAGAAACGTCCGAGCAAGATGCCAAACGCGCTTACCTTCGAAGCCGCTTATGGCGTCGGTATCGCGGACCCGAACTTCGTGCTCGGTCCGAAGATCCCCGAGGCCAACGAGTATCACTCGCTGATCGCGTCCGAAACGCAGCGCATGCTCTCCGGCGAAATGTCGCCGGAAGAAACGGCAAAGTCGCTGCAGACGCAGATCGACGAGCTGAACGGCGCCTGATCCGTTGCGACGATCACCGGCCGGCAGCAGCTTTACCGCTGCTGCCGGCCCTTGCCACCCCTGACTGCTTTGTTCTGCTGCCGAACGAACAAAGCGCCGGCGAGAGTGAATTCGCATGACCGATACATCGCATATGCCCCTTGTCCCGCACGATGTCGCGGTACAGCTTTTTCGTGCCCGCTCGCATTCCGGCGAGGTCGAGGCAAAACCGAGAACCGAGGTGACGGAGAGGCCACGCAGCTTCAACCCGCCGGCGCCGAAGCGGTATTATTTCTACCTGATGGCGCCCGCCATCGCGATCCTTGCCTTCATCTCGCTCTATCCGTTCTTCTGGCTGATCTTCCTGTCGCTGCAGGACGTCGATATCGGCGGCGGCGAATGGGTCGGATTGCAGAACTACGTGAAACTGTTCAGCGACAGCCGCTTCATCAATGGCTGGCTGCTTCTGCTGAAATACAGCGTCATCTGCCTTGCGGTGCAGCTCACCGTCGGCGTCATGCTTGCCGTCGTCGTCAACAATTCCCGCTACGAGCGTTTTCTGGTCACGGCGCTGCTGATGCCGATGATGATGGCGCCCGCGGTTGCCGGCCTGCTCTGGCTGTTTCTCTACAACGGCACCTTCGGCTGGTATCACTGGATCCTGCAGAGCCTCGGCATCCTCGACAGCGCCTCTATCCTGGCACGTGCCGATACCGCCATGATCGCCGTCATCGTCGTCGATGTGTGGCAATGGACGCCGCTGATCACGTTGATCGCGCTCGCCGGCCTGAAGCGTGTGCCGCGCGACCAGCTTGAGGCCAACATGGTCGACGGCGCTTCGCCCTTCCGGAACTTCTTCTCGATAACGCTGCCGAACCTCTATCCGGTGCTTTTGATCGCCGTCTTGCTGCGCTTCATGGACAATTTCCGCTTCATCGACAGCCTGCTGGTGCTCACCGGCGGCGGACCGGGCAGTGCGACGAAAATCCTGCCCGTTTATCTCTTCGAGGTCGCTTTCAAGTTCTTCAAGCTCGGCCGTGGCGCGGCCATCGCGCTCACGCTGTTGCTGGTGACCATCATTCTCGGCAAGATCCTCGTCCGGGTCTTCGAAAACCCCAAGTCCGGCAGGAGCTGATCCATCATGGCATCCCGTGACGTCGTTTCTTACGAAACACCTTTTACACGCCTGGCGCGGTACGCCTCGATCGTCTTCGTCGTCCTGTATCTCGTCTGGACGCTGTTGCCCTTCGTTGTCATGTTCACATCGTCCTTCAAGGATCTGCTGGAAGCGTTCAAGCTTCCGGCGGTCGGCGACTGGTCGGGCATCGGCATCTTCTTCGAGTTCACGCCGACGCTGAAGCACTATCGCAGCCTGTTCGTCGATAACAGTTTTGCAACCTACATCGCCAACAGCCTGATCGCCGCCGGCGGCTCCGCCGTCATATCGGTGATCTTCGGCTCGCTTGCCGCCTACAGCCTGTCGCGCGTCGATTTTCGCGGCAAGCAGGACCTGTTCTTCTGGATCATCTCGACGCGCATGGCCCCGGTCGTCGCCGTCATGGTGCCGCTCTACTCGATCTTCCGCTCGCTCGATCTCGTCGGCACGTTGCCGGGCCTGATCCTCGCTTATACGACGTTCAACCTGCCGTTTGCGATCTGGATCCTCAAGGGCTTCTTCGACAACGTGCCCTTTGCCATCGAGGAAGCGCAGATGGTCGACGGCGCAACTCGGTTCCAGGCGTTCCGGTCTATCCTGCCGCTCGTCGCTCCCGGCATTGGCGCCTTCGTGGTGCTCTGCATCCTGTTTGCCTGGAACGACTTCCTGTTTGCGGCGATCATCGGTTCGGGCGGCGCCAAGACGCTGCCGGTCGCCACCCGCGAACTGGTCCAGCCACAGAATATCCAGTGGGGCGCGATCATGGCCGCCGGCGTGGTGACCACCTTGCCGATGATGGCGCTCGGTCTCGTCATCCGCAAATATCTCGTCACCGGTCTCACCATGGGTGCCGTCAAGGAATGATAAGGCAGCGCGTCGGCCAGGCTGCGTGGCGCGCGCCAAAACCGTGTTTGGAGGATTGAAATGGCATCTGTCACCATCAAGAACGTCTGGAAATATTACGGCGAGACCCCGGCGGTCAAAGACCTGAACATCATCTGCCCGGATGGCAGCTTCGTCTCGATCCTCGGCCCGTCGGGCTGCGGCAAGTCCTCCACCATGCGCATGCTGGCCGGTCTGGAGCATATCAGTGCCGGCGACATCCAGTTCGACGACCAGCGGATCAACGATCTGGCGCCGAAGGACCGTGATGTGGCGATGGTGTTCGAAAACTACGCGCTTTATCCGCATAAATCGGTCTTCGACAACATCGCCAATCCGCTGCGTTTGCGCAAGGTCAACGAAACGGTGGTCAAGGAGCGTGTAACAGCTGCAGCGACCCTGTTGGAGATCGCCCACCTGCTGAACCGTCGCCCCCATGAACTGTCCGGTGGACAGAAGCAACGCGTCGCCATCGGCCGCGCCATCGTCCGCGAGCCGAAACTCTTCCTGTTCGACGAGCCGATCGCCCACCTCGATGCCAAGCTGCGGGCGCATATGCGTGGCGAAATCAAGCATCTGCAGCGCACGCTCGGCACGACGATGATCTATGTGACGCATGACCAGCTCGAGGCCCTGTCGATGGCCGATTACATCGCGGTCATGCATGATGGCGAGTTGCAGCAGTGGGGTACGCCTTCCGAAATATTCAACAAGCCGGTGAATGCCTGGGTTGCCGGCTTCGTCGGCGAGCCGGCGATGAATTTTTTGACATGCAGCGTGACGGCGCGGGCCGACGACGTCGTGCTCCGTCACAGCAACTTCGAGATCCCGCTGCTCGCCGGTCAGGTCTCGCAACTCAACGGTTCGTCGCAGGGTGGTGCGGTCCGCATGGGCGTGCGGCCGGATGCGCTGTCGATTTCCATGGAGCGCCCGGACGACGCGGCGATCCGGGGCGAAATCTTCGTCAACGAGCTTCTGGGCGGCGACATGCTGGTCGATGTCTCGCTGGAGGATTGCCGCATCCGCGTGAAAACCTCGCCGGAATTTCCCGGAAAGCCGGGAGAGCCGTGCTATCTGACGGTGAACCGGCAGAAATGGCATGTCTTCGATAGCCAGGATGGCCATGCGTACTTCTGAGGAGGAAGCGGATTGCAGACCGAGACTGACTATAACGAAGCGCTGGATGCCTTTTTGCAAGCACGGGTAACCGAGCGGGGAACCGCCGGCATTGTTCAAGCCTACAGGGCGGTGCAGTCCATGCCCTATCGCTCCGTTGCCGACCGCACGCCTTTGACGGCGCTCAGGACCGGCGTCGGCGCCTGCACGGCTAAACATCTCATCCTGCGCGATCTTCTGCGACGCATGGGGGAGGAGGCCGTCATCGAGATCGTCGAGGGTGATTTCGCGTCGGGCATCCCCGTCCATGACAGCATGTCGCCGCCGTTGCAGGCAGCGCTACGTGAAGGCGGTGTCATCGACATGCATTGCCGCGTGCGGCTTTCCGGCCCCGATGGCTCCCGCCACCTCGATGCAACCTGGCCGCTGGAGATGGAGCGGCTGGGCTTTGAAGTCGACCGCGACTGGTCGGGGCAGGGGGATACGCGGCAGGCGATCGCCAAGGTCGTCGTTCGTTCGGAAGACGACGATGTCCTCGGCACCAAAGCGAAACTGCTCGCCGGGCTCTCGGAGGAGGAGACCCGGAGACGATTGGAATTCCTGCGCCTGCTGACCGAATGGCTGGCCACGCAGGAAAAAAGGTAAAGTTCAGAGCTTCGGGAGGGGAGCAGACATGACATCGGCAGTAAAAAGAGCGTTTGTCGGTATCGATGCCGGCACGACGGGCTGCACGGTGATCATTTTCGACGAGCATGGCAATGCGCTCGGCAATGGTTACCAGGAATATAGTTGCAGTTCGCCCCAACCGGGCTGGATCGAGCAGAGCCTTGACGATGTTTGGGCCGGCATATGCTCGGCGACGCGTCAGGCGGTGGCAAAGGCGGATCTGCCGGCAGCCGCCTATCATTCCGTCGGCCTGTCCAGCCAGCGCGGCACCTTCGGGATTCTGGACGAAAACCGTGTGCCGCTGATGAATTCGCTGGTCTGGAATTGCGGCCGGGCGCTGAAGAGCGTCGAGGCCATCCATGCGGCCTTCACGCCGGAGGAACACCAGAAGCACACCGGCATGGCGATCAGCCCGCTCTGGTCGGCGGCAAAAATCGTCTGGCTGCGGGAAAACCGGCCGGAGTTGTTCGAAAAAACCCGCTGGTTCGTCAACGGCCAGGAATTCTTCCTCTGGCGGATGGGCGCCGACGACTGGTCCACCGACCCGGCCTCGCTGACGCTCAACGGCATGATGGACATCGCCAAGCTCGACTGGAGCGACCGCATCCTCGACGTCTGCGGCATCGGTCGTGACCGCCTGCCGCCGGTCAGCATCCCGGCGGCACAGGCCGGGCGTCTTTCCCGGGCCGCGGCGGAAGCCACCGGCTTGCCTGAGGGCATGATCCTCTGCCGCGGTGCCGGCGACCAGCAATGCGCCGCGATTGGCGCCGGCGTCATCCGCCAGGGCATGGCCGAGTTCACCGTCGGCACGTCCGGCGTCATGGTCGCCCATCTCGACGATGTCAGCAAGATCAAGGGCAACAAGCTCTGGTGGGGCGGCCACGGCGTGCCCGGCGCGTGGGATATCGAGGGCGGCGCCTTTTCGCTCGGCGCCTCGCTGCGCTGGTGGCGCGACCAGCTTGGCCGCAACGAGATCGACGCCAGCAACCAGCGCGGCGGTTTTAGCCCCTATTCGATCATGGTCGAACAGGCGGCGCGCTCCAGGCCCGGCGCCAACGGCGCCATGTTCCATTCCTTCATGGCGAGCCAGGTGACGCCCTATTACGACGCGGTTGCCCGCGGCGGCTTCCTCGGCCTCGGCCTCTATCACGAGCGCCACGACCTGATCCGGGCGCTGCTCGAAGGCTGCGCCCATGAGATGAAGATGGTGTTCGACTCATTCCAGACCGATGTCGAGGGCGGCATCACCGATTTCCGCCTCACCGGCGGCGGCACCAAGTCATCCGGTTTCGCCCAGATCATGACCGATGTGATCGGCGTGCCGAGCACGGTGACGAAGGAGCGGGAATGCACGGCGCTCGGCGCCGCCATCCTCGGTGCTTACGGTTCCGGTGCCTTTTCCAGCATCAACGAGGCGGTCGGCGCCATGGTGCAGGTGGAAAGCACGTTCGAGCCGAACCAGAAACTGCAGGAACTCTACGGCGAGCAGCACGCCATCTATCGCGGTATCTACGAGGCGATCGCGAAATCCGGCCAGTATGCGGCGCTGAGCGAATTCTCGCAGAAATATCAATAGGGTTTGCCGGAACGGTGAGCTTTCGAACGAGCGGGCCATGCCGGGAGGAGCCGGGGACGCCCGAAACAAAAGAGAGGAGACAGACTATGCCTATTCCCGGTATGCGCGGCATGGAGCACATCGGCTTTACCGTGCCCAACCTCGACGAGGCCTGCGATTTCTTCGTCAACATCCTTGGCGCAGAAGTGCTCTACACGGCGGCGAAGAATTTCGGTGCTGCAGACGACTGGATGAAGGTGCATCTGAACGTCGATCCGCGCTGCGTCATCAAGGAATTCCGCTATGTGCGCCTCGGCAATGGCACCAATCTGGAGATTTTCGAGTATGAGGCGCCGGATCAGGTGAAGGTGCCGCTGAAGAACAGCGACGTCGGCGGCCACCACCTGGCCTTCTATGTCGATGACATGGGTGCCGCCATCGATTTCCTGAAAGCGAACAAGGTCAAGGTTCTCGGCGAACCGACGGCCTATACCGAAGGTCCGAACATCGGCCTGACATGGTGCTATTTCATGGCGCCCTGGGGTCTGCAGCTCGAAATCGTCTCGGCACCGAACGGCACCGTTTTTGACCGTGAGGCCAAGGCGGCGGGCCGCACGCGCCTCTTCCATCCAGCGTTTGTCGCAGAAACGACGATCTGATCAGAACCGAACGGTCGGCCCGCCCGCGCTCCACTGCGGGCGGGCCGATGGTGCATATGGGATCGGTCAGGGAGGCCGGTCTCTGGCAGCGCCACAACCAGCTTGACGGGTGGCAGTTGGGATTCGAGGATACCGGGCAGGCCCCTGTCAGTAGCACGCAGCTATATATCCTGACCGAGCTGGCGAAACAGACGGGCCCGGTCTGGCCGGAAAGAGGAGTTCCGGCCGGCTGCAGATAACATTCAATCAACCGTGGAGGAGATGACATGCTTGACGACAGCCCCGGCACCAGGATCGACACCGTGCTCACCAAGCTCGGAACCGCTTTGGAGAAAGGCGATGTCGACGCCGTCGTGAACCTGTTCCAGGCCGATTGCTATTGGCGGGACCTGGTGGCCTTCACCTGGAATATTCGGACGATGGAGGGACAGGGCCAGATCCACGACATGCTATCGAAACAGCTGTCTTCCATCCGGCCGGGACGTTTTCGCAGGGATGAGACGGAAACGGCGACGCATGATGACGGCTTGACGCAGGGCTGGTTCGAGTTCGAAACGGCGGCCGCAAGGGGTTATGGCCACATCCGCCTGAAGAACGGCCTGATCTGGACGCTTCTCACCACCATCTCGGAGCTGAAGGGCCACGAGGAGCCCAAGGGGTCGATGCGGCCGCGCGGAGCCGAACACGGACATGACCGCGCCCGGCGCACATGGAAGGAAAAACGCGAACAGGAAGCGGCGGAACTCGGCTACAAGACGCAGCCTTATGTCGTCATCCTGGGCGGTGGCCAGGGCGGCATCGCGCTGGGCGCACGGCTGCGCCAGCTCGGTGTGCCGACGATCATCGTCGAGAAGAACGAAAGGGCCGGCGACAGCTGGCGCAACCGCTACAAGTCGCTCTGCCTGCACGATCCCGTCTGGTACGATCATCTCCCCTATATCCCGTTTCCGGAAAACTGGCCGGTCTTTGCCCCGAAAGACAAGATCGGTGACTGGCTGGAAATGTACACGAAGGTCATGGAGCTGAACTACTGGAGCTCGACCACCTGCAAATCGGCAAGCTATGACGAAAAGACGAAGGAGTGGACCGTCACCGTCGAGCGCAACGGCGAGACCGTGGTGCTCAAGCCGAAACAGCTGATCCTTGCGACCGGCATGTCCGGGAAAGCCAATATTCCGGTGTTCAAGGGCCAGGATATTTTTAAGGGCGAACAGCAGCATTCCTCCCAGCATCCCGGACCCGATGCCTACAAGGACAAGAAGGTCGTCGTGATCGGCTCGAACAACTCCGCCCACGACATCTGCGCCGCACTCTGGGAGGCCGGCGCCGACGTCACGATGGTACAGCGTTCCTCCACCCATATCGTCCGGTCAGAAACGTTGATGGAGTACGGCCTGGGCGATCTCTATTCGGAGAGGGCAACGGCTGCGGGCATGACCACCCGAAAAGCCGACCTCATCTTCGCGTCGGTCCCTTATCGTATCCTCCACGAGTTCCAGATCCCGGTCTATGAGAAGATGAAGGCGACGGACGCAGATTTCTATGAAAGGCTGGAGAAGGCCGGCTTCATGCACGACTGGGGTGTCGATGGCTCCGGCCTGTTCATGAAATATCTGCGGCGCGGTTCCGGCTACTATATCGATGTCGGTGCCTGCGATCTCGTCATCGATGGTTCGATCAAGCTGAAATCGGGTTCCGACGTCGATCAACTGACGGAAACCGGCGTCCGGCTGAAGGACGGCACCGAGCTTCCTGCCGATCTTGTCATTTATGCCACCGGCTTCGGCTCGATGAACGGCTGGGCCGCCGACCTGATCTCCCGCGATGTCGCCGACAAGGTCGGCAAATGCTGGGGCCTTGGCTCCGATACGCCGAAGGACCCCGGCCCGTGGGAGGGTGAGCTTCGCAACATGTGGAAGCCGACGCAGCAGGAAGCCTTGTGGTTCCATGGCGGCAACCTGCATCAGTCGCGGCACTATTCGCTTTATCTGGCGTTGCAGCTGAAGGCGCGACAGGCAGGCATCGATACGCCCGTATACGGCTTGCAGGAAAGGCATCATCTGTCCTGAGGTCTGGACGCCAGTCTCAGAGGGTCAGATTGGCCATCACCGATTGGGCCGGCGAATATATGTTCGCCGGCCGATCTCATCCAGGGCGCCTATTCGCACCGAAACCCTTGCGCAATCGGGCAGCGTTGTCCTGCATGTTTGAGTTTTTGCATAGCTACATCGGGCCTTGCTGGTCAGCACCTCATTGATATAAAGAAATATTTATATCTCTATATTGGAGGCTGCCTTGCCATTACCCCTGTTTGCGCTGTTTCTGGCAGCCTTCGCCTTCGGTACGACGGAATTTGTCATTGCCGGCATCCTTCCCGATGTTGCGACGGGCCTTGGTGTGTCGATCCCCTTCGCCGGTTATCTGGTATCCGGTTATGCGTTGGGCATTGCGGTGGGCGGACCGCTTTTGACCATGGCGACGCGGCGGATTTCGCGTCGGTCTGTCCTTGTCGCGGTGACGATTGCCTTCTGCCTGGGGCAGGTCGCTTGCGCCATGGCGCCGAGCTTTGCCGCCATGCTGCTCTTCCGGATCGGCACCTCCATCGCACATGGCGCCTATTTCGGCATAGCGATGGTGGTTGCCGTCAGCCTCGTGCCGAACTCGGCGCGGGGGCGTGCTGTCGCCCTGGTTCTGGCGGGCCTGACGGTCTCCAACATCATCGGCGTGCCGGCCGGTGCCGCCATCGGTGGCCTTTGGGGATGGCGTTCGACATTCTGGGCAATGACTTTGATTGGCGTTCTGGCCCTGGTCGCCATCTGGCTTCTGATCCCGCACACGAAGGTGGAAAGCCAGGAGGTGCATCATCTGGGCCGCGAAGTGCGCGTCCTCGGTCGCCAGCAGGTCTGGACATCGCTGATCATCATGCTTGCGCTGATGATGGGCCAGATGGTGCCCTTCACCTACATCACGCCGCTTCTGCAGGAAGTGACCGGCCTCGATGCCATGGTCGTTCCGTGGGTACTGCTGCTGAACGGTGTCGGCGCCACACTGGGCGTCTTCCTTGGCGGCCGCCTTGCGGACTGGAAACTGATGCCGTCCATGATTGCGCTGCTTGCCGTTCAGACGGGTATGCTTGTCATCCTCTATCTGGTCAGCCCCTACGCCGTGCCGATGACGGTTGCCATCTTCATCTGGGGTGCGCTCAATTTTGCCATCGGAACGCCGATCCAGACGCGCATCCTGACCTGGACCGCCGACGCGCCGGGCCTGGCGTCGTCGCTCATTCCCTCGGGCTTTAATGTCGGTATCGCGATTGCGGCCATGGTCGGCGCCGCTTTGCTGGAGGGCGGCTATGGCTATCGCAGCCTGCCGGTGTTGGGCGCCGTCACGCTCGCCCTCGGTTGCCTGGTAGCCCTTCTTTCCGCCGTGCAGGAAAAGCGCAGCGGCATCGCTCCACCCATTCCGACTGCCGCCTGAAGACTGTGTCCGCGCCAGCCGGAGCAAGCGCGAACACCGCGTAAAAATTGCTCCGCGGCCAAAATCCGGGCCGCAGCACCGATCACGACATGATCAGGCCGCCGTCGACATTGATGGTCTGGCCGGTGATATAGGCGGCATCGGCCGAGGCCAGGAAGGCGACGAGGGCGCCGACTTCGGCGGGCGTGCCGGCCCGGCCCATCGGAATGCCTTCGACCCATTCGGCCATCAGCTCGCCCGGACCGTATTCGCCGAGCATCTTGCCCCAGACGCGGTCGTTGTAGTCCCACATCTCGGTGTGGATGATACCTGGGCAAATGGCATTGGCGGTGATTCCTTCGCGGGCGAGTTCTTTCGCCAGGCTCTGTGTCAGGCCGACGACGCCGAATTTCGAGGCGGCGTAATGCGGTGTGTAGATGAAGCCCTGCCGCGCCTGCCCGGAAGCGGTGTTGATGAGCCGGCCCTTGGTGCCGCTGGCGCGGAAACGACGGATCGCCTCCTGGCAGCACAGGAAGACGCCCTTGGTGTTGACATCGAGATTGAGATCCCATTCGCGCTCGGTGAGGTCCTCGACCTTGGCGATGGTGATGACGCCGGCATTTTGCACCGAGACGGAGAGGGCACCGAGCTTCGCTTCGGCCTCGCCATAGGCCTCGCGGATGGCCTGGGCATCGGTGACGTCAAGGGCAAAGCCGATGACCTCGGCCCCGGTTTCCTGTGCCAGCGCCTCGGCCGCTGCAACCGTATCCTTTTCGATGGCGGCGATGGCGACTTTCGCGCCTTCTTCCGCAAAGCGCTTGGCGATGCCGCGCCCGATGCCCTTGTTGCCTCCGGTGACGAATACCGTCTGGCCAGCGAAACGTTTCATGGTCTTTCCTCCATAATGCGCAGGCCGGCCGAAGACTGATCCGGATAGGATCAGGCGGTCAACCGGGCTGCAGTGAACTTGTCGGTGACAAGCACATCGATGACGCCCAGTTTCAGGGCGCCGGCGATGGCCTGGGTTTTGGATTCGCCGCCAGCCAGCGCCATGACGCGGTCGGTCTTGCGAAGCTGCTCCAGCGACAGGCCGATGACCCGGTCGTTGAGCGGGGTTTCCACGGGTTTGCCGTCCTTGTCGTAGAACCGGTAGGAAATTTCGCCGACGGCGCCGGCCTCGTGCAGCATCGCCATTTCCTGGCGGGAAAAGACGTTGCCGGAACGTGCCAGCAATTCGGACGGCTCGACGGCGCCGATGCCGATAATGGCGAGGCTCAGCCGGCCGAAAAGATCCATGGTCTCGCGCACGACGGGGTCGGCGAGCATGACAAGCTTGGCTTCCCGCGACGAGGTGATGCCTTGCACCAGCAGCAGCCGAGGCTCGCCGCCGGTGAGTTTTGCCAGGCGGGCGGTCAGCTGCGTCGCATGCGTCTGGACCGAAGAATCGCCCATGCCGCCGAGGATCTGGACGATGTATTTTGCCTTGGCGTTTTTCAGCGGATGGATGTTGTCCACCATGCGCAGGATCGTCTGGCTCCAGCTGGAGACGCCGATGATCTCGTCCTGTTGCAGTGTGACTTCGAGAAAATGGGCGGCAGCCTCACCGATGCGGGCCATGATCGCGCCGTCGCGATCCTCGGAACAGTCGATGACGATGGCTTCGGTAAGGGTGTAGCGCTCGCGGAGTGCCGTTTCGAGTTCGGCAAAGGTGCCCGGCGGCGGAATGACCGTGGTGCGGACGATGTCCTCCTGCTCGGCACGTTTCAGCATGCGCGAGACGGTCGCCTGCGACATATGCATGATCTCGGCGATCTCCGCCTGCCGCTTCCGCTCGATGTGGTACATCTGAGCGATGCGGGCGATCAGTCGCATTTCGTTGACCCGTCCCATAGGCTTCTCCAGCTGTGAATTTTTATTCACTCATAGAGGAAGGGCCGGGAGCGGTCGAGCGGTAGATTGCATCCTGCCAGACGAGCAGGCGGTCGGCAGCATCGGAGGGGCGGGGCGTGATCAGGTTGCCGGCGCGCGGCAAGGCGGCGATGGCAGCAAGATCCGGCCAGATGCCGAGTGTAAGGCCGGCGAGATAGGCGGCGCCAAGCGCCGAGGCTTCCGGCGCGTCGCACTGGGTGAGGCCGTGATTGAGCGTATCGGCAACGCATTGCATCAGGAACGTGTTCTTGCTCGGGCCTCCATCGGCGTAGAGGCGGCCAAGCGGCGTCGGCGATTGCGCCGACATCGCCTTGAAGACGTCATGGACCTGGAAAGCCATGGAATCGGTGACGGCGCGGGCCATCTGGGCACGGCTGGTATTGAAGGTGATGCCGGAAAACAGTGCACGCGCATCGGAATGCCAATAAGGCGCGCCAAGGCCGACGAAAGCCGGCACGAAGCCTGGAGTGCCGGGCTCCGCGGTGGCGGCGAGGTCGGTCAGGGCCTGAACGTCGGGAAGGCCGAGCATATCCGCCATCCACGGCAACGCCGCGGCCGACACCAGAATGTTGCCCTCGAAGGCATAGGTCGGCTTGCCGCCGATCGCCCAGGCGATGGTCGTGGTGATGCCATGCTCGGGCGCAATGAAGCGCGGCAGCGTCGTCATGATCGACGAGCCGGTGCCAAAGGTCACCTTGCCGTCGCCGGGTTCAAAGGCGCCATGGCCGAAGAGGGCGGCATGGCTGTCGCCGATGGCCGCTGCAATTGGAATCCCGTCCTTCAGGCCTTTCACGTCTTTCGTCATGCCAAAGTGGGCAGCGCTGTCGCGCACTTCGGGCAGGGCGGATTTCGGCACGCCGAAGAGGGTGCAGAGTTCGTCGCTCCAGACCTGGCGGTTGAGATCGTAAAGCTGGCTGCGGGCGGCGTTGGCGGCATCGCAGGCATGAATCTCACCGCCGGTGAAGCAGTGGATCAGCCAGGCATCGATGGTGCCGAGGCGGACATTGTGACCGGCGGGTACACGATCCAGCAGCCACTTCATTTTTGGGCCGGGGAACATCGGATCGATGGGCAGGCCGGTGAGGGCCTGCACGCGCGGTGCATGGCCGGCGGCGACCAGATCCGCGCAGGCAGGCGCGCTGCGGCGGCATTGCCAGCTGACGACGGGACCGAGCGGCTGGCCGCTCTCTGCATCCCAGATGGTAACGGATTCGCGCTGGTTGGAGATGGCGATACCGAGGATATCGACGCTGGGGCCGGCCTGCAGGCAAGAAACGATGGCCTCCTGCACGGATTCCCAGAGGCGAACGGGGCTTTGCTCCACCCAGCCGGGCTGCGGGTGCTCGATGCCGACCGGCGACGAGCCGCGCGACAGGATCTCGCCGGTCGTGGAGACGAGCACGGCCTTGGAATTCGTGGTGCCCTGGTCGATGGCAAGGATGGCGGTCGTCATGGCAGCTCCGGCAAGCAGGAATTTTTGGGCGCGGCGAAAGGGAGGGTTCACCGCGCCCGGCAGGGAATCTAGACCGCACGCTTATGCGCGGGAAGACTTCCGTGCGATCAATGCAATAGCCGCTTCGGCGATAGCAGCAGGAGACATGCCGAACTCGTCCAGCAGAAATTCCGCCGAGCCGGTCGGGGCGAAGATGCCGGGCACGCCGAGGATCTTCATCGGCACCGGTGCTTCCGACACCACGAATTCCGCAACCGCCGAGCCGAGGCCGCCGATGACGGAATGTTCTTCCGCCGTCAGGATGGCGCCCGTGTCGCGGGCAGCGGCTACGACCGCATCGACATCGATGGGGCGGACCGAAGCCATGTTGAGCACACGGGCCTGGATGCCCTGTTCGGCAAGGATATCGGCCGCCTTCACCATACGGTGGGTCAGGGTGCCGTTGGCAAGCAGGGTGATGGCGTCGCCATCGCGCAGCAGGTTGGCCTTGCCGAGCTCGAATTTGTGGCCTGCCGGCAGCAGGTCAGGAACGCCGACGCGCGAAAGCCGCAGGAACACCGGACCTTCGTAGCTTGCAGCCCATTCCACAGCCGCTGCCGTCTCGATGGAATCGCAGGGGGCGACGACCGGCAGGTTAGGCAGGACGCGGGTCCAGGCGAAATCTTCAATAGAATGGTGTGTCGGGCCGAGTTCGCCATAAGCCATGCCGGAGGAAATGCCGATCAGCTTCACGTTGGCATTGGAATAGGCGATGTCGGCCTTGATCTGTTCCAGCGAACGGCCAGTGAGGAAGCAGGCGGCGCCGCAGACGAAGGGCAGCAGGCCGCCATTGGCGAGGCCGGCGCCGACGCCCACCATGTTCTGTTCGGCAATGCCGACATTGACCAGCCGCTCCGGCCATTTGGCTTTGAAGCCGCCAAGCTTGGAGGAGCCGACCGAGTCGTTGCACACGGCCACGATCTTTGAGTTTTCCGCGCTGAGGCGTTCGAGAACGGCAACGAAGGCATCGCGGCAGTCGTGCAGCTTGGGCGAGGTCACAACGTCTTTCATCACAGGGCCTCCGACAGTTCAGCTACGGCAATCTTGTATTGTTCGGCATTCGGTACCTTGTGGTGCCAGTCGACCGTATCCTGCATGAAGGAAATGCCGTGGCCCTTGTTGGTATGGGCGACGATGCAGTGCGGGCGGTTGCCGCGCTTTTCCAGTGCCGGGACGATTTCGTCCATGGAATTGCCGTTGATCTCGGTGACGTCCCAGCCGAAGGCTTCGAGCTTGGCGGGGAAGGGCGCGAGATTGTTGGTGTCCTTGAGCGACGCGCCCTGCTGGAACCGGTTGTGGTCGATGATCAGCGTCAGATTGTCGAGGCCGAATTGCGCGGCCGAGGCGATGGCTTCCCAGTTGGAGCCTTCCTGCATCTCGCCGTCGCCGGTCATCACATAGGTATGGTATTTCGCGCCGGTCAGCTTGGCGGCTTTCGCCATGCCCACCGCGACCGGCAGGCCGTGACCGAGCGGTCCGGTGTTGGTCTCGACGCCTGGAACCTTGTTGCAGTTCGGATGGCCGTTCAGGCGCGAATGCGGTTTCAGGAACGTGCTGATCTCGTCCTCAGGAATGAAGCCGCGCTTTGCCAGCGTCACATAGAGCGCCAGCGCAACGTGACCCTTCGACAGAACGAAACGGTCGCGCTCCGGGTTCTTCGGCTGGTCGGGCCAGATACGGAGCACGCGGAAATAGAGCGCCGTCAGAATGTCGATGGCTGACATTTCCCCGCCGATATGGCCGGCGCCGGCTTCGAAAACCGCTTGCAGATCGCGAAGGCGGATCTGTCGAGCGATGCGGTCGAGATCGTTCGGCTGCATGAAATCCTCACAGTGAATAAATATACATTGATACATATATTTGCACGACGAGATGGCAAGTCAAGTGAAATTGCCATTCTCGCCGCAAATAATAAGATGCTTGTTTGTATTGACAGGTCGTAAAATGCCAGTTACGAATTTACACACATTACTGAATAAATATGCATTAAGCCAAGTGACGGCCACGGCAGGTTCGGGAGGAGGAGCGCTGATGACGGCGGCAACGAACGAAAGACAGGGGTTTGCAGGCGGGATACTTCCGTCTCTCCGGGGGGCGACCGGCCCGTTGATCGGGTTGATCGTCCTTTGCCTCTTTCTCTCCTTTGCGACAGACAAGTTCCTGTCTGTGAGGAATTTCCTCAACGTGCTCGACCAGATAACGGTATTGGGCATCATGGCCGTCGGGATGACGCTGGTCATTCTGATTGGCGGCATCGATCTTGCGGTCGGCTCGGTCATGGCGCTGGCGATGATGGTGCTGGGCTACCTCAACGTCGTTGCAGGCGTGCCGATGTGGCTGGCCATTCCGCTGGCGCTTGCGGCTGCATCGCTCAACGGGCTCGTCGCGGGTGTCCTGATTACGCGCTTCAACGTTCCGGCCTTCATCGCCACGCTTGCGATGATGTCGATGACGCGCGGCATAGCCAACATGATCACGGACGGCCAGCAGATCATCGGTTTTCCTGCCTGGTTCAACATGATGGCCATCGTGCGCTTCGGCGGGTTCCTGACGCTGACGGTGGCCGTGATGATCGCGGTCTTCATCATCGGCCTGCTCTACCAGCGCTATCGCCATGGCGGCCGCGTGCTCTATGCTATCGGCGGCAATGCCGAAGTGGCCCGGCTCGCCGGTATCAATGTCCAGCGCGCGACAGTGCTCGTCTATGTGGTCTGCAGCTTCCTGGCCGGGCTCGGCGGCATGGTGCTCGCGGCCCGTCTCGACTCGGTGCAGCCGTCCTCGGGTGTCTCTTATGAACTCGATGCCATCGCTGCGGTCGTCATTGGCGGCACCTCTCTGTCGGGCGGCACCGGTGGCATCGGCGGCACGATCATCGGCGTGCTGATCATCGGCGTGCTGCGCAACGGCCTCAACCTGCTCAGCGTCTCCCCCTTCATGCAGCAGGTTATCATCGGCGCCGTCATCGTGCTCGCCGTCACGGCTGAAACCTATCGCAAGCGCAAGTAACGACTTTTACCTCGTAGCCTGAGGGGCGCGGGGTACTGAAAACGGTCTGCAATGGTGCGGGCCGGCAAAAGGGAAGGTGGTCTTCTGCCAGCGCAGGGAACCACCGGGCAACTCGGAGGAGAAACCATGAAACTGTCCAAAATCCTGATGGCGGCAACAGCTGCTGCGATCCTCGCGTCTCCCGCAGCCGCGGCAGAGATCAAGAAGATCGGCCTTGCCGTTCCGAACCTGCAGGCTGACTTCTTCAACCAGATCAAGCTCGGCGTCGAAAAGCATGCCAAGGAGAAGGGCATCGAGGTTGTGGTCGTCGATGCAAAGAACGACACCAACACGCAGGTCAGCCAGGTGCAGGACCTGATGACGCAGGACATCAACGCATTCATCTATATCCCGGCCGGTGCTGCGGCTGCCGCCGTTCCGACCCGCCTTGCCCGCGAAGCCGGCATTCCCGTCATCAACGTCGACCGCGTTCCGGAAGGCGCGCCGGGCGACACGTTCATCGCCGGTGAAAGCGTCGAATCCGCCTACGCTGTTTGCAAGCACATCATCGAGAAGGCCGGCGGCAAGGGCAAGATGGCGATCATCCACGGCCAGAAGGGTACGACGCCGGAAGTCGACCGCTTCACCGGTTGCAAGCGCGCCATCGACGAAAACAGCGGTGTCGAGCTGGTCGACCAGCAGTGGAGCAACATGTGGTCGGCGGACGAGGGTTTCTCGATCGCGCAGAACATGCTGCAGGCCAATCCCGATATCACCATCATCTTCGGCCAGGCTGACGGCCTTGCCATGGGTGCGGCCAAGGCTGTCGACGTTGCCAACCTCTCGGACAAGGTGATCATCGGCGGTTACGACGGCGACGTCTCGGCGCTCGAATACCTCGCCAAGTGCAAGGGTCCGTTCATCGCAACGGCAACCCAGAGCACGCAGAAGATGGGCGTTCTCGCCGTCGAATCCGCGATTGCCGTCGCCGCCGGCCAGAAGGTCGAAGAGCGCCAGACGCCGAACGCTGTTCTGACGACGTGCGAAAACGCGCCGGAATTCGTCAAGAGCCATCCGTAACCCGGTCCTGAAAGGCAGCCGCGCCATGACGATCCGCTCTCCCATCCTTTCGCTCCGAGGCGTTCAAAAGTCCTACGGTCCGATCAAGGTTCTCCACGGTGTCGATCTCGACATCTATCCGGGGGAGGTCGTGGCGCTGCTCGGTGAAAACGGTGCCGGAAAATCGACCCTGTCGAATATCATTTCCGGCACCGTGCAGCCCTCCACGGGCGACATGACCTGGCTTGGCAATTCATACGCCCCCGCCAATCCCCGCGCCGCCTTGGATGAGGGGGTGGGCATGATCCACCAGGAGCTGAAACTGCTGCCGAAACTCTCGATCGCCGAAAACGTTTTCGTCGGACGTTATCCGATGAAGGCCGGCCGCATCGACCGCAAGGCGATGGAAGAGCGGGCGCGGGCCGGCCTGAAGCGGCTGGGTCTCGATGTCTCGCCCGACCGGCTGGTCGAAGGCCTGTCGACCGGCAGGCAGCAGCTGATCGAAATCGCCAAGGCGCTGACGCTCAATGCCCGTCTGCTCATTCTCGACGAACCGACCGCAGCCCTCGGCGGCGAAGAGACGCAGCTGCTCTTCCGCCAGATCGAGCGGCTGAAGGCGGACGGCGTCGGCATCATCTATATTTCGCACCGTCTCGAAGAGATCCGCCAGATCGCCGACCGTATCGTTGTCATGCGCGACGGCGCCAAGGTGCAGGAATTCGACAGCGGCGACGTGCCGATCCGCACCATTGTCGAGGCCATGGTCGGGCGCTCGCTGGAACGTATGTTCCCCACCCTGCCGACGCCGACGGAAGAGGTGACGCTGGAGGTCCGCGGTCTGTCCTCGCCATCGAAAACTTTCCGCGATATCAATTTCTCCGTCCGCAAGGGCGAGGTTTTCGGCATAGCAGGCTTGATGGGCGCCGGCCGCACCGAACTCGTCCGTGCCATTACCGGCGCCGATCCCATTTCCGCCGGCGAAGTTCTGTTGCACGGCAAGCCTGTGACGCCGCGCTCACCGATCGAGGCGATCCGCAAGGGCATCGTTCTCGTACCGGAGGATCGCAAGTTGCAGGGCGTGGTGCTCGATCATTCGATTGCCGAAAACATCGCTTATGCCAATCTCGGCGTCATCTCCCGCAAGGGCTGGATTTCATCGCGCCGCATCCGCGAATTCGCCGACGAATTCATCCAGAAATTCGGCGTTAAGGGGCGGGGCGGCCAGAATGCCGGTGAGCTGTCGGGCGGCAACCAGCAGAAGGTCGTGCTCGCCAAATGGCTGGCGCAACGACCACAGGTCGTGGTGCTGGATGAGCCGACGCGTGGCATCGACGTCGGCGCCCGGTCTTCCATCTACGATCTGATCATGGATCTGGCCCGCGACGGCGTCGCCGTCATCGTGGTCAGTTCCGATCTAGAGGAGGTGCTTGGCGTCTCCAGCCGCATCATGGTCATGGCCCAGGGAAAACAAGCCGGTATCCTGAACCGCGAAGACGCCAACGACGTCTCGGTCATGGAACTGGCAACGATCTGAACAGGAAGAATGTCTATGTCTGAAATCACTCTCAACGCGCCGAAAATGTTCGATCTTTCCGGCAACGTCGCTTTCGTGACTGGCGCCGGTAGCGGCATCGGCCAGCGGATTGCCATGGGCCTGGCCCAGTGCGGCGCCGATGTGGCGCTGCTTGACCGCCGCACGGATGACGGCCTTGCGACGACGGCCGATTTCATCGCCCGGGCAGGGCGCCGCAGCATCCAGATTGCCGCAGACGTCACCAGCAGCGCCGCGTTGAACGAGGCCGTTGCGCGCACCGAAGCCGAACTTGGTGCCCTGACGCTCGCCGTCAACGCCGCCGGCATCGCCAATGCCAATCCGGCGGAGGAGATGGAGGAAAGCCAGTTCCAGACGATGATGGACATCAACCTCAAGGGTGTCTTCCTGTCCTGCCAGGCGGAAGCGCGTGCCATGCTGAAATCCGGCCGCGGCTCCATCGTCAACATCGCCTCTATGTCCGGCGTCATCGTCAATCGTGGCCTCAACCAGTGCCACTACAATGCTTCCAAGGCCGGCGTCATCCATATGAGCAAGTCGATGGCGATGGAATGGGTTGGCCGGGGCGTCCGCGTTAACACCATCAGCCCCGGCTATACGGCAACGCCGATGAACACCCGGCCGGAAATGGTGCACCAGACGAAACTGTTCGAAGAGCAGACGCCGATGCAGCGCATGGCGAATGTCGATGAAATGGTCGGGCCGGCAGTGTTCCTGCTGTCGAATGCCTCAAGCTTTGTGACGGGTGTCGACCTGCTTGTCGATGGCGGCTTCTGCTGCTGGTAAAAATCCATCGGGCCGGCCAAGCGCCGGCCTGTTGCATTTCAGGGCAGGCCTGACAACCGCAGGCGTCAGTGATCGAAATGCAGCAGGATGGATGCGCTGCCGTCTCGCGTTCCAGGTCGCACGCGGTCGGCCAGACGTTGCACCAGAACCATCGAGACATTCGCCATTGCGTTCTGCACGGCGTCCTCATCGGCATCCAGCCAGTCGTCGACCTCGGGCGCGTCCATGCCGCCAAGCACCAGCGGCGGGCCGGAATGCAAGATCTCCACGTCGAAATTCAGTTCGTCGAAGCGGGCGCGGATCGCAGTCGGCCTGCGTCCCTGGCCGGACACGAGGATAAGCTCGGTGGTTTCGAGTGCGGCGAGCGCAGCGCGGCTGATGACTTCACGGCGGGCCGCCCATTTGCCGCCCTGCTTTTCGATGAACTCGTTGATTGCGGTGATGACATCTTCTTCCCCGTCGAGCGACCGTTGGGCGACAATCGACGTGCCGAGCCGGAACAGCAGGTTGAGCAGGATCGCGACGACGCCGGCCATGACGAAGCCGCTGCCAAGGAAATGCCGGAACGAGGCGGGCACGCTCTCGGCAAGCTGCGGGATGAGCATGACGCCAAGGCCGACGAACAGCGATATGCCGATCATGAAGATGCTGCGGCTGTCGATTGCCCGCGAGGTGGCAAGTTCGAGGCCGGAAACCATCAGGAACGCAGCGGCATAGACCTGGATCGCGCCGATCACCGGCGTCGGGATCAGGGTCAGGGCCAGCGTTGCCTGCGGCAGCAGGGATACGACGGCGATAATCAGCGCTGCCGTCAGGCCGATCCAGCGCGAGGTCGACCGTGTCGCGTGGGCGAGGCCGATATTGGCCGAAGAGGCGCCATTCGGCATGCCGCCGACGATGCCGGCAAGGATGTTGCCGATGCCATTGGCCATCACGCCACCGCCGGCGGTCTTCATGTCGGGACGGTGCCAGTCGGCGTCATCCATCCGGTCGACGATGACCGTGCTGGCAAAGGTGTCGAACTGCCCGAGAAGGCCGACGACGATGACGACGACAAGCAGACCCGGGTCGATTGCAAAGACGGGCGTGGGCAGGCTCGGCAAGGCGACGATCGGCGCTGTCGCGAACAACTCCATGCCGGTGAGGCGTCCGCAGAGAGCGGCGACCACGACACCGACGATGATGCCGGTTGCCAGCCCGAAGAGCTTCATCGTCCGGTTGCCCCAAACGGAGAGGGCAACGATAACGGTGAGCGTCATGCCGGCAATCAGGGCGCTGATAGGGTCGATCGCATAGGCCTCGTTCAGGCCAAGGGATTGCCGTGTCGCGCCCTGGATGAGCGAGAACCCGCCCATGCAGACGATGACGCCCAGCACGGTCGGCGGAAACAACGCCCGCAGATGCGGGATCAGCCGGCTGAGGCCGATAGCAGGGATGCCGGTCGCAAGGCCCAGCATGAGCATGCCGCCTGCGCCATATTCATGCAGCATCACGGTGACGAAGGGGACCATGATCGGCCCAGGAATATGGACGATCAGCGCCCCCGCGCCAAAACGCCCGCCCCAGGACTGCAGGAACGTCGCCACCGCCATGCCGAGGATCGAATAGGACAGAAATGTCTGCGTATCCGCGACCGACAATCCGCCAAGTTTTGCGGCCGCAAGCGCATAGGTGGAGAGCGCGATTGCCATCACCGCATGCTGTCCGGCAAGCGCCATCAGGGCTGCCGGCGGCGGCCGGTCGGAATTGGAATAGACGATATCGGGTGGCTTGCGCCTGTTGCGCGACAGCGGAAGTCTGATGCGTGTTGGATCGAAGGCGTACGTCATCAATTCCCTAATCTTTCGAATGGGATACGGTCGCATGGGCCTACGGCCCGTGGCAATAGGCTGCGCCCGTCGTCGATCGTCCAATATTGGTTGCTTTGCGGCCCGATGGATGGGTGTCAGGCAGCCGGAACGATTTGCGCCCCTGCATGCGCAACGGATGAGCGATCCACCACCTCATTCTGCAATATGACACGCCGGGTTTCGGCGCTGGTGCCGGCCAGGCGCTCGACAAGCAGTTTCGCCGCCGTCTCTCCTAGCTGATAGACGGGTTGGCGAACCACCGTGACGGGCGGCGAGGTGACAGCCGTCCAGTCCGCATCGTGGAAAGAAATCAGCGACAGGTCCGCGGGAATCGAAAGACCGATTTCCCGGCTGGCCTTGAACACCTCCAGGCCGATGACGCTGTCAGACGCGATGATCGCCGTCGGCCGTTCGCTCGCCCGCAACATGCCTTTCGCAATCTCCTGGGTGCGTTTGGGCGCATTCGCCCCCATGTGCACCCATTTCCCCATATCGGGCAGATCGGCATCCGAGCAGGCATCGAGAAACCCCTCGATGCGTCGGCGTACCGAGCCGGTGTAGATGTCGGCGGTCGTGCGAAACATATGGTCGTCAGTGTCGCAGGCCGTCAGATAGGCGATGCGGCGGTGCCCGAGTGCGATGAGCCTGCGGGTAATGCTTTCGGTCGCATCCCGGTCGTCGGCAATGACCGTATCGACGTCGAGCGTTTCGCAGCCGCGGTCGAGCAGCGCCAGCGGCCGGCCGGAGCGAACGGCTTCCCTGAGGTGCTCGACATCGCTCTCGCGGGCCGGCGAGACGATCAGCCCATCGACCCGCTTGGCCAGCAAGGTGCGGACGGCCGCTTTTTCCGCGTCGACGTCCTCGCCCGAATTGATCAGGATGACGGTGAAGCCGGCCTGACGCGCAACATCCGTGATGCCGCGCACGGCGAGGCTGAAGAACGGGTTCTCGATATCGCCGACCACGACGCCGATCGTGCCGGAGCGGCCAGTGGTCATGCTCCTCGCCAGTTCGTTGGGACGGTAGTCGAGCGCTCGCGCCGCGGCGGTCACCGCATCGCGCACCCGGTCGCTGACGGTTCCGTAACCGCCCAGCACGCGCGCCGCCGTCGCCTTGGAGACGCCGGCCTTGTGGGCGACGTCGGCCACGGTCACGGAGGCGGATCGGGGTTGGTTCTGTTCCATGAACGGTAGCCTTACAAGAGATATTGACGACTGGCAAATGCGAAGATAACAATCGTCAAAAGCAAAAGAGACCGGTCTCTTTTAAATTGAGACCGGTCTCAAATAAGAAAATACTTGTCCCGACATGCGCATGCATGGGGCCGGACGCGCGGTGGCTGCCGCGGTCTGGAAAGGGACGTCTGCGCCTTCAGATTTCGCAAAAGACACCACCAGAGGAGACGAAAACCATGAAATTCCCTGACGTCATCAGCTTTCCCTTCGCGAGACTGCGCACCGCAGTTGTCGCGCTTGCACTCGGCCTTGCCGCAAGTGCTGCGACCTCCGCGATTGCCCAGGACAATCCTTACGGCCTGATCGATCCGACCGTCATCAGCGTCGGCACCATGGGTGATGCCAAGCCCTATGCCTTCACCACCGCAGACGGCAATTTCAGCGGCTTCGACATCGAGCTCTTCCTCAATGTCGCCGAGCGCATGGGTTTCAAGAAGGAACAGGTGATCTTCACCGGCCAGGAATTCTCGGCGCTCATGCCATCGGTCGCCAATGGCCGCTTCGATGTTGCCGCAGCCGCCATCGGCACGACCGACAAGCGCAAGGAAACGATCGATTTCTCGGATGGTTACCTGGCAGGCTTCCTCACCATCCTGACGGCGGACGCCGGCATCACCGACGCGGCCGGACTGAAGGGCAAGCGCCTCGGCGTCGTGCAGGGCACGCTGCAGGAAATCTACGCCGAGAAGAATTTCGCCGGTGCCGACCTGGTAAAATTCCCCGACAACAATTCCGCCGTCTCGGCGCTCAACAACGGCACGGTCGATGCGCATTTCCTCGACTACGAAGCGGCAAAGGACTATTCCGCGCGGTATCCGGAACTGAAGGTTGCCGTCAACATCCCAAGCTTCGACGCACCGGCCGGTTTTGTCATCCGCAAGGGCAACGATGCGCTGCGCGAGGCGCTGAACAAGGGTCTGCAGGCCGCCATGCAGGACGGTACCTGGAAAACCCTGCATGAAAAGTGGTTCCCCGGCACGCCGATGCCGGATCAGTATCTTCCCAAGCAGTGATGCCGCCTTCCGGTCCGGCCCTTGCCGGTCGGACCGGCCTTTCTTTCAAGGGACCACCTGATGAATTGGCTTGAAAACCTGCGCCGCAGCTTCCTCGACTGGAATGCCATGGCCGAAGTCCTGCCGACCATGATCACGGTCGGCCTGAAGAATACTTTGATTTTGGCTGCCGCTTCGACCGTGCTCGGCGTCGTCATCGGCATGGTGCTGGCCATCATGGGCATTTCCCGTTCGCCCTGGCTGCGCATTCCCGCCCGCATCTATACGGATGTCTTCCGCGGCCTGCCGGCCATCGTCACCATTCTGCTGATCGGCCAGGGTTTTGCCCGTATCGGCCGCGAACTTTTCGGACCTTCGCCCTACCCGCTCGGCATCCTGGCGCTCAGCCTGATCGCCGGCGCCTATATCGGCGAGATTTTCCGCTCCGGCATTCAGAGCGTCGACCGCGGCCAGATGGAGGCCTGCCGGGCGCTGAGCATGAGTTACGGACAGGGCATGCGGTTGATCGTCGTGCCGCAGGGCGTGCGCCGGGTCCTGCCGGCCCTCGTCAATCAGTTCATCGGCAACGTCAAGGATTCGAGCCTCGTCTATTTTCTCGGCCTGCTTGCCTCCGAGCGCGAGATTTTTCGCGTCGGGCAGGACCAGGCGGTCGTCACCGGCAATCTGTCGCCACTGCTTCTCGCCGGTATCTTCTATCTCGTCGTCACCGTGCCGCTGACCCACGTCGTCAATGCCATCGACAACCGTTTGCGTATCGGCAAGCAGCGACCGGCGACCATCACCAGCGGGCTGGAAGAGGTGAGTGAACTCGACGGCGCCAGCCGCGCTTCGCAGGCCACCTTCAAGGGCGGTAGCCTCGATGTCCGAGGGCTCGGCATGGCCTACGGCGAACTCGACGTCTTGAAGGGTGTCGATCTTTCGGTGAAAGCCGGCAGCGTCACCTGCGTCATCGGCCCGTCCGGTTCCGGCAAATCGACGCTGCTGCGTTGCCTCAACCGGCTTGTGGAACCGAAGAGCGGTGACATTCTCATCGATGGCGAAAGCATCCTCGCCATGAAACCCGAGCGTCTGCGCCGCCGGGTGGGCATGGTCTTCCAGCACTTCAACCTCTTTCCGGACCACACGGCGCTCGAAAACGTCATGCTGTCGCTGACGAAGATCAAGGGATTGCCGAAGGCCGAGGCCGAACGGATCGCCAAGGCGCGTCTTGCGGATGTCGGTCTTGCCAGTCGTCAGCATCATCGCCCCGGCGGGCTTTCGGGCGGTCAGCAGCAGCGCGTTGCGATTGCTCGTGCCCTGGCGATGGAGCCTGAGGTGATCCTCTTCGACGAGGTGACGAGCGCGCTCGATCCCGAACTCGTCAAGGGCGTGCTCAACCTCATGGCCGATCTCGGCAAGCACGGCATGACCATGGTCGTCGTTACCCACGAAATGGGTTTTGCCCGGCGCGTCGCCGATCAGGTCGTGTTCATGGATGAAGGCCGTGTCGTCGAAGCGGGCACGCCGGAAGCGATCTTCGACAATCCGCAAAGCCCGCGCCTGCAGCGCTTCTTGGCCGAAGTGCTCTGACCCTTTTCCGATCTTCATGACCAACGGACTGAAAGACATGACCATGAAAGACAACATCATCACCTCGGCGGTCATTATCGGCGCCGGCATATTCGGCGTTTCCACCGGTGTGCAGCTTGCCCGCCGCGGTGTGCGGGTCACCATCGTCAACGACGGCCCGCCCGCCAACGGCGCTTCCGGCCGGTCGCTGTCCTGGCTCAACTCCGCCCGCATGCGTTCCGAACCCTACCATCGCCTGCGCATGGCCGGCATCGACCGCTATCGCACGCTGGCCTCCCGTTTCCCGGGCGCCGACTGGCTTCGTTTCGAAGGCGGACTGACATGGGATGCCGATGGCGAGCGCAATGAGATCGATGCGGCCTATCGCTACGAGACATCGATCGGCTACGACGCAAAACATCTTGCGGCACAGGACATCGCGTCCGTCACGCCGGGCCTCGATGCCCGTTCTGTCACCGCGCCGGGTGCAATCTTCAATCCCGGTGAAGGCTGGGTGGACCTGCCGATCCTGATCGGTTTGTTGCTCGAAGAATTCGCGAGCCTCGGCGGAACCCTCGTGACCGATCAGGGTGCGGCAAAAGTCGTGGTCGAAGGCGGTCGTGCCGTCGGCGCGGAGACGGCAGCCGGAAACCGCTTTGCCGGCGATGTCGTGCTGCTGGCCACCGGGCCTGCGGTGCCGAAGATGGCGGCGGAATCCGGGCAGGTCATCGGTGACGACACGCCGATTGCGCTCCTGGTACAGACCAAGCCGCTCGCACACCCGTTGCGCGCCGTTCTCAACACCCCCAGGGTGGCTGTTCGCCCAGGACCGGGCAGCACCCTCTCCATCGATGCGGACTGGGCGGCCGACGAAGGGGTGACGATCCGCGAAGACGGCAGCTACGCCATCGACGCGTCCGTCGTCGACGCGTTGGTGGCGGCGGCATCGAAGGTGCTGGAGGGTAACCCGAAGCTTGAAGTCGCTTCCGTCGGTGTCGGCGGAAAACCCATTCCGGGCGATGGCGAGCCCGTGCTCGGGGCGTTGAAAGCCATCCCGGGGTATTATGTCGCTTTCAGCCACAGCGGCGCGACGCTCGGCTTGATCGTCGGCGAACTGCTTGCCTGCGAGATCGCGACCGGCGCAGAACATCCGATGCTGGCGACATTCCGGCCGGAGCGCTTTTCGTCACGCTGATAACGCGAATGCACTGTCCATTATCTGACGGCGGGTCTTGGCTTTTGTGATGCCGAGGCCCGCCGTTTCCATGTTGCGTCGAGGCACCGCCGGTGCGTTCGATAAACGCGGGCGCGCTTCGCTCATGGTCTCACGACCGGCGTAGGCGGAAATCGTACCGGATGACATTGTCGCCGCACCGGAGCTGTTCCGGCGCACCATGACTGTCCATTGTTATGGATGGTGGTTCGGGGGCGGTTGCACCCGGCGAAGCATCCGCTCGTTCCTGCAACTCCTTGACCGCCTGGTGAAGCCGGCCCACGAGCTTGCGGTAATATCCGACGATGTCGTTGTGTTCGGCGCGCGAAATATAACGTTCATTCAGCCAGTCAATCATCTCTCGCACTCCCTGTCTGTGCAGGAGAAACGCAGGACATGATTCGGCTGTTCCGCAGCACCGATGGATATGGCTAATTTTGTATTGCTGCCAACACGGAAAAACACGCCGCCACCCTTTACAGGTAGCGGCGCGTCAAAACTATAGACGCAACTACGCGATGCCGCCGATAGCGGCAGAAACCATCGTTCAGCTACCGGAGTGGGTCGAGCCAGTCGACCCGAATACCGGTGATGCCGACAGTCGTCTCAGACGACTTAGCGGCTCGGCTTCTTCTTCGGAGAAGGCAGGAGGCCTTCGCGCTGCATCTGCTTGCGAGCGTTCTTGCGCTGGCGGCTGACGGCTTCAGCCTTTTCGCGTGCCTTCTTTACGGACGGCTTTTCGAAAGCCTCGCGCATACGCATTTCACGGAAAATACCTTCGCGCTGAAGCTTCTTCTTCAGAACGCGGAGTGCCTGATCGACGTTGTTGTCGCGTACCAATACCTGCATAGGACTGCCTTTAAAAACCTGGGCGAATTCGATTGAACCGCAAAATACAAATTTCGATCCCAAAGCCAAGCGAAAAGATGCGTTCGAATGACGATTATGTGTTTATCTGGCCGAAATCGATGTTTTCTCTGTTCCGGAGAGGGCCTCGTGGGGTCGATTTCGGGGGAGAAGCAGTCGATGTAGCCGGAGAATCGCTCCCGCTACAGCTCCGTTTGCTGTTTGCGGATGCCCAGACGGTGCTCTCTCCAGACCGTGAACAACCCGGCGCCGACCACGATGATGCCGCCGGCGATCATGTTCGGCGTCAGAGATTCGTCGAAGAACAAGGTTGCCAGGGCAACGCTGAGAACAAGCTGCAGATAGGTCAGCGGCTGCACTTCCACAGCACTCAAAATGCGGTAGGCCTGGATGAGGCAATAGTGGCTGAGAGCGCCGCAGATGCAGAGTGCCGCCATGGCAGGCCAGTCGCTTACGGCGATCGGGGTCCAGTAGAACGGTCCGATGACCGATGCGACGACTGCACCGATCACGCCGGCATAAAACACGCTCGTAATGGATGAGTCATGGCGGCCGACAGCGCGCGTGGCGATGCTGTAGATTGCATACATGAAACTGCCCGCGAGCGGGATCAGCAGACGAATGTCGAAATCCACACCGATGGGATTGAGGATCACAAGCACGCCCAGCATGCCCACGACGATGGCCAGGGTGCGGCGCCAGCCGACCTGTTCGCCGAGCAAAGGCACGGAAAGAATCGTGACGATCAGCGGTGTCGCCTGAAGGATCGCCTGGCTCATGGCAAGACCCGCGGTGGTGAAGGCAAAGACGACGACAACCACTTCGACGACCAGCAAGGCGCCGCGAAACACCTGCAGAAAAGGCCTTTTCGTGCGGATATTGGCTCGCAACCCGCCCGGTGCCGCCGCCGCCAGAAGCGTGACGAAAACAGCGAATGCCCAGAAGCGGATCATCGTGACCATGATGGGCGGGTATTTTTCGCCGAGCAGTTTGGAAAAGGCGTCCTGCCCGGCAAAGATGGTCACGGCGAGGAGGACATAGATATAGCCCAGGGTTTTGGTTTTCATGACAGGCTGACTTGAGAGAACGGGTTGGTCTTGGCGGGATAGCAGCACATATAGCTTCCGTTGCTGCTTCGCCAAGCGGTAACGTTTTCCTGTTGCCGGGCAGGTCAAGCAGGAGCGACTCCCGCAGCGTTGATGATCCTGTCATGGAAATCCCAGAATTCCGCGAAAAATCGCTCGATGATGTCGGAACGGTTCTGACTGGCCGGGCGAATGGCGAGGAAGCTGGCATCGATGAAGATGGAGAAGGGGCGAACGACGACGCCCCGCTGCAGGAATTCGCTGGCAGAGGTCGGATCGATGATGGCGATTCCCGCGCCCTCGCTGACCAGGGTCAGCGCCGTGTGCGACAGGCGGGTTTCGAGCGTCGAAAGCCGCGGCACGCCGGCAAGTGCCACCTCGACGCGCATGGCGAAGATCGTGCCGGGTTCTAGGCTGATCATCCGCTGCTGCTTCAGGTCGGCCGGAACGATCATCGGTTTGCTGCCGAGCGGATGGCCTTCCGGAATGGCGACGACTGCGGCAAGCGGCCGGGTCTCGATGACGAAACCCTGTCGGTCGAGCGGGCCGTCGGCATAACCGATATCCGCCTGTCCCGCCGCCACCGCCTCGATGACCATGGAAGAGGGCAGGCCGCTCAACGAGGCGTGCAGGTTCGGCTTGTCGCGCAGGAAACCTGCCAGAAAGCGGGGGAGAATGCCGTTGGCCAGCGCCGGCATGGCGGCGATGCGCAAGGTGCCCGCCGCCTGCCTGGCGATCTCATCGGCGACGGTGGCGATCCGGTTCAGGCCGATGAAGGCGCGGTCGACTTCTTTCCAGAGCGTGACGGCTTCCTGCGTCGGGGTGATCTGGTTGCCGCGCCGCACGAACAGCCGCAGCCGGGTGGCATGCTCGAAATCGCGGATCAGGCGGCTGACCGCAGGCTGCGTCACCGACATCAACTCGGCCGCCGTCGTCATCTGCCCGGTGAGCATGACGGCGCGGAATGCCTCGACCTGCCGCAAGTTCATGGTGCTCTCCATAACATTTGGTTATTCTTGTGCCAGTTTTTCGAATTTGACTGTATGGTTCCTGCATGCGATCCCTTCTGTCAATGGAAAGGGCAGGCTTCCGCGGCTTTCTGGGCTCGTCGAAAGCAAGAACAGTCTCTCCGGGAACAAAAGAAGCGTTGAGGGCCGGTCTGCCACGTGCGCCGGAGCGATGACGCGCGTGACCATGCATCGGACAAGGAAAGGCTGAGCTGGTGGATTATTTGCGGCTTATGGGCTTCGGGCCGGATGGCTGGGGGTACAGCCTGCTGGCAGCGACCGGGATGACGGTTGCGGTGGCAGTTTGTGGCTTCCTCGTCGGCGCCATGCTCGGCTGTCTTGGGGCGGCGGCGAGTTTTTCGCGGTTTCGCGCCCTTCGCTCCGCCGCCGATATCTACACCACGCTGCTGCGCGGCATCCCCGATCTGCTGGTGATCTATCTCTTCTATTTCGGTTCGAGTTCGCTGATATCGAGTGTCGGGGCTTTGTTCGGCGCCGAAGGTTTCGTCGGCGCTCCCGCATTTCTCACGGGTGCCCTGGCAATCGGCGTCGTCTCCGGCGCCTACCAGATGCAGGTGTTTCGCGGCGCCGTGCTGGCGCTGCCGAAAGGCGAGATCGAGGCCGGCCGCGCCTATGGCATGCCGCCGCTGCTGCTGTTCCGCCGCATCGTGCTGCCGCAGGCCGCCCGTTTCGCCATTCCCGGCGTCGGCAATGTCTGGCAGCTGGTGCTCAAGGAATCGGCGCTGATATCGGTCATCGGCCTGGTGGAATTGATGCGTCAGGCGCAGATCGGCGCTGGCTCGACGCGCCAGCCCTTCAGCTTCTACCTGACCGCCGGGGTGCTTTACCTGCTGATCACCTTCGTTTCCGGCCGCGGTTTCAAGCTGGCGGAACAGCGGGCGATGCGCGGCATCCGGAGGGCTGTCTGATGCCTTTCGATCTTCCGTTTCTCGCTGAAAGCTTCGTTGCGCTGCTGAAAGGCATTCCGCTGACGCTGCAGCTGACCGTGCTCTCCGTCGTCGCCGGTGGCGTCCTTGCCTTCGCGCTCGCCTTCATGCGCATTTCCGGAAAATGGTGGCTGGATGCGCCGGCGCAGTTCTACATCTTCGTCTTCCGCGGCACGCCGCTTTTGGTGCAAATCTACATCATCTATTACGGCCTCAGCCAGTTTCCGGTGCTGCGCCACAGCTTTCTCTGGCCCTTCCTGCGCGAAGCCTACTGGTGCGCCGTGCTGGCGCTCGCTTTCAACACGGCCGCCTACAGCGCGGAAATCATCCGCGGCGGGCTGCTTTCGGTGCCGGCCGGCCAGGTGGAGGCGGCGCGTGCCTGCGGCATGTCCGGTTTCCTGTTGTTCCGTCGTATCGTCATGCCGCTGGCACTGCGGCAGATGCTGCCGGGATACAGCAACGAAATCATTCTGATGGTGAAATCGACGGCGCTGGCCTCCACCATCACGCTGCTCGAAATCACCGGCATCGCCGCCAAGCTGATCTCGGAAAGCTATCGCCCGGTCGAAGTCTTCGTCTGCGCCGGCGCCATCTATCTCGCCATCAATTTCCTGGTCGCCCGGCTTTTCGCCTGGCTGGAATACGCCGTGTCGCCGGAGACCAGAAAGCCGGAGGAACGCCGTGCCTGACGCCAACACCACACCCGCGGTCACGCTGTCCGGCATCCGCAAGAGTTACGGCCCACTCGAAGTGCTGCACGGCGTGTCGCTCGAGGCGCGGGAAGGCGAGGTGATTTCCATCCTCGGCTCCTCCGGCTCGGGAAAATCGACGCTGCTGCGCTGTATCAACATGCTCGAAGTGCCGAACGGCGGTTCTGTCTCGATCCACGGCGAGGCGATCGCGCTCGACCAGGCGCCGGGCAGGGCGCCGCGCCCGCGCGACAACGCCCAGGTCAACCGCCTGCGCGCCAAGGCGGCGATGGTGTTCCAGTCCTTCAATCTCTGGTCCCACCTGACCATCCTGGAAAACCTCATCGAGGCGCCGGTCCATGTCCAGAAGCGCAATCGCAAGGACTGTCTGGCCGAAGCCGAGGCGCTTCTGGAACGCGTCGGCATCGCCGACAAGCGCAACAGCTACCCCGCGCATCTGTCCGGCGGCCAGCAGCAGCGCGCCGCGATCGCACGGGCGCTGACGATGCGGCCGAGTGTCATGCTGTTCGACGAGCCGACCTCGGCGCTCGATCCCGAACTCGTCGGCGAAGTGCTGAAGGTCATGCGCGATCTCGCTGCGGAAGGCCGCACCATGTTGATCGTCACCCATGAAATGGCCTTCGCCCGCGATGTCTCCACCCGCACGGTCTTCCTGCACAAGGGCCGGATCGAGGAGGAGGGCCACTCTTCCGAAGTGTTTTCGAACCCGCGATCGGAACGCTTCAAGCAGTTCATTTCGCGGGAAAATGCCTGAGGCCGCAAGGCCGCCCATCACTCCATCAGCAAAAGCAAACCAGAGGTGAACCGAATGAAGCTGAAATCCACACTTGCCGCCCTGCTCCTCGCCGTCGTCGCGGCTGGCCCTGTCTCCGCGCAGGAACAGAAGAAAATCACGATCGCCACGGAAGGCGCTTACGCCCCCTGGAATTTCTCCGGTCCGAACGGCGCTCTCGAAGGGTTCGAAATCGATCTCGCCAAGGTGCTCTGCGAGCGCATGAAGGCCGAATGTGAAATCGTTGCGCAGAACTGGGACGGGATCATCCCTTCGCTGACGGCGAAGAAGTACGACGCCATCATGGCCGCCATGAGCGTGACGCCGAAGCGTGAAGAAGTCATTGCCTTCTCCGCTCCTTACGCCGCCGGAATCAACGGTTTCGCCGTTGCCGCCGACAGCCCGCTCGCCGACATGCCCGGCACCGGCGAGAGCTATTCGCTCGACAGCCAGGCGGCCGACGCCCAGAAGCGCATCGATGAGATTGCCGCCCTGCTGAACGGCAAGGCCGTCGGTGTACAGGGATCGACCACGGCGTCGACCTTCATGGAAACCTATTTCAAGGATGGCGTCGATATCCGCGCCTACAAGACCACGGAAGAGCACAATTTCGATCTCGTCAGCGGCCGTCTCGATGCCGTTCTCGCCAATGCGACCGTGCTGGCTGAAGCGCTTGCCAAGCCGGACATGCAGGGCGCTAAGCTTTCCGGTCCGCTGTTTTCCGGCGGCGTCTTCGGCGTGATCGCGGTCGGTCTGCGCAAGGAAGATACGGCCCTCAAGGCGCAGTTCGACGAAGCGATCAAGAGCGCCCTGGCGGACGGCACCATCAAGGACCTGTCGCTGAAGTGGTTCAAGGTCGACGTCAGCCCGCGCGGCTGATGCCCTGATGCGATCCGGTGCGGCCTTTGTGGCCGCGCCGAACGGCGCAATTGCGCAACAACGATGAGCCGGAGCATTTCCCCAATCGGAGGAACGCTCCAGAGCACAGCAACCGGACATTTTCTGATGCCTTTACAGGACGAAAGCGATATCGCGGTCGTCGGCGGTGGACTCGTCGGCGCAGCGCTGGCCTGGGGGCTTGCCCGCGCCGGCCTGAACACCACCGTGCTGGATGGTGCGGACCTCGACCTGCGGGCGTCGCGCGCCAATTTCGCCCTCGTCTGGGTACAGGGCAAAGGGTTGCATGCGCCGCACTACGCGCTGTGGTCCAGAACGGCTGCCGAACGTTGGCCGGCCTTTGCCGCCGCCCTTGCCGAAGACACCGGCATCGATGTCGCGCTCAGCCAGCGCGGCGCCTTTTCTTTCGCACTTTCGCAGGACGAACTCGATGCGCTTGCTGCAGAGCTGCAGACGATTTCCATCGAGACCGGCGGCGCTTCAGCTCCTTATGAAATACTCACCGCTGAGGAAACCCGCCGGCGCTTGCCGCAGATCGGCCGGGATGTCGTCGGCGCGGTCTATTCGCCTGCAGACGGGCATGTGAATTCGCTGCGCCTCTTCCGGGCGCTGCATGCGGCCATGCGCCATCGCGGCGTCGATTATCGCGCCGGCCATGCCGTCGAGCGTATCGATGCCGAGGGCAATGGTTTCCGGCTGTCCGGGCCGTCCGGGACGGTGTTTGCCCGCCGTGTCGTGCTGGCGGCCGGCATCGACAACCAGCGGCTGGCGCCGATGGTCGGGCTGCATGCGCCGCTGAAACGCAGCAAGGGCCAGATCCTCGTCACCGAAAAATGCCGCCCGTTCTTCGACTATACGTCGGCAACGATCCGCCAGGCGGATGAAGGCGGCGTCATGATCGGCGACAGCGAGGAGACGCACACCGAGGCCATCGCCACCAATCAGGAGATCAGCATGGTGCTCGCCAACCGGGCCATGCGGGTCTTTCCTTGCCTTGCCGACCTCAATGTCGTGCGCAGCTGGGCCGGCTTTCGCGTCAAGACGCAGGACGGGTTTCCGATCTACGAGCAATCCGCGACGCATCCCGGTGCCTTCGTCGCCGTCTGCCATTCCGGGGTTACGCTTGCCTCGAACCACGCCCTGGTCGTCGCGCCGCAGATCGCTGCCGGCGCCCTCTCGGCCGATCTCGCACCGTTCCACTCGCGGAGGTTCCATGCTTCTGAGAATTCGTGAACCCGCCGAAACCGTGCGCTTCTCCTTCGACGGCAGAAGCGTGACCGCGGCCCGAGGCGATACGCTCGCCGCGGCCCTTCTCGCTGCGGGCGTTGAAACATTCCGAGAAAGCGTCGTGGGCGGGGAACCGCGTGCGCCTTACTGCCTGATGGGCGTCTGCTTCGAATGCCTCGTCACCATCGACGGCATCCAGAACCGCCAGAGCTGTCTCACCGAGGTGCGCGAGGGCATGGTGGTCACCAGCCAGTCCGGTGCACGCCTCATCTCCGGGAGGCCGGACCTTTGAGCGCGCGTCTCGTAACCGAAGCGGGGCAGCTTGCGCCGCACTACGATCTCGTCGTCGTCGGTGCCGGCCCGGCGGGCCTGTCGGCGGCAACCGAGGCTGCGGCGGCAGGCGCTTCCGTGCTGGTCGTAGATGAAAATCTCGCCCCCGGTGGCCAGATCTATCGTGCCGTCACCCGCAATGCGCCGGAACGCCAGGATTTCCTCGGAAAGGATTACTGGAAGGGGCGTGCCATTACCGAGGCGTTTGCCGCGTCATCCGTCGATTATGCCGCCGCCACCACCGTCTGGAGCCTCGATGCCGCCCCATCCGGCGAGAAGAGCGGCACGGCGACACTGGGCCTGACGCTTGCCGGCACCGCGCGCCTGGTTTCCGCCCGCGCCGTCATCCTGGCCACCGGAGCGATGGAACGGCCCATGGCCGTGCCCGGCTGGACGCTTCCCGGCGTGATGAGCGCCGGGGCGGCGCAGATCGCGCTGAAATCGGTCTCCGGCATTCCCGCCGGCCGCATCGTGCTCGCCGGTTGCGGGCCGTTGCTTTACCTGCTGGCCGATCAGTTGTTGCGGGCGGGCGCCGATATCGCGGCATTGCTCGATACCGCCGACAGGAAACAACGGCTGCCGGCGCTGCGCCATCTTCCCGATTTCCTGCTCTCCCCATATGTCGCCAAGGGGCTTTCCCTGTTGTTCGGCGTTCGGCGGCGGATACGCGTGATCTCCGGTGTGACGGAACTGGCGATTACCGGTACTCGGCAAGCCGAGGGAGTGCGTTTTCGCGCCGGCGGAAAAGAGGAAACGATCGCCGCCGAATGCGTGCTCCTCCACCAAGGCGTCATTCCCGGCATCAACCTCGCCAGCGCCACCGGCTGCGCCATCGAATGGAACGACACCCAGCGCGCCTTCCAGCCACGGACGGACAGCCATGGCCGCACATCGCTCGCCGGCGTGCTGTCGGCCGGCGACGGGGCCGGGATCGGCGGGGCGGAGCATGCTGCGGTCTCCGGCCGCATCGCGGCACTGGCAGCACTTGCGGATATCGGCCTGCTGCCCTCGTCACAGAGCGACAATCGTCTCGCAGAACTCGAGAAGCAGCGGCAGGCTTACCGGCGCGGACGGGCCTTCCTCGATACGCTCTACCGTCCGGCCCGCCAGTTCCTGGCGCCGCCCGATCCCGACACCATGGTCTGCCGCTGCGAAGAGGTGCGTGCCGGCACATTGCGGCAGGTAATCGCGCTCGGCGCGCCGGGACCGAACCAGCTCAAGACCTTCGTCCGCTGCGGCATGGGGCCGTGCCAGGGCCGCATGTGCGCCTCGACCGTCACCGAAATCATGGCGGATGAGCGCGGCGTCAGCCCGGCCGAGATCGGTACCTACCGCCTGCGGGCGCCGGTCAAGCCGCTGCGCCTTGCCGAACTTGGCGCCCTGCCGCAGACGCCAGCAGCCGTGTTTGCCGTCACCGGACGGGCGCCCGAACACCATTCACTCGAAGAAGAAGGAAAGAACCAATGACGAAACGTCATCTCCAGACCCCCATCATGCACCGCATCGTCTCGCATAACGGCCTGATCTTCGTCGGCGGCACCACCTGCGACGACGAAAGCCTCGACATGGCCGGCCAGACCCGCGAAATCCTCGCCAAGCTCGACAGCTATCTCGCGGAAGCCGGTTCGGACAAGACGAAGCTGCTGTCGGCAACCATCTTCATCACCGACATGGCCCTGAAGCCACAGATGGATGTGGTCTGGAAGGAATGGCTGTCGCCGGAGAGCTTTCCGACCCGCGCCACCGTCGGTGTCGCCGATCTCGGCGGTACGACGCTGATCGAAATCGTCGTCACCGCGCACGCCTGATTCCTGCCGCCGAACCTCGCCAGAAAGGCCCTCCGATGAAAATCATCAATGTCAGGATCTACCGGATCGAAGGCGGCGGCCTGCGCCCCGTGCTCGTCGAGATCGAGACGGACGAGGGCATTTCCGGGTTCGGCGAGGCCGGCGTCGCTTATGGTTACGGCGCACCTGCCGTAGCCGGCATGCTTCAAGACATGGCGTTGCGGCTTTCCGGCTGCAACCCGCTCGAGATCCGCCGCATCTGGCAGGATCTCTACGATCACTCCTTCTGGGCGAAAGGCGGAGGCGCCGTCTCCTTCGCCGCGATCAGCGCCATCGAACTGGCGCTCTGGGACATCAAGGGCAAGGCGGCAGGACTGCCCGTCCACGAACTCCTGGGTGGGGCGATGCGCAGCGACATCAAGCTCTATGCCAATGGCTGGAACCACGAGCACGACGACGTGGTCGAGTGGGCAAAAGCCGCAGCCCGGCCGCTCGCGGACGGTTTTCGCGCTCTAAAAGCCTATCCTTTCGCTTATGAACTGCCAGACGGCACGTTCCGCCACGTCTCGGCGCGGATGCTGGATGACAGCCGCTTCCGCCAGGCGATCGAACGGGTGAAAGCCCTGCGCGCCGAAATCGGGCCCGATATCGAGCTGATGCTCGACCTGTCGGGCGGCCTCTGCGACGATCAGCTGATGCGGTTTCTCGATGTCTGCCGCGATCTCGATATCAGCTGGATCGAGGAACCGCTCGATCCCTTCAATCTCGCCGGCCTGACGCGGGTGGCGACACGAAGCGGCATCCCGATTGCGCTCGGCGAGCGGGTTTATGGCCGCGGCGGGTTCCGCAACGTCCTCGATACAGGTGCCGTTTCGATCGTCATGCCCGACATCGCCAATTGCGGCGGCATGCTGGAGGCGGTGCAGATCGCCGGCATGGCGGAAACCTACAATGCCCGCGTCTCGCCGCACAATTGCGCCAGTTCGTTGTGTTCCGCCGCATCGCTTTCGCTGTGCGCCGCGATCCCGAACGCGATGAATTTGGAAGTCTATCCCTATTTCAGCGATTCAAACACCTACGTGCAGGTGCTCGAAAATCCGCCGGAACAGGCGATCGGGCGCGATGGCGCGCTCCGCATCAACCCGATGCCGGGCTTCGGCGCCGTCATCGACAGGAAGCGAATCGAGCCGTTTCAGGCCTATTCGCTGCGATAGGCGACGAAGCGACATGGCGCCGTCCGGCATCATTGCCGCGACGTCAGGAAATGGAAAAGGCTGCTGGCCGCGATCACAGCGGCTCCCAGGAACGTCCACAGGGTCGGGACGCTCCCCCAGACGATCATGGTGATCCCCAGCGACCAGATCAGGCCGGAATAGGCATAAGGGGCGAGATCGGAGGCCTGGGCCAGGCGATAGGCGAGCGAACTCAGGCCGATACCGAGGCTGGAGCACAGGGCCGCCGCCGTGAGGAACATCAGGTCCTCGCTATGGACCGGGATCCACTCGCTCACCGCCAGCGGCGCAACGAACAGGGCGGAAAAAGCCGCGCCGAAAAAGCTGATGGTCCAGAGGTTGTCGGCCTCAGGAATCCAGCGCGCCGTCAACGAATTGGCAGCGTAGAGGAAGCTGGAGGCCAGGATGAATAGCGATGCTGGCTGGAAGGCCTCCGCGCCGGGACGGATGGCGATGACGACGCCAGTGAAGCTGCAGAGGGCCGCCGCCCATTTCTGCCAGCCGACGACTTCCTTGAAAAAGAAGACCGAGGCCAGCGTCACGATCAACGGCGAGGAGAACAGGATCACCGTCGTTTCGGCGACGCTGAGATATTGCAGGCCGTTGATGTAGAGATAGGCGGCGGCCAGGTTGAGCGCGCCGCGAATGGCATGGAAGAACAGCCTGGATGACCAGCGGATCTTCGTCCTGCCGATGACGATCGCCATGGCCGCCAGCAGCGGCAGGGCGATCAGGCTACGCAGAAAGATGATTTCGGGAATGCCGTAGCGGAAGACAAGGAACTTCGTGAACGTGTCGTTCAGGCTGAAGCACAGCGAGGCGGTGCACATCATCACCATCCCCTGAACCACCGTCGAAGGCGCGAGCGTGAGACGCATCGATCCGCTTCAGACCAGAAGTTCGATGAAATAGGGTTTGCCGGACGCAAAACCGCGCGACAGTGCCTGCGTGCATTCCTCCATGGTGGCGACGCGCTCCGCCTCGACGCCGAGCGAGCGCGCCAGGTCCGCCCAGCGGATATCGGGGTTGCCGAGATCGAGCATGCTCATCGCCGTCGGGCCGGGAACGGCGCCGACGTTGCGATATTCGCCAAGAAGGATGTTGTAGCGGCGATTGTTCAGGAGGATCGTCGTGCATGGCAGGTTTTCGCGGGCCTGCGTCCATAGCGCCTGCAGCGTATAGGCGGCGGAACCGTCGGCCTGCAGATTGACGACCTGGCGTCCGCCACCGGCGATTGCAGCACCTGTCGCCACCGGCATGCCGCCGCCGATGGCGCCGCCGGTGATAATCAGCCAGTCGTGCGGCGCTGCCGCGGCCCGTGTCAGCGTGAAGCCGTTGCTGTAGGTAATGCTCTCATCGACAATAATGGCTTGTTCGGGCAGCAGGGCGGCCAGTGCCTGGTCCAGCTTCTCCGGTGTCGGCTCTCCGCGTGGCAGTTCGATGTCTTGCCGCGGCTCCGCTGCCGGGCGGTTCACGGCACCGGCGTCGAGGCCGAGAGCGGTGGCAAGCAGGCGCAACGCCTCGGTTCCGTCCTGCTCGCGGCGCGACAGCGTGTGAACCACGGCATCCGTCCGGCAAAGCAGCGAGGGTTTGCCCGGATAACCGAAGAAGCCGACCGGAGGAGGGCAATTCACCAACAGGACGCTGTCATAGGCCGCCAGTACCTTGATCGCGTCGTCGACGGGATAGGGTACGCGGGGGAAGGCATGCGTGCCACGGCCGCCCGGATGGCAGGCAACCGTGGAGCTTGCCATGACATCGGCTCCGGTATGGCCGGCAATGGCATAGGCAAGGCCGATCCCCTCATGCGTGGCGGTGCTGTTGCCGAGCAGAATGAGGCTGCGCCCTTGTTCGCCCAACATCTGCCGCGCCGTTTCGACGGCGAGCGGATCGATGACCGGGGGAGGGGAGGGATCGTTTTGCGTGGCTTCGACACCGCCCTCCGACCAGGATATGTCGGCCGGCAGTATCAGGGTGGCGATCCGGCCCGGGTGTTGCCTTGCGATCGCAACCGCCCTTGCCGCATCGGCCCCGAGGGTTTTCGTGCTTGCGGGCGTACAGACGGAGGCGGACACCGCGCCGGCCAGGGCGGGTACGTCTGCGGTCAGTGGCGAATCGTACGGCCGATGGCCCGTCGCGTGGTCGCCGACAATGTTGACGATACCGCTTTCGGCCCGCCGGGCGTTGTGCAGATTGGCCGATCCGTTGGAAAGGCCGGGGCCGCAATGCAGTAGCGTCGCCGCCGGCTTGCCGCTGATGCGATAATAGCCGTCCGCCATGCCGGTGACGACGTTTTCATGCAGTCCGAGGACGCAGCGCACGCCTTCGACACGGTCGAGCGCCGCGACGAAATGCATCTCGCTGGTTCCCGGGTTGGCAAAACACGTATCGACACCGTTCGCCAGCAAACTGCGAACCAGGCTTTCAGCACCATTCATCTCGGCCTCATTTCGAATTTTCGGGTTGAAGGCGGGGCGCGCAATGTCGTTCCGGACCTCTCCCAAGCCCGGCCGAACCTCCCCCAGATCTGTCTTTCGGATCATGCCGCGGCAATGCACCGGGCAGTCGATGGCAAACGGTACACAAAAAAAGTTATACGTCCAACAAATTTATTTGCGACCCGTTTCGATCCGGCGTTATGGTGTTTTCATGGCCGGTGCGGGCCGGCGCGATCCGCAATGGCGAGGCGCGAGGCCTGTCGCCGGCATGGAGAAAATCAGAATAAATAAAAAGTTGGACGTCCGTTAAATTTTATGATAGCCAGAAAGAGAGCCTGTGGAGAGGGCTCTTGAGGAGGAGAACTCATGAAATTTATTGCTTCGTTCGCGGTCGGCGCGTGCGTCTTTGCGGCCGTGCCGGCCCTGGCCGCCGAGACCGTCAGTTATGCATCCTATGGCGGCGCCTATCAGGAGGGTGTGCGCAAGGCGATCCTCGATCACCTGCCGAAGGATCACGACATGCAGGTGACCGAATACACGCTCCAGAGCGGCATCGCGGATGTCCGTACCAAGGTGAAGGGTGGCGCCAACGACCTTGACGTCGCCGAGCTCTATGGCGGTTATTGCCAGCAGGCGGCAGACGAGGGGCTGCTGGAAAAGCTCGACTACAGCAAGATCCCCAATGCGGCCGGCATTCCGGAGCATTTGCGCAACGATTACTGGATCGGTTTCACGGCCTATTCCACGGTGCTGGCCTACAACACCGATGTCTACAAGGACAATCCGCCGCAGAACTGGCGCGATTTCTTCGATACCGAAAAATTCCCGGGCACACGCGCCCTATCCGGCTACAGCGGCCAGAGCAATCTTGAGATCGCCTTGCTTGCCGATGGCGTCGAGCGCGACAAGATCTACCCGCTCGATGTCGATCGCGCCTTTGGCAAGCTTGAAAAGCTGAAGCCGGATGTTGCGGTGTTCTGGACCTCCGGCTCGCAGGCCACGCAGCTGGCGACCAGCCAGGAAGTGGACATGCTCAGCATCTGGGCAGCCCGCATCGAGGCGGCCATCAAGGAAGGCGCTCCTTACGCCTACACCATCAATGACGCGATCATGGACGTCGAATGCCTGGTCGTTCCCAAGGGATCGCCGAACCCGCAGGGTGCGATGAAGTTGGTCAACCACCTGCTCGATCCGAACTATCAGGCCAATCTGCCCGACTACATTCCCTATGGGCCGATGAACCAGGATGCGTTCAAGAGCGGCAAGATCACGCCCGAGAAGGCCGCCAAAATCGTCACGAGCGTCGAAAACATCAAGAAGCAGCTGGTGACCAACGCGGCCTACTGGGCCGAGCACGCCACGGCGCTTCAGGAGCGCTGGGACGCCTTCAAGCAGTAAAACGGAGCATGTGCCCGGCTTCGGCCGGGCACATCCAGGCACGGCAGGGTGCGCAACGCAGTTGCAGCGCCAACGGCCTTCCCAACTCAAAAAACTGCGAGATGTTTGTATGTCACTTTCAGCGTCGACGGCACTGCCGGTCTTTATTTCCTCATTGAGCAAACATTACGGGGCGTTCTGCGCGGTCGACAATGTTTCGGTCGATATCGCCGCCGGCGAGTTCCTTACCCTTCTCGGTCCTTCCGGCTCGGGCAAAACGACGCTGTTGATGATGCTGGCCGGATTTGCCCGCCCGTCGTCCGGTTCCGTGCGCCTTGGCGATCAGGAAGTGGTGCACCTGCCGCCGCACAAGCGCAACATCGGGATGGTCTTTCAGAACTATGCCCTCTTTCCGCATATGAGCGTCGGCGAAAACATCGCCTATCCGCTGAAACTCCGCGGTGTCGGACGCCTGGAATGCGGTGAGCGGGTCGGCAAGGTGCTCGATCTGGTGCAGCTCGGCGGTTATCAGGACAGGCGGATCACGCAATTGTCCGGCGGCCAGCGCCAGCGTATCGCGCTGGCACGCGCCATCGTCTTCGAACCGCGCATCCTGTTGATGGACGAGCCGCTTTCGGCGCTGGACAAGCAGCTGCGCGAAACCATGCAGATCGAAATCCGCCGCCTGCACGATCGTCTCGGCATGACCACGGTTTCGGTTACTCACGACCAGCGCGAAGCGTTGACCATGTCCGACCGCGTTGCAGTCTTTTCTCGTGGTCGGCTGGCCCAGGTCGCCGCGCCCAAGGATTTGTACGAGCGGCCCGCAAGCCGCTTCATCGCCGATTTTATCGGCGAGTCGAGCTTCTTGCCGGTCCAGAAGGTTTCAGGCGGCCTTGCTTATGGTGGCCAGCTGCTTTGCCTAGCCGATGCCGGCGACGCGGCTTTGTCGGAACCGATGCTGATGTTGCGCCCGGAGCGTCTCGATATCGCTCGCTTCGGCCAGGTCGCGCGCGACGAAAATACCAATATCTTCAACGGCACTGTCCGCAGCATCGTCTTTCAGGGCGAAAGCCTGCTGATCGAGGTAGGGCTGGACCAGGGTGATGTCGTCCACGTTCGCCAGTCGAACCGCTCGCAGGGCGCGGCAAACCTGCCCTCGAAGGGCGAACGCGTCGACCTGCTCCTGAACCGGCTCGACACGCGCATCGTGCGCGGGGAGGGCTGAGCGATGGCCTTGACCGACACGTCTTTTGGCGAGGCCAAACGGATCGTCACGGATGCCGAGCTTGCGCACAATGCGCGCGCCTTGGAAAAGGATCGCCGGAGCGAAAACATCCAGCTCCTGCGTCTTGCCGTGCCGGCGCTCGCCATCGTCATCATCCTGATGGTCGCGCCGATCGGCTGGCTCTTTTCCTTGTCTTTCGTCGGCGAAGGCGGCGGACTGAGCCTGGAGAACTACAGCCGCATCCTGACCGAAGGCGCGTATGTCTCGATCTTCGTCACCACCTTCAAGGTGGCGCTCCTGGTCACGGTTTTCTGCGTGCTGCTCGGTTATCCGGTCTCTTACGTCCTGACGATCCTGCCGGAACGCTGGGCGCAGCTGCTGATCCTTGCGGTGCTCGTGCCGTTCTGGACGTCGCTGCTGGTCCGCACCTATGCCTGGCTCGTTCTCCTGCAGCGGCGCGGCATCGTCAACGATACGCTGGATGCGCTCGGGCTGATCGAACGGCCTCTGGCGCTGGTGAACAACATGACGGGCGTGGTGATCGGCATGGTCCATATCATGCTGCCGTTCCTCATCATGCCGCTTTATGCCTCGATGAAATCGATCGACGGCAATTTTATGCGGGCGGCGGCAAATCTCGGCTCCTCGCCCAGCCACGCTTTCCTGCGGGTTTTCCTGCCGCTGTCGATGCCCGGCCTGATTGCCGGCACGATGATGGTCTTCGTCATGTGCCTCGGCTTCTATATCACTCCGTCGCTGCTGGGCGGCGGCAAGGTGCAAATGATCGCGCAGCGCATCGAACAATCCGTGTCGCTGTTCCCGACCTGGGGGCCGGCCTCGGCGCTTGCGGTGGTGCTGCTGGTCCTGACTGCCGGCTTCCTCGCTCTCAGCTGGCTGATCGTCCGCCGGCTGACGGCCAACCAGTGAGGAGATGATCCGATGGAATCCCATGTCTCCCACAAGCAGCGCCTTTGGCTCTACGTCCTCACGGCGCTGATCCTGATCTTCCTCGTCCTGCCGACCCTCATCGTCATCCCGATGTCCTTCAGTTCGGCAAATTCTCTGGCCTTTCCACCGCCCGGATGGTCGATGCGCTGGTACGAGAGCTTCTTCGGGCAGGAGAAGTGGCTGCTCTCGGCCTGGGTGTCGCTGCGCGTCGCCCTCGGCACGATGATCGTGGCAACCACGCTCGGCACGGCGGCGGCCTACGGCCTGCATGTCGGCAGCTTCGCCCTGCGCGGAACGATCTCCAGCGTGCTGATTGCGCCGCTGGCCATTCCCTCGATCCTGCTGGCGATCGGCTTGTTCTTCGTCTACGCCTCGGCGGGACTGCTGAACAGCACGCTCGGCCTGGTCATCGCCCATACGCTGGCCGCAATCCCCTTCGTGCTGATCACCATGACCGCCGGCTTCAAGACCTATGATCTCAGCCAGGAAATGGTGGCGCGAAGCCTCGGAGCCAGCCGCCTGAAAGCGTTTTTCACCATCACCCTGCCGCAGCTGAAGTTTTCGGTGATCTCGGCGGCCCTGCTCGCCTTCATCGTCTCTTTCGACGAGGTGGTCATTTCGGTCTTCATCTCGGCCGGCCCGAATTCGACGCTGACCAAGGTGATGTTCTCGACGCTGCGCGACGATGTCGATCCGACGATTGCGGCGGTCTCCACCCTGATGCTGCTGATCGCGACCGTGCCGCCCTTAGTGCTGCAGCTGCTCGCCAACCGCAAGCGGGAGTCGTGACATGATCGACACTCTGAATGCCGAGCTGGCCGGTTTCGTCGAATTGCACGGGGAAGGCCGCGTGCTTGAAATCCGCATGGTTAAGCCGAAGGTCAATGCCATCTGCCGCCGCCTGAGCCGGGCGCTCGAAAAAGCGGCCATGTTCCTGCAGGACAGCGACGATTATCAGGTCGGGATCCTGAGCAGCGGCGAGGACCGGGCGTTCTCGGCCGGTATGGATTTCAGCGAGTCCGTGGCATCAGTCGGTGACGAGGGTGTCGGCGCCGTCAAGGGCGGCTTCGGCGGCATCACCAAGCTATGGGACCTGAAGAAGCCGCTGATTGCAGCGATCAATGCGCCGGCAATCGGTGGCGGCATGGAACTGGCGCTGGCCTGCGATCTGATCGTCATGGGCGAGCATGCCTATTTCCAACTCCCCGAACTCCAGCGTGGCCTGTTGCCGGATGGCGGTGGCCTGCAGCGCCTGCCGCGCCGCATTCCCTACAATGTCGCCACGGCGATGATCTGGACCGGGCACCGCATGACGGCTGCGGAGGCGATGTCCTGGGGTCTGGTTCACCGCACGGCACCTGCTGAAGAGCTGCGCACGCTGGCATTTTCCATCGCGCACAAGATGGCGCTCGATGCGCCGCTGGCGCAGCAGGCCTTCAAGGAAGTGTTGCGCAATATCGACGGCATGCCGGATCGGGATGCCATGGGGATCCGTGGCGATAGCGGCCCGGAATACCAGGCTTTTGCGCGCATGCTCGCTTCCGACGACATGCTGGAAGGACAGCGCGCCTTCCTGGAGCGCCGGCCGCCAAAATGGACCGGCGCCTGAGGGGCGACGGCCGAAACCAACAATCATTCGATCTAAAAGACGACTGCCACCGCAGTCGGGGAAGGACAGGGCAGATGTATAAGTTCATAGAGACGGAACGCCATGGCGCGGTTGGGGTCATTGCCCTCAATCGCCCGGAAGCCCGCAACGCGCTCGGCATGGGTCTGACCATCGAACTGCGTCGGGCGATCAAGGAAGCGGCGGCCGACACAGGCCTGCGGGCACTGATCCTGACCGGACGCGGCGGTGCATTTTCGGCCGGTGCCGATGTCAAGGAATGGGCAAACAAGAGCGAGGGCGACAATCCTTGGCCGGATATGAACTGGGTCGAGGAATCGCTCAAGCTTATCCAGGAAGTCCACGGTCTGATGAAGCCGACGATCGCCATGATCGATGGCGCGGCGGTGGGGGCAGGCCTGGACCTGGCTCTCGCCTGCGACTTCCGTTACGCCTCCGACCGCTCGAAGTTCATCTGCTCCTACACCAATGTCGGTTTCTCTCCGGATTGCGGCGGCACCTGGCTGATGCCGCGCGTCATGGGCCTGGAAACGGCAAAACGCTTCGCCTTTACCGGCGAACTCTGGATGGCTGAGACGGCGCTGGAAAACCGTCTCGTCTCGCATGTCAGCCCGCGGGAAGAGCTTTTCAACCATACGCTCGCCTTTGCGCAGCAGCTTGCCGCTGGCCCGACCGTCGCGATCGGCCTGGCGAAGAAGCTGATGAACGCGTCGTTCACGCGCTCGCTCGCCGAACAGCAGATCGAAGAAGTCGCCGCCGGCCACATCTGTGGCACGACGAAAGATCACGCCGAGGGACTGGCCGCGGCAAACGAGCGCCGCGTCCCGAATTTCATCGGCGCCTAGAATGATTGCCGGACACGGACCGAATGCGGCTTTGCGTTCGGAATTTGCATAAAAACAGAGAGATAGAGCGGTTCCGCGCTTCGGCGAACAGCGGAATTGCTTTGAGGAGAAACGAACAACATGGATTTCAGTCTTTCTTTTGAGCAGGAAGCCCTCGTCGACTCGCTGCGCGAATTTGTCGAAAAGGAACTTTACCCGCACGAAAACATCGTCGAGGAACTGAGAAAGGTTCCCGAAGATATCGCCCAGGATATCCGCCAGAAGGCCAAGGAAGCCGGGTTCACGGCGATGAACATGCCGGAGGAACTGGGCGGGCCGGGCCTCGACCACCAGACGCTGGCCCAGGCGGAACGCATCATGGGCCGGCCTTCGGCTGCGCTGTCGCTGCTGATCAAGCGGCCGACGAAGATCCTGCTCAAATGCCAGGGCGACCAGATCGACGACTACCTGATGCCGGCAATCCGCGGCGAGAAGACTGATGCCTTCGCTCTGACCGAGCCGGGTGCCGGCTCGGATGCCCGCGGCATCGTCACAAAGGCAGTGCGGGAAAACGGCGAATGGGTGATCAACGGCGTCAAGCAGTTCATCTCGCATGCCGACGACTCGGACTTCATCATCCTGATCGCCGTCACCGGCACCGACGAAACGCCGAAAGGCCCGAAAAAGCGGTTCACCGCCTTCCTGCTCGACTGCGACCTGCCCGGCCTGCGCATCGAGCCGATGAAATCGATCTGCACCCGCGGCTACAATCCGAACATGGTGTATCTGGAGAATGTCCGCGTTCCCGACAGCAAGATCCTCGGCAACGAGGGCGAGGGTTTCGACATGGCCAATGACTGGCTGTATGGCGGCCGCGTCAACCTCTCGGCCCATTGCGTCGGCCGGGCCGAACGCATCTATGAAATGAGCTGCGACTGGGCGGCCAACCGCAAGGCCTTCGGCAAGACCATCGGCGAATTCCAGGGCACCGGCTTCAAGATCGCCGACATGGCCATCGATATCCGCCTCGGCGACCTGATGGTGAAGGAGGCCGCCTGGAAGCTGGACCAGGGGCTGATGGACCGTTCACAGGCCTCGATGGTCAACCTATATTGCTCCGAAATGGTCTATCGGGTTGCAGACAACGCGGTGCAGATTTTTGGCGGTATGGGCATGATGGAGGACTTTCCGATCCAGCGCTTCTGGCGCGATGCGCGCATCGAGCGCATCTGGGAGGGAACCTCGGAAATCCACCGGGACATTATCGCCAAGGATATCTTGCGGCCCTACCGCAGCTAAGCTAGGGGTGCGAGAACAAGGGGACATGGATGAAGCGGGCTGAAAAGAAAATCCTTACACTTGAAACGCGTCGACGCGAGTTGAGCATCGCGACGCTGGAGTCTATCCGCAAGCACGGCTACATGAATTCGACGATCAATACGATCAGCGAGGAGTCCGGTCTGTCACGCGGATTAATCAGCCACTATTTCAAGAACAAGGATGATCTCATTCTCTTTGCCTTCCGCTACCTGACGGAACTGCTGGAAAACTTCCACAGGCAGGTCGTGCGGTCTTGGGGAGACAGCCATTTCGACAAGCTTCTGGCTGCTTCGATGGTGACGTTCCTGAAGAACGAGCCCTACCGTGAGGTGTGGCTCCACTTCTGGAGCGCATCGCTGATCCAGCCGGAATTTGCCGAGGTCCGCAGTGCGCTGTACACGCGCTACCGCACGTCGATTGCGCGCCGCATCACCACCGTTGCCGAAGAGCGCGGTCTGACGATCGACGTCGAAAGCACGATGTTGATCTTCACACAGCTGATCGACGGGCTGTGGCTCGGTCTGGTTCTTGAGAAAGCCTACGACGATACACGGTGCCGCGAATTGATGCGGGACTGGCTCTGCGGGGTTTTCAAGGAAGATCCGGCAAAGCATCCGACGACACCCCCGTTCGACTTGGCTGAACTCCAGTCGCAACTCGCATTCTGAACCATGACACCGGCATGGGCGTCCGCGCCCTGCCTTGAACCTGCCGGGGCCGTCCCCTGCGGGCCGTGCATCATCGTGACCTTCACAAAGGCAGAGCCACTATGTCTTCAGAACCGAACACCATTCTTGCTTCGCGGCTTTCGGATGCCCGCCGTGAGAATTTCCGCCGCCTGCTTGCCCCACGCCATATCGCCTTCATGGGCGGCGGACAGGTGGAATCCGCGTTGCGCAACATTGTCCGGCACAAGTTTGCCGGCGAAATCTATGTCGTCAACGGCAAGCGGGACCAGATTGCCGGGCATAAATGTTACCGGACCCTGTCGGATCTGCCCGTCGCGCCGGATGCCACCTATCTGGGCGTCAACGCCGATGCGACGATCGAGGCACTGGGTGAGCTGAACCGTATCGGCGCCGGCGGGGTGATCTGCTACGCCTCCGGCTTTTCCGAAATCGGCGATGCGGGGGCCGAACGCAACCGCGGCCTGATCGCGGCTGCTGGCGAAATGGCCGTCGTCGGCCCGAATTGTTATGGCCTGGTGAACTACGTCAACCACGGCAGCATGTGGCCTTCTGTCTATCAGCCACTGGCGACCAATCGCGGCGCGGCCGTCATCGGCCAGAGCGGCAATGTCTGCATACATCTAACGTCGAACCAGCGGTCGGTGCCGTTCAGCTATCTCATCAGCGCCGGGAACCAGGCCATCCTCGGTTTCGAGGATTACATCGATTACCTCACCGACGATCCGAATGTCAGCTGCATCGGCCTGTTCATGGAAGGCATCCGTGACGTTGCCGGGTTTTCGCAGGCCTGCCTGCGCGCCCGCGCCAAGGGCATGCCGGTGATTGTCTGCCGTTCGGGGCGGTCGGAGCTCGGCGCGGCGATGGCGGCAAGCCACACCAGTTCGCTGGCCGGCCAGAACGAGTATTACGATGCGCTTTTTGCGCGCCTGGGAGTGCTTTCTACCGATACGGTTCCGCAGTTTCTAGAAATGCTGAAGGTCGCGGCCGTCGCGCCTCCGGTCACCGGCAAGCGGGTTGCCGTCTTCTCCAGCTCCGGTGGCGACAACGGCCTGGCGGCGGACTACTGCTCCTTTGCCGGCCTGGCGCTTCCCCAGCCCAGCAAGGCGCAGGTTGCCGCGATTAAGCCGCTATTGCCGGATTACGGCCATGTCTCCAATCCCCTCGATTTTACCGCGGGCTACTGGGGCAACGAACAATTGCTGACACCGATGTTCACCACCATGCTGGAGGACGGTTACGACAGTGGCCTCATGGTCATGGATTATCCGGCGCCGAAGGTTGCGGAAGATGCGGGCGAACCGCTGTTCGCGATGATCCGTGCACTCGCCGCGGCGGGCAAGGCGACCGGCAAGCCGGTGTTCATGGGCTCGGTCAATCCGGAATCCATCCCCGAAGACGTGCGGGTGTGGATGTTCGAGCAGGGCGTCATTCCGTTGCAGGGTCTGCATGATGCGGCGAAGGTCATTGCCCTGTGGGCCGAGCATCACAACACCATCCGCCAGGATGCCTTGAAGGCCGCGCCGCGCGCCGACCTGGCGCTTCACCCGGTCAAGGTTTTGGAGGGGGCGACCAGAACAGTCAACGAAGGCGAATCCAAGCGCCGGCTGGCGGCCTTTGGCCTGACGGTGCCGAGAGGGCAAATCCTGACCCGTGCCGATATCAACAGCCTTCCCGAAACCCTCGAGGCGCCGGTCGTGCTCAAGGTGCTGCACGACGACCTGCCGCACAAGACGGAGGTTGGCGGTGTCGCGCTCAACCTGCGCAGCCGTGCCGATGTCCAGGCTGCTGCCGACCGCATGCTCGTCAGCGTCCGGGCGCATGCGCCTGACGTCGTGCTCGAAAGATACCTGATGGAGCCGATGCAGGCAGCACCGCTCGCCGAGCTGATCGTCGGCGTCAAGCGCGATCCGCTGTTCGGCATGATGCTCGTGGTCGGCGCCGGCGGGATCTTCGTCGAACTGCTCAAGGATGCGCGTCCGCTGCTGCTGCCGGTCTCGCGCAGCGATGTCGAGGCGGCACTGCGCAGCCTCAAGACGTTTCCTCTGCTGGACGGTTTCCGCGGCAAGCCCCGCGCCGATCTGGGACCGGTCATCGACGCAATCATGGCGATTGCCGATTACGCGGCGAATGCCCTCGACAGCCTGTCGGAGTTCGATGTCAATCCGCTCATGGTCTACGAACACGGCGCGGTTGCCGTGGACGCCCTGATCGTCGAGGGCTGACGGGGTTTGTTTGGCCAAATAAATTAGTTGGACGTACAGCCAATTATTATTGACGCCGCCCTGCATTTTTCCTAGGTTTGGTGATGCGGGGTGGTGACTTTGGGAGGACAGATGAAAACGCGTATTACGGAACTCTTGGGGACGCGCTACCCGATCATACAGGGTGGGATGCAGTGGGTCGGCCGGGCCGAGCTGGCGTCGGCGGTTTCCAATGCCGGAGGATTGGGCGTTCTGACCGCGCTGACCCAGCCCAACCCGGAAGCACTGCGGGCCGAAATCGCGCGTTGCCGCGAGATGACCGACAAACCGTTCGGCGTGAACCTGACGATCCTGCCATCAACCGCGCCGCCACCTTATGAAGAGTATTTGGATGCGGCCCTGGAATCGGGTGTCCGTATCATCGAGACGGCCGGCCGCAGCCCCAAGGAATTCATTGCCAAGGCCAAAGAGGCCGGGGCGAAGATCGTCCACAAGTGCACGGCAGTCCGGCACGCGCTGTCGGCCGAGCGCGCCGGGGTCGACGCGATCTCGATCGACGGTTTCGAGGCGGCCGGGCATCCGGGCGAAGATGACATCGGCGGCCTCGTGCTCTTTGCATCTGCCGCGCGGGCGGTGAAGGTGCCGCTCATTGCCTCGGGCGGGATCGGCTCGGGCCGCGGCATGGCCGCGGCGATGATGCTCGGCGCCGAAGGCGTCAACATGGGCACGCGCTTCTGCGCGACGAAGGAGGCGCCGATCCACGACGAGATCAAGCAGGCCCTGCTGCGCGCCAGCGAGACGGATACGACGCTGATTTTCCGCACGCTGCGCAACACCGGTCGCGTGCTGAAGAATGCCGTTTCCGAAGAAGTGGTCGCCACCGAGCGTCGTCCAGGCGGCTGCGAATTCGAGGATATCCGCCATCTGGTGGCAGGCGCCCGCGGTCGCGAGGCGCTGGTCGAGGGCAAGGTCGACGGCGGCCTCGTCTGGGCAAGCCAGGTCATCGGCCTGATCGAAGACATCCCCACCTGCGCCGAACTGATCGAGCGCATGGTGGCCGATTGCCGCGCGGCCATCGATGACGGCCTCAAGGCTTTCGGTTAGGATGCCACGTCGCCTCGTCCCCCTTCTCCCCCACGGGGAGAAGGGGCCGGCAGGCGGATGAGGGGGCGAGAGACGGAAAAACTTTCGACTGTGGCACCCCCTCATCCCGCTGCCGCGACCTTCTCCCCGCGGGGGAGAAGGGGGCAGTCGGCACCCTCCTCATTCCACCTGCGATGCCCCGGCTCTCAGATGTCGTAGCTGAGGCCGGCGCTGAGCGAGGAGATGAATTTTTTCGTCCGCTCCCGCTCCGGCGCCTGGAAGATCGACTTGGGTGCACCGCTTTCGACAATCAGGCCACCGTCGAGGAACAGCACCTGATCGGCGACACGCGAGGCGAGCCGCAGGTCGTGCGTCGCCATGACCATTGTCGTGCCTTCACGGGCGAGCCGGCTCAGCACTTCCACCACTTCTTCGGCAAGTTCCGGATCGAGCGCCGAGGTCGGCTCGTCGCAGAGCAGCACGCGCGGCGAAGGGGCAAGGGCGCGGGCGATGGCAACGCGCTGCTGCTGGCCGCCGGAAAGCGTTGCCGGCCAGGCATCGGCCTTGTGCTCCATGCCGACTTTCTGCAGCAGTTCGCGAGCGCGGGCACGCGCCTTCTCCTTCGGCCATTTCAGCACCGTGACCAGGCCTTCCATGACGTTTTCGATCGCCGTCTGGTGCGGAAAAAGCTGGAAATTCTGGAAGACCATGCCGGTCTGGCGGCGCAGGCGCTGGATGGAATCCCAGCCGACCTTCTTGGCCGCGGAAAACTGGATAGTTTCGTCCCCGAGCCGGATCTTGCCGGCCGTGGGTATCTCCAGAAGGTTGATGCAGCGCAGCAGCGTGCTCTTGCCGCCACCCGATGGGCCGACAAGCGCCGTCACCGTACCTTCCGCGAGGGTGACGCTGACATCCTTGAGCACGACATTGTCGCCGAAACGTTTCTCGATATGCGATAGCTCGATCATGTGCGCGCCTCCAGGAAGCCGCCATAGCGGGCAAATCGCCTTTCAAGCCGGACCTGCAGGGCCGATAGCACGGAACTCATCGCCAGATAGATCAGCGCCGCCTCGATATAGAGGATCAACGGTTCATAGGTGGTGGCGACGATGCGCTGCGCCGTCTGGAACAATTCCGGCACGGTGATCGCGGCAGCAAGCGAGGTATCCTTCACCAGCGAGATGAAGGTGTTGGAGAGCGGCGGCACGGCAACGCGGGTCGCCTGCGGCAGGATGGTGCGCCGCATTGCCTGGCTCCAGCTCATGCCGATCGAATAGGCCGCCTCCCACTGCCCGCGCGGCACCGAAGAGATGACGGCGCGGATGATTTCGGAGGTATAAGCGCCGATGTTCAGCGTGAAGCCGATCAGGGCGGCGGGAAAGGCGTCGAGCAGGATGCCGAGGCTCGGCAGCCCGTAGAAAATCACGAATAGCTGGACGAGCAGCGGCGTGCCGCGGATCACCCAGACATAGAAGCGGGCGACCGCCACCAGCGGTTTCGGCCCGAAAAGCCGGACGACGGCGGTCACCAGTCCAAGCGCCAGACCGAACACGAAGGACAATAGCGTCAGCGGAATGGTGAAGACCAGACCCGCCCAGAGGAGCGGCTGGAGTGAATCCAGCATGAGTTGGAGCCAGGCGGGCAAGAAACGACCTCTTTAAAGACATGATCCGCCCCGGTGGCCGGAGCGGATCAGACTATAGATGAGCGAAGCCGGCGGCGAAACCACCGCTGCGATGCTTACTTCGAAACGTCGGCGCCAAAATACTTCTGCGAGATGGCGTCGTAGGTGCCGTCAGCCTTGATGTCGACGAGTGCCTTGTTGATCGCTTCCAGCAGTTCCGGTTCGCCCTTGCGGATGATGATGCCGGAATGATCGGCTTCGGCCTGCTCGGCGGCGATCTTCACCGGCGCATCGGGCTTCTGCTTCTTGAAGTCGAGGAAGGACAGGCTGTCGTTGATGGTTGCATCGGCGCGGCCGGTCAGCACCAGCTGGATCGACTGGTCGAAACCGTCGGTGCCGACGAGTTCTGCGCCGGAGGCGGTGGCGAGCTTGCCAAAATTGCTGGTCAGCGACTGGGCCGACTTCTTGCCCTTCAGGTCTTCGAAGCCCTTGATGCTGTCGTCGTCGGACTTGATGATCAGCACGGCCTTGGAGGCGATATAGGGTTCGGAGAAGTCGTACTTCTTCTTGCGCTCTTCGGTAATGCCGACCTGGTTGATGACGGTGTCGTAGCGGTTGGCGTCGAGGCCGGCGATCAGGCCGTCCCACTTGCCTTCCAGGAATTCGGCCTTGACGCCAAGCTTCTTGGCAACCGCTTCACCGATCTCGACGTCGAAGCCGACGAGGGCGCCGGAGGTGTCATGATAGGTGAAGGGCGCGTAGGTGCCTTCGGTGCCGATCTTCAGCACGCCGGCCGTCTTGATGTTTTCGAGGTTGGAGCCAGCCTGGGCAGCGCCGGCGAAGACCAGCTGGGCAACGGCTGCGGCGGCGAGGAGTGTGTGGGTCCATTTCATCGTATTTTTTCCATTCTTTTGTCTTCCGGCCCGTCTGCCGGGGAGGACAGGACAATCGCATTTTGCAAACGTCTTTGAAGCGCACAAAACTTCAAAAGCATCGAAGAACGGCGAAGTTTTTGTCGTTTCCCAGGAGTTTTGACGGAAAATTCGACCTCGCTACCGAAAAATCAAGTGACTCGTCGCAATTTTTGCGGGCATCCAAGATCACCGGACGGATCTTTCCATTTGTTTTATCGGCCCGGGAACCGATACAAATGCAGGCATCGGCAGAACAGGTGGAGGCAACGATGACGGATCACGATCACCCTCATGGGCATGACGATCACTGGAAGCACAACGGCATAAGGGTCATCAAGGGCGACCAGCTCGATTCCAACACGGCGCAGACCCCCGGCATGTTTCGCCAGGCGGCGATCAATCACGCCCGTGTGGGCGCCCAGAAGATATGGGCCGGCACCGTCGCCATCGAACCGAATGCCAAGACCGGCGTCCACCATCACGGCGCGCTGGAAAGCGTGATTTTCGTCATTCGCGGCAAGGCGCGCATGCGCTGGGGCGACAAGCTGGAATATGTCGCCGAGGCTGGCCCGGGCGATTTCATCTTCGTGCCGCCTTACGTGCCGCATCAGGAAATCAACGCCGATCCGGACAACGTGCTGGAATGCGTGCTGGTGCGTTCGGATAACGAAGCCGTGGTGGTCAACATCACCGATGTCGATCCGGTCGAGAAGCCGGAAGAGGTCTATTGGGTGGATCCGATCCATCGGCATCCGTCGTAATCTCGGCGGCAAGGGGAAACAGAATGATCAAATGCGCTTTTGTCGAATGGCCGGAGGGGCTTGAGCCGGCCGGGCAGCAATGGGACATCCTCAGCCGGCAGGTCAGGGATGCACGGCCGGATATCCTCGTCACCAACGAGATGCCTTTCGGCAACTGGATAGCTTCCGCCCGCCAGTTCGATGACGATGCTGCGCGCCGAAGCGTTGCAGTCCATGAGCAAGGCATGGCCGCCCTGCGGGCGCTTGGCGTGCCGGCGATCGTTTCGTCCCGACCTGTCCCGCTCGCCGGCAAGCTGGTCAATGAAGCATTCGTCATGGAAGGAGACCAGGTCAGGACCCTCCACCGCAAGCAGTTTTTCCCGGAAGAGGAGGGCTGGTACGAGGCGACCTGGTTCGACGCAGATGGCAGCGGTTTCGCGGTCCACGAAATAGCAGGCGTCAGCATCGGCGTCCTGCTTTGCACGGAATTGATGTTCAACGAGCACGCCCGCCACTACGGCCGCTCCGGCGCCGAACTGATCGTCGTTCCCCGCGCCACCGAACTCTCTCACGAAAAATGGGAGACTGCGGCCGCGATGGCGGCGATCGTTTCGGGGAGTTATATCCTCAGCTCCAACCGTGTCGGTAAGTCGGACGATAGTCCGGCTTTCGGCGGTCGCGGACTGGCTTATGCGCCGGATGGAAGCAAGCTTGCGCAGACATCCGCCGAAAATCCCCTCGTGGTCGTGGAGATCGATCCCGGTCTGTCGCGGCGGCAAAAGGCGGAGTATCCCTGTTACGTCGCGGAAGCCTGAATTCAATGAAATCCGGTATCGTCAGCGGTGGCGATGCCGATGGCCAAGCGACGAAAGTTCATCGGAGACGGCAAACAGCCTCTCCCGCAATTCCTCGCTTCTGTCGTCGATCCGGTCTTCCGACAGCAGCGACCGGTATTCCTGGACGAGAAGCTTTGTTTCCAGGTCGTCGTGCAACGCCGACAGCCGGAAAAAATGACAGAGCTTGGCCATGGGTTTCTCCTTCAATCAAGCGACCAGTTCGAGGTCTCGCCGACGGCGAGACATCATCTCGCGGATGGCGCGCAGCACATCCGAAGGCGATGCGAAATGCTGTCCGTCGAGATCGTGGACATGCAACTTAACGGCGATGAACTTCAGGCGGCCGTCATCGGGGATGACAATGCCGACGGGAAGGCCGGCATATTCGATCACTTGCTTCACCATTGTTTTGCCTCGCTGATTGCCCGACCCGGGGTTCAAGTGCCACGGCTCGGATTAGTCTATCAATTTTATGGATTATATCTCCGCTACAACCATCGGGAAACTCTCCCGGTTCTAAATGTTAGCCAAGATGGTAGAATATTATTCGAATGCCGATTGACATCGCGTGGATAATGATCGCTTGCCCAGGCGCAGCGGAAGCCGGCCGGCTGCACCGCATTTCGGGTCGATCGTTTCAGCGCCTTTTTAACCTGTCCGAAGGTATCGACTTGCCCGTTTCGGGTCTGACAGAGGGTGAGCATCCCTGCCATACGGTTTGGGGTGAAAGAATTTTCCCCGGATGGCATCTCAAATAATCTATTAAATCTATCGTGAAAATGTGCATTCGCTAGGCTGGACCTCTCAATTCTAGAGGGGACGTCCGATGACACACGATTCCAATAGCACTCCATCCAGGGGAATTTCCCGCCGCGGCGTCATGAAGGCCGCCAGCGTCACCGCTGCGGCTGCCGCCGTCGGCGTGATCGGCGCCCGTTCGACGCGTTACGCGATCGCCGGAAATCTGATCCCGATCAAGCTCGAATGGACCGAAGTCGCCGCCTGCCATTCACCGGTGGGTTTTGGCCTGGCGAAGGGCATTTATGCAAAGCACGGTCTTGAGGTCGAGCTTTTCTACCAGGGCGCCAGCGGCCAGACGCTGATCCAGGCGTTGGCCACGCGCAAGGCGGAAGCCGGTCCGGGCCTGCTCTACGATTGGCTGAAGCCGATCGAGCAGGGGTTTGACGTCCGTCTTTTCGCCGGCTCGCATGGCGGCTGCCAGCGTGTGCTGGTCAAGCCGGATTCCGGCATCAAGACGCTTACCGACCTGAAGGGCAAGACGATCGGCACCTTCGACGTCATGTCGCCGTCGCGCGTCGCTTTCTCGGTGGCGCTCGCCAAGGCCGGCCTCAATCCGGAAACCGATGTCACCTGGAAGGTCTTCCCGTTCGATCTCGTCGCCGAAGGCGTGTTGAAGGGCGAGGCGGATGCGGTCGCGCATATGGACCCCTGGGCCTATTCCTACCAGAAGCAGCATGGCTTCGAACTGGTGGCGGATACCCAGACCGGCACCTTCCAGGATCGCGTCTGCTGCGTACTCGGCGTCAATGGCGATTATTACGAAGCCAATAAGGATGCCATCAAGCGGGTAGCTGCGGCCAACCTTGAAATCCACCAGTACACCGCCAAGCATGCGGACGAAGTGGCGAAGTGGTATTTCGACACGCTGAAGCCCGGCCTGCCGCTGGAAGACCTGACCGAAGTCCTGTCGTCCTTCACCTACCATGAACACTGGTTCGGCAAGGAACTGCTGAAGGAAGTCCGGATCGGCTACGAGGACCTGAAGCTGACCGGCGTCATCGACGCCACCACCGATCCGGAAGAGATCGCCAACCGCATCACCATCGACATCTTCGCGTGACATCGATGAGTGCGGCTGTCGATGAAGGTTTCGGCGGGGCGGGGCGGCGGTTCGTCGCCCTGCCGGCCGGAGGGATCTGGCGCAATGGATTGCTGGCGGCCGCAACATGGCTGCTGGCAGCGGCGCTGACCTATGGTCTGCCCGACGTCATCACCTGGGGTGCCACGGCGCTGTTTGCGCTTGTCACGCTGATCGGCGCCGGCATCTTCCTGGCGCTCTCGGTGACGGTTCACCGTCTCGGCAGCGTCGGGCGCACGCTGGTGCATTATGGTCCGTGGTTTATCGTGCTCGGCCTCTGGCTGGCGGCCTGGGAGGTACTGACGGCAAAACTCGGGTGGTTGCCTAAACCGTTCTTCTCGCCGCCACAGGGTTTGCTGCATGTCTATGTGACGGATTGGGATCGCCTGCTGATCTGCGTGGCCTATACCGGCCGACTCTGGGCATTGGGTTTTTTCTCCGGCGTGTTGGTCGGGTTTATCGGCGGCGTAGCGCTCGGCTGGTCGAATCGTTTCGCCTACTGGGGCATGCCGCTTTTGAAGCTGATCGGGCCGGTGCCGGCAAGCGCCTGGATTCCCTGCACCTTCTTCATCTTTCCCTCGACGTTCCATGCCTCCATCTTCCTGGTGGCGCTGGCATCGGGCATTCCGGTCGCTATCCTGACGGCCGCGGGTGTCGGCCAGGTCAACCGGTCTTTCTATGATGTGGCGCGGACGCTCGGCGCCGACAACCGCTTTCTCGTGCTGAAGGTGGCGATCCCGGCCTCGTTGCCGAATGTCTTCGTCGGCCTGTTCATGGGTCTCTATTATTCCTTTGCCGTGCTCGTGGTGGCGGAAATGCTCGGCGCCAAGTTCGGCCTCGGCTGGTACCTGCAGTTCAACACCGCCTATTCGGCTTACGCGAATGTCTATGCGGCGCTGATCGTCATGGCGCTGATCTGCGCCGGCCTGGTGCGGCTGCTTTTCATTGCCCGCGACCGGCTTCTCGGTTGGCAGAAAGGAATCTTGTGATGGCTCTTGCCCTTGCGGAAACCACGACATCCAACAGCATCGCGCTTGATGTCGAAGCGGTTACCCACCGCTACGATCTCGATGGCAAGGAGCTTCAGGTTCTCGACAATGTCAGCCTCAGCGTTGCGCCGGGCGAATTCGTCGCCCTGCTCGGCCCGTCCGGCTGCGGCAAGTCCACGTTGCTGCGGCTTGCCGCCGGGCTGGAAACGCCGACCATTGGTGACGTCCGTGAAGACGGCCGGTCGATTACGGCGCCGAACCCGGACCGCATCCTCGTCTTCCAGGATGCGACGTTGTTTCCCTGGCGGACGGTGCGCGGCAACATCGCCATCGGCTTGGAGGCGCGCGGCCTGATCCGCGAGCGCGAGCATCGCATCGACGAAGTGCTGCGGTTGGTGAAGCTCGAAGGGTTTGCCGATTTTTATCCGCACCAACTGTCGGGCGGCATGGCGCAGCGCGCAGCACTTGCCCGGGCGCTGGTCAACGATCCGAAACTTTTGTTGCTCGACGAACCCTTCGGCAAGCTCGACTCGCTGACGCGGCTGAGGATGCAGAACGAACTGCTGGATCTCTGGAAGAACGCCGGTTTCACTGCCCTGCTGGTGACCCACGATGTCGAGGAAGCCTTGCTGCTTGCCGACCGGGTGATCGTGTTGTCGGATCGCCCGGCCTCCATCGTTGCGGAAATCCACGTCGATCAGCCGCATCCGCGCCGGCGGGACGATGCCACGCTCGTGGCACTGCGCCGCTCTCTTCTGGAAAAGCTGGGGATCTCCGACGATGTCTAGCAGCCGCGCGAGCTATTTCGCCATCACGGCTGCAGGCGGCGTGTTTGCGCTGCTTGCGCTCGGCTGGTGGTGGTTGATCTTCAGCAAGGTCGTCGAAAACGATTACCTCACGGTTGGCCAGGCGGTCACCTGCATTGCCGGCGCGACGGACCTGTGTTCGCTGGCGCAGGCGCTCTGCAGCAACGATCATCTGTATGGCATCCGCTGGTATGCGCCGGAGGCTTTTTGGGCAGCCATAACCATTCTAGTCGCAGGGGCATTGCTTTCGGCCCGGCCGTCGCAGGCTTGATGGCGGACAACAATCGCTCGGAGGATGCTGCCAGGCACCCGTTTTTTTGAGGAGCAAACCATGACGATCCATACGAAGCTTGCGCAATTGCCAACCATCGATTTCTCCCGTTTTTACGGTGATGCAAGCGAACGCGCGGAATTCATCAAGGAACTGACGCATGTCCTGCACCATCACGGGTTCTTCTATCTGACCGGTCACGGCGTGCCGCAAAGCCTGATCGACGACGTGCTTGCCGCCTCCAAGCGTTTCTTTGCGCTTCCCGAGGCAGACAAGCTGTCGATCGAGATGGTGAAGTCGCCGCATTTCCGCGGCTATAATCGCGCCGGTTACGAACGCACCCGCGGCGAACAGGATTGGCGCGAACAGCTTGATATCAATACCGAAGGACAGTCGGTCGAGGCCGGGCCGGATACGCCGTGGAACCGGCTGTACGGGGCCAACCAGTGGCCGGAAGCCTTGCCGGAGCTGAAACCCCTGCTATTGCGCTATCAGGCAGAAGTGACCCGCATCGGCATCGACGTTCTGAAAGCAATCGCGCTTTCGCTCGGCCAGCCGGAAAACGCCTTTGCCGATATCTACGAGCCGTCACCGTCGCAACTTTTGAAGATCATCCGCTATCCCGGTCGCGATGCGGCCGGCAGCGACCAGGGCGTCGGCGCACACAAGGATGGCGGTTTCGTCACGGTTTTGCTGCAGGACACGACGCCCGGCCTGCGCATCCGCACCGAAGATGGCGAATGGATCGAGGCGCCGCCGGTGCCGGGAACCTTCATCATCAACAGCGGCGAACTGCTGGAACTGGCAAGGAACGGTTTCGTCCGCGCCGACGTGCATGCCGTGACCACGCCGCCATCAGGCTCGGAACGCTATTCCGTCGCCTTCTTCCTCGGCGCGCGTTACGATGCGGTTATCCCTGTCATTTCGTTGCCGGAGGAATTGAAGCGCGCGGAGCGCGGCGTGACGGTCGATCCGCTCAATCCGATTTTCCGCGAGGTCGGTATCAACCATCTGAAGAGCCGCCTGCGCTCCCATCCCGATGTCGCTGCACGGCATCACCCGGACCTGCTCCACCTGCTGGAAAAGCCGGTAAAAGCCTGAGCCGGCATTCGGCTCGATGCAAAGATTGCAGATGCATCGGCGAGACGATCACCCAAGCCAGAGAACGACGACGGAGGTGGCGTTTGCCACCTCCAGTACATTCTGGAGCTGCTGAAACGTGCATGACATCAGGTGTGCTCCAGCTCATGCCTTCTGGCGTGACGCGCCAATCCCACGAAGGATTTTCTTCCCTGTGGCAGTTTTATAATACATAATTTCTATGTATTTTATAGGAAAATGCGATGCTCGCCTGGAACCGAACAGGGGAGCCCGCCATGGGGATTATCGAAAAGCAGCCTATCGACTACACGCAGCATCCGCGGGTCAATTCCGACGATCCGGTGCCGCCGCGTCCACGGCCGCAGACGCCGGCACATATCATCAAGAGCGATGAAGAGGCGATTGCCGTTGCCAAGCAACTGGCTGCCGATTTTGCGCAGGGCGCAGCGCTTCGAGACAGGGAAGGCCTGCTTCCGATCGCCGAGATCGACGCCTATTCCCAGAGCGGTCTCTGGGGCATCAACGTTCCCAAGGCCTATGGCGGCCCGGGTGTTTCCTACAGGACACTGGCGCGGGTGATCGCCATCCTCGCCGCCGCCGATCCGTCGATTGCCCAGATCACCCAGAACCACCTCTCCATCAACGGCCATATCGATCTCGACGGCACGGAAGAGCAGAAGAAGGAATTCTTCGGCTGGGTTCTCTCCGGCCTGCGCTTCGGCAACGCCTTCTCGGAACTCAACAGCAAGACCGTCGCCAACTTCGAGACCCGTATCACCTACGACGGTGACGAAGCGGCGGTGACCGGCGAGAAGTTTTATACCACCGGCGCACTGCTGTCGCACGTCATTCCCGTCGTCGCGGTTGATGCCAACGAACAAGGCTACCTCGTCTTCGTCGAAAGGGATGCGCCCGGCATCACCGTGACCAACAACTGGTCGAGCTTCGGCCAGCGCACGACGGCATCCGGTTCGGTTCGCATCGACAACGTGCGTGTGCCAAAAAGCCGGCTTCTGCCGGTCGTCGCCTTCGACCGGCCGACCATTGCCGGCCCGGTCTCGCAGATCATCCAGGCGGCCATCGATGCCGGTATTGCCCGCGGAACGATCGACGATACGATTGCTTTCATCAAGTCGCAGAGCCGGCCGTGGATCGACAGCGGCAAGGAGACGGCAGGTGAAGATCCCTTCACCATCGCCGCCATCGGTGACCTGAAGATCAAGCTGCATGCCGCCGAGGCTCTGCTCGACATCGCTGCGCAGGCGATCGACGTTGGTCTGGACAATGCGACGGAAGAAACGATTGCCGACGCCACCGTCAAGACCGGCGAAGCCAAGGTGCTGACGACCGAGATCGCCATCCTGGCCACCAACAAGCTGTTCGAACTGGCCGGCACGCGCTCAACGCTCGCAAAACACAATCTCGACCGCCATTGGCGCAATGCCCGGGCACATACGTTGCACGACCCGGTGCGCTGGAAATTTTTCCACGTCGGGAATTTCTATCTCAACGGCATCAACCCGCCGCGCCACCCCTGGAACTGACGGCAAGGCGTGGTGCCGACCGTCGTGCCGGTGCCACGCCTGTCAAAGCCGCAGCAAGCCGGTGACATCGTCCTTTGCGGCTTGCATCAACCATATGCCTGACGTGCCCGCGAGAGGGCGGGCACGTCAGGCATCGTTTCGAACCTTGCTGTCGCTCAAAACTCTTCCCAGTTTTCGGCGGCGGCTGCCGCGCCGCCTGCTGCCGCAGCCCGGCGCGGTGCGGATGGCGTCGCAGCCGATCGAGATGGCCGTGCCATGGCCTGGGCGGACTGGCGGAGGGCCGCAACCTGGGATGTGCTGGTGGCAAGCAGCGCGAACTGTCCCACCAGTTCGCGCAAGCGAATGGCCTCTTCTTGCAGGGCATTGGACGCGGCATTCGATTGCTCGACCATCGCGGCATTCTGCTGCGTCGTCTGGTCCATGGAGTTGACGGCAACGTTCACTTCGGCCAGTCCCGTTGCCTGTTCCTTGGCGGAGGTGGCAATGGCTTCCATATGGGTGTTGATCTCGACGATAAATTTGCCGATCGTCTTCAACGCTTCGCCGGCATCCCGAACCAGTCTCACGCCGCTTTCGACCTCGGTGGTCGAATTCTGGATCAGTCCCTTGATTTCTTTTGCTGCCTGCGCAGAGCGTTGCGCCAGTTCGCGGACTTCCTGTGCGACCACGGCAAAACCCTTGCCGGCTTCACCGGCACGAGCGGCCTCGACACCGGCGTTCAATGCCAGAAGATTGGTCTGGAAGGCGATCTCGTCGATGACGCCGATGATGTTGGAGATCTGCTGCGAGCTTTCCTCGATTTTGCGCATGGCCTCCTCGGCATGCGAAACGACCTCTGCCGAGCGTGTAGCGGAATGATTGGCCTGGCTGGCAACCGACCGGGCTTCTTCCGTGCGCTTGGTGGAATTGTTGACGTTGGCGGTGATCTCGTCCAGAGCCGCGGCGGTCTCTTCGAGGGAGGCGGCCTGCTGTTCGGTGCGTTTCGAAAGGTCGTTCGCTCCGGCGGCGATCTCGCGCGTTCCGTTGTCGATCCTGCCGGTGGTCTCGGCGACAGAGCCCAGCGCATTGCCAAGTTTCTGTATCGCTTCGTTGAAGGTGTGCCGCAGGCTCTCGAAATCCTTGGCAAACGGCGTTTCAAGCCGGAAGTTCAGCTTGCCGTCGGCCAGGTCGTTGAGCGACGAACCGATCGTGGTCACGGCATGCACCCGCTCCGTGACGTCTGTCGCGAATTGCACGATCTTGGCGACTTTTCCGTGCTCGTCCAGGATCGGATTATAGGATGCGTTCAGCACCACCTGTCGGCCGTTCTTACCGATTCTGGTGAACTCGCCGACCTGGAACTGTCCGTTGAGGAGATTTTTCCAGAACTCGGCATAGTCCGGGCTGCCGGCATAGGTGCGGTCGACGAAGAAGTCATGGTTTTTTCCGATGAATTCTTCCGGTCGATACCCCATCGCCTTGCAGAAATTCTCGTTGGCGCTGACCGCACGTCTGTCCGGCTTGAATTCGATGATCGCCTGAACCCGGCCGATGGCGGCAATCTGGTTCTGGTAGTCGAGATTGAGAAGCCGCTCTTTCGCATCCGCCCATTCAACCGCGAAACCGGTGACTTTCGCGCCGTCCATGATCGGCACCACATGCAGGTCGAAACTGTGGCTGCCGACCCGGATCGTCGCGCTGTGCGGTTTCGTCAACCGCGCCAGCATGTTGCGCTGGTGGGAGGGCTGCTTGTGGAAGATGTCGATGTTGCTGCCGATGAGCTTGTCGACCGCAAAGCGGGGCAATTCCTTCTTGAGGTCCTGCTCGGCCGCCGTCAGCAGCTTGCGCACGGCGTCGTTCATGTAAACGATGTTCAGCTTGCTGTCGGCGATCATGACATTCGCCTTCAAGGTCGCCAAGGCGGCGACCTGCGCCTTCATCTTGCTACCTGCTAACCCGATCATCTCGATCCTTCCGGGGACGTATCCCACATATTCTGCTGAAAAGGCTTCCGCAGGATCTCGCCAATTCATGATCTTGCGGTGTATTTACCAATACTTACATACACACGTTAATGGTGCATTAACGTTAGAATGTGCGAAATTACAAATAATGTCAGTTTCAGGATTGACATCGTTGATTTTCATCAATGATCAGTGAGACTTATTAGTCAGGATGGGAGCGGGGGCGAGCGATACGTGCCGTTACGGGATGCCGTTGGATCGGGCATTGCTTCCCGTATTGCAACCCTTGATATTCTCCACGCGGAGAAAAACCGACACATTTCAATGCTGCAGGGGCGGGCGATTTATGTCAGCTGGCACATGGAAAGCCCGACGTCGCGCCGGCTCGGACTCATAACGGAAAGGCGGCCGGGGTAGCCCGAACCCGGCGCCGATCTTCTTCATCGCATAGGCCGTCAGGCCCGGCGGGTGCCCGTCTTCCATGCCAGAACGCCTTGCGGTTCAAGCATGCGTTTGCCGAGAACGATATCCGCCTCAAAGGGCAAGCCCCAATCTTCCGTGCCGTAGTTGAAGGCAAAGCTGAGGTCTCCGCGCCGGCGGATGCGGATGAAATCCGGGACGGGGAAAACCTGCAGACCTGCTTTTTCGGCGGCAAGCGTCAGTACATCCGCCAGCAGGGCCGCATCCGGCCAGCAGGCGAGATAGAGCGTCCGCTCTTTTTCCGTCAGCGCCGGGTCGCCGTTGGCAAACCGGGCCAGCACATCGGCGGATGTCTCCAGATGTTCGCGCCAGCGAATGCCGGCGCCGGAAACCGCTCCGGAAACCGCATCCGACAATCCAGGACGCAGGGTGGCCGTCTGGATCACCCGGTTGCCGGTCTTGTCGCCCAGCGGGCCTGGCGGCAGGTTTTTCGGGATCGCGAAATTGCGGTCCCGCGAACCGGTGCGCGCACCGATCAGAATGCGGCCTCTTGCCTGTTTCAACGCGGCTTCCGTTGCAACGTCCACTTCCGTCATGCAGGGCACGACGACGAGCGCATACCCGTCCAGCGAGGCACCGGGCCGGACGAAATCGATATCGAGACCGAGGCGGCGCAGGCCTTCGTACCAGCGGAAGGACAGTTCTTCGTAACGAAAATCCTTGCCCTGCGGCTGGATCATCGTCGTCCAGTAGCTTTGGTAATCGAAGACGAGGGCCACCGACGCCTTGCCGGTTTCGGGCAGGGGGCCGAGCGCCTTCAGTTCTTCGGCCACCCGGCCGGCTTCGATGCCGCCCGGCGACAATTCGTCGAGGCCCGGCAGGTTGAGGCCGGCATGCATCTGTTCCTGTGCGAACGGTGCCTGCCGCCAGCGGAAATAGCTGACGACCTCGGCACCGTGTGCCAGCGCTTCCCAGGTCCATAGCCGCACCATGCCGGGCTTCGGCACCGGGTTCCACGGCGCCCAGTTCACCGGTCCGGGCTGCTGCTCCATCACCCAGAAGCGCCCTTTGCCGACGGCGCGGTAAAGATCATGGTGGTAGGGCGCGATATCCGGATGCGAGGTCTGTGCCCAGCGATTGCGCTCCTCTTCCGAAAACGGAAACTTTTCGACGAAGCCGATCGGATAGCTGTCCCAGGATGCCAGGTCGAGATTGTCGCCCACCTTGAAGTGGTCGAAATCCGAGACGAATCCCATGAAATTATGGGTGATCCAGCGCTCCGGCGAATGCTTGCGGATGATCTCGCACTGCATCTTGTCGTAGGCGGCAATCTGGTCGGAATGGAAACGCCAGAAATCGAGCCGGGTGGCCGGATTGGGTTCGGTCACCGTCAGGTTCGGCAGCGCCACCTCGTCGAAACTTTTCAGTTCCATCGACCAGAACACCGAGCCCCAGGCTTCGTTCAGCTGGTCGGTCGACTGGTAGCGCAGCCGCAGCCAGCGCTTGAAACTTTTCAGGTCCTCGGCGCCCCAGGAGAGCGTCGTGTCGTGACAGCCATATTCGTTGTCCGTCTGCCAGCCGACGAGGCCCGGATGCCGGCCGTAGCGCTCAGCGACGATTTCAACGATGCGGGCGCTTTCCTTCCACCAGGTCTGCGATGAGAAGGTGTAATGACGGCGCGAGCCGAAGCCGCGCACCTTGCCCTGTTCGTCATAGGGGAGAATGTCGGGGTGCTCGTCGACCAGCCATTTCGGTGGGGTTGCCGTCGGCGTGCCAAGCACGATCTTGAGGCCGGCATTGGTCAGAACATCCATGGCCCGGTCGAGCCAGCCGAAATCGAATTCGCCACGCGCAGGCTCAAGCCGCGACCAGGCGAACTCGCCGATACGCACGAAGGAAATGCCGAGTTCGACCATGCGCCGGGCATCGTTCGCCCAGCGTGTCTCGTCCCAGTGTTCCGGATAATAACATACGCCCAGCATTATCGAGAAAGATCCCCGTTGATCACGGCAATGCCGTCCTTGTTGAAGAGGTGGCAGGCCTTGGCATTGATGCCGAGCCGCAAGGTGTCGCCCGGTTTGGCGCTGGCAAGGCCGTCGGCCTTGGCCGCGATTTCCGAACCGTCGGCGAGGGTGACGAAGAACAGCGTTTCCGAGCCGAGATATTCGGCAACCCGCACCGTGCCTTCGATGACGACGTCACCCTTGCCGGTGGCATCGATATGTTCCGGGCGCAGGCCGAGCGTCATGTCACCGGAAGCGCCGCCACCGGTGATGGTCAGAGACACCCCGCCGGGCAGCGTGACGTTTGTGGCGCCGCCATCCGCCGGGGCGGCGGTCACCTTGAGGAAGTTCATCTTCGGCGAGCCGATGAAGCCGGCGACGAAGAGATTGTTCGGCCGATGGTAGAGTTCCAGCGGCGTGCCCACCTGTTCGATCTTGCCCGCCGACAAGACAACGATCTTGTCGGCCATTGTCATAGCCTCGACCTGGTCGTGCGTGACGTAGATCATCGTCGCCTTCAGGTCGTGATGCAACTTCGACAACTCGCCGCGCATCTGCACGCGCAGTGCCGCATCGAGGTTCGACAGCGGCTCGTCGAACAGGAAGACATCCGGATTGCGCACGATGGCGCGGCCAATCGCCACGCGCTGCCGCTGGCCGCCGGACAGCTGGCCGGGCTTGCGCTGCAGCATCGGCTCCAATTGCAGCATCTTGGCCGCGACGGCGGTGCGCTCGGCAATCATCTCCTTGGAGTGACCGGTCATGCGCAGGCCAAAACCGATATTTTCGGCAACCGTCATATGCGGATAAAGCGCATAGGACTGGAACACCATGGCGACACCACGCTCGGAAGGGCCGACCGTGGTCATGTCGCGGCCGCCGATCGACAGCGCTCCGGAGGTGATGTCCTCAAGGCCGGCGATCATCCTGAGCAGCGTGGACTTGCCGCAGCCGGACGGACCGACGAAGACGCAGAATTCGCCGTCCTTAACCTCGAGATCGACGCCCTTGATGATGCTCAAGGCGCCAAATTGTTTCTTGACGTCGTGCAGCCGGACATCAGCCATGGGTCTTGCCTCCCTTTGCAGGTTGCAGTTCGAGGAGCATCGCGCTTTCGGGCCTCAGCATCGGCAGCGGCAGGCCGGCGAGGCTTGCGTTCGCTAGGTCGAAGCCGATTTCGCCGGCCAGCAGTTTCGTCTGCCCCTCGGAAATGCGGATGAAGTGCGGTTTGGCCGGAAGCACGTTTGCGACCGTCCATCTGCCGCCGAAGTGTGTGACGCTGTCCGGCAGTTTCAGCGGTGCCGGCTGTTCGCCGACCATCTGCGGTCCCTGCGCAACGATGACGACGATCTTCTCGGCACTTGCCGCACCCCAGACATAACGACCGTCCAAAGGCTCCAGCCGGAAGGCCGCCCCCGGCGCATGCAGCAGGTCGCGCAGCCGCTTATGGGCTTCGATGTAGACCTTGAGCTCCTCGCGCTCGCCATCCGCCAATTCCAGCGGATTGAGTTCGACGCCAAAATGGTAGGCGATGGCGACGAGCGCCCGGAAAGCCAGCGTGTGGCGGCGGCCGGTCTGGTGGTTCGGGCTTGCCGAAATGTGGCTCCCAAGGATTTCCGGCGGCACGAAGACCGACGCGCCGCGCTGGATTTCCAGCCGCTCCAGCGCGTCGGTGCAATCCGAGGTCCAGACGCGTTGGGTGCGGGCAAGCGCGCCGTAATCGATACGGCCGCCGCCGGAAGCGCAGCTTTCGATTTCGACATCGGGATGGGCGGCGCGCACCCTGTCCATCAGGGCATAGACGGCTCTTGTCTGCACGGCGAATTTTGCCTTGCCGTCACGACCGCCGGCATGGGTAAGATCGCGGTTCATGTCCCACTTCACATAGGAAACGGCGTGATTGGCCAGCACTGCGTCGATCTTGGCAAAGAGGTAGTCGGAAACCTCCTGCCGCGTCAGGTCCAGCACCAGCTGGTTTCGGGATTCGAGCAACGGACGACCGTCGATCTGCAGCGCCCAGTCCGGATGTGCCTTGTAAAGCTCTGAGACCGCATTGATCATTTCCGGCTCGAACCAGATGCCGAACTGCATGCCGAGACCGGTGACATGGTCGACCAGCGGCTTCAGTCCCTCCGGATATTTGCGGGCGTCGATATCCCAGTCGCCAAGGCTGGTGGTGTCGTTGTCGCGTTTGCCGAACCAGCCATCGTCGAGCACGAAGCGCTCGATGCCGAGTTCGGCCGCAGCTGTTGCCTGTTCCTGGAGCGAAGCCATCTGGTGGTTGAAGTAGTTGCCTTCCCAGGTGTTCAGCGTCACTGGCCGGGGGCTCATTTTTCCGCCCGGCCATTGCGTCAGCTCCTCGCGCACGAAAGCGTGAAAATCGTCCGTATCGGCGCCGGCATAAGCAACCGGGCTTTCATAGCTTTCGCCCGGTGCCAGGACGATTTCGCCCGGCTCGAACAGCTCGCCGAGATGCACCAGCCGCTGGCCGTCGTCGGTACGGTCGATGACCATCTGGTGATTGCCGCTCCAGCCGAGCGTTACGCCGAAAACCTGGCTCTCGCTCTCGATGAACAACATGGGGAAACGATCGTGCGATGTCCGGCCGCGCCGGCTTTCCTGCGACCAGATGCCGGCGCCCAGCAGTTCGCGCCGCGTCTGGAATTCGCGGCCCCAGATGCCGGTAAAACTCATCAGCTGCACATCGCCGGCCGGCGCCAGGAATGTCGCGGCCATGCAGCGGTCGAGCTGATAGTCGGCATCGCCGCGATTGGTCAGCCTGGTTGCCATCGAGATCAGGCCTGAGGCATGAGTGATGAGAGTGATGGCGATGCCGAGTTTGGCTACGGTATCTGTGCCGTTGAGAACGGTGCGATTGCCGTTCCGCTCGACCGTCCAGCCGCCGAATTGCGCGACGAAATCCCGGCCGGCGCGATGGCCGGCAATCGCCGGCCAGCCGAAGAAGCCCATGCCACCGGTCGGAAGCAGCACCGCGGAAGGCACGGCCACATCCATGCCGTTGATCCGGCTGGAGCGCTCGATGTCGAATAAGGGATCGACGGGTACGGCCGGCCCGCCGAAGGACAGGATTTCCGGCATGCCGCGTTCGGGCAGGCGAAGGCCGAGGGTAAAATCGCCCTCGCCGATGATCACGATTTCACTCATCCCTTGGTGGCTCCAAGCGTCAGGCCGGCAATAAAATGCCGTTGCATCAGGAAAAAGGTGGCGACCGGCGGCAGCGCCGCGACGATCGATCCGGCGGACACGAGATGCCAGGCGGCAACCCACTGGCCGTTCAGCGAATAGAGGCCGGCCGTCACCGGCATGGCGTGCTGGCCCTGGACGAGCACGGTCGCCCAGAAGTAGTCGTTCCACACGAAAGTAAAGACCAGCACCGACAGTGCCGCGATTGCCGGCCGCATCAGCGGCAGCACGACGTAGCGGAAGATCCGCCATTCCGACACGCCTTCGACGCGGGCCGATTCGATCAGCGCGAACGGCAGGCCCTTGATGAAGTTGCGCATGAACAGCGTGCAGAAACCGGTCTGGAAGGCGACATGGAACAGCACAAGGCCGAGCGTCGTGTCATAGAGCCCGGCGCGCAGCGTCATGTCGCGAACCGGCACCATCAGGATCTGGAACGGGATGAAGTTGCCGGCGACGAACAGGAAGAACAGGATCAGGTTACCCTTGAACTTGTAGACCGCCAGCGCAAAACCGGTGAGGCAGGACAGCGCCACGGCGCCGATCACCGTCGGGATCGTCACCTTGAACGAGTTCAGGATGTAGAGGCCGATCGGCGAATCCCGGAAGACGGCGGTATAGTTCTCTATGCCGGCAAAACCGGAGGGCACGCCGAAATAGTTACCGGCGGCGAGATCGCCGGCGGGTCGAACCGAGGTGATGGCAACGCCGATCAGCGGCAGCAGCCAGAGGACGAGCGCGATCGGTAGAGCAATCTTGTAGCCGATCTGGATGGCGCGCGAGGATTTCTCGATGGGTGTCGGGAACATCAGGCGTTCCTTTCCTGGCGCAGCATGCGCACGATGAACAGCGAGATGAAGACCATCATGATCAGGAACAGGACGACGGCGATGGCCGCGCCATAACCCATGCGGAAGCCGTATTCCGAGAGTGCCTGCTCATACATGAAGTAGGATAGCACCTGGCTCGATCCGTAGGGACCGCCGGCCGTCATCACGGAGACGAGGTCGAAGGAGCGCAACGAGCCGATCACGGTAACCACCATGGCGATGAAGGTCGCAGGCCCCAGCTGCGGCAGGATGATGTTCCACAGAAGCCGAAAACCCTTGGCGCCATCCATGCGGGCGGCTTCCACCTGCTCGGGATTGATGGTGTTGAGGCCGGTCAGGTAGAGGATCATGCAATAGGCCGTCTGCGGCCAGAGGCCGGCGACGATGATGCCGTAGGTGACGTAACGTTCGTCGGCGAGGACGGCGATCTGTTCGCCCGTCACCCATTCCATCAGCTTGGAGAACAGGCCGAAATCCGGCGCATAAAACCAGGTGAACATCAGGCCGACGACGACCTGGCTGATGACGAAGGGAAAGAAGAACAGCGACTTGTAGAGGCGGATGCCGGTGACGGTCTGGTTCAGGAACAGCGCGACCGCCAGGCCCGCCGGGATCGACAGGAGGTAAAGCACCAGCCAGATCAGGTTGTTCTTCAGGGCGACGTAGAAAGTATCGTCGTCGAGCAGCTCGACATAATTGCCGACACCGATCCAGACTTGTTCTCCGAGCCCGTCCCAATCATGGAAACTGATCCAGATCGACTGGGCGATCGGCACCAGCACATAGATGACGAACATCAGGATGCCCGGTGCCAGAAACAGCCAGGGCGCCAGCTTCTGCTGGTTTTTCTTCCAGAAGCCGGATGAAGGGGAGACGGCGTTGCTCACGGCGGCACCTTTGGAAACGATGAAAGAGCAGCCGGATGCCGGAGACGGTTATGTCCACGGCATCCGGTGCTGGGAGGACGATGTCCTACTTGTAAACGCGGGCGCGGATCTTTTCGAGACGCTCGAGGATACGGTCGAGATTATCCGGCTTGACCATGAATTCCTGGAAGCCTTCCATGCCGGCCTTGGCCATTTCGGCCTGCGCATCGCGGTCATAGAACTGTGCCAGCCCGTGGGCGTTGGACAGCATGGCGAAGCCCGCGTCGAGGAAGACGTCCTTCGGCTTCTCTGCCGTGTTGTTGACCGGCAGCTGGCCGAGCGTCGCATTCATCTTGGCCTGCACCGCCGGGGAGGCGAGATAGGCCAGGAATTTCTTGGCGTCTTCCTTGTTCTTGGCACCCGAGGGGATGTGGAACGTGTCGGTCGGCGCTTCTTCTGCTACCGGAATGCCGGGGGTGATTTCGGGGAACTGCAGGAAGCCGATCTGCTCTTCCTTCAGGCCACCGTCCTTGAATGTCGCGACTGCGAAGTTGCCCATCAGGTACATGGCCGCCTTGCCCTGCACCAGCTGCGGCACGGCATCCTGCCAGTCGATGGCAGCGTGGTTGGCGATGAAGTAGTCGGCCTTGACCAGTTCGCCCCACTTCTCGAACACGGCCTTTACGCGCGGATCGGTGTAGGGGATCTTGCCGGCGGTCAGCTCCATATGGAATTCGTAGCCGTTGACGCGCAGGTCGAGATAGTCGAACCAGCCGCCCGTCGGCCACAGCGCCTTGGTGCCGATGGTGAACGGCGTTACGCCGGCGGCCTTCAACTTTTCCGAGGCGGCGAGCAGTTCTGCCCAGGTCTTCGGCGGGGTGATGCCCTGTTCGGCGAAGATGTCCTTACGGTAGTAGATGCCCCACTGGTAGTAGGTGTAGGGCATGCCCCACTTCTTGCCGTCGATGGTCATCGATGGCGCCGACGACTTCAGCTGCTCGTCGAGGCCATTGGCCGTCCAGACATCGGTTACATCCTCGAACAGGCCGGCCTTGACGAAGGGCTCCATGCGGTTGCCGGCGTACCAGGCAACGACGTCAGGCGCATCGGCGGTCAGGAAGTTGCGGATGGCCGACTTGTAGCCTTCGTGGTCGAAATTGTTCCACTTGACGGTGACGTCAGGATTGGCCTTCTGGAAGTCGGCGATCAGCTCTTCCATGGCCTTCTTCGGCACGGGGTCGGAATGGTCGGAGTTGATGGTGATCTCGCCGGCAAATGCGGCTGTCGACAAAAGCGACACAGACAGCGCCAGCAGGCGCAAATTTTTGAAAAGGGTCATGTTTTCCTCCCTATGACCGGTATGCTTCGCATGTGGCAGAACGGGTGTCGATCCAGGTCCCAAGGGATCTACACGTCAGCTGAGCTTGATAATCGGGCGCAAAGCCGTAATAATCTACCGATTTTTCGGCTAACTTCTCCGGTATCCTAAGCTATGGTGCTGCCCCTTTTCGTTCCTCAAGACGAATCCGTTCCCGTTCACCCGGATCAGAATCCGCGGCATCCGCTGGTGATCTTCGGCGATCACCGGTTTTGTGCCGGCGAGGCGCTGCTGGTCCAGCGCATGCCCGGCCCGCACATGCACAGCCAGATCGAGCTGAATTTCGTGTTGGAAGGCGACATGACCTATTGGTTCGACGGTCGCGAGCTGACGGTCGGCAAGGGCCGCCTCTGCCTCTTCTGGGGGATGATCCCGCACCAGGTGATCGACCGGGCGGAAGGCACCCGTTTCGTCTGTCTCTATGTGCCGATGTCCTTCTTCCTCGGCCTTGCCAATCTGACGCGCTTTCGCGATGCGGTGTTTCGTGGAGCGATGATCGAGGCGACGGAGCTTCGGCCCTATGATCACGACATTTTCCTGCGCTGGCGCGAAGAGTTGCTGGCCGGCGACGAAGGGTTGATGGAAATCGTCCGCAACGAACTGACGGCGCGGGTTCTGCGCATCGAGCGCGACGGCTGGCGTGATCTGCGCGAGGAAGGCTCGGCTATCGCCAGCCTTGGCCATCATGACGGCGAACGGATCGAAAATGTCGAGCGCATGCTGCGCTTCATCGCGGAAAACGCCCTCGACGAGATTTCCGCCGACGATGTCGGGCGCGATGCCGGCCTGCACCCGAACTATGCCATGACGCTGTTCAAGCGCGCCGTCGGGCTGACCATCAACCAGGCGATCGTCCGCCATCGCCTCGACACGGCGCAATCGCTGTTGATCGCCACGGATCTGTCGATCACGGACGTCGCTTTCGAGTCCGGCTTCGGCTCCGCCTCGCGCTTCTATGAAGCGTTCAGCGAACGGTTCAACGAGAAACCCACCGCCTTCCGCAAACGCATGCGCTCAAAGGGCGGCGCGCCCAGTGGGCGGTCACGGCCATGATCGCATCGGGCCACCGCCTCTGATCACGACGCTCGCGGCTGCGATCAGATGAGCGATTGCCGCAACTCCGCCTGCATCCGCAGCAGAGGCGGCAGGAACATCTCTTCGATATCCTCCATGCTTGCCTTGCCCGCCGCCAGCCCGACATTGAGCGCGGCCACCGTCCTGCCGTTGGCAGCCTTCAGCGGAACGGCGATCGAGCACAGCCCCATCTCGACCTCCTGGTTGATCGCGGCAAAACCGCGCTCCTTCACCTTGGCGATCTCCGCCATCAGCGTGCCGATGTCGGTGACCGTGTATTCCGTCCGGGCGACGAGCGGCGAGGCTTTGAGTAGCCTCAATGTGGTCTCCTCGCCGGCGGCGGCAAGCAGTACGCGTCCCATGGAGGTGCAATAGGCCGGCAGGCGCGAGCCGGGCATGAGGGCAATGGACATCACACGCCGCTGTGCCGCCCGGGCGATGTAGACGATCTCGGCTTCGTCGAGGATGGAGACCGAGGTGCTCTGCCCGATCTGCTCCGACAACACGTCGAGGAACGGCTGCACGATCCGCGGCAGCGGCATGGTTGCCAGGCAGCCGGTGCCAAGCCGCAGGACCCTCGGCGTCACGGTGAAAAACTTGCCGTCATAGGCACAGTAACCGAGCTCCGCCAGCGTCAGCAGGCAGCGGCGGGTGGTAGCGCGGTCGAGGCCGGCGATTTCGGATGCCTGCGCGATGCTGAGCCGCGGGTTCTCCGCCGTGAAGGCTTCGACGACCTTCAGGCCTTTGGCCAGGCTCCCCATCATGTCCCGTTCCTTCACTGCCATCGTGGGGTCTCCAAATGTGCGATAATAGAACAAATATCAACATAGCGCACAAATTCATTGCGGTCTATGCCGCCGGGGCGTATCTCCAAAGTCGTTGAAATGGTGGGCAATGGAGCTTGCTTATGGACAAGACGAATGAAAGCCTGGCGCAGGCGGTTGCCGATATCGGCGATGGCGCGACCGTCATGATCGGCGGTTTCGGCGGGTCGGGCGCACCGATCGAGCTTATTCACGCGCTGATCGACAAGGGATCGAAAGACCTCACCATCATCAACAACAATGCCGGCAACGGCCGCATCGGCATTGCCGCGATGATCGACGCCGGCCGGGTGCGGAAGATGATCTGCTCGTTCCCGAAATCGTCCGACCCGCGCGCCTTCACGGACAAGTATCTCGCCGGCGAAATCGAGCTGGAACTGGTGCCGCAGGGCACGCTTGCCGAGCGGATCCGCGCCGGCGGCGCCGGCATTCCGGCGTTCTACACCCCGACCGCCTACGGCACGGAACTGGCGGCCGGCAAGGCAGTCGCCGAATTCGACGGCCGTCCTTATGTGCAGGAGCGCTGGCTGAAAGCCGATTTCGCCATCGTCAAGGCCGAGTTCGGCGATACCTACGGCAACCTCACCTACAACAAGGCCGCCCGCAACTTCAGCCCGCTGATGTGCATGGCCGCCGCCCAGACCATCGTGCAGGTTTCCCGCATCGTGCCGGCCGGCGAAATCGATCCGGAGCATGTGGTGACGCCCGGCATCTTCGTCGACCGTCTCGTCGAAGTCGCCGACCCGCAACAGGAAGAAGCCCTCATCCGCGCCGGAGTGGCCTACGTATGACCGTCGATACGCGCGAAGACATCAAGCTTTCCAACGCCCAGATCGCCTGGCGGGCCGCGCAGGACATCCGCGACGGCGCCTATGTGAACCTCGGCATCGGCTTCCCCGAGATGGTCGCCCGCTACCAGCCGCTCGGCCGGCAGGCGATCTTCCACACCGAAAACGGCATCCTGAATTTCGGCGAGGCACCTCCCGCCGGCGAGGAGGACTGGGACCTGATCAACGCCGGCAAGAAGGCGGTGACGCTGAAGTCGGGCGCCGCCTTCTTCCACCATGCCGACAGCTTTGCCATGGTCCGCGGTGGCCACCTCGACGTCGCGATCCTCGGTGCGCTGCAGGTCGCCGAAAACGGCGACCTTGCCAACTGGCGGGTGGGTACGAAAGGCGTTCCGGCCGTCGGCGGTGCCATGGACCTCGTGCACGGCGCCAAGCAGGTTTCGGTGATCACCGAACACGTCACCAAGAAGGGCGAGCCGAAGCTGGTCGAAAACTGCACGTTTCCGCTGACCGGCGTCGCCTGCATCACCCGCGTCTACACCAGCCATGCCGTCATTGACATCAAGGACAGGCGTTTCGTGCTGCGCGAAAAACTGGCCGCCATGAGTCTTGAAGAGTTGCAGGCGATGACGGGCGCCCGGCTGCATATCGATGGTCCGGTCGCCGATCTCGTCGTGCCGGCGCTCCAGGGAGAAAAAAGTGACTGAAGCCTTCATCTGCGACTATATCCGTACGCCGATCGGCCGCTTTGGCGGCTCGCTGTCCGCCATTCGCGCCGACGATCTCGGCGCCATCCCGCTCAAGGCGCTGATCGAACGCAATGGCGGCGTCGATTGGGACGCGGTCGGCGACGTGATCTATGGCTGCGCCAACCAGGCCGGCGAAGACAACCGCAACGTCGCCCGTATGGTTGCGCTTCTTGCCGACCTGCCGGTTTCCGTGTCCGGCACGACCATGAACCGCCTGTGCGGCTCCGGCATGGACGCCGTCATCACCGCCGCCCGGGCCATCAAGGCGGGCGAGGCGGAGCTGATGATCGCCGGCGGCGTGGAGAGCATGAGCCGCGCGCCGTTTGTCATGCCGAAGGCGGAAAGCGCCTTTTCGCGTAATGCCGAGATCTACGACACCACCATCGGCTGGCGCTTCGTCAATCCGCTGATGAAAAAGCAGTACGGCGTCGATTCCATGCCGGAGACCGGCGACAATGTCGCGATCGACTACAAGGTTTCGCGCGAGGATCAGGATGCCTTTGCCGTCCGTTCGCAGGCGAAGGCCGCTGCGGCGCAGGAAAACGGTCGCCTTGCCCGGGAAATCACCCCCGTCAGCGTGCCGCAGCGCAAGGGCGATCCGGTCGTGGTGTCGAGGGACGAACACCCGCGTGCCACCAGCATCGAGGCGCTGGCCAGGCTGAAGCCGGTCAACAGGATCGAGGGAGCGACGGTGACTGCCGGCAATGCTTCGGGCGTCAATGATGGCGCGGCGGCGTTGATTGTCGCCTCCGAGGCTGCGGCGAAGAGATATGGCCTCACGCCGATTGCCCGGATCATGGGTGGCGCGGCGGCCGGCGTTCCGCCACGCATCATGGGCATCGGCCCGGTGGAGGCGTCAAGAAGGCTTCTGGCCCGCCTTGGCCTTGGCGTCGATAAGCTCGACGTTATCGAACTCAACGAAGCCTTTGCCTCCCAAGGTCTGGCAACGCTGCGGGAACTTGGCATTTCCGACGACGATGCCCGTGTGAACGCAAATGGCGGCGCCATCGCGCTCGGCCATCCGCTCGGCATGTCCGGGGCGCGCATTTCCGGCACTGCCGCGCTCGAACTATCGCTGCGCAAGGGCACATATGCGCTTGCCACCATGTGCATCGGCGTCGGACAGGGCATCGCCGTCGCCTTCGAGCGCGTCTGAACAGCATAGGCACCGGGAAAAAGCCGGCGCCTCGACACCAGGGCATTTTCGCTTTCCTCCAGAATGCGGAAACGCTCTATCTATATGTGCGCAAACACTTTTTCCGGAATTTCCTTAGGAGTCGTTGTCCGCAGCCAAAATCTCTTCGACATCGTCGAGCGACATTTCGAACACCCGCTTGCCGATGTCGAAACCAAAACCGGCGCGGGCGAAGGCCGATAACTCCTTCGCCTTGCGCTTCTCATCGACATCGCCCTTGCGGAACGGTCCGAAAGCCCGCTTTCGGGCAAGCGCAATGGCGGCGCGCAAATCGTCTGCTTCGGCGACGGCGGTGGCAATCGTTTCCTTCGCAATTCCCTTCTGCGACAGTTTTTGAGCGATGGCGCGTTTCGACTTGCCACTTCGTGTGCCGGAACGGGCGCTGATTTCGGCAAAGGCGGTATCGTCAAGCGCCTTGTTGTCATAGGCGAACCGGACGGCTGATTCTGCCAGCGCCTTTACCTGCGTGTCGCTGATGCCCTCGAATTTTTCTCGCGCCTTGCGGCTTATCGCATCGAAAAGCTGCTTTTCGGTGTGCATGCGCTTTTCGATGCGATAGATGGTCGAGTTGCGTGCCCAGGAGAACATGCGCGGCGTCGGCACATCGGATGGCGGTGTGTCCTCTTCGAAATCCAGAATATGTCTCCAGCCTTTTCAGCTCGTCCCGCCCGGCACGTGCCGGAAACGATTTTCCGAAGGGTTTACCGCCACGGGCGCGCAAATTCAAATGATCTGCCGCCAATCCGCTGCGCCATGCGACTTGTTGCTCCGCCAGGCTTTCAGTCAGCGGCAGCGATGGACGAAGGCCGCGAAAAGTCCTATCCATCGACATGATTGCGCCCGCGGAAAAAATTCCAGTCTCAGGTCTCGGGCGCCAGTCAAGGCAAGTTGGAATTTTGGATCAGGACGATCATGGCAGCCACTCCCCGGGACAAGACCAAAAAATCCACGGTCTCCAAATCCGATGCCGTCTACCGCACCCTGAAACGCGCCATCCTCGACCAGGCCCTGGCGGCCGGGACCAAACTTCCCGAAGATTCGATCGGCGAGCGACTGGGCGTCAGCCGCACTATCGTACGCCAGGCTTTGGCACGGCTGAACGGCGAAGGCCTGATCGAACAACGCCCCCACAAGGGCGCCTGCGTTGCCCAGCCCAGCCTGCAGGACGGCAACAACATTTTCGCGGTGCGCCGTGCGCTGGAGGCGCTGGTGGTCGATACGCTGGCGGGAAAACTTTCGCCCCAGCAGATCCGGCAGCTCGAAGCGCATGTCGATGCCGAAGACATGGCCAAGACGAGCAATACCTCCGCCTCGATCCAGCTGGCCGGAGAATTTCACGTCCTGCTGGCCCAGTTAACGGAAAACGACGTGCTTTCCCGTTATGTGACGGAGCTTGTTTCCCGATCTTCGCTCATTCTGTCGCTGTATGGCCGGCCGCATTCCCCCGATTGCGCCGTGTCGGAACATCGCGAACTGATTGGCGCCCTTGCCCGCGGCGAGAATGCCAGGGCCTGCGCCCTGATGAACGAGCACATCGACGCCATCACCACGCGCGCGTTGCTGAAAGGTGTGCCGGGCAAGGACTTTCCGGATCTGCTGGCGGCCTACGCCAAGGAAGAAGGGCTTTAGGCTCTTGAACGAGACGAATCCGTCGCTCCCATAGCCCCGATTTTCATGTGCCGCCCGCAACATTGCAGAGTTGCGGCGTTTTATGTTGTGCACAGTATCAGTATACAATTGGATGCCAAGACCACTGGGCCTTCTGCTGCCAAGTGCTCCGCTGGTCGGACGGGACAGCCCGTCTTTCATTGAAATTACGGCATGTTTTTCAAAAAAATCCCATAAACTGCGGGCTTTTTCGCCTGCGGATGGCGTTCGATTGCAAACTATTTCCCATCGTAAAAATATTTGTATGCAAAAATTGTATCCAATAAAATTTCAAAAGATCGTATACATATATTGACAAGATCGTACGCCATGTAGGACGCTTGGTGAAATACACCAGAGGCACCCAATGGCGAACTCGTCCGTCCTACCAGCGGTATCCATCCGAAACGTCAGCAAGAGTTTTGGCAGGGGCATCTTCACGATCCCGGTGCTGGATGATGTGTCCCTCGATATCGGGCGGCGCGAATTCTTCACGCTTCTCGGTCCGTCGGGTTGCGGCAAGACGACCCTGCTTCGACTGATCGCCGGATTCGAGACGGCCAATGCCGGTACGATCGCCATCGAAGGGCAGGATGTCACCGCCGCGCCGCCGTTTCACCGTCCGGTCAACACGGTTTTCCAAAGCTACGCGCTGTTTCCGCATCTGACCGTCGAGCAGAATGTCGCCTTCGCGCTCGTCGAGCAGGGCATGGCGCGTGATGCGATGCGCACCCGCGTCGGCGAGGCGCTGGAGATGGTGCGGATGGGAAGTTTTGCCCGCCGCAAGCCGGCAGAACTCTCCGGCGGGCAGCAGCAGCGTGTCGCGCTTGCGCGGGCGCTGGCGCCGCGGCCGCGCGTCCTGCTGCTCGACGAGCCGCTTTCGGCGCTCGATCTCAAGCTGCGCAAGGAAATGCAGATCGAACTGAAGCAGTTGCAGGAGGAGGCGGGCATTACTTTCCTCTTCGTCACCCACGACCAGGAAGAGGCGCTGACCCTGTCGGACCGCGTCGCTGTCATGCAGTCCGGCCGCATCCTGCAGATGGGGCCGCCGCAGGAAATCTATGAAACGCCGACGCACCGTTTCGTCGCCGATTTCATCGGTGACATCAACCTCATGGAAGGCGAGGCGCTGCCTGGTGGCGGCGTGAAGCTCGACGCCGGAACAGTGCTGCCGCTGGCGCATGAGAAGTCCGGTCGGGTGACCGTAGCCATCCGCCCCGAACGGGCACGCCTGGTGCCGGCCGGTGCCGGTGCGCTGGAGGCGACGATCATTCATTCCGCCTATCTCGGAACGGCGATGCTGCACAAGCTCGGCCTGCCTGATGGCAGCACCTTCCTGCTGCGGCAATCCGATGCGTCGGATTTTCGTGGCAGCCATGGCGAACGCGTCGGCCTGGCGCTGCCGCAGGACGCCTTGCGGGTGCTGGAACAATGAGCAACGGCACCGCCCTCAGAACCTCGCTTCTGCTCGTCCCGGCGCTGGGCGTCATCCTGCTCTTGATCGGCGTGCCGCTGGGGCTGATGGGATGGATCTCGCTGCTCGACAAGGGCGGCAGCTCCGGCGTTGACTGGAATTCCGGCGCATCCTTTGCCAATTACGTCCGCCTCGTCTGGGAGGAGGATTTCGACGGCACGATGATCCTCAACACCAGCTATCTGGTGATTTTCCTGCGGTCGGTGACACAAGCGGCGGTGACGACGATCCTTTGCCTTCTTCTGGGCTTGCCGGTTGCTCTGTGGATGGCCGGCCTGTCGCGCGGGCCGCGCGATCTCATGCTGCTGGTGATCACCATTCCCTTCTGGACCAACCTGCTGGTCCGCAACTACGCCTGGCTGATCATTCTCCGCGAGGATGGATGGGTGGCGACATTCGTCAACGCGCTTTCGCCCTTCGGCCCGGTGCAACTGCTCTATAACGATATCGCCGTGGCGATAGGCCTGACCTATTCCTTCCTGCCGTTCATGATCCTGCCGATCTACACGGTCTTCGAAAAATTCGACTGGCGCCTCGTCGAAGCGGCACATGATCTCGGCGCCAACCGCCGCCGGGCGTTGAGACGCGTGGTGTTGCCGATCGCGGCGCCGGGCATCGTCGCCGGAAGCCTGCTGGTCTTTATCCCCTGCCTCGGCGCCTTCGTCACCCCGGCTTTGCTCGGCGGCGGCAGGACGCTGATGCTCGGCAACATTATCCAGATGCAGTTCGGCGCCTCGCGCAACTGGCCGTTCGGCGCCGCCCTTTCGGTGGTGCTGCTGGCCGTGATGCTGGTCGTCATGACCGCAATGGCGCTGTGGCGCAGCAGGAGGTCGGTATGAACCCGACGCGTTTCCCCCTGACGCGCGAAATCGCGGTCCTGGTGCTGATATATCTTTACGTGCCGGTCATCGTCCTGATCGCCTACAGTTTTAACGCCAATCGCACCGCAACCGTCTGGACGCACGCCTCGTTCGATTGGTACGTCCGGATCGTCGAAAACCCGTCCATCCGCGCTGCCGCCGCCAATTCCATCGTGCTGGCGATTGCCGCCGCCACCGCAGCGACGATCCTGGCACTGATGGCGGCCCTTGCCACGCGGCGGTCCTTCTTCGGCCGCGGCGCATCCGAGACAATCCTCAACATGCCGCTGATCCTGCCGGAGATCGTCGTGGCGGTTGCCACGCTGCTCTTGTTCGTCTCTCTCGGCATCAAGCTCGGCCTGGGGGCGATGGTTTTGGCGCACACGGCCTTCTGCATCCCTTTCGCCTACCTGCCGATCCGTGCCCGGCTCCAGGGCATCGCCGGCACCTACGAGGAAGCGGCGCAGGATCTTTACGCCAACCGCTTCCGCACCTTCCGCCGGGTGACGATGCCGCTGCTCTGGCCCGGCGTGATGGCCGGCTTCACGCTCGCCTTCGTCACCAGTCTCGACGACTTCCTGACCTCGTTCTTCCTGGCCGGACCCGGCACCACGACGTTGCCGGTCTACATCTTCTCGGCCATCCGCGCCGGCATCACGCCGGAGATCAACGCCATCTCGGCGGTGATGCTGATCGTCTCGGTTCTGCTCGTTTCATTGTCATTTTTTCTCGGCCGTCTGCGCCGCTAACAAGGAGGAGTATCGCATGCACCTGAAATCCTGTTTCGGCGCAGCCTTTGCCGCCGTTGCATTGCTTGCCTCGCCGGTCGCGGCGCAAGATGCGGAAAAGACGCTCTATTTCTATAACTGGACGGATTATTACCCCGTCGATCTGCTGAAGAAGTTCGAGAGCGAGACCGGCATCAAGGTGATCCTCGACGGCTTCGACAGCAATGATACGCTGCTTGCCAAACTCCAGTCCGGCGGCGCTTCCTACGACGTGATCGTGCCGAGCGATTACGTCATCCCCGGCATGATCAAGGACGGCCTGCTGATGAAGATCGACACGCATGCGATGTCGAACTACCAGCACATGAAGGACGCCTTCAAGAACCCGGACTTCGACCCGAAGCACGAATATTCCGCGCCCTATCTCTGGGGCGTGACAGGTCTCGCTTATGACAGCGCCCAGGTCGAAGGCGGCACGGTGGATGCGAGCTGGAAGGAATATTTCGAGCCGCGCGCCGATCTCGTCGGCAAAATTGCTGCGCTCGATACCGCCAGCGACGAAATTCTCGCGGCATCCATCTACCTCGGCATCCCGCAATGCACCGAGAGCAACGAGGATGCCGCAAAGATCCTCAAGCTCTTGCAGGACCAGAAAGACAAGCTGAAGCTCTATAGCTCCGACAGCACCGTGGATCGCCTCGCCTCCGGCGAAGTCGCCATGTACCACGTCTGGAACGGTGCGACGGCGCGCGCCACCGCCCAGCGCTCGTCGATCCGTTTCCTTTACCCGAAGGAAGGCACGCCGATGTTCCGCGACAATTTTGCGGTGCCGGCCAATGCGCCGCATCCGGAAAATGCGAAAATCTTCATCAACTGGATGATGGCGCCGGAAAATGCCGCCGCCGTTTCCAACGCGATCGCTTATGCCAACGCCATCAAGTCCGACGAGTTCCTGAGCGACCAGTGGCGCAAGATGGAAGCGATCAACATGCCGGCCGAATATTCCAGCCGTCTGGTGCCGACCCAGGATTGCGGCCCGAAGGCCCGCGAACTGCGTGACCGCATCTGGACGCGCCTGAAGGGCTGACAATAAGGGACACGGCCCGGAGCGGGCCGTGTCCAGCTTAGTGACAAACCCGCTTACCACTTCACATCATCCTCGGGCTTGTCTCGAGGGTCTGCCGACGTATCGTAAATCAATAGGTCGCAGATGCTCGGGACAAGCCCGAGCATGACGAAGAAGAGGGTTTCGGACTTGTCGACAGTCTGGTGCGGCCAGTGCGGTTTGCACCGAAATCGAATGCCCGGAGGAGACCATGACCACCACCTATACCAACCTGCGCGACATCGACGGTCGTACGATCGGTATCCGCTGCGCCGATGGCGTCATCCAGGAGATCGGTGCCGATGTCACGGCCCCCGACTCCATCGACGGTAAGGGACGGCTGGTGCTTCCGGCTTTCGTCGAGCCGCATGTCCATCTCGACAAGACGCTCTGGGGCGAGGCATGGCAACCCGGCTACCGGGCAGGGCGCCTGCGCGATTACATCGACAACGAGCGCAAGGTACTCTCCGCCAACACCACCGCCCCCGAGGAGCGAGCATCGCGGCTTCTCTCCGAGATGCTGCGCCACGGCACCACGGCCGTGCGCTCGCATATCGACGTGGCGCCGGACATGGGGCTTTCGCATGTCGAGGCGATGCTGCGGTTACGTGAAACCTGGCGCGACAAGGTGGACCTGCAATTCGTCGCTTTCCCGCAGCAGGGGCTTCTCTGCCGCCCCGGAACGACCGATCTGATCCGCCAGGCGATCGACATGGGTGTCGAAACGGTCGGCGGCCTCGATCCTGCCGGCATCGACGGCGATCCGGACGGCCAGCTGCGGTTCATCTTCGACCTTGCCGTCGCCAAGGGCGTCGGCGTCGACATCCACCTGCACGACAAGGGCGAACTCGGCGCCTGGCAGATCGACCGGATCGCCGATTATACCGAGGCCAGCGGCCTCTCCAGCAAGGTGATGGTGTCGCATGCCTATTGCGTCGGCATGATCCCCGAGGCGCGGTTGGCGAAAATCGGCCGCAGGCTGGCAGACCTCAAAATTTCCCTGATGACGTCTGCGCCTGCCGACGTAGCCGTGCCGCCGGTGGAGCAATTGACGGACATGGGTGTGACCGTCTGCTGCGGCTCCGACGGTATCCGCGATGCCTGGTCGCCGCTCGGCAATGGCGACATGCTGGAGCGTGCTTTCCTCACCGCCTTTCGTTTCGACTGGAACACCGACGAGGATTTCAGGCGCGCCATCGGCTGCGCCACCGACGCTGCGGCGCGGGCCATCGGTCTTGCCGATTATGGCTTGAAACCCGGCGGCAGGTCGGATTTCGTGATGATCGAAGCATTGAATGCCGGCGATGCCCTTTGCCGGCGTCCGGCAAACCGTTGGGTGGTGCGCCGGGGTGCTATCGTTGCGGGCAAGGCCGGCTGATTGGGACCAGAACGCATGGATATCGATTTTACCGCAATCTCCAGCGCCGACCGCTACCGGCTCTTGACCAATTTCATCGGGCCGCGGCCGATTGCGCTGGTGGGCACGCGTTCGCCTGCTGGGCACGACAATGCGGCGCCGATGAGCTTTTTCAACGTCTTCTCGCATGAGCCGCCGCTGGTCGTCCTCGGCATACAGACCCGCGGCAATGGTGACGAGAAGGATACCGTCGCCAACATCCGCCGCACCGGGGAATTCGTCGTCAACATGGTCGATATGTCGATTGCGGATGCGATGATCGTCTGCAGCGTCAATTTTGCCTCTGATGTCGACGAACCCGCCTTCGCCGGCCTCACGGCAGTGCCCTGCGACCAGATCGAGGTCGCCCGCATCGCCGAAAGCCCCTGCAGTTTCGAATGCCGGGTGGAGCGCATCCTCGATTATGACCGGCGCGTGCTGATCGTCGGGGAGGTGGTGCATATGCATGTCCACGACCGTTGCCTCGATGCCGAGCGGCGCTACGTGAACCCTGAAACCTACCAGCCCATCGCCCGGCTGCATGCCGACAACTACATCACCTCCGACCGCCAGTTCGAATTGAAGAAGCCCGAGGCGCTGCTTCCTTACGAGGCTGCGCAAGTCATGCCCAAATCGGAAAGAGCCGCCGGATGACCCGGATCCATGTGATCAATCCCAACTCCACCGCCTCCATGACCGCGCAGATCGCCCGGGCGGCGGAAGCAATCCGCGCTGAAGGCACCGAGATCGATGCGGTCACCGCGACGGGCACGCCGGCCTCGATCGAGGGGTATGCCGACGAGGCGATGGCGGTGCCCGGCATGCTGGCGGCCATTCGTGCCGCAGAGGCGAGGGGGGCAACGGCGCATGTGATCGCCTGTTTCGACGATCCCGGTCTGGCGGCCGCCCGCGAAGTGGCAACCGGTCCGGTGATCGGCATCTGCCAGGCCGCGGTTCAGGTGGCGGTGACGGTGGCATCCCGCTTTTCGGTGATCACCACCTTGCCGCGGTCGGTTCCGGTGATCGAGGATCTGATCGCCGGTTACGGGGCAGGCAACCGCTGCCGCCGCGTGCGTGCCGTAGACCTGCCGGTACTTTCGCTGGAATCCGACCCGCACATCGCCCGGTCGCGGCTGCTTGCCGAAGCGCGGCTCTCCATTCGCGAGGATGGGGTCGATGCCATCGTTCTTGGCTGTGCCGGCATGGCGGAACATTGCGACTGGCTGTCGCGCGAGGCGGGCGTGCCGGTGATCGACGGCGTGACGGCGGCGGTCAAACTCGCCGAGGCGCTGACGGGCGGCGGTTTTCGTACCTCGAAGGCTGGGGCCTATGCCTTTCCGCGCGACAAGGCCGGCGATCTGGCGAGGTCGGCATGAACCCGGACCGTCAAACCGCGACAGGCCTTGCCGACCTGGCGCTGGGTACGCGGCCTCAGGGGCGCACGGCGCTTTCGGCCCGCTGGATCGTTGCACATGCCGACGGTCGCCATCGGCTGCTGCGCGACGGAGAAATCGTCATCGAGGGGTCAGATGTCCTCTATGTCGGCCCGCGTTTTCCCGGCGAGGTCGCACGGCGGATCGAGTTGGGCGACATGCTGGTCTCGCCGGGTTTTGTCGATCTTGATGCGCTCTCCGATCTTGATACGACGCTGCTGACGGTCGATTACGGTCCAGGCTGGGCAACGGGCCGGGTCTGGCCGCGCAGCTATGTCGACCGTGGTCCGTACGAAATGTATTCGCCGGATGAACTGGCGTTCCAGAAGCGCTACGCCTTCGGCCAATTGCTGCGCAACGGCATCACCACAGCGTTGCCGATCGCCTCGCTGTTTTATCGTGAATGGGCCGAGACCGTTGCCGAATTCGACGCCGCGGCGATGGCGGCCGGCGAGTTGGGGCTGCGCGTCTGGCTTGGTCCCGCCTATCGCGCCGGCGGCATGGTCTGCGAGGCGCCCGGCGTGCTGGAGCCGGTATTCGACGAAGCCCGCGGCCTCAAAGGCCTCGACGAGGCCATCGCCTTTGCGAAACGGATCTCCGGGAAACACGAGGGGTTGGTGCAGGCCATGTTGGCGCCGGACCGGGTGGAGACCTGCACCTTGCCGCTGCTCCAGCGCACCATGGCGGCTTCGGCCGAGATGGGGCTGCCGGTGAGGCTGCACATGGCGCAGGGCAAGATGGAGCGGCGAACCGTGCAGCGCCTGCACGGCACGACTGCGCCGCAATGGCTGGCCCGGCACGGCCTGCTGCACGACCGGCTGATCGCGCCGCATGCGGTGGAGGCCGAGCCGGAGGATCTCGACCTCTACGCCCGCCACGGCGTCACCATCGCCCATTGCCCGTTGGTCTATGCCCGCGGCGGCGAATTGCTGCGCTCGTTCCGCCGCTGCCGCGATCTTGGCATCCGCATCGGCATGGGCACCGACACGGCGCCGCCGGACATGGTGCTGAACATGGCCGTCGCGCTGATGATGGGCCGCCTCGCCGAAGGGGACGAACAGGGGCTTTCGACATCGGAGGTGTTCGACGCGGCAACCATCGGCGGCGCCGATGCGCTCGGCCGCAGCGATCTCGGCCGTCTGCAGGCGGGTTCGAAAGCGGACGTCGCCATTTTCGATCTCGGCGACGGCGGATTTGCTCCAACGGTCGATCCCGTGCAATCGCTGGTCTTCGGCGCAACGGGCCGGGTGACGCGCGCCGTTTTTGTCGATGGCCGCCTGTCGATGCGCGAAGGGGAGGTCGCAGGGTTCGATATGCGTGCAGCCCGTAGCCAGGCCCAGCGGCAGTTCGAAGGCTTGGTTGCCAAATATCCGGAACGCACCTGGGGCCATCCGGCGGTAAAAGACATGTTCCCTCCGACCTATCCTCTGGCGGATGAGGAATAAGCATCGCTGAACTGAAAGCCGGAGACAGGGCTTTTCGTCTGGGTGTCCGAACGGCCCGTCCGGCCTGCAAGCCGCCGGCTTGCCGCATGAAGCGCGCCATATTATCGTGCCTCCGCTGGGAGGCGGCGAAATGTAATTCTACCTTGACGGGCGTCTTCGCACCGATCCCGGCGTCAACCTCACGACAATATCGATAAGCGCAAGGGCGGCCTGATGCAGAAACTGATTGTCCTCCAATCGCTCTGGGCGATGGAGCGCCGCCACACGGACGGCCATGAACGCAGCCTGGACGAAAACATCGCCATGATCGCCGCGGCGGGTTTCAATGGTGTCAGCACCCATTATACCGACCGCCAGGAAGTCTTGCGTCTCAACGAGGCCATCAGGGGAACGGGCCTGAAGATCGAGGGCGTCTGTTTTCCCCGCACGGTCGAGGATCTGCGCCTGCCCCTGGAACTGGCGTCGGAACATCCCGTCACCCACATCAACGTGCAACCCGACATCCGCCTGCGCCGGGTCGAGGATTGCCTGCCGCTGCTCGACGGCTGGATGCGGCTTGCCGAAGAGGCCGGCATTCCGGTGTACATCGAAACCCATCGCGACCGGATGACCACGGACCTGTTCTTCACGCTGGACCTGCTGGATCAGCGGCCCGGCCTGCCGCTTTTGGCGGACCTGTCGCATTTCCTCGTCGGTCGCGAGTTCGCCTTTCCGGTGGATGCGGAAAACCATGCTTTGATCCAGCGCATTCTGCGAAATTCGCATGCCTTTCATGGCCGTGTCGCCTCGCGCGAGCAGGTGCAGATCGAGATATCCTTCCCGCATCACCGCCCCTGGGTCGATCTCTTCCTGCAATGGTGGGAATATGGTTTTCGCCATTGGCGGTCGCGCGCAGCAGGCGACGCCGAACTGGTCTTCACCTGCGAACTCGGCCCGAAACCCTATTCGATCACCGGCCGTGACGGCAACGATACGACCGACCGTTGGGAAGAATCACTGCTTCTGCGGCAGATGGCGCTCGATCTGTGGCAGGCGACGGCCACGACGGACGGCTGAACTCCGCCTTGGATCCACCCATCGGTTGTCGATGTCATCAGGCTCATGTATTCATGATGTCGACATAGGGGGTGCCAATGGCTGAAGCAGGTTCCGGGCCGGAGCGCAAACGCGGTTCCGGCGTAAAAATGGTCTATGACGTCCTGCGCGACGAGATCCTGGACCTGGAAATGGCCCCGGGAAGCCCGATCGACGAGGTGTATCTCGCCGAACGTTTCGACATTTCCCGCACGCCGATCCGCGAGGCGCTTGTGCGGCTTGCCAGCGAGGGACTGATCGAAACCCTGCCCAACCGTTCGACGCGGGTCTCCAACATCGATTTCATCAACATGCATACGTTCTTCGATGCGCTGGTGTTGATGTACCGCGTGACCACGCGGCTTGCGGCCGAATATCACCGGGAAACGGATCTCGAGACCATCCGTGCCCGGCAGGCGGAATTTGCCGCGGCGGTGCAGGCGCAGGATGCGCTCGGCATGATCGCCACCAACGCCGCCTTCCATGCCGCGATCGCCGAGGCTGGCCGTAATCCTTATTTCATCAGCCTCTTCAACCGGCTACTGGACGAAGGACGGCGGATCCTGCGGCTCTATTACCAGTCTTACGAGGACCGTCTGCCGCAGCGTTTCGTCGATGAACATGAAGAAATCATCGCCGCGATTGCGGCGCGGGACCTGGCGGAATGCGATCGTCTGGGCAAGCTCCACGCCGAGCAGATCGTTTCGCAGATCCAGAAACTTTTCAGCCGGCGGGGGCAGCTGGATATCGATCTTTGACGCCTTGTATTTTTCTTGTCGACAAATAAAATTTATCGTGTATTCATAATTGCAGATACGGCGGCGCAGGGGCGCATGCTCGCAAGAGGAGTGTGAAAGAATGGCCAATATTTTCTCAGGTGTAATTCCCGCGCTGATGACGCCGTGCAACGACGATCGCAGCCCGGATTTCGATGCGCTGGTGCGCAAGGGCAAGGAACTGATCGCCAAGGGCATGTCCGCCGTCGTCTATTGCGGCTCGATGGGCGACTGGCCGCTTCTGACGGATGCGCAACGCATGGAAGGCGTCGAACGTCTGGTCAAGGCCGGCGTGCCGGTGATCGTCGGCACCGGCGCGGTGAACACGGCCTCGGCCGTCGCCCATGCTGCCCATGCGCAGAAAGTCGGCGCCAAGGGCCTGATGGTTATTCCGCGCGTCCTGTCGCGCGGTTCGGTGATCGCTGCCCAGAAGAACCATTTCAAGGCGATCCTGTCTGCCGCGCCGGATCTGCCGGCGGTCATCTACAACAGCCCGTACTACGGCTTTGCGACCCGCGCCGACCTGTTTTTCGCGCTGCGCGCCGAACACCCCAATCTCGTCGGCTTCAAGGAATTCGGCGGCGCCGCCGACATGCGGTATGCGGCGGAAAACATCACCAGCCGCGATGACGAGGTGACGTTGATGATCGGCGTCGATACCTGTGTGTTCCACGGCTTCGTCAATTGCGGCGCCACCGGCGCCATCACCGGCATCGGCTGCGTGCTGCCGAAAGAAGTCATCCATATGTGCAACCTGGCGCGCGCCGCCGCCGCCGGCGATCCGGATGCCCGCCAGCGGGCGCTGGAACTGGAATCGGCGCTCGCCGTGTTGTCTTCCTTCGATGAAGGCCCGGACCTCGTGCTGTTCTTCAAGCACATGATGGTGCTGAAGGGCGACAAGGAATACACCCTGCACTTCAACGAGACCGATACGCTTTCCGATAGCCAGCGCGGTTATGTCGAGGCCCAGCTCAAGCTGTTCGACGCCTGGTATGCGCAGTGGAGCCAGCTTCCGGGCGCAGTGCAGACGTACAAGGCGTGATTTTGCCCGGGCTTGGCGGTCGTCTTAGCCCCTCACCCTAACCCTCTCCCCGCAGGGGGGAGAGGGGACGTGCCACACGCTACGTTGAATGTGGCGGAAAGGGCGCGGCATATCCCCTTCGCCCCGCTTGCGGGGAGAAGGGTCCGTAGGACGCAGGCGGATGAGGGGCTTCATTTACAAGCGCAGCCCCGTCAGGAGACGGCGTCCAGCCCCTTGTCGAGCAGCCGCTCCAGCTGCTGCATTTCGGCGGCGGACAGCGTAATGCCCTGACTCTCCGAGGTCTTTCGTGCCGCGAATCGCCGTTGCGAGGGCAGGCGGGCGCCTTGGCCGACAATCGCTTCGAACAGCACTTCAGCCCGCGCGAACGGATCGCCGGGCCGCCCCTTGGCAAACGCTTCGGGCGAAAAGGCGAGGATCAGTTCGCCGTGGAACGGCGCCAGCGTCGTGGTGCCGAGATAATCCAGCACTTCGGGGCTGGTGAGGTCGCCGATCATGATGCCGGCCAGCAGCTCCACCATCGTGGCGATCGCCGATCCCTTGTGGCCGCCGAAAGGCAGCATCGCGCCGGCCAAGGCCGCTTCCGGATCGGTGGTGGGATTGCCGTCGGCGTCGATGGCCCAGCCTTCGGGCAGTTGTTTGCCGGCACGGCGGTGCAGTTCGATCTCGCCGCGGGCCGCGACCGAGGTTGCGAAATCGAAGACATAGGGCGAGCCGCTCGGCCGCGGCCAGCCGAAGGCAAAGGGGTTGGTGCCGAGAAGTGGCTTGTTGCCACCGGTGGGCGCCACGGTCGCGTAACTCGGGCACATGACGATACCGGCCAGGCCGCGCTCCGTCAGCGCCTCGACTTCCGGCCAGAGGGCGGAAAAATGCGTGCAATCGTTGATGACCATCGCGGCAAGCCCGAGCGTGCTGGCGCGCTTGGCCAGCTCCGGAATGCCAAGTTCGAAGGCGGCATTGGCGAACCCGCCGCCGGCATTCACCTTGACGATTGCCGAGCCTTCCTCGAGGAGCAGTTCAGGCGTTGCATCCGGCTTCACCTTGCCGGCCTTGACGGTGCGCAATGCGCCTTCGATGCGATAGATGCCGTGCGACTTGCAGCCGTCGCGTTCACCGGCAAGGATGACCTTGGAAATGGCCGATGTCTGCGTCTCATTGAGGCCGGCTTTCCGGAAAATCGCCTCGACACGCTCCTTCAGGGCAGCAAGGGTTACGACAGTCTCTTCGGTCATCTCTTTTCCTTCAGCCGATATCTAGAGAACTGATATATCAAACACATAGAGTCTTCAATGTGCTGAAGGCAGGGCTTGCAGGCTTCGTTGGGACCTCACGCCGGCCATCTGTCAGTGGAGGCCGAGATAGGCCTTGCGGACATCCTCGTTGTCGAGAAGGGCGGCACTTTCCCCGGAGAGATGAATCCGGCCGTTGACCATGACATAGGCACGCTGCGACAGTTTCAGCGCATGGTTGGCGTTCTGCTCGACTAGGAAGATGGTTTTGCCCATGGCAGCGATCTCCCGCAGCACCTCGAAGACACGCTTGACCACCAGCGGGGCAAGGCCGAGCGACGGTTCGTCGAACAGGATCAGTTCGGGCCGGGCCATCATGGCGCGGGCGATGGCAAGCATCTGCTGCTCGCCGCCCGACATGGTGCCGGCGGTCTGGCTGCGCCGCTCCTTTAGGCGGGGGAAAAGTTCGAACATGGCGGTGCGGTCTTCGGAAAAATGCTCCATGCCGATCGCCGTGGTGCCCATCATCATGTTTTCTTCAACCGTCATGTCCTGATAGATCTGCCGGCCTTCGGGGACCAGCGCGATGCCGCGGCGGGAAATGCGGTTGGTCGGCAGGCGGGAAATGTCCTCGCCCTTGTGCAGGATGCGCCCGGCCGAGGCGCGTGGTGCGCCGAAGATCGAGGAGAGCAGCGTCGTCTTGCCGGCACCGTTGGCGCCGATCAGGCTGACGATCTCACCCTTGTGGATATGGACGTTGACGCTCTTCAACGCTTCCACCGGGCCGTAATGGGCGTGGACGTCGGAAAATTCCAGCAATGGAACGGTGTTTTCGGATGTCTCGCTCATGCCTGCATCTCCTCTTCGCTCACGCCCAGATAGGCGGCTACAACGGCGGGATCGTTGGCGACGTGCCCGGGCGTGCCGGCGGAAATCACTTCGCCGTGGTCGAGCACGACGACATGGTTGGAAATGCGCATGACCAGGCCCATGTCGTGCTCGATGACAAGAACCGTCTGGCCATGCACGGTGCAGAGCCGCTTGATGACCTCGGAAAGCTCGCGGGTTTCCGATGGGTTGAGGCCGGCTGCCGGCTCGTCGAGGCAGATCAGCCTGGGGCCGGTGCACATGGCGCGGGCGATCTCCAGGCGCCGCTGCCGGCCGTAGGGCAGTTCTCCGGCAAGCCGGTTGGCGTCGTCAGTGAGGTTCATCTCCCGCAGCCAATAATAGGCCCGGTCAACAGCCTCACGTTCGGCGCGGCGGAAGGCGGAGGTCTGGAAGACGCCGCTCAGGATATTGTTGGCCGTTATCCTGTGCTGGGCGACCAGCAGGTTCTCGACTACGGACATTTCCCTGAACAGGCGGATGTTCTGGAAGGTCCGGGCGATGCCGGCGCGGGTGACGAGATGCGAGCCGCCGGTGATCGGGCGGGTCATCAAGGCGCCGAGATCCTGAGGCCCGTCCTGGCCATCGAGCAGGATCTGGCCCTCGCTGGCGCGATAGAACCCGGTGATGCAGTTGAACATTGTCGTCTTGCCGGCGCCGTTCGGCCCGATGAGGGCGGTAACCGCGCCCTGTTGGACGGTGAAGCTGACATCCCGGTTGGCGACGATGCCGCCGAAGCGCATGGTGACGTTGCGGACGTCGAGGAGCGGTCGGTTCATCGTGTCACCTCCGCCTTGCCTGCTGCAGGCAGCGCATCGCCGCCATCGGCCGCAACACTCGGGAAGAATGCCGGGCGCCGGATGCGGACGAGGCCGCGCGGCTTCCAGATCATCATCACCACCATCATGATGCCGAAGATCAGCACGCGGTACTCGGCGAAGTCGCGCAGCAGTTCCGGCAGGATGGTCAGCACGAGGGCAGCGGCGATGACGCCGACTGTCGAGCCGAGACCGCCGAGCACGACGATGGCGAGGATGAGTGCGGATTCGAAGAAGGTGAAGGAGGTCGGGTTCACAAAACCCTGGTGGACGGCGAAGAAGACGCCGGCAAGCCCGCCCGTCGAAGCGCCGAGCATGAAGGCCGTCAGCTTGGTGAAGACGTGGTTGACGCCGAGCGACCGGCAGGCGATCTCGTCCTCGCGCAAGGCCTCCCACATGCGGCCGAGCGGCATCACTCGCAGCCGTTCGACCGCATAGATGACGAGGCAGACGACGAGGAACAGCACGAGATAGATGAACCAGAACTTGTAGTCGGCACTGTAGGCGATGCCGAAATAGTCATGGATCGGCACGCCGCCCTGCTTGGCGGTACGGGTGAACTCCAGGCCGAGAAAGGTCGGCGCCGGCACGGGCGCACCGTTGGGGCCGCCGGTGAAATCCAGCCAGTTGTTGAGCACCAGGCGGATGATTTCGCCGAAGCCGAGCGTGACGATGGCGAGATAATCGCCATGCATCTTCAAGACCGGGAAGGCGAGGACCATGCCGCAGAGGCCGGCGAGGAACGGGGCGATGATCAGCGCACTCCAGAAGCCGAGGCCGAGATATTGTGCGCCGAGCGCCAGCAGATAGGCACCGACGGCATAAAAGGCGACAAACCCGAGATCCAGCAGGCCGGCAAGGCCGACGACGATGTTCAGCCCGAGGCCGAGCAGGCAGTAGATCAGGGCCAGGATGGCGATGCCAAGGAAATATTTGTCGGTGAAGAAGGGCAGGCTGAGGCCTGCGACGAACAGCAGAAGCAAAAGCAGGACCGGCGACTTTTCCTTGCCGGTCAGCACGGTCACGCCGGCGCCGCTGTCGGCCACCCGGCGGCTTAGCTTTTGGCCAAAGCCGGTCATCTGTATGAGTGAAATGGCCACGCGTCCGGCCGTAACGACAGCGGCGAGCAGGACGGCGCGCATCAGTTCGTTGCGGAAGGTGAAGCCATCGAGAACAAGCCCCGAAATCGGCCCGAACAGGATGAGCGAGACGGTGAAGGTGAGGAGGGCCTGCTTGAGCAGCGCCGGAAGACGGTTCGTTTCCATGCGGCCCCTCACACTTTCTGGATTTCCGCCCGGCCGAGCAGGCCGTAGGGGCGGAAGAACAACAGGAGGATCAGCAGGGCGAACGCGAAGACGTCCTTGTAGTCGGTGCTGACATAACCGGCGAACAGGGCTTCGGTCAGCCCGAGCAGGATGCCGCCCAGCACGGCGCCGGGCAGCGAGCCGATGCCGCCGAGGACGGCTGCGGTGAAGGCCTTGATGCCCATGACGAAACCGATGAAAAAGTTGAACGAGCCGTAGTTGAAGGTGACGAGCGTGCCGCCGACGGCAGCCGTTGCGGCGCCGATGACGAAGACCGTCGAGATGATGCGGTCGGTGTTGACGCCCAGCACCGCCGACATGCGGATGTTCTGCTGGGTCGCCCGGCATTCGCGGCCGATGCGGGTATAGTTGATCACGTAGGTGAGAATGCCCATGGCAATCAGCGCGGCGAACAGGATGACCGTCTGCATGTAGGTGATCTGGGCGAAATGCACCTCGTCGCCAAAACGGAAGGCGCCCTGGATCAGCGTCGGCACGCCCTGGTCGCGGGCACCCTGCGAGATCTGCACGTAGCTCTGCAGCATCAGCGATATGCCGATGGCGGAGATCAGCGGGGCGAGTTTCGTCGAGCCGCGCAAAGGCCGGTAGGCCACCCGTTCGATCGCCCAGCCATAGACCGCCGTGACCGCGCAGCTGATCACCAGCACGGAGATCAGGGCGAAGGGCACGGACTGGATGCCGAAGAAGGCGAGAACGGCAAGAGTGATCGCGGCGATATAGGCCGAGACCATGTAGACGTCGCCATGGGCGAAGTTGATCATGCGGATGACACCGTAGACCATGGTGTATCCGACGGCGATCAGGCCGTAGATCGTGCCGAGCGTGATGCCGTTGAACAATTGCTGGGCCAGGATGTAGACGTCCATGGCGAACCCCTCTTTTATTTTTTGCGGGCACGGAGAAGCCGGCCGGACACGCATGCCCGGCCGATCTGAATGAGCCTGCCTTTAAGGGACGAGGACGGGGGTTCCCTTGTCGTCGAAGGTGTAGAAGACGAACTTGAAGTCCTTGATGTCGCCCTTCTCATCCCACGTAATCTTGCCAATGGCGGAATCGACCGTGTTGCCGCGCAGCCAATCGGCCTGCGCCTTCAGGTCTTCGCCAGCCTTGAGGGCCGCCACGACGGCCTGCGCGTTGGCATAACCGTAAAGCACGTAGTTCGCCGGCGTGATGTTGGCCTTGGTCAGGGCATCCTGGACATCCTTCGTCGAGGGGTCGGCGAGCGGATCCGGCGTGGCGGAGTAGTAGACGTTCTTCAGGTTGGCCGCGCCGCCGGCAGCAGCCACGAGTTCCGCCTGCGCAAAGGCGTCGCCGGTGACGAAGACGACATCGACACCCTGTTCCTTGAGCTGGCGCACCAGCGGGCCGCCTTCGGGAATGAGGCCGCCGAAATAGACCGCATTGGCGCCGGTGCTCTTGATCTTGGTGACGAGCGCGTTGAAATCGCGTTCGCCGCGCGTCAGGCCTTCGTAAAGAACCGGCGTGATGCCGCGGGCTTCGATGGTCTTCTTGACGGCGTCCACCAGGCCCTGGCCATAGGTGTCCTTGTCATGGATCAGGGCGATCTTGTCGAGCTTCAGCGTATCGAGGATGAAACCGCCGGCAACGACGGCCTGCTGGTCGTCACGGCCGCAGCCGCGGAACAGATTGTCGAAGCCACGGTCGGTGACCGTCGGGTTGGTCGAGGACGGGGTCATCTCCAGGATGCCGGCGTCGTTGTAGATTTCGGATGCCGGGATCGTGCTCGACGAGCAGAAGTGGCCGATCACCGCCTGCACCTTGTCCTGGTCGACGAAACGGTTTGCCACGGCAACAGCCTGCTTGGGTTCGCAGGCATCATCGCCCTTCACCAGTTCGATCTGCTTGCCGTTGATGCCGCCGGCAGCGTTCACATCGTTCACATAAGCGGAGACGCCGTTGAAGACCTGCTCGCCGAACGTCGCGTTGGCGCCGGTAAACGGGCCGGCGACGCCGATCTTGATGGTGTCGGCGGCAAAGGTCGGGGAGAGGAAAAGGGAGGAGACTATGGCCGTTGCTGCAAGGAGTTTGGAAAAATGCGTCATGAAGGGCTTCCCTCTGGTTAAGCCGTTGATCTTCTTTCATGTGGCGCGCGGTTGATCCGCGTTCGGCTTGTTTCTTGGGCTTTCCGCAACGCCATTTCCGGGCACTCGGCAGCCGATCTCATGTCGCGATCGCGATATTATTTCCGTCGCAATCGAGCCATAAATCAAGTTGACACATGTATGATAAGTGATATATCCAAAATCCGTCAAGCAGAAATCTTGCTTCGGCGCGCCGGCTGTGAAAACTGGCGTTCTGGAAGCTTCGCCGGCCGCTGCGCCGGATGAGGTCGGGCGCCCCAAGGCGCGTGTATGTGGGGAACGAAACGGTGACTAATACGCCACGAAACTGCAGGGTGGGCGTCGATATCGGCGGCACCTTCACGGATATCGCCCTCGATCTGGATGGCGCGCTCCATTCGACCAAGGTCCTGACCGACTACACCGCTCCGGAACGGGCCATCCTGAAGGGTGTCGCGGCGGTTGCCGAGATGGCGGGCATCGCGCTTTCGCAGATCGACCTGCTCATTCACGGCACGACGCTTGCCACCAACGCACTGATCGAACGCCGCGGCGCCAAAACCGCCTTCGTCACCACCGAGGGTTTTCGTGACGTGCTGGAAATGCGCACCGAAAACCGCTTCGAGCAATATGATCTCAACATCGTCCTACCCCCGGCGCTGATCGCCCGCGCCGACCGGTTTATCGTCCGCGAGCGGATGAACGCGGCCGGCAAGGTGTTGTTGCCGTTGGACGAGGCATCCGTGGCAGCCGTCGTCGCCGCCATAAGCGAAGGCGGCTATGAAAGCGTCGCCATCGGTTTCATCCACGCCTATGCCAACGGCGCCCATGAAGCGGCCGTGCGCGATGCCATCCTCAAGCGCCTGCCGCATGTCTCCGTGTCGATTTCGTCGGAAGTGTCGCCACAGATGCGCGAATTCGAACGCTTCAACACGGTCTGTGCCAATGCCTACGTCAAGCCGGCGATCAAATCCTATCTCGACCGCCTCGTCGTTTCGCTGAAAGAGATCGGCGTCGGTTGTCCGGTCTTCATGATCCATTCCGGTGGCGGTATCGTCTCTGTTGAAAGCGCCTCGGAATTTCCGGTCCGCCTTGTCGAGTCCGGTCCGGCGGGCGGCGCGATCTTTGCCGCCGACATCGCCCGCCGCCACGGCCTCGACACGGTCCTTTCCTTCGACATGGGCGGCACGACGGCGAAGATCTGCCTGATCGAAAACCAGGTGCCGAAGACAGCCAAGACCTTCGAGGTCGCCCGCACCTATCGTTTCCGCAAAGGTTCCGGCATGCCGATCTCCATTCCGGTGGTCGAGATGGTGGAAATCGGCGCCGGCGGCGGGTCCATCGCCGCAATCGACGGCATGCGCCAGATCCGCGTCGGGCCGCATTCGGCCGCGTCCGAACCGGGGCCGGCCTGTTACAAGCGTGGCGGCAAGCACCCGACGGTAACGGATGCCGACCTGATCCTCGGCAAGCTCGATCCCGACAATTTTGCCGGTGGCGCCATTCCGCTTTCGGTCGAGTTGAGCCGCAAGGCCATGCAGGACGATATCGGCGCCGCAATCGGCCTCGATGCGGATGGCGCCGCTTACGGCACCTGCGAGATGGTCGATGAAAACATGGCCAATGCCGGCCGCGTCCATACGGTCGAGAACGGCAAGAACATCGCCGATTTCACCATGATCACCTTCGGCGGCGCCGGCCCGCTGCATGCGGCCCGTCTCTGCGAGAAGATGGGCATTTCCAGCTTCCTGGTGCCCGCAGGCGCCGGCGTCGGCTCCGCTATCGGCTTTTTGCGCGCGCCTTTCGGTTATGAGTCAGTGCGCAGCGCGGTCTTCAACCTCTCCGATTTCGATTTTACCGAGGCGAACAGGCTGGTCGCTGCAATGCAGGCGGAAGCGCTTGGCTTCGTCGAAGGTGGGCTTGATGCCGCCGCGCCGGTGATCGAGCGGACATTGTTCATGCGGTATGCCGGGCAGGGGTGGGATATCCCCGTTCCGCTCCAAACCGAAACATTCGACGCCGGCAGCGCAGCCAAGATCGCCGCGCAGTTCGAGGCGGAGTATGAGCGCTTCTTCGGCCGCGCCATCGAAGGCCTCGATGTCGAGATCGTCAGCTGGTCGGTCAAGGCAAGCTCGCCGCTGCCGCCGGTCGCCCGCGTCGCTGTCGTCGCCGAAGGCGATGTCGTGGCGCCGTCCAAGAGCCGGCGGCTGTTTGAAGCCGCGCAGGGCGCCTTCCTCGATGCCGGCATCCATGAGCGCGACGACCTAAAACCCGGAAACGTCGTGAAAGGCCCCGCCGTCATCGTCGAGCGCGAGACATCCACCATGCTCACCGCCACCTTCAAGGCCATCGTCCAGAACGACGGTTGCCTGCTCGTTACCCGGATTTGAGGACTGGACCGATGAATCAATCGATGATCGATATCCATATGCAGGTGATGTGGAACCGCCTGATCTCCGTTGTGGAAGAGCAGGCCCAGACGCTGATCCGCACCGCTTTCTCCACCTCGGTTCGCGAGGCCGGCGACCTGTCCGCCGGCGTCTTCGACCTTGAAGGCCGGATGCTGGCGCAGGCCGTCACCGGTACGCCGGGCCACGTCAATGCGATGGCCGAGTCGGTCGCGCATTTCATCCGCGACATCGGCCCCGAAAACATCTTCGAAGGCGATGTCTACATCACCAACGATCCCTGGAAGGGCACCGGCCACCTGCACGACATCACCGTCGTCACGCCGTCCTTCCACCATGGCCGGCTGGTCGGCTATTTTGCCTCCACCGCCCATGTCGTCGATGTCGGCGGGCGCGGTTTCGGGCCGGATGCGCGGGAAGTCTATGAAGAAGGCCTCTTCATCCCGATCATGAAATTCTTCGAACGCGGCGAACTGAACCGTACGCTCATCCACATCGTGCGCAACAATGTGCGCGAGAACGACAAGGTGGTCGGCGATTTTCACGCGCTGGCCGCCTGCAACGAGACCGGCCATCGCCGCCTCATCGACATGCTGACGGAATTCAACCTCGACGATCTCTCGATGATCGGCGGTTTCATCCTCAAGCACAGCCGCGAGGCAACGCTGGAGCGCCTGAGGACCCTGCCGCATGGCAGTTGGTCCTACAGCCTCGATCTCGACGGCTACGACGAGCCGGTGCATCTGGCGGCCAAACTCACCATCGGCGCAGACGGCGTGCTCGTCGATTTCGACGGCACATCCGGCATGAGCAAGTTCGGCATCAACGTGCCGCTGGTCTATGCCAAGGCCTATGCCTGCTATGGCATCAAATGTGTCGTGGCGCCGGATATTCCCAACAATGCCGCCTCGCTTGCACCCTTCGATGTCGCAGCCCCGGAGGGCTGCATCCTCAACGCCAAGCGCCCGGCGCCGGTCGCCGTGCGCCATGTGCTCGGCCATTTCGTGCCCGATCTGGTGCTCGGCGCGCTGCATCAGGCGCTACCCGGCCAGGTGCCGGCGGAAGGCGCCAGCGCGCTGTGGAACCTGCATATGAGCGTTCGCCCCGTCGCCGACCAGATCGGCGGCAAGGGCGCAGAAATCCTGATGTTCAACTCCGGCGGTTCCGGCGCCCGCGCCTCGCTCGACGGCCTGAACGCAACGGCCTTCCCCAGCGGCGTGCACACGATGCCGATCGAGGCGACGGAGAATGTCGGCCCAGTCATCGTCTGGCGCAAGGAATTGCGCGAAGGCTCCGGCGGCGCCGGCGCACGGCGCGGCGGTCTCGGCCAGATGATCGAGATCGAGGCAGCCGAAGGTTTTTCGTTCCGCTTCTCCGCCATGTTCGACCGCCTGCACCATCCGGCGCGGGGTCGCGACGGCGGTCTTGATGGCGCGTCAGGTGGCGTGGCGCTCGATGACGGCACGGTGTTGAAGGGCAAGGGCCTGCAGTTCGTGCCGGAAGGCCGACGGCTCGTCCTCTCCTTGCCCGGCGGCGGCGGATATGGCGATCCGGCGACGCGTCCGGCAGAGGCGGTCGCCCATGACGTCAGGCACGGTTACATCACGGCGGAACAGGCTGCGCTCTACGGCAAGGCAGGAGAAAAGGCATGAGCATGATCGCATTCGAAAGCCACAGGGCCTCCACCATCAAGTCGTCGCCCTCCATGGCCGTTTCCATGGCCGCCAAGGCGATGCGGGCGAAGGGCGAACAGGTGATCGACCTGTCACTCGGCGAGCCGGATTTCGATACCCCCGCCCATATCGTCGATGCCGCCGTCGATGCGATGAAGCGCGGCATTACCCGCTACACCGCTCCCGACGGCCTGCCGGAACTGCGCGACGCGATCGTCAGGAAATTCAAGCGCGAGAATGGTCTCGACTATGCCATGGACGAGATTTCCATCGGCAACGGTGCCAAGCAGATCCTGTTCAACGCTTTCCTCGGCACGCTGGAACCGGGAGACGAGGTCGTCGTACCGGCGCCCTATTGGGTTTCTTACACCGACATCGTCATCCTGCACGGAGGTCTGCCGAAAATCGTTGCATGCGGCGTTGAGGATGCCTTCAAGATCACCCCGGAGCGGCTGGAAGCGGCGATCACGCCGAAGACGCGCTGGTTCCTTTTCAATTCGCCCTCCAATCCCACCGGGGCGATCTATACCGCAGACGAGTTGCGGGCGCTCGGCGACGTGCTGGCCCGCCATCCCCGCGTTGCCATCATGTCGGACGAGATCTACGAACACATCGTTTGCGGTGACGTGCCGTTCACGTCCTTCGCCAATGCCTGCCCGGAGCTTCGTGACCGCACGCTGCTCATCAACGGCGTCTCAAAGGCCTACGCCATGACCGGCTGGCGGCTGGGTTACGCCGCCGGGCCGAAAAGCCTGACGACGGTGCTGAACAAGATGCAATCGCAGAGCACCACCTGCCCCTCGTCGATTACCCAGGTGGCGGCGGCCGCCGCACTCAACGGCCCGCAGGATTTCGTCACGACGGCGGTTGCCGAGTATCGGGCACGCGGCGAACTGGTCGCCAAGGGTTTTGGCGCAATCCCGGGGCTCGGCGTGCGCGCGCCGGAAGGTGCCTTCTATCTCTTCCCGAAATGTGCACCCTACATCGGCAAGACGGCGCCGGATGGCACGGTGATCGCCAACGACACGGTGCTCGCCTCCTACCTGCTGACGGAAGGCAAGGTTGCGACCGTGCCGGGTGCGGCCTTCGGCGTCGAACCCTATATCCGCCTTTCCTTTGCGACATCCCGCGATAATCTGACCCTGGCTATCGAGCGCATCGCCGATGCCTTGGCCCGGCTGCGCTAAAGAGGGAAAAACCATGTCTCATTTCCAGAGAGTTCTTTTGACCGGAGCCGCCGGCGCCGTTGGCTCAGCGCTTCGCCAGTCGGGCACCCGTCTCGGCAAGGTCGTCCGCCTGTCCGATCGCAAGCCTTGCGAAAATCTTGAGGCCCACGAGGAAGACGCCACACTCGAGCTGGCCGATTTCGATGCAGTGTCCGAAGCGGTGAAGGGTTGCGATGCCATCGTGCACCTCGGCGGACAGCCGCTTGAGGCAGAATGGAAAACCATCCTCGATTCCAACATCTCCGGCGGTTACCACATTTACGAGGCAGCCCGCCGCCACGGCGTCAAGCGCATCGTTTATGCCAGTTCCGTACACGCCATCGGCTATTACGAGCGCACCGAAACCATCGACGGCAGCGTGCCCACACGGCCGGACAGCCTCTACGGCGTCTCCAAGACCTTCGTCGAAAACCTCGGCCGCTACTATTTCGACAAGTTCGGCATCGAAACCGTCTCGATCCGCATCGGCTCCTGTTTCCCGGAGCCGACCGACCGCCGGCACCTGATCACCTGGCTTTCCTATCGCGACTGCCGCCAACTCGTCGAAAAGAGCCTGTCGGCGGAACGCGTCGGCTTTATGGTCGCTTACGGCATGTCGCACAACAGCCGCGCCTTCTGGGATAACCGCACCGCAGCCTCACTCGGCTATAAGCCGGAAGACAGCGCCGACGATTACGCCGACAAGGTCTTCGCCAAGACGCAACAGGGTGATCCGAACGATCCCGCTGTCCGCTTTCAGGGCGGCAGTTTTACGGCCGTCGGTCATTTCGAAGACGGCAAGAAGTGAGTTCGGCGATGCAGGCTTCGAAAACTTCTTATGACGTGGTCATCGTCGGCGGTGCCGTTGTCGGCAGCGCCACGGCCTACTTTCTGGCGACCAACCCAGATTTCACCGGCTCGGTGCTGGTGATCGAGAAGGACTGGACCTACCAGCGTTCGGCGACGGCACTGTCCTCCGCCTCGATCCGCCACCAGTTTTCCAATGCGATCAACGTCCAGGTCTCGCAATTCGGCACCGAGTTCATCCGCAATTTCAAGGAAAACGTCGCCGTCGACGACGATACGCCTGAGATCGGTTTTCACGAGAACGGCTACCTGTTCCTCGCCGGCGACGAGCGTGGCACGGATGTTCTGCGCCGCAACCATGCAACGCAGATCGCCTGCGGCGCGGAAGTGACGCTGCTCGATCCGGAAGGCCTTGGCAAACGCTTCCCGTGGCTAAACACCGAAGGCCTGACGCTCGGTAGCACCGGCGAGCGCGGCGAGGGCTGGTTCGATAGCGTCGGCCTGCTCCAGGGTTTTCGCAAGAAGGCTCGCACCCTCGGCGTCGAATATATCGAGGACGAGGTAGTCGCAGTGAACCGTGAAGGCGATCGCATCGTCTCGGTGACCACCAAGGGCGGCCAGACGATCGCCTGCGGCACGCTCGTCAACACATCCGGCACCAACGGCAAGAAGCTTGCCCGCATGGCCGGCCTCGAAATCCCCGTCGAGCCGCGCCGCCGCTCGCTCTTCGTCGTCGATTGCCGCACGCCGCTTGGCCCGGGCGTCGGCCTGACCATCGATCCGACCGGCGTGTTCTTCCGCCCGGAAGGCAAGTTTTATTTGATGGGCACCTATCCAAAGCACGATCCGGAGGTCGATCCGACCGATTTCGCCGTGATGCACGATGAGTTCGAGGACGAGATCTGGCCGACGCTGGCCGGCCGCGTGCCGGCCTTCGAGGCGATCAAGGTGGTGAACAGCTGGGCCGGGCATTACGACTATTGCACGCTCGACCACAACGTCATCCTTGGCCCGCACAGCGCGGTGAAGAATTTCCTCTTCGCCAACGGCTTTTCCGGTCACGGCCTGCAGCAATCGCCGGCGATGGGGCGAGGGCTTTCCGAACTGATCACCTATGGCGGCTTCAGGACGCTCGACCTCTCGCCTTTCGGTTATGAGCGCGTTGCCCTGAACCGGCCCTTCCTTGAGGACGCTGTCATCTAGGGCAATTCCAGCAAAAGTGCTGAGCGGTTTTGCGTCCGGAATTGCGTAAAAACAAAAGGCTAGAGCGTTTTCGCGTTTCGGAGAAAGGCGGAAGTGCCTAGCGGCTGAGGAGACTGACATGACAACCGAATATGAGACCCGCAGCGGCGGCCAGGTCCTGGTCGACGCACTGAAGATCCATGGCGTGAACCGTGTCTTCGGCGTGCCCGGCGAGAGTTATCTGGCGGCCCTCGATGCCTTCCATGATGCCGAGGATGACATCGAATTCGTCATCTGCAGGCAGGAGGGCGGGGCGGCCTACATGGCGGAAGCCTACGGAAAGCTCACCGGCAAGCCCGGCATCTGCTTCGTCACCCGCGGCCCGGGCGCCACCAATGCATCCGTTGGCGTGCATACGGCATTCCAAGATTCGACGCCGATGATCCTGTTCATCGGCCAGGTGGCGCGTGACCAGGTGGAGCGCGAAGCCTTCCAGGAAATCGACTATCGCCGCATGTTCGGCCAGATGGCGAAATGGGTGGTGGAAATCGAGGATGCCGCGCGTATTCCCGAACTGATTTCCCAGGCCTTCCACCGCGCCGTCAATGGCCGGCCGGGGCCGGTGGTCGTGGCGCTGCCGGAAGACATGCTGACCGACAGGGTGGCGATTGCCGATACACCGGCCTACAAGCGTGTGGAGACTTATGCCGGCCAGCCGCAGCTCGACGAACTCGTGTCCCTGCTGGCCAAAGCACGGCGGCCGATGGTGGTTGCGGGCGGTGGCGGCTGGACGCAAAAGGCGGTGGCCGACCTGAAGGCCTTCTCCGAAGCTTTTTCGCTGCCGGTTGCTGCGTCCTTCCGCTGCCAGGACCTGTTCGACAACAGTCATGCCAACTATGCCGGCGATCTCGGCCTTGCGGCAGGCCCGAAGCTGGTTCAGCGCGTCAAGGATTGCGATCTCTTGCTCTGCATCGGTGCCCGCCTCGGTGAAATGACCACCGGCGCCTACACGATGATCGACATTCCCGTGCCGAAACAGACCCTCGTCCATATCCATGCCGGAGCAGAGGAACTAGGCCGCGTCTACCATGCGAGCCTGCCGATCAACGCCAGCGTCGGCGGTTTCCTGTCGCAGGCGGCGAAGCTCTCGCCTGTCGCCGCGCCTGCCTGGGCCGACTGGACGAAAGATGCGCATGCCGACTATCTGGAAAACCTAAAGCATCCGCAGACGCCGGGGCCGGTGCAGATGGGCGACATCATGGCGTGGTTGCGCGGCCATCTGCCCGAAGACGCCATCCTGACGACAGGGGCCGGCAATTATTCTGCCTGGGCGCACCGCTTCTATCAATATCGTACCTTCCGCACCCAACTCGGACCGACCAACGGTTCGATGGGCTACGGTGTGCCGGCGGCGATCGCCGCCAAGATCACCGAGCCCGGCCGGCCGGTGGTGGCATTTGCCGGCGACGGTTGTTTCCTGATGAACGGCCAGGAACTGGCGACGGCGATGCAATATGACGCCCGCGTCATCTTCCTCGTCATCAACAACGGCATGTACGGCACCATCCGCATGCACCAGGAGCGCAGCTATCCCGGCCGTGTCACGGGAACGAAACTCACCAATCCGGATTTTGCCGCCCTTGCGCGCTCCTACGGCCTGCATGGCGAGACGGTGGAGACGACGGCGGAGTTTGCCGATGCTTTCCGCCGTTCGGAGGCTTCCGGCAAACCGTCGTTGATCGAAATTCGCATCGATCCGGAGGCTTTGACGGTGAAGATGAGCCTGACACAGATCCGCGAACAGGCCTTGCAACAGCGGGCATAAGGCCGGGTTCCGCCTTCGGAGATCGCCGCGTTGTTCGCGGCGATCAATCCTCCGCTTCGCTGCCTGACGGCTCGTCCAGCATCAGCCGGTAGCGATTGAGGCTTTCCTCGAGATGGGCGATCAGCGCCTGCTTGGCCGCTTTGGAATCGCCCTGCGTAATCGCTGCAAGGATGGCGGCGTGCTCCTTGTTGATCTTCTTGAGGTAGGCATTGTAGGTGCGCCCCGACTGGCGGTGTTTTAGCACCAGATCGAAATTGATCTCGCCCATGACCGCTTCGAGAAAACTCGGGAAATGCGGATTGCGGGTCGCCTTGGCAATGGCGAGGTGGAATTCGAAATCGGCGCGGGCCTCGATCTCGGCATCGTTGGTGTCGAGGTTTTCGATGTAATCGAAGGCGCGGGCGATTTCGGCGAGCGCTTCCGGCGTGCGACGCTGGGCAGCAAGCGCCACCGATTGGATCTCCACGCCAAGCCGCAACTCAAGGATTTGCATGGCGGAGCGGATGTCGTCGATGCGGCTGATCTCGAAATTCAGCGTCTTGGCATCCTTTTCGGTCACATATACGCCGGCGCCCTGGCGGGCGATGACGCGTCCGGCAACCTTCAGCGACGTCAGCGCCTCGCGGATGACGGTGCGGGATACGCCGAACTCCTCGCACAATTGCGCACTTGACGGTATCTTCTCGCCGGGCGCATAAAGTCCGGAGTCGATGCGTTCGGCAAGCTTGGCGACGACGATTTCCGCGAGATTGCCCCGCTGTGTTATGATCGACATGCCGATCCAGCCCTTTGTCCGGTGGTTTGCATTTATCACATATCATACATGGCGCGGCCTTCCAGGGGAAGCGTCTCTTCTTCTTGAAGAATTGCCCGGATGACCTGCAAGGGATGCGGCATCTGGCGTTGCTCCATGAGCTTGACCTGCGACCGGCAGGAATAACCCGTTGCCATCAGCACATCGTCGGCCTTGGCTTGTGCCAGCGCCGGCTGCCAGCTCATGCCGTAGAGTTTTTCCGAAAGGTCGCGATTGCGCACCTCATGGCCGAAGGTTCCGGCCATGCCGCAGCAGCCGGTTTCGGCCAGGGCAAGATGGACACCCAGTTTCGCGAAGACGGCCTTCCACTGATTGGTCGACGAAGGCGCGTTGGTGCGCTCGGTACAATGGGCCATCAATCGATGTGGTGGCCGGTCGATGGAAGGCGCGCGGGCAGGGAAGCGGTCCAGCGCCGTGACGAGCCATTCCTGGGGAAGCTGGATATGCGCTCGGGTGCGGGTTGCGGCATTGCCGGCATATTCGCTGCGATAGGTTAGGGTCATCGACGGGTCAATGCCGACCAGCGTTATGCCGGTATCGGCAAGACGATCCAGCAACCGCGAGGTTCTTCCCGCCACCTTCTCGAAGGCGCCGAGATAGCCGTGCACATGCAAAGCCTTGCCGTTGATGAGCGATGGCGACACGAAGGCGCGAAACCCGAGGCGACCGGCAATATCCACGGCATCCAGAAGAATTTGCGGATCGAAATGCTCGGTAAAAGCGTCGGGCACGAAAACGACGGATCTGGCCCGTTGCTCGGGACTCAAGGCCGCGAGCGCCTCCGGCGTGGCAACCGGCACCCGAGCGCTCGTCAACGTGCGGCGCAGCGACAGCGAGGGCAGGGCGGGCAAGGCCGTCAGGCCGACGAGCCGCATGGCGGCTTTTCCGAACGTTGAGGTGACGAAGAGATTGTAGAGCGGCCTTGTCCGCGCCATCAGCGGCAGCATGGTCTCGATGGTGGCGATCAGCGGATCCTTCAGCGGTCGCAGGTAACGACCATAATAAAGCTCGAGAAATTTCGCCCTAAAGGCGGGCACGCTGACCTTGACCGGGCATTGGCCGGCACAGGCCTTGCAGGCGAGACAGGTATCCATCGCCGCCCGAACTTCGTGGGAAAAGTCGTCGCGGTTGGCGGGGTTCAGCGTGTTCCACATCCGCCTGATGAGCTGCAGCGGTGCCGTCAGTCGTAGCTGCCTTGCCGCCTCCTGCTGCGGCCGGACACCCTTTTCCGCCAGCCGCCGCAACCAGTCGCGCATCAGCGACGCACGGCCTTTCGGCGAAAAACGTCGATCGCGCGTCGCCTTGTAGGAGGGACACATCAACCCGTCGAGATCGAAATCGAAACAGGCGCCGTTACCGTTGCAATAGGCGGCGTTATCGAAGGCGGCGCGGATCTCGTTGCCGATGATGCGGTCGGAGGTTCCGCGCAACGGGATCTCGTCGATCTTCGGCAGGACGGACCCCGCGGGCGTTACGATCTTGCCGGCGTTCAACTGGTTGAGCGGATCGAAAGCCTGCTTGATGTCCTGCAGGCGCGGATAGAGCGGTCCGAAGAAGGCGGGCACATATTCCGATCGCACGCCCTTGCCATGTTCGCCCCAGAGCACGCCGCCGTATTTTTGCGTCAGGGCGACGACCGCATCGCTGATCCGACGGACCATGGCCGCATGCTCGGGGCGGGTCAGGTCGAGAGCCGGCCGCACATGCAACACGCCGGCATCCACATGGCCGAACATGCCGTAGGTCAACCCCTCCCCATCAAGCAGCGCACGGAACTCCGCGATATAGGCGGCGAGGTTTTCCGGTGGAACGGCAGTATCCTCGACGAAAGGCACCGGCCGGATCGGGCCGTCGACATTGCCGAGCAAGCCGACCGCTCGTTTGCGCATCGTCCAGACGGCCTCGATATCGGCTTTTGCGCGGGTGATGGTAAAACCCTTCCTGCCGGGAAAGGGGCTGCCTTCCAGCGCTGCGGTTACGGCGGACAGCCGCAACGACAGCTCCTCCAGTGTGTCGGCCAGCACTTCGGCGATATTGATGCCGTTCGTCTGGCCGTCCGCATCGTCGGGAAAAAAGGAGGCGATGCGCGGCCAGATGATATCGCCCTTGGCAAGGCGTAGCACCGTTTCGTCCACCGTCTCGACTGACGCGACGCGCAGGCCGACGAGATTGCGCGCGTCCTGCAGCGCGGCCTGGAAATCGTTATAGCGGATGTTGATCAATGCCGCGTGGGCGGGAATAGGCAGCAGATTGAGTTCCGCCTCCGCGATCATCGCCAACGTTCCCTCGGAGCCGCAGAGCACGGCGTTGAGATCGAACCGGCCATCCTCGCGCCTGATATGGGCGAGATCGTACCCCGTCATGAAACGATTGAGTTTCGGAAAGATTCTTTCGATCTCTTCGCCGTCTTCAGTGGCGATACGGGCCAGTATGCGATGAATATCGCCGATGCTGTCCTGTCGCGCCTGCAGAACCCGCAGTTCATCCTCCTCTACCGGGCGGGAGAAGAAATCGGTGCCATCGACCAGCACGATCCGCAGGCCCAGCACATGATTGCTCGTCTTGCCGTAGAGGCAGGAGCCCTGTCCGCAAGCATCGGTGGATATCATGCCGCCGATGGTGGCGCGGTTCGAGGTGGAAAGTTCCGGGGCGAAGAACAGGCCGTAGGGGGCGAGCGCCTTGTTCAGCTGGTCCTTCACGACGCCGGCCTCAACGCGGGCGATGCGACGAACCGGGTCGATCTCCAGTATCCGGTTCATGTGGCGCGAACAGTCGACGACGATGCCGTTCGTCAGCGATTGGCCGTTTGTGCCCGTGCCGCCGCCACGTGGGGCAACGGTGATGCGAGCGAACTCGGGCCGGGCAAGCGCCTTGGCAATCGTCTTCAGATCATCGATGTTCTTCGGAAAGACGATGCCCTCCGGCTCGACCTGATAGATCGAGTTGTCGGTCGAAAACACCGTGCGATCCGCCGCCGCCACGGCGATGTCGCCTTCAAGGCCGACAGCAGCGAGATGCTGGAGGAAGCCTGCGCCGGGCGATGGCGCGCGCCTTGCGGTGTCGAGGCGGGGAATCATGGGCAGGGTTCCAAAAACGGCTTGCGCTTCATTCAAGTTGGCATATAAGTGATAACATACCAATATGGTGGCGCAACCTGAAAATCGCGAGGTAGGAAACGTGAAGAACCAGTCTGTTGTCATCGTCGGCGGCGCATCTGGCCTCGGGCTTGTGACGGCGAAGCTGATGATCGCGCACGGCGCGACGAAGATCGGCCTCATCGATCGCAACGAAGCGCTGCTCGCTTCGTCGGCGGCGGAGTTGCAGGCACTCGGCGCCGAGGTGGCGACCGCAGTCGCCGATATCTCCCGGGCAGAAACGGCGCATGCGGGCTTCGACGCGGTTGCCGGTAAACTCGGCCGCATCACGGCGCTGGTCAACAGTGCGGCAATCTATCCCCGCAAGGCCATTCTGGAAATCACCGACGAGGATTGGGACCTGGAGAACGCCATCAACGTCAAGGGCACCTATCACATGATGGTGGCGGCGGTGCGCCATATGCGCCAGTTCGTCAACCTGCCTGAGGTGACGGGCCGCATCGTCAACATCACCTCTGTCGATGCCTTCAAGGCGCATCCGCAGAATGCGCATTATGCCGCAACGAAGGCGGCCGTCGTCAGCCTGACGAAATCCTTCGCGCAGGAATGCGCCAAAGACCAGATCCTCGTCAATTCCGTGGCGCCTGCAGGTTTTGCCACCGATCGCGCCAAGGAGCTTGGCTTCCTGCCCGAGCTTGCGAAAGCCAGCGCGCTCGGCCGCGCCGCCGAGCCGGTCGAAATGGCCGAATGGATCGTCATGATGGCGTCCGGACGCAACACGTATGCGACCGGCGAAAACGTCGTGATCAGCGGGGGCTACATCTATGTCTGATGCCTATCGCGTCGCGGTCGTCACGGGGGCGACCAGCGGCATCGGCAAGGCCATCGTGCCGATGCTGCGCAGCCGAGGCCTCGCCGTCTATGCGGTCGGCCGCAATGAGGAAGAACTCGACGCACTTGCCGCATCGTCCGGCGCAATCGCCGTGAAGGCGGATGTGCGCGACACGACACGCATCGCCGCGGCGCTCGACGGCATCGAGGTCGACGTTCTCGTCAACAATGCCGGCATCCTGTCGGCCCGGGCCGCCTTTGCGGAGATCGACCCGGCGGAAATCGACGCGATGATCGATATCAACCTCAAGGCGCCGATGCACCTGACGCGGTTGGTCCTGCCCGGCATGGTGGCACGCAAGCGCGGCCATCTCATCTATATCGGCTCCAGCGGCGGGCAGGCGCCCTATCCGTCGATGAGCGTCTACGGCGCCTCCAAGGCCGGCCTCAGCCTGTTCTGCGACAACCTGCGCTGCGACCTGCTCGGCAGCTCCGTACGTGTCAGCGAAATCGTGCCGGGCCGGGTGCAGACGGCACTCTACCGCACCTCCATTCCCGGTGGCCAGGCGAACGCCGTGCTTTACGATGGTTATCGGCCGATCCAGCCGGAAAATATCGCCCAGATCGTCCATGACGTGATTGCGCTTCCCGTGCATGTCGATGTCGCCCGCATCGAGGTTTTTCCAACCGACCAGGCGACCGGCGGCGGCACTATGGTAAAGTTCGAGGCGTAGGCTGCACCACGAGGGAAAGATGATGTCCGCGACCGACGACACGCCACTGGGCAGGGTGGAGGAAACGCCCGATCCCATCCGCTATTACCGGCCGGTGGCGATCCGCTCTGTCGTGGCAGCGCATAAAATGATCCCGCGTTGTCCCGCAGCGCCCGCCGGAACCCATGTCCGGCGCGGCCGCGATGCTGCCGGCCAGCTTCCATACGATCCCGGAGGATTGAAATGACGGCCTTTCCCGTGTCCACCCGGCTCGGCTTCATCGGTACCGGCACGATCACCGAGGCGATCGTCAGCGGTATGCTGTCGGGCGGCGGGGATCTCCCCGACATCACCGTCTCGCCCCGCTCGGCTGCAACGGCCGGCAGACTTGCCGCCCGCTCGCCAAAAGTGCGTATCGCCGGCGGCAACCAGCAGGTCGTCGATGCGGCCGACATGGTTTTCCTCGCGATCCGGCCGGATGTGGCAGAAGAGGTCGTGCGCGCGCTGCATTTTCGCCCGGGACAATTGGTCGTCAGCCTCGTCGCCACCGTCGATCATGAAACCCTCCGCAGCTGGATCGACGTGCCGGTCGAAATCGTGCGCGCCGTGCCATTGCCCTTTGTCGCCACCCGCAGCGGCGTCACGACGATCCTGCCGCCGGCTCCGGCGGTCGAGGCTTTTTTCGGGGGCCTCGGCATAGCGGTTCCGTGCCGGTCGGTCGAAGAATTCGAACTGCTGGCGACCGCAAGCGCGCTGATGGGATCCTATTTCGGCATTATGGATCACGTCGTCGGCTGGCTTCGGCAAAAAGGCTTGCCGGCGGAAAACGCACGCGCCTACCTCGCACCGCTGTTCGCCAGCCTGTCAACCACGGCCTTGAATGCTCCGGCGCTGTCGCTGGAGGATCTGCGTCACGAATATTCCACCAAAGGCGGGTTGAACGAGCAAATGTTCGCCCGCTTCCGCGAGCATGGCGGCACGGACGCCTTGACCGCGGCGCTCGACAGCGTCCTCGACCGGGTCCGCAAGCGCTGAAGTCCACCCGCGGCCTCATTTCCCAAAGGAGGGAACAAGTGCATCCGCTTTGCCGTTGAAGCAAAGGATCGGCAGTGCCGGTCTCTTATACTCAACGATCAAGGAGAATGGATATGGCGACCCATGCCGGTTCACCGCAGGCCAAGGCAGCGCAGAATAACCCCAAGGGCGCGAATCCTGAAAAGGCGGCCTCGGGCACCAAGCCCAACAATACCGGCAATGCATCCGGCGCCCATGGCGGCAGCAACGAGCATCACGTGAATGCCGCCGCGAAGAAAGACACCAGGAAGCAGTAGAGTTCGATGTGGCCTGCTTGATGCGGGCCTTGAGTGGCAGGACAGGGCCACACCGCTATACTGTTTCTTTCGCTGATCTCATATCCAGGACGAAGCGCACCTTGTTGGCCAGCTCTTCGATGGTGAAGGGTTTTGTCAGAAGGTGCGTGTCCGGCTCCAGGATGCCGTTGTGAACGATTGCATTGCGTGTGTAGCCGGTGGTGTACAAGACGGCAATGTCGATGCCTTTTGCCTGAAGGCGATCGACCATTTCCCGTCCCGACATTCCCGGCATCACCACATCGGTAAACAGCAACGAGACCGGTTGGCCACCATCGATACGGTCGATCGCTTCCGCCGCATTGGCCGCTTCGACGACAGTATATCCAAGTTCCCGCAGCGCATCGGCGGAGACAGTGCGGACGCGCTCGTCGTCCTCCACCACCATGATGGTTTCGTCGGGCCTTCCCGGCGCAAGTTGCAGTACCGTTTCCGCCGCGGCAGCAACAAGCGCCGAGCCGTAATGCCGGGGCAGGTAGATCTTCACCGTCGTACCGACGCCGACCTCCGAATAAAGCTTCACCGCCCCGCCGGACTGGCGCACGAAACCGTAGACCTGGCTGAGCCCCAAGCCCGTTCCCTTGCCCACTTCCTTCGTCGTGTAGAACGGATCGAACGCCTTGGCGACGACGCCATCGTCCATGCCGATACCGGTATCGGTCACCGCCACCAGCACGAACTGACCGATTTTCAAACCTGCTGCCCGCGCATACTGCTCGTCGACATAGGCATTCGAGGTTTCTATCGTCAGCCGCCCGCCGTTCGGCATGGCGTCGCGGGCATTGACACAGAGATTGAGCAAGGCGCTCTCGATCTGGGCCGGATCGGCATTGATCTGCCAGGCGCCGGCGGCCAGCACGGTTTCGAGCACGATGGTTTCGCCGAGTGTGCGGCTCAGAAGTTCGCTCATGCCGGCGACCATGCGATTGGGATCCAGTGGCTGGGGCGCCAGCGGTTGTCGCCGGGAAAAGGCGAGCAGGCGCCGCGTCAAGGTTGCCGCACGCTGGGCCGCATCGGTTGCCGCATCGACGAACTTGCCGACATCCGTATCGCCGCGGGCGAGCCTCTTCTGCAGCAGGCTGAGGCCGCCAATGATGACGGCCAGCATATTGTTGAAATCATGGGCGATACCGCCGGTGAGCTGGCCGACGGCCTCCATCTTCTGTGCCTGCCGCAGTTGTTCTTCCGCCTTGCCGCGTTCGGCCACCTCTTGGGCTACCCGCTCTTCGAGCGTGGCGTTCAACGCCTGCAACGCCGTTTCCGCCCTGCGCCTTTCGACGAGTTCCGCCTCTACCTTCTGGAACAGCCGGGCGTTGTCGATTGCAGTCGCGGCGTGGCCGGCAATGCCGAGAAGGGCAGTCTCGTGCTCCTCGCCAAATCGCCCGGTCTCCTTGTGGCCGAAAAGCAGGCCGCCGAGAACCTCGCCGGAACGGGAAACAACCGGCACGGCCAGATAGGAGCGAACCGGAAGATGGCCTTCCGGCATGCCGTTTTGCGGCGCATTGCGGCCGTAACGGGGGTCGGCGAGAATATCTTCGGATCGCACAACGCCCCGCCCGAGAAACGTCGGCTCGAAAACGGAGGTGATGCGCGGCATCGGAGAGTTTTCGAAGGCGCTGCGTGGAGCGCCCGAAAGTGCGTAAAGCTGGTAGCTTTGCCCATCCTCGTCGATGGCATTGTAAAAAAATGCGCCGAATTCTGCCCCGGATAGTTCCACGCCGGCATCCGTGACGGTCTGGACGATCTTTCCCAGGTCGCGTTCGGCGGCAACGGTCGCGCCGGTGTCGCTGACGATCTTGAGGTGGCGTTCGGCCTTCTTCTGCACGGTGATGTCCCGCGCAGTGCCGACAAACCGGACGCGCCGGTCGCTGGTGGTGACGACGTCGCCATTGGCGGCGATCCAACGCTCCCGCTGATCGCGTGGGCCAATCGTCCGGTATTCGAGATTGAAGGGCTGCGGAACGGTGCTGGTGATCGCCTGCTGTACTGCCTGGTGCGACCGTTCGCGATCGTCCGGGTGAAGGCCGGCGAGGAAACTGCCCTCGTAGGTTATCTCGGCGTGCGCAGGCAGGCCGAAGAGTTCCTTGCAACGGTTGTCCCAGGTCAGCCGGTTGGCGGTGACGTCAAAATCCCAGATACCGATAAAAGCGGCGTCCGTTGCAAGTTTCAGCCGTTCGGCCGCGTCGCGCGCCGTCTGGTCGGAGCGGACCCGCTCGATGTGCGCCCAGGACCGTTCGGTCACCTCGTGCAGCAGGGCGAGTTCCGCCGCAGTCCAGACATGCGGCTGCTTGTGGTGGATGGCCATCAGCGCCGTCAGGCGACCAAGCTTGACGAGCGGCATGCAGATGGTGGCGGTGATGCCGATGGCCTGGAACGTGGCGGCTTCCTGCGGCGCCAGTTCGGCCAGATTGTTGTTGATCACCAGCGGCCGCCCCGCATGCAGATCCCATACGGCCCGCGCACCGAAGGCGGCCAGGCTGTAGTAGCCACGAATGCTCGCCGAGCCCATGGCACTCCAGTCGCCGCGAATATTGAAGTGATCCTGGTCCGGCTCCATGTCCGCATAAGCGCAGATGGAGACGTTCAGGAACTGTCCCAGCATCCGTGTCGTGATGTCGAGGATCTCGTCGGCATCCGCACTCGACGCCGTCGCTTTGCCGAGCACGTCCAGAAACCGCAGACGCGCCTCGCTTTCGGCCAAGGCGTCGGCGGCCCGGCCGGAGCTGTTCTCGCCGGCCTGCAGGAGATGGGAATCATCGTCATTCTGGACGGACACGTCAGCAAACCTATGATTGACCTAAGTGGAAGGAATCAACGGATTTAATTTGTTTACAAGACCCCTGGAGCCCGCCGCTATCAAAAATGACATCACCGGCAGTTGCAGCCACGATACAGGCTCAGGGCCTGTCATCGCAAGCCGTCCGCAATCTCCGTCCCGGCCTGTATTCGATCTGTCGTCGGCTGGCGCAACTCTTGAGCTTCGAATGCGTTTTCGCTGTCGATCAAGGCATTCAAGCAGGAGCATTTCCATGCGTATTTCGGATTTCTTTTGCCGTTTCTCCAATGCGGTTGCCGAAGCCAGCGGCAAACCCGCGACTTTCGTCCTGGCTGTCGGGGTCATTCTTGCATGGGCCGTCTCCGGCCCGCTTTTCGGATTTTCCGAAACGTGGCAACTGGTGGTCAACACCGGCACCACGATCGTCACCTTCCTGATGGTGTTCATCCTGCAGAACTCCCAGAACAGGGATGGCAAGGCGCTGCAGGCAAAGCTGGATGAACTGATCCTGACCAGCTCGGCCGAAAACCGTTTCATCGGCATCGAAAACCTCGACGAGAATGAATTGCGGCGTCTGACGCAGATGCTCAAGGAAGCCGCCGACAGCGAACCCGACAATCATCTGGAACGCAAGATAAGCCGCCTGGTTCGGAAAAACGCGCTCGACCAGGCCGGATGAAGTACACGATCCGCCACCAATAGGGCTGATTGAAAAAGGAGGCGCTCCGTGCTGAACTGCCGCACGATTGATTTGACGCGATCCTGAAACAGTCAAGCAGCGGTTTACCTTTCGCGGCTAATAGTACGGATACGCTGAATTTTTGCGCTTCCGGCGCGCATGCTTAACTCGTTTCCAGGTGGTTAAATGTCCGAGACATTCGATTCCGACGTGTTCAACCTCTCGCCGATTGCGATGTGGATCGAGGATTTCAGTGACGTCAAAGCGCTGTTCGATCTCTGGCGTGCGCAAGGGGTGGCGGATATCCGCGCTTTCCTGCGCGAAGACACGGCGCGGATCACGGAATGTTCGGCCCGGATCCGGCTGCTGAACGTCAATGCCAAGACGCTCGAGCTTTTCGAAGCCACCGATCTCGATCATCTCCGCGATAACCTGCACCAGGTCTTCCGGGACGACATGCTGGAAACGCATGTCAACGAATTGGCCGATCTTTTCGACGGAAAGCTGGTTTTTTCCAGCACGACCGTCAACTACACCCTTTCCGGCCAGCGCCTGGATATCCAGCTGCGCGGCGCGGTGATGCCGGGTTACGAAGGCACGCTGGGCAAACTGCTCCTGACCACCGAAGACATCACCGTACGTGAAGATGCTCGCCGTGCGGAAGTCACGCAGCGACTGTATGCCGAGGGGATCTTCGAGCATTCGCCCGTATCGCTCTGGATCGAGGACTTCAGCGGCATCAGGAGCCTCATCGAAACCGTGCGGGATCGTGGCATCGTCGACTTCCGGACGTTCATGGACGTGCACCCGGAGTTTGTCCGCCAGTGCATGAGCGAAATCCATGTGATCGACGTCAACCAGGCGACGCTCGACCTCTTCTGCGCGCCTGACCGCCTGACCCTGCTGCAGCGCCTTGGCGAGATTTTCCGCGACGACATGGAAAAGCCGTTCCGCGAGCAGCTGATGGAACTCTGGAACGGGAACCTGTTCCACCACCGCGAAGTCATCAACTATGCACTCGACGGGGCGGAGCGCCACATCCTGCTGCATTTTTCGGTCTTTCCCGGCTACGAGGAAAACTGGTCACGCGTTCAGGTCGCGCTGACCGATATCACCGCCCGCAAAAAAGCCGAGGCCTACCTCGAATATCTCGGCAAGCACGACGTGCTGACGAAGCTCTATAACCGCGCCTTCTATGTCGACGAAATCAACCGGTTGGAGCGAAAGTCGCTGCGCCCCGTTTCGGCGATCCTGATCGACCTCAACGGCCTGAAGGATGCCAACGACCAGCTCGGCCACGATGCCGGCGACGCCCTGTTGCGGCGGTTTGGGGAAATTCTCAACGGCGCGGTCTCGCGGCCGAATTGCGCGGCACGCATCGGTGGCGACGAATTCGCCGTGCTGATGCCGGGGACAGACGCCAAGGCGGCAAACTCGATGCTGGAAACCATCAACGAACTGCTGAAGATCAACAACCAGTTCTATTCGAGCGCGCCTCTCAGCGTATCATGCGGCGTGGCGACCAACGAGCCTGGCGAAAGCATGGAATCCCTCGTCAAGCGGGCCGACCTGTTGATGTACGAACAGAAGAAAGCCTACTACGAAACCAAACGGATCTCCGCCCTGAATACCGGCCGACTGGCGCGCCGCAGTCCGTCGCTCGCCTGACCGTGGACAGATGCCAGAACGGGCGATACCCACCGTTCTGGCAAAGCCTGCAGGCACCGTTTGATCTGCGCGGCCGGCGTCAGCGCCAGCCGAGTGCCGGAGCGACATGCTTGAGGATCGCCTCGATCACATGGGCATTGTACTCGACGCCGAGCTGGTTGGGCACGGTCAGAAGCAACGTATCGGCCTCGGCGATGGCTTCGTCCTCCGCAAGCTGCTTGATCAAGACGTCGGGTTCTTCCGCATAGGAGCGCCCGAAGATCGCGCGGGTGTTTTCATCGATGTAGCCGATCGAATCCTGCTCCTTGCCGCCGCGGCCGAAATAGGCGCGGTCGAGGTCGTTGACCAACGCAAATATGCTGCGGCTCACCGACACGCGGGGTTCGCGGCTGTGCCCGGCCTCCTTCCAGGCATCGCGATAGGCGCGGATCTGCGCCGCCTGCTGGATATGGAAGGGTTCACCGGTTTCGTCGTTCTTCAGCGTCGAGCTTTGCAGGTTCATGCCGAGCTTGGCAGCCCAGACAGCGGTCGCGTTCGAGCTTGCGCCCCACCAGATCCGTTCGCGCAACCCTTCGGAATGCGGCTCGAGGCGCAGCAGGCCCGGCGGGTTGGGAAACATCGGCTGCGGATTGGGCTTGGCAAAACCTTCGCCCTTCAGGAGCTGCAGCAGAACTTCCGCATGGCCGCGGCCCATGTCGGCATCGCTGGTGCCTTCCTGCGGCTGGTAGCCGAAGTAACGCCAGCCGTCGATGACCTGTTCGGGCGAGCCGCGGCTGATGCCGAGCTGCAGGCGTCCGCCGGCGATCAGATCGGCAGCGCCGGCATCCTCAGCCATGTAGAAGGGGTTTTCGTAGCGCATGTCGATCACGGCGGTACCGATCTCGATGGTTTTCGTCCTGGCGCCGACCGCCGCCAGAAGCGGGAAGGGCGAAGCGAGCTGCCGGGCGAAGTGATGGACGCGGAAATAGGCGCCGTCAGCGCCGAGTTCTTCGGCGGCGACCGCAAGATCGATGGACTGGAGCAGCGTATCGCCGGCGGAACGGGTCTGCGATTGCGGCGAGGGCGTCCAATGGCCGAAGGAAAGGAAACCGATTTTTTTCATGATGTTGCCTTGAAGTTCGTTTGGCCGGGAAGCCTACAAGATGGGAGGAGAAGCCCGCCAGGATAAGGGGGTGAACACTGTGTTCAGCGATCCGAAATATGGCGATTCAACTGCCGGATCCAATCGTGTGTTTCCTCGGCCATGCGGGCGAGATGCTGGGCCGCGGTGTATCCGGAAACGCTCTTGCGCGGCTTGAGATCGTGATCGCCATCCTCCAGCCAGAGCAGCGCGATCGACGAAGACAGTGGATAGGCGCTGACCTCGTCGCGCGTGCCGAATTCGTCACGCGTACCCTGGCAGATGAGGGCGGGTGTCTTCAGGGTTTCCAGGTGGGCGGTGCGCAATTGTGCCGGTTTGCCGGGCGGATGAAACGGATACCCCAGGCAGATGAGACCGGCGACCGCGCCCTCTGCCAACAGGCTATCAGCCACCATGCTGGCGACGCGGCCGCCCATGGATTTGCCGCCGATGATGAGCTTGCCTTTGATCGGTACTGCTTCGACCGCACGCCGATATTCCGGTATCAGCAATTCCGCCTTCGGCGGCGGCTTGCGCGAGACGGAATTGCGTCGAGCAGCCATGTAGTCGAATTCGAAACGGGCCACGCGCAGCCCTGCAGCTGTCAGTGCGGCCGTTGCTGCCGTCATCGACGCCGAATCCATCGGTGCGCCGGCGCCATGGGCAAGCAATATGGTCGCCTCGGCATCGTCCGGGCCGTCAAAAAGGAAATCCGGTTGCAAGCGTGGCTCCTGGGTTGGAGGAAGAGTGGTACCCTTCATATCGCGCTCGGGCCGCGGTCACCAGAGGCAGGCGCACGAGGTGAAGGTCCACTTTGTCCAACCTTTGTGGTGCCCGCCCCATTCTTTTTTCTGCAAGGGGCGATCGTCAGGGCTCATTTTACGAGAGAAGATCATGGCCTGCGGGGAAGATTTCATGCTCTTCCACTTTCCAGGCAGCCAGGATGCAATGCGATAGTTACATTCACCAGATTTATGCAAATGATGCGTTATATAAATTTGCTTGCCGTTGGCAGGCGCGTAATGTGGGGCGTCAAAAAGAAACGCGCCAGAGGGCTTCTCATGTCGATCAAGATTGCGGCGATTGCCGCCAACCTCGTTCTCGCCACGCTCGTGGCGGTGTCGCCGGCCAAGGCCGAAGAGCCGCTGAAGATCAAGATTGCCACCGAGGGCGCCTATCCGCCCTTCAACTCCGTCGATACGGCCGGCAAGCTCGTCGGCTTCGACGTCGACATCGCCAACGCGCTGTGCGCCGAACTCAAGGCCGAATGCGAACTCGTGGCGCAGGACTGGGACGGCATCATCCCGGGTCTGCTTGCTAAGAAATACGACGTGATCATTGCGTCGATGTTCATCACCGAGGAACGCAAGCAGAGCGTCGACTTCACCAACCCTTATTACAAGGCAGCCATGACCTACGTCATGAAGAAGGGTGAAGACGCCTCCGTTCTCGACAAGCCCGATCTCGGCGGCAAGTCGGTCGGCGTCCAGGCCGGGACGACCCAGGCCGCCTTCGTCGAAGCCATGCATCCGGATGCGGACATCAAGCAATATCCGACCCAGGATGAAGTCAACCTCGACCTCGCCGGCGGCCGCCTCGACATGCAGGTCGGCGATCTCGTGCCGATGCTCGAATGGACGGAAAAGACCGAGGACGGCAAGTGCTGCGCCCTGACGGGCAAGCCGATCACCGATCCGAAATATGTCGGCGAAGGTGTCGGCATGGCCATCCGCAAGGAAGACGGCGCCCTCAAGGAAAAGCTGAACGGCGCCCTCGATGCCATCGTCGCCAACGGTGTCTACAAGTCGATCAACGACAAGTATTTCTCGCTCGACATCTACAAGATGGAGTGATGCCTTTTCCGGCTCCGGGCGGCCGATCGCCGTCCGGAGTTGGTCGTAATTGACGGATCAAGTCCCATGACATCGGAAATATTCGTGCTCGGTGCCGGCATCGTCGGTGTCAGCGTTGCCTTGCATCTGCAGGAACGTGGCCGCAGCGTCGTTCTCCTCGACCGCAATGCGCCCGGCGAAGGCGCCAGTTTCGGCAATGCCGGCCTGATCGAGCGGGCCAGCGTCATTCCCTACGCCATCCCGCGTGACTGGCGGGCCCTGCTTGGCCACGCCTCGAACCGCAACGCCGCGGTTCGTTACGACCCTGCCTTCCTGCCGCGGATCGCGCCGTGGCTGCTCGGTTATTGGCGTGCCTCGCATCCCGACCGTCTGAAGAAGATCGCCAGCGAGCTTCTGCCGCTGATCGAGGCCTGCCTCGGCGAACATGAACGGCTGGTGGACGCTGCCGGCCTGTCGCACCTTCTGCGCCGTGACGGCTGGATCGAGGTCGTCCGCAGCGCTGCGACGCTGGAAGAGGCGGGCCGCCGTTCGGCCGACATGCAGGCCACCTACGGTCTCGCCTCCGATGTGCTCGACCGGCAGGCGCTGACGCGCCTTGAGCCCGCCTTGCGCTCGGCGGCCATCGGCGGCATCCACTGGCGCGATCCGTTCACCGTTTCCGATCCCGGCGCCCTGACCAAAGGATATGCCGCCTTGTTCGAAGCGCGCGGGGGTACGATCCTGCGGGAAGGTGTCAACCACATAGCGCCGGAAGGCGCAGGCTGGCGGATCGCTACCGAGAACCGATCCCACAGCTCCGCCGAGGTGGTGGTGGCGCTTGGCGCCTATTCGAATACGCTGCTTTCTCCGCTCGGATATCGCATCCCGCTTGTCGCCAAGCGCGGGCACCACATGCATTTTCGTCCCGAAGGCGAGGCGACGCTGCGGCATTCCGTGCTTGATGAGGAGATCGGCTACGTGCTGTCGCCAATGACGGCGGGTATCCGGCTGACGACCGGGATCGAGCTTGCCGCGCCGGATGCGCCCGCAAATCGTATCCAGCTCGACCGCGCGGAACGACGCGCCCGCGAAATCTTTCAACTCGGCATGCCCGTCGAGGACAAGCCCTGGCTCGGGCTGCGCCCCGCCACGCCGGACATGAAGCCGGTTATCGGGCCGGCAAACCGGCACCCCGGACTTTGGCTCGCCTTCGGCCATGCCCATCACGGACTGACGCTCGGTCCGGCCACCGGCCGGTTGCTTGCCGAACTGATGACCGGCGAAACACCCTTTGCCGATCCTTCGCCTTTCGACATCGGCCGATTTCTCTGATAGGTGCGATAACCGTATCATCGGGATGTCGGCATGCGGAATGAACGGTTCTTGAGGGATCTCGACTGGAACCTGATCTTCATCTTTCAGGTCATCGTCGAGGCGGGTGGCATCACCGCCGCCGCGGAACGGCTTTTGCGCACGCAGCCCAGCGTTTCCAATGCGCTCGGCCGGCTGGAAGCGGCGGTCGGGCACCGGCTGATCCACCGCGCCCGCGGCACCTTCCGGCTCACCGAATACGGCCAGCTTTTCCACGAGGAAGCACTGCGCGTCGTCCACGGCGTCGAACGCATCGCCGATCTTGCTTCCGACTCGGCCGAACCCAACCGCTACCTGCGCCTGCTCGTCGCCAACCACATCGATTGCGCCATCTTCGATCGCGCGCTCCAAACCTTCAACGCCCGTCAGCCGGGCGTGAAGATCGAGATCGAAACCGCGCCCTCCGGCGTCGTCGTCGAGCGGGTGCGCAGCACCGATGCCGCCATCGGTCTGTGCATCCTCAACCGGGCGCTGCCCGATCTTGCTTGCCGTTACCTCGGCTCCAGCCGCATGGCCTTTTATTGCGGCCGCAATCATCCGCTTTTCGGCCGCGAGGCGCTGACGCTCGACGATCTGGACGCACACAACTACATCTCCTTCGAAAGCGATCATCTGGAGGCGGGCCTCGATGCGGTGGCGCGGGTCGGCATCGGCAACCGTTTTCGAGACAACCGCATCGCCAGTTCGGCCAATGACGAGGAGATCCTGCGGCTGATCGAGGCGGGGATCGGCTTCGGGCCGCTGAACGTGTCGATGGGGGCTTTGTACGCTAAGGAGGGCAGGCTGTGGCAGCTGCCGCCCTACGAAGACCTGCCGACCGTGCGGAACTATCTCATCACCAATCCCGCTCGGCTGATGACACGGGAAGACGTCACCTTCATCGATGTCGTCGAGGCGATACGCGACGCTGACGGCGGCCGTTGAAGGCCCGGCCGCAAACTCGAAAAAAATCGAAAAGCACCCCTTGTTCCTCTAGTGGCTAGAGGTCGTAGAACCTGTCTTACGAACAGGAGAAGCGACCGATGACCACGCCTTTGCAAACACGTTTCCGGGTCGACGGCATGGATTGCGCATCATGCGCCAGCAAGATCGACACGGCGGTGCGGCGCATGCCCGGCGTCGCCGATGTCTCCGTGTCGGTGACATCAGGAACAATGACAGTCAGCCATGACGCGGCCAGCGACCTCGAAGCCATCGGCAAGAAGGTTTCGGGGCTTGGTTACGACGTGGCCCGGTTGACGCCGCGGGAAGCTGCCCAGGCGCAGGAGCATGTCCACGGCCCGCGCTGCAGCCATGATCACGGCGCGCACGCCCATGACCACGAACATGGCGAAACGCATGGTCACGATCATGCTCCGTCTGCCAAGAAGACCGCCGCGGAGATCGAGGGTTTGCACGGCCATGACCATGGCCCAAGCGAAGGCCCCTGGTGGAAGAGCCGCAAAGGCCGGCTGACGATCATGGCCGGTGCGGCCGTCGCCGTTGCTTATGGCATCGGCCATCTGTTTCCCGCAATCGGCCCCTATGCCTTTGCCGCGGCCATGCTGGTCGGCCTGCTGCCTATCGCCAGAAGGGCGATCATGGCGGCGATGGCCGGCACGCCGTTTTCCATCGAGATGCTGATGACGATCGCCGCCGTTGGCGCACTGGTCATCAATGCCACGGAAGAAGCGGCTATGGTGGTCTTCTTGTTCCTCGTCGGCGAACTTTTGGAAGGCGTTGCGGCCGGCAAGGCGCGTGAAAGCATCAAGGCGCTGACAAAACTGGTGCCGAAGACCGCTCTTGTCGAGAAGGGCGGAAAGGTCCGCGAAGTCGCAGCGGAAAAGCTCGCCGTCGGTGCGGTGATCCTGGTGCGCCCCGGCGACCGTATTTCCGCTGACGGGGTGATTGTTTCGGGCGACAGCGCCATCAACGAGGCGCCGGTCACCGGCGAAAGCGTTCCTGTGCGCAAGGAGGTCGGGGACACGGTGTTTGCCGGCACGGTGAACGGCGATGCTGCGCTGCGTATCCGCGTCACGGCCGCTGCCGAGGACAATACCATCGCCCGTGTCGTGCGACTCGTCGAGGAAGCACAGGAATCCAAGGCGCCGACGGAGCGCTTCATCGACCGCTTCTCAAAATATTATACGCCGGGCGTCGTGGCCGTCGCCGCGCTGGTGGCGATCCTTCCGCCGCTGGTTGCCAGCGCCTCCTGGTCCGAATGGGTCTACAAGGGCCTGGCGATCCTGCTGATCGGCTGCCCTTGCGCGCTGGTGATCTCGACGCCGGCAGCGATTGCTGCGGCTCTTTCGGCCGGCGCGCGCCGCGGGCTGCTGGTCAAGGGCGGCGCCGTGCTCGAAGGGTTGGGCAAGCTGACCGCAATCGCGCTCGACAAGACCGGGACGCTCACCGAAGGCCAGCCGAAAGTCACCGACATCATCGCTTTCGGTAAGGACGCCGCTTCGACGCTGCGCCTGGCCGCCGCATTGGAAGTGGGGTCCAGTCATCCGCTGGCGGTGGCAATTCTTACCGAAGCGAAAAACCGTGGCATCGACATTCCCTCGTCAGCCGACGCCAAGGCCTTGGGCGGCAAGGGTGTTATGGCAACGGTCGAGGGGGAGGCGGTGTTCCTTGGCTCGCCGAAGGCTGCGGCCAAACGTGTGCCGGTCTCAACGGAGCAGGCAGAGATGATTGCCGCGCTCAACGACGAGGGTAAGACCGTGTCCCTGCTGGTTGCCGGCGGCGTGCTGGCCGGGGCGATCGCCATGCGTGACGAGCCGCGGGCAGATGCGGTTTCGGGCCTTAAGGCGCTCACCGATGCCGGCATCCGCACCGTGATGCTGACCGGAGACAACAAGCGGACGGCAACGGCCATCGGCAAGACGCTCGGCATCGAAGTCCGCGCCGAACTGATGCCGGAGGACAAGCAGCGCATCGTCGGCGAGTTGCAGAAACAGGGCCTTGTCGTCGGCAAGGTCGGCGACGGGATCAATGACGCGCCGGCACTGGCCGCCGCCGATATCGGCATCGCCATGGGCGGCGGCACGGATGTGGCGCTGGAAACCGCCGATGCCGCCGTGCTTCACGGCAGGGTAGGGGATGTGGCGCTGATGGTGGACCTGTCGAAGCGCGCCATGCGCAACATCGTCCAGAACATCGCCATGTCGCTCGGCCTCAAGGCGGTTTTCCTGGTCACCACGATCATCGGCATCACCGGCCTTTGGCCGGCCATTCTCGCCGATACGGGAGCCACGGTGCTGGTGACGATGAACGCACTCAGGCTGCTGCGCCCGATCCGGTAACGGGCGAGCTTACCGCAGGCGCCCGTTCATCCGGGCGTCTGCAACCAAAACGGCGAGCGCGCAGGAAAGTAGCCGCGTGCGTTCGCTGTCGGCGCGGCTCGTCAGGATCACCGGCACCCTGGCGCCGAGCACGATGCCGGCTGCCTCAGCATTGCCGAGGAAGGTCAGTTGCTTGGCCAGCATGTTGCCGGCTTCGATATCGGGCACGACGAGAATGTCGGAATGGCCGGCCACCACGGAAACGATACCTTTTTCCCTAGCGGCTTCGGGGCTGATGGCATTGTCGAAGGCCAGCGGGCCATCGATGAGGCAGCCGGTGATCTGCCCGCGCTCCGCCATCTTGCAGAGGGCCGCGGCATCGAGGGTGGCCTGCATTTTCAGGTTGATGGTTTCGACAGCGGCCAGCACCGCGACCTTCGGCGGCGCAGCCTCGCCGAAGATCACACGCCAGAGATCGACGGCATTCTGGACGATATCGGCCTTCACTGGCAGGTCCGGCAGAATGTTGACGGCCGCATCGGTGATGATGAAGGGCTTCGGGTAGGAGGCGATGCTCATCAGGTAGGAATGCGAGATGCGCCGCTCCGTGCGCAGCCCGGCGTCAGCTCTCACGATCGCGCCAAGCAATTCGTCGGTATGCAGCGATCCCTTCATGATAGCGTCGACCTGGCGGGCGGCGGCCAGCTCGGCCGCTTTTGCGGCGGCGGCATGACTGTGCTCGACATCGACGATGTCCCAGCCGGCGATATCCACCGATGCCTCCTGCGCTGCCGCGACGATTTTCGCAGCGGGGCCGATCAGCACAGGGACGATCAGCTTTTCCCGCACCGCTTCCGCTGTTGCCTCGATGACGTTGGCTTTTACCGGGTGAACGATGGCCGTCCGTGTCGGGGAAAGGGTCTGGCAGAGGGCGAGGATCGCGTCGGTCTGTTGGCTCATCTGTGGTCCTGTCGCTCCGGTTTCGATGCGGCCGCGACGCTATCCTGGTGAAGCGAGCGTCCGGCCGGACGGACTATAGGCAGCACATCATGAAAATCCAGAGACCGTCATCCCGGTTTACCGTGATGTGATGTCGGTCGTTTCGCGTATGCGGGACGGATGGCGGGTGCCGGCTTTTGTGTTGGCGAAGGTATCGAAGGGCTTGCGTCATTGATATACTCATTATACCAGTATGCCAATTTCGTCGCCGCGAACATCTGGCGTGAAAAGATACCAGCGGGGAGGAGCCGTCGGCATGATCGTCGTCACTTATCGGATCGAGACACCCGGCAGCATCGAGGCCATGGCGGAGAAGATCGCCAGCGACCAGTCGACCGGCACCTTCGTGCCGGTTCCGGGCGAGACGCCGGAACTGAAAGCGCGCGTCGCTGCCCGCGTACTCGCCATCCGGCCGCTGGCCGATGCCGAGCGCCCGTCCTGGCCGGAAGTCGCGGACGATCAACGGCCGCTCCGCCGCGCCGATGTCGATATCGGTTTTCCGCTGGAAGCGGTCGGAACGGATCTCTCGGCCTTGATGACCATCGCCGTTGGCGGCATCTTTTCCATCCGCGGTTTTACCGGTCTGCGTGTCGTTGACCTGAAACTGCCGGACGCGTTTCGCGGCGCCTATCCTGGGCCGCAATTCGGCATGCCGGGCAGCCGGAGGCTGACAGGCGTCGAGGGCCGGCCGATCATCGGCACCATCGTCAAGCCGGCACTCGGGTTGCGGCCGCACGAGACCGCGGAGCTGGTCGGCGAACTGATCTCTTCCGGCGTCGATTTCATCAAGGACGACGAGAAGCTGATGAGCCCGGCCTATTCGCCGCTCAAGGAGCGGGTGGCGGCCATCATGCCAAAAATCCTCGACCACGAGCAGAAGACCGGCAAGAAGGTGATGTATGCCTTCGGCATTTCCCACACCGATCCGGACGAAATGATGCGCAATCATGATCTGGTGGTGGAAGCCGGTGGCAACTGCGCGGTGATCAACATCAATTCCATCGGCATGGGCGGCATGGCTTTTCTGCGCAAGCGCTCCAGCCTCGTCCTGCATGCGCATCGCAACGGCTGGGATGTGCTGACCCGTCATCCGGGCATCGGTTTCGATTTCCGTGTCTGGCAGCAATTCTGGCGTCTGCTCGGTGTCGACCAGTTCCAGATCAACGGCATCGGCGTCAAATATTGGGAGCCGGACGACAGTTTCGTCTCCTCCTTCGAAGCCGTGACGACGCCGCTCTTCGATAAAAGCGACTGCGCCCTGCCGGTTGCAGGCTCCGGCCAATGGGGCGGGCAGGCGCCGGAAACCTATCGCCGCACCGGGCGCACTACCGATCTCCTCTATCTCTGCGGCGGCGGCATCGTCAGTCATCCGCAAGGCCCTGCCGCCGGCGTGCGGGCCGTCACCCAGGCGTGGGAGGCAGCGGTCGCCGATATCCCGCTGGAAACCTATGCAGAGACCCATCCTGAACTGGCCGCCTCGTTGAAAAAATTCGGCGGCAAGGAGTCGTGAGCGCCATGGCACCCCTTCTGACTTATTACGGCGACGATTTCACCGGCTCCACCGATGTCATGGAGGCACTTTCCTCCAATGGTGTCGAGACCGTGCTGTTCCTCGGCATACCGAGTGACGATCTTCTCCAGCGCTTTTCCCATTGTCGCGCCATCGGCATCGCCGGCACCAGCCGCAGCGAAACGCCGGGATGGATGGAGGAGCGGTTGACGCCGATCTTTCGCTGGCTGAAATCCCGCCATGCCGCGATCTGCCATTACAAGGTCTGCTCCACCTTCGATTCCAGCCCGGCCATCGGCAACATCGGCAAGGCGGTGGAAATCGGCAAGGCGATCTTCGATCAGCCCTATGTGCCGCTCGTCGTCGGCGCGCCGCAATTGAAGCGATATACGGCGTTCGGCAATTTGTTCGCTGCCTACCAGGGGGAAATCTATCGTATCGACCGGCATCCGGTGATGAGCCGCCATCCTGTCACGCCGATGCGTGAGGCCGATCTCGGCCGGCATCTCGCCGAACAGACGGCGCTGCCGACCGGTGTTGTCGATCGGGTAACTCAGACATTGCCGGATGCTGAAACTCGCGTTGCGCGATTCTGCGCCGAGCAGCGCGGCATGGTTCTGTTCGATGTCGACGGCCCTGAAACGCAGGCCAGCGCCGGCCATCTGCTGTGGCAACTCCGGCGCCTCGACGGCTGGTTCGTCGCCGGCTCTTCCGGTATCGAATATGCCCTGCTGTCCGCCTGGAAGCAGGAGGGACTGACAACCGGCGCGACGCATTTCCCGCTACCCGGCAAGGCGGAACGCATCGCCGTGGTCTCCGGTAGCGTTTCCCCGACGACGGAACGGCAGATCCGCACCGCCGCGCAATCAGGCTTCGAGGCGGTTGCCGTCGATCCGCTGGAACTGCTGGGAGAAAATGCCATGGCGGCCCTGGAACGCGCCGTCGCCACCGGCCTCGATGTTCTCGGTCGTGGTCTCAGCCCTATCCTCTATACGGCACTCGGCCCGGCGGCTGACCGCGGCGGCGAGATCGACCGCATCCCGGGCAGCCGGCATACGCTGGGCCGCCTCCTGGGAACGATGCTCCGCCAAATGGTCGAGCAGGCGCAGTTGCAACGCGCCGTCATTGCCGGCGGCGATACGTCGAGCCATGCGCTCAAGGAATTGCATGTCGATGCCCTGACCACGCTTTTGCCGCTGCCGCAGACCCCCGGTTCGCCGCTCTGCACAGCGCACGGCGACTTCGCCGCCACAAACGGACTGCAGATCGCCTTGAAAGGCGGCCAGGTCGGCGCTGACGGATATTTTGCGCAGATTCGCGACGGCCTCGCGGCCGCGTGAGCGAAAAAGGTAAAAAAGTCGTTCGCATTCTGATATGCTGATTGACTCATTATACCAGTTGATTATAGTTCTCCAAAACAAACACAGGTGAGGAAACATGACTGCGATCGCGTTGTTTGGCGCCGGCGGCAAAATGGGCTACCGGCTGGCCAAGAATCTCAAGGGCTCGCGTTTCGACGTGCGCCATGTCGAGGTCAGCGATGCCGGCAAGGCAAGGCTTCAGAATGATCTCGGCCTGTCCTGCGTGCCGGTCGAGGAAGCCCTCAACGGCGCCGACGTGGTGATCCTCGCCGTTCCGGACACGGCCATCGGCAAGGTCGCCGCCGGCATCGTCGACAAGCTGCCGGCCGGCACCATGGTTGTGGCGCTCGATGCAGCCGCACCTTTTGCCGGCCATCTGCCCGTCCGCGGCGATCTCACTTATTTCGTCACGCATCCGTGCCACCCGCCGATCTTCAACGACGAGACGGACATGCAGGCGAAGAAAGACCATTTTGGTGGTCTGTTCGCCAAGCAGCACATCGTTTCCGCGCTGATGCAGGGGCCTGAAGAGGCTTATGCGCTCGGCGAAGAAATCGCCAAGGTCATCTGGGCGCCGGTCATGCGCTCGCACCGCGTCACCGTCGAGCAGATGGCGATGCTGGAGCCGGGCCTTTCCGAAACCGTCTGCGCCTCGCTGCTCGTCGTCATGCGTCAGGCCATGGATGAATGCGTTGCCCGCGGCGTGCCGGCGGAAGCCGCCCGCGACTTCCTGCTCGGCCACATGAACGTGCTCGGCGCCGTGATCTTCAAGGAAGTCGACGGCGTATTCTCCGATGCCTGCAACAAGGCCATCGAGTTCGGCATTCCGGCGCTGATGCGCGACGACTGGAAGAACGTTTTCGAACCGGCGGAAATCGCCGAAAGCATCCGCCGTATTACCTGATTTTTATTTGCCGGGGGAATGTCTCCCCCGGCCGCCATCTGTCCTGCAGGGAGCGGGGCCGATTTTTCACTTGGGAGGATAAACATGAAAATTACCCGCAGACTGACTCTGGCCGCGTTTGCCGCAACGCTTGCACTCGGCACCGCCATGCCGGCATTTGCCGCCGACCTCATCGCCATCATCACCCCGTCGCACGACAACCCCTTCTTCAAGGCCGAAGCCGTTGGCGCCGAAGCCAAGGCGAAGGAACTGGGCTACGAAGCCCTCGTGCTGGTGCATGATGACGACGCCAACAAGCAGAGCCAGCTGATCGACACCGCCATCGGCCGTGGCGCCAAGGCGATCATCCTCGACAACGCCGGCGCCGATGCTTCGGTTGCTGCTGTCCAGAAGGCCAAGGATGCCGGTATTCCGTCCTTCCTGATCGACCGCGAAATCAATGCCAGCGGCGTTGCAGTTTCCCAGATCGTTTCCAACAACTATCAGGGCGCACAGCTCGGTGCCGAAGAGTTCGTCAAGCTGATGGGCGAAAAGGGCAACTATGTCGAGCTCGTCGGCAAGGAATCCGACACCAACGCCGGCATTCGCTCGAAGGGTTACCACGACGTCATCGACGAGTATCCGGACCTGAAGATGGTCGCCCAGCAGTCGGCCAACTGGAGCCAGACGGAAGCCTATTCCAAGATGGAAACCATCCTGCAGGCCAATCCGGATATCCAAGGCGTCATCGCCGGTAACGACACGATGGCCATGGGCGCAATCGCAGCCCTCCAGGCTGCCGGCAAGAAGGACGTCATCGTCGTCGGCTTCGACGGTTCCAACGACGTCCGCGACTCGATCAAGTCGGGCGGCATCAAGGCAACCGTTCTGCAGCCGGCTTACGCACAGGCCCAGATGGCTGTCCAGCAGGCGCACGACTACATCACGTCGGGCAAGAAGCCGGCTGAAGAAAAGCAGCTGATGGATTGCGTTCTCATCAACGCAGACAACGCCGGCAAGCTCGAAACCTTCGCGCTGGCGCAGTAACATCTCCCAAGCTGACGACGCGGAGGGGCTTGCCTCTCCGCGTCCCTCATTGTTGCCGGAGCTATCCCATGCACATCAGGGCTGTCGCCATGATCCTGCTCGCAACCGCCTTTGCGTTGCCGGGCTGCAAATTTGTCAAGACGGCCGACCAAGCCAAGAATGCTGCGGCCAATGCCTTCGATCCAGACAAGGCGGTGGCCGATCTCTGGGATTCCAAGGTCGTTCCTTATCTCGAAACACGCGGCGCGCCCCTCAAGGAGGTGCTGACGCTGGCCGCGACCGACGTTGATGGCGCTGGTCAGAAATACGGCTACAAGGCCAAGCAGGGCAACGCACCCTGGACCTTCATAGCCAAGGTGGATGGCGTGGTCGTCGCGGAAGAAACCAAGTCGCGTGCCGCCTATGTCGATGTCGACGTCGATGGCGATGCCAAGGCGGATGTGCGCGTGTCCATCGGCCCGGCGATCCGTGGCACGGCGCTGCGCGACAGCCTGGATTTCATCGACTTCAATTCCTTCAAGAACCAGATCGAGTGGGCGGAGTTCGGCAAGTCGTTCAATACCCGCGTCAATGACACGGTCCTTTCCAAGCTACCGCGCGAAGGCCTGACGGGCAAGAAGGTGCAGGCGCTTGGCGCCTATCCGCTCCCCACCTCGGGCCAGCTGCCGCAGCTGGTTCCCGCCACGATCACCATCGGAGGCTGAGGCAATGACGGAGATCGACGACGGCGATGTGATCCTCGAGCTGAAGGATATCACCAAGGCCTATTCCGGCATCGTGGCCTTGAAGAAAGCAAATCTCAAGCTGCGCCGCGGCGCGGTCAACGTACTCGTCGGCGAAAACGGCGCCGGCAAGTCGACGATGATGCGCATCATCGCCGGCGTCGAGCAACCGACCATCGGCGAGATCTGGATGGAGGGCGAACGCATTCACCTTTCATCTCCCGCGGATGCGGTGCGCCACGGGATCGGCATCGTCTTCCAGGAACTTAATCTCTTCGGCAACATGACGGTGGCCGAAAACATCTTTGCCACCCGCGAAATCACCCGCGGCGTGCTCGGAATCGATCACAAGGCACAGGTAGAAAAGGCAAACGCCTTCCTCGACCGGCTGGAGTCCGGCATTTCCGCCGAAACGCTGACCGAAGACCTGCCGATCGGCCAGCAGCAGCTGGTCGAGATCGCCAGGGCCGTGTCGCTGAACACCCGCATCCTGATCATGGACGAACCGACCTCGGCCTTGAGTGCAGCTGAAGTCGATGTGCTGTTCCGTGTCATTGCCGAACTGAAGGCGCAAGGCGTGGCGATCGTCTACATTTCGCACCGGCTGGAAGAGCTGATGCGCATCGGCGACTACATCACGGTGCTGAAAGACGGCCAGATCACCGGCCACGCACTGGTCAAGGACATCGATACCCGCTGGATCGTCCGCTCGATGATCGGCTCCGACGCCAAGGATTTCGCCAAGGAAGTCGATCACGAACTCGGCGACGAAGTAATCCGGCTCGACAATATCACGCTGCCGCGCTCGCAGGGCGGCTATGCCGTCGACCACGTCTCGCTGTCCGTCCGCAAGGGCGAAATCCTCGGCATCTATGGCCTGATGGGTGCCGGGCGCAGCGAGCTTTTCGAATGCATCATGGGCCGGCATGAGCACGACACCGGCAAGGTGTTTATCGACGGCCAGGAGCTTCTGGAGCGCGACACCACCGGCCGCATCGAGCGCGGCATCGCGCTGATCCCCGAGGACCGGCAACGCGAAGGGCTGGTGCAGTGCCTGTCGATTGCCGAAAACCTGTCTCTCGCAAGCCTTGGCCAGTTTCTCCGCTTTGGCTTCCACATCATCACCGGCAAGGAGAAGCAGGCGGTTGGCGATGCCATCCGCAGCCTGTCGATCAAGGCGCGCAATCCGGATTTCGAGGTCACGTCCATGTCCGGCGGCAACCAGCAGAAGGTGGTGATCGGCAAGGCGCTGATGACCGGCCCGAAGGTGCTCTTGATGGACGAGCCTTCGCGCGGCATCGACGTCGGCGCCAAGGCGGACGTCTTCCGCACCATGCGCCGGCTGGCGAGCGAAGGGCTGGCCATTCTCTTTTCCACCTCCGACCTCGAAGAGGTCATGGCACTTTCCGATCGCATCGCGGTGATGAGCAACGGCCGGCTGGTCATGGTCATAGACCGCAACCAGGCGACCGAAGAGGCAATCGTTAAAGCCTCCGCAGAGGGACACACGACAAAAAGGATGCATGCGTGATGACGACAGCCACCCAAACTGCCGCCGGATCGGCCAATAGCGGTTCATTGCTGCTGACGCTGATGAAGCTTCGCACCTTCATCGCCCTTTTCGCCGTCATCATCTTCTTCTCGATCTTCGCGCCGAACTTCCTGTCGACAGCGAACATGATCCTGATGTCGAAGCATGCGACGCAGAACGCCTTCCTGGCGATCGGCATGACCTTCGTGATCATCACCGGCGGCATCGACCTCTCGGTCGGCTCGATCGTCGGCCTGTGCGGCATGATCGCCGGCGGCCTGATCATCTACGGCATCGACCTGCCGATCGGTTACACGGTCTATTTCAACATCCTCGAAGTGGCCGTCATCGTCGCCGTCGTCGGCGTGCTGATCGGTGCCATAAACGGGTTGCTGATCACGCGGCTCAACGTCGCGCCGTTCATCGCCACGCTCGGCACGCTGTATGTCGCCCGCGGCGCCGCTCTGCTCTATTCGGACGGCCAGACGTTGCCGAACCTCGTCGGCCGCGAAGACCTCGGCAATCAGGGTTTTTCCTATTTCGGCTCCGGCACCATTATCGGCCTGCCCGTCTCGGTGTGGATGCTGGTTGTCGTGGCGCTCGGTGCGGCCTATTTCGCCCGCTTCGTGCCGCTCGGCCGTCATATCTTTGCCGTCGGCGGCAATGAGCGCGCTGCCCGCATGTCCGGCATCCGCGTCAGCCGGGTCAAAATGTTCGTCTACATGTTCTCCGGCTTCTGCGCCGCGCTGGTGGGGCTGATCGTCTCGTCGGAACTGATGGCCTCGCACCCGGCGACCGGCACCAACCTCGAACTCAACGCCATCGCCGCAGCCGTTCTCGGCGGCACTTCGATGTCCGGCGGACGCGGCACGATTGGCGGCACCATCGTCGGTGCCTTCGTCATCGGCATCCTCTCCGATGGTCTTGTCATGATGGGCGTGTCATCTTTCTGGCAGATGGTTATCAAGGGTCTGGTCATCATCATCGCCGTCGTCGTCGACCAGGCGCAGCGCAAGATGCAGGCCCGCGTCACGCTGATGCAGATGGCAAAGCAGGGATAAGGCATATGAGCGAGCTTCGTGGCGCCCTGATCGGCTGCGGCTTTTTCGCCGTCAACCAGATGTTTGGCTGGAGGGATGTTGCCGGCGCCGGGATCGTCGCCATCTGCGACCGCGATCCCGAGCGGTTGAAGATTGTCGGCGACCAGTTCGGCATCGAGCGCCGTTACAGCGATGCGGCGCAGATGTTTGCCGATGGCGGTTTCGACTTTGTCGATATCGCCACCACGGTGCAGAGCCATCGTCCGCTGGTCGAAATGGCAGCCGCCCACAGGGTTCCGGCGATCTGCCAGAAACCATTCGCGCCGACGCTTGCCGATGCCAAGGCGATGGTGAAAGCCTGCCGCGATGCCGGCGTGCCGTTGATGGTGCACGAGAACTTTCGCTGGCAGACGCCGATCCAGGCAGTACGCAAGGCGCTCGATTCCGGCGCCATCGGCACGCCGTTCTGGGGCCGCTTTTCGTTCCGCTCCGGCTTCGACGTTTTTGCTGCCCAGCCATACTTGGCGGAGGGATCGCGTTTCATCATCGAGGATCTCGGCATCCACACGCTGGATATCGCCCGCTTCATCCTCGGGGATGTCTCTTCGCTGACGGCGCGGACGAAACGCGTCAATCCGAAGATCAAGGGCGAGGACGTCGCCACGATCCTGCTGGACCACGAGAGTGGCGCCACATCCATCGTCGATGTCAGCTACGCGACGAAGCTGGGTGTCGAACCCTTCCCGGAAACCTTGATCGAACTGGATGGCACGGAAGGCACGATCCGTCTCAGTCAGGGCTACCGGCTCGAAATCACCAATGGCAAGGGTACGGAAATCGTCGATGCATCGCCTACCTTGCTGTCCTGGGCCTCGCGCCCCTGGCACAACATTCAGGAAAGCGTTTATGCTATCCAGCAGCATTGGGCCGAACGGCTCGCGGCCGGAAAAGAGACATCCACCTCCGGCGACGACAACCTGAAGACCTTCGCGCTTGTCGAGGCGGCTTATGAAAGCGCTGCCACCGGCAAGCCGGTCGAAATCGGAGCCCTGCTTGCATGACGACATCGGCCGACCGCGCTTTCCTCCTCTACGGCACGACCAGAACCGAACCGGCGCCGACGGAATTGAAGGCCGGCTGGCTGACGGCAAAACTGGTCGGCGGCAACCTGCGCGACATCCGCTACAAGGGTATCGATGTTTTGCGCGCCATATCCTTTCTGGTCCGCGACCGTGATTGGGGCACCTATGATCCGGCCCTTTTCGACCTGACGGTCGAGGAGACCGACACGCAGTTCACCGTGCGCTACGGCACACGTTGCGATGGGCCGGATGGGACGCAACTCAGCATCGCCGCGACGATTACGGGCACGGCCGACGGCATGCTGGTGTTCGCGGCAGCGGCCGCAACGCCCACCGGCTTTGAAACCAACCGCTGTGGCTTCTGCATTCTGCATCCCATCGGCGGCCTTGCCGGAACGAATGTGTCGATCGAACATGTCGATGGCAGGACCGAGGCGACACGGATGCCCGACTTGATCGAACCCTGGCAGCCGTTCAAGGACATGCGGGCAATCACCCACACCGTCATGCCCGGCATCACCGCCGAATGCCGCATGGAGGGCGACACATTCGAGATGGAAGACCAGCGCAACTGGTCGGATGCCTCCTACAAGACTTATGTCCGGCCGCTGGCGCTGCCCTGGCCCTATATGATCAGGGCGGGAGAAACCGTTTCGCAAACGATCACATTGGCCATCCGCGACGAAGAGCCCGATGCCGCCGTGCTGCTTTCGTCTGTAAACCCCGTAACGCTGCAATGGGGTGAACAGGACGGCGAACTGCCGGCCATCGGCCTCGTCGTGACCCCGGAGGAGGCGAGGGACACGGTTGCCGCCTTGCGGGCACACGACAGTTTCGGCGTGCAGAACCTGCTCCTCCATTTCGATCCCGCAGCCGGGCATGGACGCGCAGCGATAGACACCTTCGTGCCGCTTGCAGCCGCGCACGAGGGCACGGTGACGATGGAAATCGCCGTGCCTTGCCAAAGGCCGCTCGAAGAAGAAATGCAGGAGATTGCCGCCATGATCGGCGAGGCCGGCCTGCGGCTCGATGCCATCATTGTCTCCCCCTCCGTCGACCGCCAATCGACGCCGCCGGGCAGCAAATGGCCGGATTGCCCGCCATTGGAAGAGGTCTATGCGGCAGCGAAGACAGCTTTTCCGACGCTTGCCCTTGGCGGCGGCATGCTGAGCTACTTCACAGAAATCAACCGGAAGCGCGTGCCGGGGGAGCAACTGGCCTTCGTCTCGCATGCCACCAACCCGATCGTGCATGCCGCCGACGATCAAAGCGTGATGGAAACGCTGGAGGCGCTGCCCTTCATCACCCGTTCCTTGCGGACGATCTACGGCGCGAAGGCCTACCGCATCGGCCCTTCGACGATTGCCATGCGGCAGAATCCCTATGGCAGCCGCACGATGGACAACCCGCACGGCGACCGCATTCCCATGGCCAATCGCGACCCGCGCCATAACGGCCTTTTCGGCGCAGCCTTTGCGCTGGGATATGCGGCGGCGGTCACCGATTCCGGCTTGGCGCATCTGACGCTCTCGGCAGCAACCGGTCCCTTCGGCCTCATCGCCGGTCCCGGCGAACCTGTGCCGCAGGGCGGGCTGCGACCGCTGGCGCACGTCGTCAGGGCGCTTGCATCGATGGCAGGATGGGACTGGCGGGAGGTTAGCAGCTCCCGGCCGGGCTGCGTGCTGGCTCTGTGCGGCCACCAGGGCAAGGAGACCGTTCTGCTTTGCGCCAACATCACCGCCGAACCCGTGACGGTCGATCTCGCAGGGTTGAGGGTTCCGCCCGGCGCCTCGTTCTCCGTGCTGGATGAAACCAATCTGGTTGCAGCTTCATCGGGAGACATTCCCTCGATGCCGGCCTCCATCCCGCTTTTCACGCTGGCTGCCTATGGTGTGGCACGCTTGGGCTGGCACTGACGACATCCCAAGGAAGGCTTCGCCGTCCACTTACGTGGGACGCGGAGACACCGGCCGCGGCCGCGCTGCAAATCGACGGGCGCCGAAGACGCAGAGGACGACGCCGGTGGTCACGATCAGCATGGCGACGTTGATCGCCTCGCCCAAAAGCAGTGCCGCCAGCAGCAGCCCCATGAACGGCTGGAGCAGCTGCAGCTGGCCGACGGCGGCGATGCCGCCCTGCGCCAGGCCGCGATACCAGAAGATGAAGCCGATCAGCATGCTGAACAGCGATACATAGGCAAGCCCGGCCCAGGCGCTTTCCGGCACCTGCGACAGCGACGGCGGCAAATCGAAAACTGCAATGCCAAGCATCAGGGGCAACGAGAGCACCAAAGCCCAGGAAATCACCTGCCAGCCGCCGAGACGCCGGGAAAGCCGCGCGCCTTCCGCATATCCGAGGCCGCACACAAGCACCGCCGCCAGCATCAACAGGTCAGCCAAAGGCGAAACGGTGATCCCCTGTGAGAAGGCAAAACCGACGACGAGGGCGCTGCCGAGACCCGAAAACAGCCAGAAGACCGGATGCGGATATTCGCCGGCGCGCAGCATGCCGAACACCGCCGTCGCCAGCGGCAGCAGACCGATGAAAACGATGGAATGGGCGGCCGTGACATGCTGCAGCGCCAACGCCGTCAACAGCGGAAAACCGACAACCACACCAAGCGCGACGATCGACAGCGAGACGATATCCCCGCGCTCCGGCCGCCGCTCCCGAAAAGCGACAAGCAGGCCGAGGCCAAGAATGCCGGCGATCACCGCCCGCGCCGCGGTCAAAAACACCGGATCGAAACCGGCCACCGCCAGCCGCGTCGCCGGCAGCGATGCGGAAAAGATCACCACGCCGACCATGCCGTTGATCAAGCCGCTCGTCGCTCTGTCCATTTCATCATTCTCCATTGCAATTCTGTTTCGACTATCGGCCGTGGGCACTGGAAGAACCAGAGACGATCCAGTACAATCCGAAGAAACTGTTATGGATCGATGAGGAGTACGGTTTCATGTTGAAAGAGACCGAAGGCGGTGCGGCGACCCGGATCGATAGCGTGATGTTGGCCATCCGGGGTCGCATCGTCGATCGCAGCCTGATGCCCGGCAGCCGGTTGCCATCGGTGCGCGCGCAGTCGAAGGCAATGGGCGTTTCCGTCTCCACCGTGGTCGAAGCTTATGAACGGCTTGCCGCCGAAGGCGTCATCCGGTCGCGGCCCGGGTCGGGTTTTTATGTTTCCGGTTCGGTTGCGCCGCTGGCGCTCACCGAAATCGCTCCCCGCCGCGAACGCGATATCGATCCTCTGTGGATATCGCGGCAATCGCTGGAAGCGGAGGCGGAGGCGCTGAAACCCGGATGCGGCTGGTTGCCCGCCTCGTGGATGTTCGACGCGGGCATCCGCCGCGCCCTGCGCACCCTTTCACGCGCTGAAAACACCGAACTTGCCGATTACGGCACGCCACTCGGCCATGCCAGCCTGCGCCAGATCCTCGCGCGGCGAATGGCGGCGAACGGCGTCGAGGTCAAAACCGGGCAGGTCTTGCTGACCGAATCCGGCACGCAGGCCATCGATCTCGTCTGCCGGCTGCTCCTGGAACCCGGCGATACCGTGCTGGTGGACGATCCCTGCTATTTCAATTTCCATGCGCTTTTGAAGGCGCATCGGGCCAAGGCGGTCGGCGTGCCCTATACGCCTTCCGGTCCCGATCTCGATGCTTTCGCCGCCGCGCTGCAAATCCACAAGCCACGGCTCTACATCACCAATTCGGCCATTCACAATCCTACGGGCGCCGTTCTTTCGCCGGTCACCGCGCACCGGCTGCTGAAACTGGCCGAAGAGGCCAATCTCATCATCGTCGAGGACGATATTTTTGCCGATTTCGAAGAGGTGGCGGCGCCACGACTTTCAGCCTTCGACGGCCTGTCGCGGGTGATCCAGATCGGCAGCTTTTCCAAGACGCTGTCGGCGGCGATCCGCTGCGGCTACATCGCTGCGCGGGAAGACTGGATCGACAAGATCGCCGATCTCAAGATCGCCACCAGTTTTGGCGGCGCTCGCCTTGCTGCGGGGATTCTCGCCCTGGCGCTGACCGATGGCAGCTATCGGAAACATATGGAAACAGTGCGCCGTCGCCTGGGAGAGGCGAGGGCCACGACGGCGACACGCCTCACTCGCCTCGGCATCGAACCGTGGCTACGCCCCGGCGCCGGCATGTTTTTATGGTGCCGGCTGCCCGGCGAAACCGATGCGACCGAACTGGCGCGCCGATGCCTTGAAGATGGCGTGGTGCTGGCACCCGGCAACGCTTTCAGCCTGTCGCAGACCGCCCGCAGCTTCATGCGCTTCAACGTGGCGCAATCGTCCGACGAGCGTGTGTTCCGCAGCCTCGAATCGGCGTTGCGGCCGTAACTCTCACCGGATGGTGAAAGCCTCGCAGGCGTCGTAAACGCTTGCCGGAACGGGTTGCTTTACCGAATTGAGGTTGCGGCCGAGCGTCCGCGTATTCGCCGATCCCAGCAGGACGGAGGCAACCTGGCTGTTTTCCAGCGGAAATTTCAGCGCCGCCGTCGCCAGATCCGTACCCGCTTCGGCTGCCGCCTTCTGCATCTGCGCCACACGGTCCTTGATGTCGTCGCTTGCCTCGGCATAGTCGAAATGGGCGCCGGGCACGGGACCCGTGGCAAGGATACCGGAATTGAAAACGCCGCCGATGACCAGCGATGTGCCCCGCGCCTTGCACAGGTCGAGCAGGCCACGTTCGGCGGAACGATCGAGCAGCGTGTAGCGGCCGGCGAGCAGGATGCAGTCCATCGGGGTTTCCTGCAAAAGCTCCATGCAGACCTCGACCTCGTTGACGCCGAGACCCCAGCCCTTGATGACGCCACTGTCGCGCAACGCGTTGAGCGCGGCGATGCCGGAGCTGCGGAACTGCTCCATGTAGACGGCATTCTGTTCGGCGCCGTGGGTGTAAGCGCCGATGTCGTGAACGAAGAGGATATCGAAACGGTCGAGCCCGGTGCGTTTCATGCTGGCTTCGACGCTGCGGCGGATGCCGTCGCCGGTGTAGTCGTATTCGACGACGCAGGGATTGGCATTGACGAAGCCGTAGAACGGCGCGTCCTCGCGGGCGACCGGCCGCAGCAGCCGGCCGACCTTGGTGGAGATGGCAAAATCCTGCCGCGGTTTGGACGCCAGAAAACGTCCCAGACGTTCCTCGGCGAGGCCTGTGCCATACCACGGTGCCGTATCGAAGAAGCGGATACCGGAATCCCAGGCAAGCGCCAGGGTTTCTTGCGCCGATTCCTCGGTGCATTCACGATAGAGGCCTGCAATCGGCGCCGTGCCGAAGCTGATTTCCGTGATCTGCAATCCGGTCGCGCCGACCTGCCGCCTGTCCATGATGTCCACTCTCCCCGATACGGCGAATCCCTATGATCAAACGCTTCGCCGGCCCCTCTTTTGCCGAGCGCCGGGCGCTTGGCAAGAGGCGCCTTGGGTCATTTCGCCTCGTAGCGATCGTAGCGGCCGAAGACGATTTCGGGCAGGGCATTGGCCGGCGGCGTGTTGCGGCTGCGCTGGGTACGGACGATGCCGTCGATGATCGTCATGCCGATGCCCGGCAGGTTGCCCTGCTTGACCGAGTCGAGAATGGTCTTGCCAGGCGCATGCTGGGCGCGGTCCATGATGACGAAATCCGCCGAGCGGCCGACTTCGATGATGCCGCAATCGAGATTGCGCTGGCGAGCCGTGTTACCCGTACCGAGGCAGAAGGCCACTTCCGCCGGCAGGTCGGTAAAGCTGGCGACCAGCGAGATCATCCGCAGGATGCCGAGCGGCTGCACGCCGGAGCCGGCCGGCCCGTCGGTGCCCAAAATCACCTGATCGAGCTTCTTGAGTTCCCTTGCGGTGTTGACGGTGAGGATCGCGGCACGCTCATTGCCGTTGTGGACGATTTCGAGGCCGCGCGAACAGCTTTCGCAGATGCAGATGATCTGGTCATCGGGAAGCGCCGTGTGACCTCCGTTCAGGTGGCCGACGACATCGGTATCGGCTTCCAACACCACATCCTTGTCGATCAGGCCGGAGCCGGGAATCGAGGGGCCGCCGGTGTGGATCGTGCTCTGGATGCCATATTTGCGCGCCCAGGCGACCATCTTCTTGGCGTCGCCCGCATCCTTGACACTGCCGAGGCCGACCTCGCCGAGCAGCGTGACGCCCGCAGCGGCGAGATCCTTGAAATCCTGCTCTTCCATGCCCTTTTCGATAACGAGGGCGCCGGCATGCACCTTGACGCCGGAGGGGCGGAAATTCTGGTAGAAACGCTGTGCCGTGATCGCATGCGCCTTGAGGCCGACGATGTCGCGCGGCCGGCCGGGCGTGTGGACTTCACCGGCCGAGATCATCGTCGTGACACCGCCGTTCAGCGTCGAATCGATCCAGTTGAGCTGCTGCTGGCGCGGCGTGTAGTCGCCGACGACAGGATGGACGTGGCTGTCGATCAGGCCCGGCGAAACCGTCGTCCACATCGCATCGACGATGGTCGTCGCGCCCTCGATGTCGAGATCTTTTTCGTAGCCGACCGCGGTAATCTTGCCGTCATCGCAGATGATGCAGTCGCCGTCGAGGATCGGCTGCTCGATCTTTCCCGAGAGGATGAGGCCGATGTGCCGGATGACCAGCTTGCCTGCCTTTTCGTTGCCGCCCGCTGCTTCTGCCATAATGATAATCCTTCGTTCCCGTGTTTTTGCTGGTCGTTTCCGGCCGTTTCATGCGGCAGGCGTAACCCTTGTGTACGAATGTTAGTCGCGGTCCCCAAACCTGTCGAGCACAAAAAATACCAAAGTCGGAAATGCAATGTTGAGAAAGATTTTCATTCGTGTACAAATGAATTGACCGCGCATTTCGAGAGGATTTTGTCGATGACGACCGCCGATGGAGAATTGCTGGAAAGCCCGAAGCCCGCAACCTATGCCATACCCGACAACGTCTTTGCCGAGACGGTGACGATGGTGAAGCATTATACGGAGCGGCTTTTCCGTTTCCGCATCACGCGGCCGGCCAGTTTTCGGTTCCGCTCCGGCGAGTTCGTGATGATCGGCCTGCCGAATGCGGAAAAGCCGGTATTCCGCGCCTACTCCATTGCGAGCCCCTCCTGGGACGAAGAGATTGAATTCTTCTCGATCAAGGTGCCGGATGGGCCGCTGACCGAGCATCTGCAGAAAATCAAGGTCGGCGATACCGTGCTGATGCGCAAGAAGCCGACGGGCACGCTGGTGCTCGATGCGTTGCTGCCCGGCAAGCGCCTGTACCTGCTCTCCACCGGCACCGGCTTTGCGCCTTTCGCCAGCCTGATCCGCGACCCGGAGACCTATGAAAAATTCGAGGAAGTCGTGCTGATCCAGACGTGCCGGGATGTGGCGGAGCTGGACTATGCCCGCGAACTGGCCGCCGGCCTTGCCGACGATCCGCTGGTCGGGGAATACGCCGACCGCCTGCGCCTCTACCTGACGACGACACGCGAGCCGTCCAGCCATATGGGCCGCATCACCGATCTGATGCCGAGCGGCAAGTTTTTCACCGATACCGGCCTGCCGCCGATCGATCCGGCCACCGACCGCGGCATGATCTGCGGTTCGATGGCGATGCTGAAGGACTGCAAGGCGATGCTGGAAGGTTTTGGCCTCGTTGAAGGCGCCAACAACGCACCGGCCAGCTTCGTCGTCGAGCGGGCTTTCGTTGGCTGAGCCTTGCTCCGTCTGTTGCAGCGCAAAATTTTAAGCCTGAAATAATTCTTGTCAGAGACGGCGCGGCGGATACAGTATCCGCCGTTTCCGCTCCTGCTGATGAGAAGCTCCATGATCAAGCCGCATCCCCTGAAAGGTTCCAACGCGCTGAAACTCGGCGTCTTTTCCGCCAATGCCGACGGGGGGCTGGCAATCACCGACGTTCCCGAGCGTTGGAAAGCCGGGTGGGACGACAATCTCTCGGCGGCCCAGATCGCCGATCGCGCCGGCCTGGAATTTTTCCTGCCCATCGCCCGCTGGAAGGGGTTCGGCGGCAAGAATCATGTGCGCGAATGGAGTTTCGAGACGTTCACCTGGGCGGCGGCGCTGGCGGCCGCCACACAGAACATCGGCTTGTTCATGACGGTGCATGTGCCGCTGGTGCATCCGCTCTATGCGGCCAAGGCGCTGGCGACGGTCGATCATGTCAGCCACGGTCGGGCCGGCCTCAACATCGTCTGCGGCTGGAATCCCAAGGAATTCGCCATGTTCGGCGTGCCGCTGGTGGAAAAGGGTTATGACCAGGCAGCCGAATGGTTGGAGATCGTCGAACGTGCTTATAGTTCCGACGATCCCTTCGATTTTTCCGGCACCTACTACACGCTCAAGGATGCCGTCAGCCGCCCTGCCAGCCTGCAGGCGCCGCGACCGGTGACGATGAACGCCGCCTTCGGCGGGCCGGGCCGGGATTTCGCGGCGAAGAACTGCGACTACCTGTTCACGACCTTTACCGAGATCGCCGAATCCGGAAGCCATGTGGCCGATATCCGCAGCCGCGCCGAGGCGGCGGGCCGCGATGTCGGCGTCTACACCGTCTGCCATGTCGTCTGCCGCGAGACACAGCAGGAGGCGGAGGATTATTACCGGCGTTATGCCGTGACGCTGGCAGACCATGTGGCAGTAGACACGCACATGGCCGGCAAGAAGGAGTTTTCGCAATCCCACGACCAGCAGGCCTACGACCGCTACCGCCAGCGCTTCGCCGGCGGCGCCGGCAGCTATCCGCTGGTTGGCACGCCGGAAAAAATCGTCGCGGACATGCAGGCGATTTCGGCTCAGGGTTATGCTGGTATTGCCCTGTCCTTCGTCAACTACACGCATGAACTACCATTCTTCTGTGACCGCGTGCTGCCCTTGCTGCAACAAGCAGGCCTGCGTCTCTGAAAACAGGAGAGCGCAGGGCAGGCGGCCATGCTAGACAAATGCCGATGGTCTATCGTCTCGACACGATTCCGCTCGACCGGCTGATAACGCCGGTCGCCCGCGCCACGGCGATGCTGGCGCGGCTGGACGAACGCGTCGCCCGCTCGCCCATCGGACCGGGCTGGATCGAGCGGGCGCATTTCCAGGATGCCGTGTCGAGCCTGTGGATCGACGGCGAACTCGTGCATCTCGAAGACCTCGTGTTGCACGACAATCACATGGATATTCGCGCACCGACGCACGAACTCGTGCGCGCCCATTCCGTACTGCGCGCCCGCCGCCAGATTTTTGCCCATCCGCCGGACTGGGCGCTTTCGCCCGCAGGTTTGCGCCAGCTGGCCGGTCGCGGGTCTGCGGAAGCCCCGGCGTTGCCGGCAGCCGATCCCGCGCGGGAACAGAAGGACGACGAGACGGACGATGGCGAGGAGCACCGTCTGGACGAAGAGCTGGCCGCAATCGACGCCGTGCTGAAACGCTCCAGCGAAACCATGGCACGGCTGCGCAACGATGGTCCCGACTCGACCCCGCGTGAGCGCGATCCCCTGGCCTACGATCTCGACTGGGACGAGGATGGCCGGCTGGATGAGTGGCAGCGGCTGGTCGAGGCCAGCCAGCATCTGCCGCCGGCGCTGCGGGGTGTGCTGCTGCTCGACGCCTGGCGCACGATCGATGTGCTGCAGCATGTCCCGTGGCTCGGGCGCCTGCTGGTGGCGGCACTTCTGCGGCAGGCCGGGCTTGTCACCGCGCACCTCGCCGCGCTCAACAGCGGCCTGCGCGCCGTGCCGCGCGAGCTGCGCCACGCGCCGGACCGCACGACCCGGCTGATTGCCCTGCTGCAGGCCATGGAAGAGGCGGCGACGCTCGGCCTGAAAGAGCACGACCGGCTGGTGCAGGCAAAGGCGCAGATGGAGCGGCGGCTGAAGGGGCGGCGGTCGAATTCCAAGCTGCCGCAGCTTGTCGATCTCGTCCTGTCGCGGCCGATGGTGTCGTCGACGATGATCGAGCAGGAGCTGAAGGTGACCCAGCAGGGCGCCCTCAACCTGGTCGCCGACCTCAACCTGCGCGAGATGACCGGACGCCGGCGTTTCCAGGCCTGGGGCGTGATATAGCGCAAAACAGCCGAAATTCGGCCGAAAAATCAGACTTAAAGATATAAGAGGGAACTTCGGGAAATCGGGTTCCGCCGGCTCTCCCATACTCTCCTCCCGTTGGTGGAGAACCCCCGTTGAGGAACGGGCCATGGGAGGAACGAAAATGAAAAAGTGGTTGTGGACCACGGTGGCTGCTGCCGCCATGCTTTCGGCTGGCTCGGCGCTTGCCGAGGATATCAAGATCGGCGTGCTCGCCACGCTGGAAGGCACCTATACTGTACTCGGCGAGGATTCCCTGCGCGGGGTCGAGGTGGCGCTGAAGGAAGTCGGCGACATCGACGGCAAGAAGGTCACGCATATCGTCGCCTCGACCGATACGACGCCGGATAGCGCCGTGCGTGCCGCCCGCAAGCTCGTCGAGCAGGACGGCGTCACGGTGATCGTCGGCCCGCTCTCCGGTTCGGAAGGCATTGCGCTGCGCGACTTCGCCAAGCAAAACCCGAACATCACCATCATCAACGGCCTGTCTGGCGCCCAGGAAGCGACCTATGTCGATCCGGCCGCCAACTTCTTTCGCTTCAACATGGACGGCGCGCAGTGGGGTGCCGGCCTTGGCGAATATGTCTACAACGACAAGGGCTGGAAGAAGGTGGCATCGGTCGCCGAGGATTACTCCTTCGGATACACGAACTTCCTCGGCTTCGCGCTCGGCTTCTGCCAGGCAGGTGGCGAGATCACCGAGCGCCAGTGGGTGCCGCTCGGCACCAAGGACTTCGCCTCGATCATCGCCTCGCTGCCGGATGATGTCGACGCCATCTATGTCGGCCTCGGCGGTGGCGATGCCGTCAACTTCCTGAACCAGTACCAGCAGGCCGGTGGCGAAGCCCACCTGATCGGCGGCACGATCATGGTCGACGGCACGGTTCTCAACGCCAAGGGCGATGCCAAGAACGCGTTGATCGGCACGCCTTCGGGCGGTCCCCAGGCGGATACCTCGGACGACCCGGCCTGGACCAAGTTCGTCAAGGCCTATCAGGATGCCTTCCCGGCCGACAAGCGTTTCCCGTCGCCGTCGCTGTTTGCGACCGGCTATTACAACTCCACCATGGCGACGCTGAAGGCGCTGCAGCAGGTGAAGGGTGACGTTTCCGGTGACCAGAAGGCCTTCCGCGACGCGCTGGCGAAGATGGAACTCGATGCGCCGAACGGCCACATCAAGCTCGACCAGAACCGCCAGGCAATCGGCACCAACTTCATCAGCGAAGTGGCCGAAGGCCCGGACGGCAACCTGATCAACAAGCTGGTCAAGACCGTGCCGAACGTCAACCAGACGCTCGGCCTGCCGGCAGACGTTTTCGCTTCGATCGGCCTGCCGTCGCGCGATACGCCTGTTTGCAAGAAGTATCAGTAACAGCCTGAAGCGCCGGGCCGGGGCCTTTCGCCCCGGCTCCAGTTTCCATCCCCCGCGACGCCTTGTCTGCAAGCGGGGACGGGCAGCGCCTGTCCCCGCATCGGGTCGGGCTGCCGGCTGGCAAGCCAGTACGCCATGAGGGCGCCGTGGCTTGCCGCGACCGACCGGGCGCGGGCACCTTCGCTGACGGTTGGGACCATGTCGCTGATCAACTATCTCACCAGGATCCATTTCGCCGACGACGTGCTGGAAGAAGCGGTGCTGGCGGAAACCGCAGCACTCGGTATCCGCCGGCCACTCGTCGTCACCGATCGCGGTGTACTGCGCGCCGGCCTGCTTGACCGCCTGCTGGATGCCTTCGACAGCCGCACCGAACCGGTGGTCTTTTCGGAAACGCCGTCGAACCCGACGGAAGCGGCCTGTCGTCAGGCAGCGGAGATTTTCATGGGCAACGATTGCGATTGCCTGATCGGTTTTGGTGGCGGTTCGTCGATCGATCTCGCCAAGGCGGTCGGCATTCTCGTCACCCACGACGGCGCGCTGCAAAGTTATGCGGCGGTCGAAGGCGGTACAGCGCGCATCCGCGACGTCCTGCCTCCCATCATCGCCATCCCGACGACGGCTGGAACCGGCTCGGAAGTCGGGCGCGGCGCGCTGATCATCCTCGACGACGGCCGCAAGCTCGGGCTGCTTAGCCCCTATCTCATTCCCAAGGTGGCGATCTGCGATCCGACCCTGACCCTGACCCTGCCGCCGCTCCTGACCGCCGGCACCGGCATGGATGCGCTGACGCACTGCGTCGAAACCTATATCGCCACCGCCTACAATCCGCCCGCAGACGGCATCGCCCTCGACGGCCTTCGCCGTGCGGCCGCGAACATTGAACGCGCTGTCCAGAAGGGATCGGACCTGCAGGCCCGCCGCGAAATGATGGCGGCAGCGATGAACGGTGCTCTTGCCTTCCAGAAGGGACTTGGCGGCGTGCATGCCATGAGCCATGCGCTTGGCGGCCTCGCCGGCTACCAACTGCATCACGGCACGCTGAACGCAGTTCTGCTGCCGCACATGCTGGAGTTCAATGCGCCCGCCGTTTCGCATCGATACACGGCACTCAAGGACGCCATCGATCTTCCGCGGAGCGACGATCTCTCGGAGGCGCTGTCGCGGCTGAGTTGCCGCATCGGCTTGCCCAAAACCCTCGCCGCCATGGGGGTGGATCGCGCAGCCATCGAGAGAGCCGCACCGCAAGCGGAAAAAGACCATACCAACGGCACCAATCCACGCCGGGCCATGGCGACCGATTATCTGCAGCTTATGAGTGCGGCACTTTAAATGTTCGCAAATGCAAAAAGCGAGATTGCAGATTGTTGTGCAGCGCAGAAAATACGAAGTCGAGTATACTTCTCACATTTACTTTTTTCGATGCAGCAGCTTTAAAACCGCCGGATCCATATCTTTCAGTATCTTTTTTGAAACGCCGCACCTTGCGGGCGCCACCTGTTTCAATGCTTAATTCAAACAATAATAACCGCAAAAGCGGGAGGGAGGAATGAGTACAGCCTTGGCCGTATATCACGGGCTGTTCGGGCGTGCGACGCTTTACAAGCTCAACCGCCCGATGGTGACCCATGCCCACCGCGAAGGGCATCTGGCTTTTTTCGTTCAGGGCGCGCCCAGCGTCATTACCGCCTCCGGAATGGACTGTCGTATCGACGGGGGCACGGCCAGCGCCGTGAACCCGTGGCAGGCGCACAGTTTCACGCCGGGCGATATGGAAATCGGCACGCTCTTTCTCGTCCTCTACATTAAGCCGATCTGGTTCCTGGAGGTTGGCCGCAGCGCCCAGAGCGCGCTTCGCTTCGGCCGCGACAGGATCATCGTCACGCCGCAGATCCACCGCCTCGTACAACTGGTATCGACGCTGTTGCTGGAGGACGAGCAGTCCAACCTTTTCGACGGCTATCTCTACGAGTTGACGCGCGAATGTTACGACCAGACATGGCAATGGTCGCCGGATGCCTCGCCATTCGGTGACGAAAGCACGCCTTTCAATCAACAATGGAGCGGCGTGCGCGACTACCGCGTGCGCAACTCGATCCGGCTGATGAACGAGCGCATCGGCGACGAACTGGCGCTGGATACGATCGCCCGCGATTCCGGCCTGTCGCGGCCGCATTTCTACAAGCTTTTCCGTGAACATGCCGGGCTGACGCCGAATGTCTACCTGAACACGCTGCGCATGGAAAACGCCATCGACAAGCTGACGCGCACGAAGACGCCGATCACCACCATCGGCCTCGATCTCGGCTTCGCATCGCAGGCCAGCTTTACCCGTTTCTTCACGGCCAATGTCGGCATTCCTCCGACGGACTATCGACGCGTCGCCTACGTCGGCTGACGCTGGACGCGCCCGCCTGCGCCATGGAACGAAATCTTGTCGGTTCAGGCCGAGAAGATGTGCGTTTGCAGACACTTGGCCTTGCAGAAAACATCCGCTGCGCTTTTGCCGATTGGATGGGAAAGGATGAGACTGAAAGGTACGGTATTTTCCGGCCACAGTCTTAATCTCCCGGTTAACAACAAAGTCGACCTGCACTGGGAGGATGCAACTTGACCTTTGCGATGGGCCAACTGCGCGCATCCGTCTGCGCCCCTTTGTCGGCCGGAAGGCCGGGGATCGCGCCATGAGGTCGTTCATCAACCGGCAGCCAATCTGGTCGCTGATCATCTTCATCGTGCTGGCATTTTTTGTCTGGGCGATCTTTGCCGCCTGGCCGCCGGGTTTCGAGGATGTCTTCGGCAAGAAGAAGGTGTTCCTCAACGCCTTCTTCAACGGCATCACGCTGGGTGCGCTCTATTTTCTCGTGGCATCTGGCTTCACGCTGATCTTCGGCCTGATGAAGAACGTCAATCTGGCCCACGGCTCCCTCTACATGCTCGGCGGTTACATCGGCTACGGCGTGGCGGTGACCACCGGCTGGTGGCTGCTCAGCTTCGTCGTCGCCTTCATCGTCGTCGGCCTGTTCGGCATTGTGCTGCAGCTGGTGGTCTTCCGCCGCATGGAAGGCGAGGACCTGCGCCAGACGCTGGTGACGATCGGCATTTCCATTGTGCTCGCAGACCTCATGCTGTGGATCTGGGGCGGCAATTTCTACCAGATCCTGGCGCCCGAATGGCTCTCCGGCCCGGTAAAATTGCCGCTTGTCACCGCGCTGAAAAGCAACGGCGAAGCCGTCTACCTTACCTATCCCATCGTTCGGCTGGTTATTTTCCTCGGCGCTGTCGTCGTCGGTGTACTGATGTGGCTGGCGCTGAACCGGACGCGTGTCGGCATGCTGATCCGCGCCGGCGTTGACGACCGCGACATGCTGTCGGCGACGGGTGTGCGCATCCAGCGCGTCTTCGTGCTGGTCTTTGCCTTCGGCGCAGGGCTTGCGGGTATCGCCGGCGTGGTCGGCGGCACGTTCCAGTCGATGGCACCGGGCGAGGATACGCGTTTCCTGCTGGCGTCGCTGGTGGTGGTCATCGTCGGCGGCATGGGGTCCATTCCGGGCGCGGCGGTCGGCGCGCTGATCATCGGCCTCGCCGAGCAATTCGGCTCCGTCTATTTCCCCACCTATGCCGTGGTGCTGACCTTCCTGATCATGGTGGTCGTGCTCGCCTTCCGGCCGCAGGGCCTGTTCGGGAGGACCCGCTGATGGCCACCACGGACCAGTTCACCAGTCGCGTCGACCCCGCCGGCAAGCCACACAAGCGTACCGAACTGCTTGGGCCGGCAAACATTCCCTGGGTCTATTGGGTTCTCGGTTTCATCCTGTTACTGATGCCTGTCGTCGCCAGCAATTTCGTGCTGTTCCAGATTTTTGGATGGGCTTTCATCCTCGGCATGGTGGCGCTGAGCCTTATGTTTCTGGGCGGTTACGGCGGCATGGTCAGCCTGGTGCAGATGTCAGTCGCCGGCCTTGCGGCCTACATGGTCGCGGTCTTCGGCCATAGCGGCGTGGTGCAGATCAGCCTCGGCTGGCCCTGGTGGCTTTCCGTGCCCATGGCGCTCGCCATCGCCACGCTGTTCGGCACGATCACCGGGGCGCTGGCGGTGCGGACGGCCGGCATCTACACGATCATGATAACGCTGGCGATTGCCACCGCCTTCTTCTATTTCGTTCGCCAGAACTACGGCGTTTTCAACGGCTTCAACGGTTTTAACCAGGTGCTGCCGCCGCAGCTCTTCGGCGTCGACTGGCGACAGCCGGTGCCGATCTATTACCTGACGCTGTTTTTCGCGACGCTTGCCTATTTCGTGGTGATCTACGTCGCCCGCTCGCCGTTCGGCCTGGCGCTCCAGGGCGTGCGCGACAATCCGCGCCGCATGGCCGCCCTCGGCTTCAACGTCACGGCGCACCGCATCGCGGCTTATGCTTTCGCCAGCTTCATCGCCGCTGTCGCCGGCGTGCTGCTGGTGTGGCTCAACGCCCAGATCTCACCCGGCACGGTGGCCGTCGGCCCGGCCATCGATATCCTGGTCATCGCCGTCATCGGCGGCATGCGCCACCCGATCGGGCCGTTCATCGGCGCACTGATCTTCGTCGTGCTTCGCACCTTCGCACTCGATATCCTCGTGCTGGTCGGTATTCCGGGCGAGCGGTTCCAGCTGCTCGTCGGCCTTGCCTTCCTTGCCATCGTCTTCTGGTCGCCGGACGGCATCCTGGGGCTGTGGCCACGCTTCCGCGACCGCATGCGCGCGGCTTCGTCGTTGACGTCAGAGCGGGACAGGAGGCTCTGATGGCCGTCAGCGTTGCACAAAGACTGTCTGCCGCCGGCACAGCCAATGCGCTCGAACTGCGCGGCGTCACCCGCATGTTCGGGGCGCTGGCCGCCCTGACCGACGTATCGCTGACCGTGCGCCCCGGCGAACGCCGCGCCGTGCTCGGCTCCAACGGCGCCGGCAAGACGACGCTGTTCAACTGCATCACCGGCGATTTCCTGCCGACCTCCGGCACCATCCGCCTGTTCGGCGAGGATGTCACCGAATTCCCGGCCTATGAGCGTATCCGCCGCGGCCTGCGCCGCACCTACCAGATCTCGCTCTTGTTCACCGGCCTGAGCGTCCTCGACAACATCTACCTCGCCTGTCGCGGCGTGTCGCGCGGCCGCTTCTCGCTGATCCGGCCGCGGCGCAACGAAGCGCTGATGCACTCCGCCGAACAGCTTGCCACCGCCGTGCACCTGATCGACGTGCGCGACACCAAGGTTGCCGAACTGTCCTACGGCCAGCAGCGCCAGCTGGAAATCGCCCTGGCGCTCGCCGGCGCCCCGCGCTTTATCCTCTTCGACGAGCCGGCCGCCGGCCTCTCGCCGACCGAGCGGCGCGAACTGATCGAAATCCTGACCAACCTGCCGGCGCATATCGGCTACATCATCATCGAGCACGACATGGACGTGGCGTTGCGCGTCTCGGAAAGCGTGACGATGATGCACAACGGCCGTATCTTCAAGGAAGGCCGGCCGAGCGAGATCGAAAGCGATCCTGAGGTGCAGGAACTTTATCTCGGAGGCGGCCATGGCTGAGCGCCCGAGATCGTCTGCCCCCATCCTCGAAGTCCGCGGACTGAACGTCTATTACGGCTCCTCGCACGCGCTGCAGGGCGTCGACCTGACGCTGCAAGGCGGCGTGCTCTCTGTCGTCGGCCGCAACGGCATGGGCAAGACGACGCTCTGCAAGGCGATCATGGGCCTCGTGCCGTCCTCCAGCGGCTCGATCCGCTTCGCCGGGCAGGAGCTGCGCGGCAAGGCGCCGGCCGATATCGCCCGCCTCGGCATCGGCTACGTGCCGCAGGGCCGTCGGCTTTGGCGGTCGCTGACGGTGGACGAACACCTGCGGCTGGTGGCCGGCGCCAACAAGGGCGCCTGGTCGGTGGACCGCATCTACGCCACCTTCCCGCGGCTTGCCGAGCGCAAGCAAAACGGCGGCGGCCAGCTTTCCGGCGGCGAGCAGCAGATGCTGGCGATTTCCCGTGCCCTGCTGCTCAACCCGAAACTGCTTGTGATGGACGAGCCGACCGAGGGCCTTGCGCCGGTCATCGTCAACCAGGTCGCCGAGATGCTGGTGCGGCTCGGCGAGGAGGGCGATATCGACGTCCTCGTCATCGAGCAGAACATCGGCGTCGCCACCACAGTCGCGGACAAGGTCGCGATCATGGTCAACGGCCGCATCAACCGCGTCACCGATGCCGTCCAACTGGCGGGCGACCGCGAATTGCAGCAGCGCCTGCTCGGCGTCGGCCGCCATGGCGAGGAGGCGCACGAGCCGGAAACGGCACCGGCCGAAGGCACGGACCGGGGCGCCGCCGAACCGCGTGCCGCATCGACCGTCACCAAGATCTACGTCTCGAACCCGAAGCAGCCGACCCGATGGTCGCAGCCGGTTCCGGTGCGTGTGCTGGAACAGTCGGCCCGGCCGATGACGCAGGTCGGCTCCGGCTCGACGGACATCGGTTCGGCGGAGCTGCGCCAGCTCAACGCCGGCGGCGATATGGCCGTGCTGGTGGCCGGCACGCTCGACACCAAGGGCGAGGAACTGCGTTACATCAGGGACATCATCAAGGCTGCCGGCCTGCCGGTGCGCCTGGTCGACCTCTCGACCTCGGGCAAACATTCCGGCGCCGATATCCCGGCCCACCAGATCGCCGCCTTCCATCCGCGCGGAGCCAGCGGCGTTTTCACGTCGGATCGCGGCACCTCGGTCGCCGGCATGACGCTTGCCTTCGAGCGCTGGATGCAGCGGCGCGGCGCCGTGCTCGGCATCATCAGCGCCGCCGGTTCGGGCGGTACGGCCATCGTTGCGCCGGCGATGCGGGCGCTGAAGGTCGGCATTCCAAAGGTGATGATCTCCACGGTCGCTTCCGGCGACGTGCGCAAATATGTCGGCGCCTCGGATATCTTCATGCTGCATTCGGTCGCCGACGTGCAGGGGCTGAACTCAATCACCCGCGACATCCTGGCGAACGGCGCCAACGCGCTGGTCGGCATCGTCAAGGCGCAGCAGGCAAGCCGGACGGAGACCCGCCGGACCACTGCTGCCGAAGCACCGCGCACGGTCGGCCTCACCATGTTCGGCGTCACCACGCCCTGCGTCCAGCAGATCACCGCCGCGCTCGGCGAGGATTACGAATGCCTCGTCTTCCACGCTACCGGCATCGGCGGCCAGTCGATGGAAAAGCTGATCGACGGCGGCCAGATATCCGCAGTCATCGACATCACCACCACCGAGATCTGCGACATGCTGGTCGGCGGCATCTTCCCGGCGACGGAAGACCGCTTCGGCGCCGTGATCCGCAGGCAGATGCCCTATATCGGCTCGGTCGGCGCACTCGACATGGTGAATTTCGGCGCGCCGGAAACCGTGCCGGAAAAATTCAGGAACCGCCTGTTCTACAAGCACAATCCGCAGGTGACGCTGATGCGCACGACGCGGGCGGAAAACACCGAGATGGGCCGCTGGATCGGCGGTCGGCTGAACGAGATGGAGGGGCCGGTGCGCTTCTTTCTGCCCGAGGGCGGCGTCTCGGCGCTCGACCGCCCCGGTCAGCCATTCCACGATCCGGAAGCTGATCGTGCCCTGTTCCGTGCACTGGAAGAGACGGTGCGAACGACATCCAACCGGCAACTCATCCGCGTACCGCATCACATCAACGACCCGGCTTTTTCGGACGAAATCGTCCGCACCTTCCGCGCCCTGCACGGCGGCGGGCGGCAGCGGCCGGGACGGGCAAGGAGATAAATCATGGCGATCGAACGATCGAAGATCCTCGAAAAATTCCGCGGCATGGTGGCGCGCGGCCAGCCGATCGTCGGCGGCGGCGCCGGCACCGGGCTTTCGGCGAAATGCGAGGAGGCCGGCGGCATCGACCTCATCGTCATCTACAATTCCGGGCGGTACCGCATGGCCGGGCGCGGCTCGCTCGCCGGCCTGCTGGCATACGGCGACGCCAACCAGATCGTTGTCGACATGGCGCGCGAGGTGCTGCCGGTGGTCAAGCACACGCCTGTTCTCGCCGGCGTCAACGGCACCGATCCGTTCCGGCAGATGGATGTGTTCCTCGACGAGTTGAAGCGTATCGGCTTTTCCGGCGTGCAGAACTTTCCAACCGTTGGCCTGATCGACGGCACCTTCCGCGCCAATCTGGAAGAGACCGGCATGTCCTACGGGCTGGAAGTGGACATGATCGCCAAGGCGCATGACCGCGACCTGCTGACCACGCCCTACGTCTTCAATGCCGGCGAGGCGGAAGCGATGGCGAAGGCCGGCGCCGATATCATCGTCTGTCATTTCGGGCTGACGACCGGCGGTTCGATCGGTGCGGAGACGGCCTTGAAACTCGAGGATTGCCCGGCACTGGTCGACGAGTGGTCTGAAGCGGCGCTGAAGGTCAACAAGGATGTGATCATCCTCGCCCATGGCGGCCCGGTCGCCATGCCTGACGATGCCGAGTTCATCCTGAAGAACACGAAAAATTGCCACGGCTTTTACGGCGCCTCCTCGATGGAGCGGCTGCCGGCCGAGACCGCGCTGACCGAGCAGACCGCCCGGTTCAAACAGATCAAGGGACGGTGAGCGCCATGATCGCCAAAACCGTCACGACGCGCATAAGGGGAGAGAAACCATGACTGGACAGCTGATCGGCCAGCTCATTCTTTGGCTTATTCTGGCGGTCATCGTCATCGCTATCATCTATTGGGTGATGAACTGGCTCTACCGGCGCTCGACCAAGGAAATCGCCTTCGTCCGCACCGGTTTCCTCGGCGAAAAGGTGGTGATCGATGGCGGCGCCTTCGTCTGGCCGATCATCCACGACATCACGCCGGTCAACATGAACACCCTGCCGCTGGAGATCGTCCGCAACCGTGAGACGGCGCTGATCAGCAAGGACCGCATGCGCGTCGATGTCGAGGCGGAATTCTACGTCCGCGTCCGGCCGACCCGCGAGGCGGTGTCGATTGCCGCCTCCACCCTCGGCCGGCGGACGCTGGAAGCACAGAACCTTCATGCCCTGCTGTCCGGCAAGTTCGAATCCGCGCTCCGTGCCATCTCGGCCGAGATGAGCATGGAGGAAATGCACGAGCAGCGCGCCGAATACGTCAACCGCGTCCGCGACCTCGCCCAGGAGGGACTGTCGAAGAACGGCCTCGAGCTGGAATCGGTGGCGATCAAGGACATCGACCAGACCGAGCTGCAATATTTCAACCCTTCGAACCGCTTCGACGCCGAAGGTCTGACGCTGCTCATCCAGGATATCGAAAGCCGCCGCAAGCTGCGCAACGATATCGAGCAGGATTCGATCATCAAGATCCGCACCCGGAACCTCGAAGCCGAAAAGCAGGCGTTGGAAATCGAGCGCGCCAGCGAAGAGGCCCGGCTGGAGCAGGAACGCGACGTCGAGTTCCGCCGTGCCCAGCAGCGCGCCCAGCTGGCCCGCGAACGCGCCGAGCGCGACACCGAAGCCGAAAGCGCCATGATCCTCGCCCGCGAGGCGATCGAGAAGAACCGCATCGCCAACGAGCATGCCATCGCCGAGGCCCGCATTTCCGCAGAACGGCAGATCCGGCAGCGCGAGCTGGAGCGGCAGCGGACCATCGAGACGGCCGAGATCGAGACCCGCGAGGAGATCGAAAAGGCCCGCATCCTGCAGGAACGCGCCGTTGCCGAAGCCCGCATCGCCAACGAGCGCGAAACCCAGGCCCGCGAGATCGAACGCCAGAGCATGATCCAGCAGGCCGAGATTTCCGCCCGCGAAAATGTCGAGCGCGCGCGCATCGAGCAGGAACGCAAGGTCACCGAAGCGCGTATCGACAGGGATCGCGAGACGCAATCGCGCGAGATCCAGCGCCAGCGGCTGGTCGACGAAGCCGAGATCGCCGCCCGGGAAGCGACGGAGGGTGCCCGCATCGCCCAGGAGCGCAAGATCGCCGGCGATCGCATCGCCTACGAACAGGACGTCCGCGAACGCGAGATCGCCCGCACCAAGGCGCTGAGCAGCGCCGAGATCCTCGCCAACGAGGAGGTCGAAAAGGCACGCATCGAGCAGCAGGCGCGTATCGATGCCGAGCGTATCACCGCCGAGAAGACCACCAAGAACCTGCAGATCGCCCGCGACGAAGCCGTGGAAACCGCCGACATCAAGCGCCGTGACGCCGTCGAGCGCGAGCGCATTGCCACGGACCTTGCCATCGAGAAGGAGCGGATCGAGCAGCAGCTCAAGATCGACGCCGAGCGCATCGCCGCCGAGAAGGAAACCAAGAACCTGCAGATCGAGCGCGACGAAGCGGTCGAGACGGCCGACATCAAGCGCCGCGACGCGGTGGAGCGCGAACGCATCGCCACTGACCTCGCCATCGAGAAAGAGCGCATCGCTCAGCAGGCGCATATCGATGCCGACCGGATCGCTGCCGAAAAGGACACGCGCAGTCTGCAGATCGAGCGCGACATCACCATCGAGACGGCCGATATCAAGCGCCGCGACACGGTGGAGCGCGAGCGCATTGCCGCCGACCTCGCGGTCGAGAAGGAGCGCATTGCCTCCTCCAAGGAACGGGAAGTCCGCGACATCGAACGCAAGCGTGTCATCGAGGAAGCCGATGAGGCCCGGGTCATCGAGCTTGCCGCCAAGAAGGCGGAACGTGCCGAGGCCGATGCCAAGGTCCGCCAGGCCGAGATTGCCGCGCAGCGCGACGTCGAAACCAAGGAGGTGGAGCGCGACCGTGTTCTCGAAGCCGCCCGGGTCGAACGCAAGCGGGCTATCGAGCAGCTGGAAATCGCGCGCTCGCAGGTGCTGCGCGAAGCCGAGATTGCTTCCCGCGAGGAGGTGGAACGCGCCCGTATCGCCTCGGAACGCGGCATCGACGAAGCCCGCATCACCCAGGAACGCGACCGCCGCAAGCTGGAGGTGGATCGCGAGCGCGAAATCGAGAACGCGTTGATGGAGAAGGCAATCATTCTCTACAAGAAGTCGCTGGAGGAATCCGCCGCACGCGCCGAAGCCGACCTTGCCCGCGCCCGCGCGGCGGAAGCCGAGGAGCAGGTGAAGACCACCCGCGAGACCGAAGAAGCCAAGCGCCGTCGTAACGTCGATATCGTCATGGCCGAGAAGGCGGCGCAGGAAAAGACCATTGCTGCGTCTGCAGAGAAGGTCCGTCGTGCCGTCGAGGCCGAGGCGCAGAAGCTGCTCAACGAGGCCGAGAACGTGCTCACCGACGAAGCCCGCTACTCGCTCTTCCGCCGCAAGCTGCTCGATCACATCGAAGGCATCGTCGCGGCCTCGGTCAAGCCGATGGAGAAGATCAACGATATCCGCATCATGCAGCTCGGCGGTGCCGGGATCGGCAGCGGCGAGGGCGCGCCGCGCAATCCGACCGACGAGGTGATTGAATCGGCGCTGCGCTACCGCGTGCAGGCACCGCTGATCGACAACCTGCTCCACGATATCGGCATCGAGGGCGGCAGCCTGACCAAGATGGGCGGCCTCATCCGCGAGGCAAGCGACCTGCAGCGTGTCGCCAAGGATGCCGCGCCGAAGGGTGCCCCGAAATCCGACGACAAGAAGTGAGGTGAACCGTGGCCCGTGTCTTCGTATCCAGCGTCATCGACGCACCGGCGGCCAAGGTCTGGGAGCGCGTCCGCGACTTCAACGCCCTGCCGCGCTGGCACCCGCGCATCCGCGACAGCCGCATCGAGAACGGCGAACCTTCCGACAAGATCGGCTGCGTGCGCGACTTCCACCTGCAGAACGGCGACAGGCTGCGGGAGAAGCTGCTCGGCCTCTCGGACTACGACATGTTCTGCACCTATACCATCCTCGAAGGGCCGATGCCGCTGACCAACTACATCGCGACGCTGCGGCTGACGCCGGTCTCGGACGGTGACCGGACGTTCATCGAATGGACGGCGGAATTCGATTGTGCCGTGGAAGTCGAGACCGATCTTGTCAACGGTATCGGCACCAACGTCTTTCAGGGCGGGTTCGACGCGCTGAAACGACATTTCGGCGGACGGTGAGGGACCTCATGGTCAAGATCGTCAAGAGCACCATCATGGAAGCGCCGGTCGAAGCGGTCTGGGAAGTCCTGCGTGACTTCAACGGCCACGACCGCTGGCATCCGGCGGTGGCCGACAGCCATATCGAGCGCGGCCACAGCTCCGACAAGGTCGGCTGCGTGCGGCGCTTCCATCTGGTCGACGGCTCGGAGCTGCGCGAGCAGCTCTTGACGCTGTCGGATGTCGATATGGCCTTCACCTACTGCCTGCTCGATACGCCGGTGCCGCTTCTGAACTACGTGGCGCATGTGCGCCTGACGCCGGTGACGGATGGCGACCTGACTTTCTGGGAATGGGAATCGCGCTTCGACACGCCGGCGGGCGAAGAACAGCGACTTAAGGACATGGTGTCGGAGCAGATCTACCAGGCGGGTTTCGAGGCGGTGCGTGCCCATATGGGGCTCACGCCAGCTGCGACGGCTTAAGGAGAGGGAACAGCATATGCCAATGAGCGTGAAGACTTTCGCGCAGGTCGACGAGGCGGCAAGGGCGCTGGCGGCAAGCCGCAGCGCCCGTTATCTCGGTGGCGGCACGCTGATCATGCGGGCGGTGAATTACGGCGACCAGTCGTTCGATACCATCATCCGCACCACCGATCCGCGGCTGAAACAGATCGCCCAGCAAGGGGACCTGCTGGTGATCGGCGCCGGCATCACCATGTCGGAAATCATCGCCAACCGCGAAACGGCGTTCCTGGCGCCGGTGGCGCGCACGGTCGGCGGGCCGGCGATCCGCAACATGGCCACCGTCGGCGGCAATCTTTTCGCCGCCTCGCCCTACGGCGATTTCACCGCAGCGCTCTTGGCGCTCGATGCCCGCGTCGTGCCGGCCGGCGGCCAGCCGGTCGCGCTGGACGACTTCCTGAATGCCCGCGAGCGCAATGCCGGCTTGGTCATCGTCTCGGTGCAGATCCCGCGGCTGCGCGACAGCAATGCATTCCGCTACGTCAAGGTCAGCCGCGTCAAGCCGAAGGGCATCGCCGTGATGTCGATTGCCGCCGTGCTGCCGATGCAGGCGGGGCGCATATCCCATGCCCGCATCGCCTACGGCGCCATGGGGCCGCGGCCGCTCAGGGCGCTTGCCGTCGAGCGGGCGCTGGAAGGACGCAGCCTCGATGAAGCCGGCATCGCCCAGGCACTTGCCGCCGCCACCGACGGCATCGATCCGCCGAGCGATCCGATCGCATCCGACTGGTATCGCCGCCAGATCGCCCCCGTTCATCTCAAACGCCTTCTGCTCGGGCAGAGGAGGTAGCAGCCCATGGCCAAGAAACCCATCCAATTCCAACTGAACGGCAGTGGCCAGGCGATCTTCGCGGAAGAGGGTGCCAACCTGCTCGACGTGCTGCGCCGCGGCGTCGGCGATCTCTCGCCGAAATACGGTTGCGGGCAGGGCACCTGCGGCACCTGTACGGTGCTGGTCAACGGTGAGCCGCGGCTTTCCTGTCTCACGCTTGCGGAAACCATCGAGGGCCAGTCGGTCGAAACAACCGCCGGCCTGGCGCACGGTCCACAGTTGCACGCCCTGCAGCACGCCTTCATGGACAATTTCGCCGCCCAGTGCGGCTATTGCACACCGGGCATGCTGATGGCCGCCAAGGCGCTGCTCGACCGCAACCCGTCGCCGTCGCGCGAGGAGGTGGTTGAGGCGATCTCCGGCAATATCTGCCGCTGCACCGGTTACGAACCCATCATCAATGCCGTGCTCGCTGCCGCCCAGAGCGGTGGCCGCAGATACGGGTGAGGCCTGCCATGATCGAATTTCGCAAGGAATATTTCGCCGACGAACGCGACGACAATCTCAACGAGATCGGCAAGCCGACACAGCGGCAGGATATGCTCGGCCACGTCACCGGCCGTTCGCCCTATTTCGACGACCACCTGTTCGATGGCCTGCTGCACCTCAAGTGCCTGCGCTCGCCGCACCACCACGCCCGCATCCGCTCGGTCGATACGTCGGAAGCCGAGCGCATGCCGGGGGTTAAGAAGGTGATCCGCGCCCGCGACGTGCCGCTCAATCTCAACACGCTCCTGAGCCTGATGGATTTCGGCCTCGACGACGAGCCGATGCTGGCCGACAAGAAGGTCTGTTATGTCGGTGAGCCGGTGGTCGCCGTCGTGGCGGAAACCGAGCGCGCCTGCTTCGATGCGATTGCCAAGATCCGCGTCGATTACGAAGTGCTACCGCATGTGCTCGATGTCGAGGAGGCGATCAAGCCCGGCGCGCCCTCGGTCAACCCCACCTATCCCGCCAACACCTTCCTCTACCACGAGAAATACGACCATCAGAAGCTGCGCTTCGGCGATGTCGAGGCAGCGCTGCGCCAGGCCGATCACATCGTCGAGGGCCGCTACCAGATGTCGCCGATCGAGCAGGCGCCAACGGAAACTTGCGGCGCCATCGCCGCGCCGGAGACCAACAACCGCTTTGTCGTCTACACCTCGACGCAGGCGCTGTTCTTCTCGCTCGGCACTGCCGCGAAGATGTTGAAAGTCTCCTCGAACCGCCTGCATTTCATCGGCGGCACCGTGGGCGGCGGTTTCGGCGGCAAGGTGGATTCGATCCACGAGCCGATGGCGATCCTCGGCTGCATGCTGACGGGCAAGCCGGTGCGCTACGCCTGGGACCGCGAGGAGGAGATGCAGGTCGGTGCGCCACGCGGCGCCGAGCGCTGGTACATCACCGACGGCGTGATGAACGACGGCCGCATCATCGCCCGAAAATTCACCGGCTACTTCGATTCCGGCGCCTATACACGGTTGTCGAGCTACGCCATCATCAAGGGCACCGGTCACCTGCCGGGGCCTTACACGATCCCGAACGTCTCTTCCGACGTCTATTGCGTCTTCACCAACCGCACGCCGGCAACCGCCATGCGTGGCTTTGGCATCACCGGCGTCGATTTTTCCATTGAGGCGCATATGGACAAGGTGGCCTCGAAGGTCGGCATGAACCCGATCGAGTTGCGCATCCTCAACTCCTACCGCGACGGCGACATGAAGGCGCATCGACGGCTGGCAAAGAACACGGCGCTGATCGAATGCTGCCAGGTGGTCGCCGAAAAGGCCAAGTGGAAGATCGGCAACGAATACAAAGCAATGTCGTCGCTGAAGGGCGGCGGCGGCGAGCGGGCATTGATCCCGGCCCATACGGTGATTGACCAGAAGGGGCTGGCGCGCGGCGGAAACGGCTCGTCCGGTTTCGCCTATCAACCGCAGCCCTACACGCCCTCGACGCCGACGTTCCTCTCGACGCCGGCTTTCCCCAGCGTGCCCGCCTATACCCCGGCACCAAGCTATACGCCGGCAGCAGCAGAGCGGCGACCGGCCTCCGGTACATCTGAACCGGTTCCCGGTCATCCGCCGGCAGCGCCGCAGCCGGCTGCGCCCGCTGAACAGCGGCCGGCCGTCAACCGCTTCTCGTCGATCTCAGGCCTCAGGAGACGCTGACATGAGCCTTCACCGCGGACGCGGCTTCGCCTCCATCAATTATCCGATCGGCATGAATCTCGGCGGTGACCCGAGCCAGGCATTGGTCCATTCCAATCCGGACGGCAAGTTCATGGTGGCCTTGTCCTCCATCGATCTCGGCCAGGGCATGAAGTCTGTGACACGGCAGATCGCGGCGGAAACACTCGGCATTCCGGTTGAGGACGTCTATGTCGATACCGCCGATTCCGACACTGGCCCGCACTGCATGGGCTCGTTCGCCTCGCGCGGCACGCACCGCGTCGGCAACGCCGTCATCGCTGCCGCCAAGGAGGCACGTTCGGTGATGATGGAAGCGGCCGCACAGGAGCTGGAAGTCAATCCGGACGATCTGGTGACGGACGGCAAGGGCAACATCCACGTCAAGGGCGCGCCGTCGAAATCGATCACCACGGCGGCAGCCTGCGGCGCCGCACAGTTCAAGCAAGGGCGTACGGTTTCCGGTCGCGGCATCTTCCTCGTACCGCTCTCCGACGTCGATCCCGATACTGGCGAGATGACGCCCGTCACCTGCTTTGCCCATGCGGCGATGGTCGTCGATATCGACGTCGATGACGAAACCGGCGAGGTGACCGTCGTCGAGATGAACAGCGCCTATGAGGTCGGTCGCGCGCTCAATCCACGCCTTGTCGAACAGCAGCTGATCGGCGGCGCCTGGATGGGCATGAGCCACGCCTTGTGGGAGACGACGGAGCCCTACTATCCCGACCGCATCCACGGTCCGGTGGATTTCAACGAATACCTGATGCCGGGGCCGGGTGACATCGCACCGCACCACATTTCTGTTTTGGAGCGCCCGGCGCCGGATGGTCCGTTCGGCGGCAAGGGTCCGGGGGAGATGTGCGCCAATCCGGTGTTGCCGGCAGTCGCAAACGCCGTGTTCAATGCCGTCGGCGTGCGTATCGACGAGCTGCCGATCACCCCGGAAAAGATCCTACGCGGGCTGGCCGCTATCGGCGGTGCGCAGCCGCAGCCGAAGTGGTGACATGAGATGAGGCTGGGAAACCGGACGATTGGGTGGAGAACGTTGCCGCATCACCTTCTCCCCTCGGGGAGAAGGTGGCCCGAAGGGTCGGATGAGGGGACGATATACGGCAGGACTTTCCCTTGTGGCACCCCCTCATCCCCCTGCCGGGGCCTTCTCCCCGTTGGGGAGAAGGAGAATTGTCGCACCGTTCTCCTCACACAATCCTGCTGCGTGGAGGCCCGCTGAATGCCAGTCCGTCGCTCCATCGTCGGCATCGACAGCCCCGCCCGGCTCGCCACCGCACTCGATGCGGCGCAATACCTTGCCGATGACGGGCTTTCGACGGCGGGATATCTGGCGCTGGCGCTGGGCAAGCCACTACTGCTCGAGGGCGCGCCCGGTGTCGGCAAGACGGAAGCAGCCAAGGCGATTGCCTCGGTGCTCGGCCGCAATCTCATTCGCCTGCAATGCTATGAAGGCATCGATGCCGCGGCCGCACTCTACGAATGGAACTATCCGCGCCAGATGCTGGCGATCCGGCAGGCCGGCGACACCTATCTCAATATCTATGGCGACGATTTCCTCATCGCCCGGCCGATGCTGGACGCCCTGCGTAACCCGAAGGATTCGGTGCTGCTGATCGACGAAATCGACCGCTCGGACCATGAGTTCGAAGCGTTCCTGCTCGAATTTCTGTCGGACTTCCAGATCTCCATTCCCGAGCGCGGCACGGTTCGTGCGGAGGAGGCGCCGGTCGTCATCCTCACCTCCAACCGCACCCGCGAACTGCACGAAGCGCTTCGTCGCCGCTGCGTCTACCATTGGATCGGCTATCCGGATGCCATGCGCGAAGCGCAGATCGTCATGATGCGGGCAAGCACGGTGGCGCGAGAGACGGCGGATGCCGTGGTCGCCGCCGTCGGTCGCCTGAGGCAGGAGCCATTGGCAAAGCCGCCGGGCGTGGCCGAAACCGTGGAGTGGGCGGAAGCGGCGACGCTCTTGCATTCGCAGGGCTCGCCCTGGCCGACAGCCTTCAAACGCGCCATCGGTGTGGCGCTGAAGGATCAGGACGACCTGGAGTTTGTCGCACCACGCATCGACGCGCTGATCTCGGGAGCGGCGGCATGACCGATGTCGAGGACCTGCCGCGCGCCGCCTGGCCTTTCGTCGAGTTTTCGACGCTCTTGCGCGCCAATGGCTTTTTCGTCTCGCCGGAACAGACGCAGACATTCATCCAGGCCGTCGGCCTGCTCGGGCCGAAGACGGTCGGCGACATCCACAAGGCGGGACTGGCGACGCTCGCACCGCCGCCGGAGCGCCGCGAAGAGTTCGACGCACTGTTCCGCCTGCTGTTCCTCGGCCAGTCGATTGCCGCCGGCATTTCCGACAACGAGGAGGAGGAACTGCGCGCCTATGACGAGCGCGACGGGGAGATGGATCCGCCCGAGGCCGACGAGATCAACGAATCCGGCGACGAGGCGACCGGCGCCGAAACCTTATCCCTCAGGCAATTCGTCGAGCTCGACGAAAGCGAAATCCTGCGCCGGTTCCGTCGGCAGGCGCCGTCGCGCCTGCCACGCCGCCAGACCTATCGTCGCACCGCCGCCAAGGCGGGTGATCGTTGGAACATGCGCAAGCTGCTGCGCGACGCCGTCAAGCGCGACGGCGAGGTGATGCGGCTGCCGAAAATGGCGCGCAAGACGCGCCAGCGACGCATCCTGCTCCTGGTTGATGTCTCCGGCTCGATGAAGCAGCACACCGACACCTACATGCGTTTCGCCCACACACTGGCGGCCGTCTCCGATCATTTCGAGGTTTTTACCCTCGGTACGCGGCTGACGCGGGTGACGCGGGCCTTGAAACTGCGCAACCGCGACCAGGCGTTGGCCATCGCCGCAACGCTGGTGGCAGACTGGGACGGCGGCACCAGGCTCGGCGATGCGCTTGCTGCCTTTCTCTCCGTGCCGCGTTTTGCCGGCTTTGCCCGCGGCGCGCTCACCGTCGTTCTCTCCGACGGGCTGGAGCGCGGCGACCATACGGCGATGACCGAGGCTGTCGAACGGCTGTCGCGCCGGGCCTGGCGGATCGTCTGGCTCACCCCGCTCGCAGGCGATGCGGACTACGTGCCGCAGACGCAGGCGCTTTCATCCATCCTTCCCCATATCGACCGGCTCGGCAACGGCGCTTCGACGGAGCGGCTCTGCAGCGAGCTGATCGACATCGCAAGGTCTGCAGCATGATCAGGATCGTCGACGCCCATCATCACATCTGGAGCCGCAAGGATCTGCCCTGGCTGATGGGTGCCATGCAGCCGCGCATCTTCGGGCCTTATGAATCGATCCGCCGGGATTATCCGATCGAGGAATATCTGGAGGATATCTCCGGTCGCAACATCGTCAAATCCGTCTATGTGCAGGCAAACTGGGCAAAGGACCGTTTCGAGGACGAGGTCGCCTGGGTGCAGGGCGAGGCCGACCGCAGCGGCTGGCCGCATGGCATCGTCGGTTATTGCGACATGACCGTCGATGACGCCCGGCCGGTGCTCGACCGGTTGAAAAAGTATCCGCTGATGCGCGGCATTCGCCAGCAGTTCCACTGGCATGAAAACCCGCTCTACCGTTTTGCCGCCGATCCCAACCTGGCGCGTAACGCAAACGTCGTTCGCAATGTTGCGGCCTTGGTCGATTACGGCTGGAGTTTTGACCTGCAGGTCTTCGCCTCGCAGATGCGTGGTGCGGCCGACCTGGCAGCGGCCTGCCCGAACGTAACCTTTATCCTGCAGCACGCCGGTATGCCGGAGGACCTTTCGCCCGCGGGTTACGATTACTGGCGCCAGGAATTGCGGCATCTCGCAGAACAACCGAACGTGGTGACGAAACTTTCGGCCTTCGGCACCTTCATCCATCGCAACGAGACCGGCCACATCAGCCGCATCCTGCACGAGGCGCTGGCGATTTTCGGCCCGGATCGTTGCCTGTTCGGTTCGAATTTCCCCATCGAGAAAATCTGGACCGATTACGGCCCGCTGGTCGATTCCTTCCTGATCGCCGCGAGCACCCTCGACGAAGCGGCGCAGACGGCGATTTTCCACGATACGGCGATGAGGGTCTATCAGCTGGACAGGGCGGGATCGGTCACCGCACGACCGAAATTCGGCAAGAAAACGGGAGCATGAACCATGGCGCATGAGGTGCTGGATCCGGAATTCCGCAACTTGATCGATCCGAACGCGCCAGTACGCATGGCGGGCAACGGTTTTACCTTCACCGAAGGGCCGATCTGGCATCCGGTCGAGCAATATCTGCTGTTTTCCGACATGCCGGGAGACGTGCGCCGCAGGCTCGATCGCAACGGCGTACGCGAGGTGGCAAGGCCCTCCAACAAGGGCAACGGCATGACCTATACGCGCGATCTAGACCTGATCGTCTGCGAACATGCCACGTCGTCGGTGGTCGCCATTCGACGCGACGGGGTGCGCCAGGTGCTGGCCTCGCATTTCGAGGGCAAGGAACTCAACAGCCCCAACGACGTCTGCATCCATAGCGACGGTTCGATCTATTTCACCGATCCCTGGTATGGCCGCATGCCGATCTTTGGCGTCGAGCGGCCCCGCGATCTTGGCTGGCAAGGGGTCTTTCGCATCCGCCCCGGCCAGCTCGGCCGCGAACCGGAACTGGTCGTTGGCCGCTATGTCTTCTCGCAGCCGAACGGCCTCTGCTTTTCGCCGGACGAAAAACTGCTCTACATCAACGATACGGACCAGGCGAACATCCGTGTTTTCGACGTTCTTCCGGATGGTCTTCTCTCCGAAGGACGCGCCTTCGCCTCGGGGATCCGTGACGGCAGCAAGCCCGGCCTGCCTGACGGCATGAAATGCGACGAGGCCGGCAACATATGGGTCACCGGGCCGGGCGGCGTCTGGGTCTACAGTCCGGGCGGGCGGTTGCTGGGGAAACTCGTCGTGCCGGAAGAGGTCGCCAACCTGCATTGGGGCGGACCGGACTGGCGCACCCTCTACATGACCGCCACGACATCGGTCTACACGGTCGAGACGAAGATCGGCCCGAGAAAGGAACCCTTCATGCGCTCCGGTCAATCTTCCGCCGATGCTGTCTCCCGCGGCGTGAAATCGTCTGAACCGCAGGGATCTCCGGCCGGAACGGACGGCGCATTCCAGCTCGATGCCTCACGCTGCGCGCTGATCATCCAGGACATGCAGAACGATGTGGTGATGGAGGGTGGCGCCTTCGCCGCCTCCGGTTCACCGCAGCATTGCCGCGAACAGAACGCCATCGAAAACATCCGCCGGCTGGCCGAGCGATGCCGGAGTGCCGGCATTCCCGTCATCCACGTCTGGTTCCTGGTCGAACCGGGCCTGCCGGGTTTCACGCTGAATGCACCGCTTTTCGAAGGGGTGCTGGATGCCAAGGCCCTGGTGCGCGGCACCTGGGGCGCTCTGCCGGTGCCGGGGCTGGAGCAGCAGGCGGGCGACATCGTCGTTCCCAAGATGCGCATGAGTGCCTGGGAGGGCACGAACCTGGAAACCGTGCTGAAGGCCTATGGCCGCGACATGGTCATCGTCACCGGCGCCTGGACGAACATGTCGATCGAACACACCGCCCGCACCGGCGCCGACAAGGGTTACATCATGATCGTGCCGGAAGACGGCTGCTCGACGATGAACGCCGATTGGCACAAGGCATCGATAAACTACGCGATGCAGAATGTCGCCGCGGTGACGACGGTTCGCGATGTGGTGGAAGCCCTCCGGTAGCCTTGAGGCGGAGCCCGTTTCATTGTCGGTCTCCGGCGCTTTGGAGGCCGGCTTTCCTACGTCGGAAGTGTTTGTGATGTGAGATCTTCACGTAACGTCAGTTTGAACGATTGCCTTGCTTTTCCAGGGTTCGTTAACCCAAAATTGACCACGCGCCTCCATATTTCTTATGCGTTTGCATAAAATCTGGAGCTCCCAATGGCTAGGGTACCCTTTCGTCATGCCTTGTCGAATGCCGCAGTGCTGAATGCACTGGACAAGACGAATGCGATTATCGAGTTCGATCTCACCGGTCGGATTCTCTTCGCAAACGAAAATTTCTGCAGGACGATGGGATACCAGTTGGACGAGATTGTCGGCCGGCATCACCGCATGTTTGTCGAGCCTGCCGAGGCAACGTCGCAATCCTACGCGGATTTCTGGAAAAATCTCGGAAGCGGCAAGCCGGATCAGAAGCAATACAAGCGCTTGGCCAAGGGCGGACGCGAGGTCTGGATCGAGGCATCGTATAACCCGGTCTTGCGTGGCGGCAGGCCGTACAAGGTCGTCAAGCTCGCGATCGACATCACGGCGGCGAAAAAGCGGGCAGCGGAAGACAAAGGCAAGCTGGAAGCCTTGTCGCGCGCCCAGGCAATCATCGAATTCACCCCGTCCGGCGACATCATCACCGCCAACGACAACTTCCTGAAGGCGCTCGGCTACCGGCTGGACGAGATCGTCGGCAAGCATCACGCCATGTTCTGCGAGCCGCAGGATGTCCGCACACCGGCCTACCAGGCTTTCTGGCCCAATCTGGCTGCCGGGCAGTTCGTGGCAGATCAATTCACCCGCATCGCCAAGGATGGCCGCAAGGTCTATATCCAGGCATCTTACAATCCGATTCTCGACGACAGCGGCCATGTCTTCAAGGTCGTGAAATTTGCGACGGATGTCAGCGAGCGGGTCAAGATGATCCAGGAGGTGGGTGCCGGCCTGTCGCGTCTTGCCGACTGCAACATACGCCAGACGATCGACATGCCGTTTACCCACGAATTCGAACCGCTGCGCCGCGACTTCAATGCGTCGATCGGCGCCTTCCAGGAAACGCTCGTCAGCGTTCTGCAGCAGACAAACAGCGTCAACGGCAACAGCAAAGACATGCACGATGCGGCCGAGCAGCTTGCATTGCGCACCAGGGAGCAGGCAGCTTCCCTGAAACAGACGTCCGCGGCTCTGGAAGAGGTCACCGAAACCGTCAAATCCTCGACGGCAAACACCGAGGAAACCCGCAGCCTCGTGAAGAACGCCCTTGCTTCGACAGCGGCTTCCACGAACATCGTGCAGGAAACGATCACGGCGATAAAGAGGATCGAGACCGCTTCGAGCGAGATCAGCCAGATCATCGGCGTCATCGACAATATCGCCTTCCAGACCAATCTCCTGGCACTCAATGCCGGTGTCGAGGCTGCCCGCGCCGGCGAGGCCGGCAAGGGATTTGCCGTCGTGGCCCAGGAAGTCCGCGAGTTGGCGCAACGCTCCGCCAAGGCGGCGAAAGAAATCAAGGATCTTATCCAGAATTCAGGTCGGCAGGTGACCGAAGGCGTGCGGCTCATCGACGCGACGGGCGAAGCGCTTCACGAAATCGAGCAATTCGTCGCTTCCATCGACCGCAACATGCAATCGCTGGCCACGGCCGCCACGGAACAATCCACAGGGCTTTCCGAGATCAACAAGGCTGTTTCGCATGTCGACCACATGACCCAGCAGAACGCCGCCATGGTCGACCACACCACCAAGATCAGCCAGCAACTCGCCGAGGGTGCCGCCCGGCTTTCGGAACTGGTCAATCACTTCAAGCTCAACCGGCGCTCGGCTATTCGCGAGCCGGCTGCGCAATCCGCGAAATCGGCATCGCAACGGGCTGCCTGAAAGAACGACCCGGGGGATTCCGCCCTAAATCGGCGGTTCCTCCGCCACACTGGATGAAGGACTGCATGCACCATGCTGTCCCCAACGCTTCAACGATTCCTCCGCCAGATTCGCCAAGGTAACGGTACCGAACTTCGCAAGCAGGATGTTTTCGGCCTCATTCATCGCCTCCTCAAGAGCGGCGTTGACTGCCTGTTCCACCACACATTCAGGATTATCGCCGGAAAGCCCGATGGAAAACAGCTGCGGTGATCCGAGCGCAACGTGAATATCACGCAAGGTGATGTCCGCCAGTGGACGGGTCAAAACCCATCCACCTCCATGACCTTTCTCGGATCGCACATATCCCCGATCCCTCAACCCGGCCATTGTCCGCCTGACAACCACCGGGTTCGTCCCCAGCATGTGGGCAATCACCTCGGACGTTGCTGGCCCATCATAGCGGTCCATATGGATCAGCACGTGCAGCATGCGCGATAATCTGGTGTCGTGTCTCACGGCGCTGTCCTTCCTCATATCTCGTGGGCAGCCTACCACATCCAATTCACGTAACTAAATAAGTGTCTTGAAGGTTGACATTCAATTTTCTCGCAACATAATAAGTGACGTGAAATGAATTCAGCTGCAAAACGACAAGTGAGAAAGGGAGTGGTTATGGATTTTGATGCCATCATCATTGGCGGCAGTTATGCCGGGATTTCAGCAGCCCTGCAGCTTGCCCGGGCCCGCCGCCGCATTCTGATCGTCGATGCCGGCGAAAGGAGAAACCGCTTCGCAAAACATTCCCACGGGTTCCTGGGACAGGACGGCCGGGAGCCGGCGGCAATCGTCGCCGAAGCACGGAGACAACTCCTGCTATACCCCACCGTTCAATGGCTTGAGGGCAAGGTCGAAACGGCAACCCGCCGCGACATGGGCTTTGATGTCATGCTGCATGGAAGGGCAATCGAACACGGCAAAAGGCTCGTTCTGGCCAGCGGTGTTGTCGATAGCCTTCCAGCGGTGCCGGGGTTGAAGGAGCGTTGGGGCACTGCAGTCTTCCATTGCCCTTATTGCCATGGCTATGAACTCCAGATGGGGCGGATCGGCGTGGTCGCTACGTCCGAAATATCGATGCATCACGCATTGATGCTGCCCGATTGGGGTACGACGACGCTTTTCACCAACGGCGCCTTCTTTCCTGATGTGGAGCAACGCAGACAACTGGACGGCCGGGGCGTCACCCTTGAGACCACGCCTATCCGCGAGATCATCGGCCAGCGCGCCGAGGTCGTGCTCGTCGATGGGCGTGTGCTTGCGATGGACGGCCTATTCACGGTGCCGCAGATATCGATAAACCGAGCCTGGTCGGATGATCTTGGCTGCGCACTGGAAGAAGGTCCCTTTGGCGCGGTTCTCCGTACCGATGCCACGAAAGAAACCAGCGTGCGGGGCGTATTTGCCTGCGGCGACGTTGCGCGTGCCGCCGGCAACGTCGCCATGGCCGTTGGCGACGGTGCGCTCACCGGCGCTGCAACCCACAGATCACTGATGTTCGGCAGCCTGTGACGGCTGCCATATGCCTTTCCTGTCCTGATTGTCCGAAGCCTCCGGGCAATCAATAAGTCGTCCGGCCGCCGCTGAGGTCGAATGTCGCGGCGGTGGTGAAGGAGTTTTCCTCCGACATCAGCCAGGCCGTCATCGAGGCGATCTCTTCGATCTCGACGAAACGCTCGCGCGGGATGCGCACCAGCATGTAGTTGATGAATTCCGGCGTCAGGCCATCCAGAATGGGCGTCTTCGCCGTCGCCGGCGTGATGGCGTTGACGGCGATGCCTGTCTTTGCCAGTTCCTTGCCCAGCGATTTTGTAAAGCCCAGCACGCCGGCCTTGGCGGCGCTGTAGGCGGCGAGGTTTGGATTGCCTTCCTTGCCGGCAACGGACGAGACGTTGACGATGCGCCCGTAATTGTTTTCGAGCATGATCGGCACAATTTCGCGGCAGCAATGGAAGGTGCCGGTCAGGTTGACCTCGATGACATCGCGCCATTCCGAACTGGCATAATCGGTGACCGGCTTGACCTTGCCGGTGATGCCGGCGCAGTTCACCAGCCCGTCGATACGGCCGAAATCCGCTTTGGTCTGCCGGGCTGCGGCCGCGACCGACTCGCCGTCAGCGACATTCACCACATAGGAGCGAGCTTCGGGGGACAGCGCTGCAGCACTGTTCTTCGCGACATCGCTGTTCAGATCCCAAATGGCAAGTTTAGCGCCCGATCGCAGCAGGCGGTCGGCGATGGCGTAACCGATACCCTGCGCGCCACCGGTGACCACGACGACGCGGCCGTTCATATCTATCTGGTTCATGCTCTCCTCCCATTGCGAATTTTTTCCCGTCCGCAGCTCTCCCAAACCGCGGACGGGAAGATATCAGAGCATGTCCGCTTTTCTTCGAAACGCGTAAACGCTCTGTCTCTTTGTTTTGCCGCATTGTCCGATGCCGAAGCGATTCCGCTTCGGCTGGAAATGCTTTAGGCCTGCGCGACCGTCTGGCGCTGGATGCCGAGACCTTCGATCTCGATTTCCATGGTGTCGCCGGCCTTGAGGTAACGCGGCGGCTTCATGCCCATGCCGACGCCCGGAGGGGTGCCGGTGGTGATGACGTCGCCCGGCTCGAGGATCATGAACTGCGAGATGTAGTGAACCAGGAACGGCACCTTGAAGACCATGGTCGAGGTCGAGCCGTTCTGCACCAGTTCGCCGTTGACGGTCAGCTTCATGGCGAGGCTTTCGGTGTTCACCTCGTCCTTGGTCACCAGCCAGGGGCCGAGCGGGCCGAAGGTCGGGCAACCCTTGCCCTTGGTCCAGGTGCCGCCACGCTCGAGCTGGTAGGAGCGCTCGGAAACGTCGTTGCAGACGCAATAGCCGGCGACGTAGTCCAAAGCGTCGGCTTCGCTGACGTAGGAGGCGCGCTTGCCGATGACGACGGCCAGTTCCACTTCCCAGTCGGTCTTTTCGGAACCCGGCGGCACGAGGATGGTGTCATCGGGGCCGACGATGCAGGACGGCGCCTTGTTGAACAGCACCGGTTCGGCCGGCACGGCCATGCCGCTTTCGGCAGCGTGGTCGGCATAGTTGAGGCCGACGGCGATGAAATTGCCGACCTTGCCGACGCAGGAACCGAGGCGCACGCCTTCGGGACCGAGCGGCAGGGCGCTGGTGTCGAGCGACTTCAGCTTCGCAAGGCTGTCTTCGCCCAGCGCTTCGCCAGCGAGATCCGCCAGGATGCCCGAGAGATCGCGGAGCTTGCCGCCGGCATCGATGAGACCGGGCTTTTCTTCTCCCGGATTTCCAAAACGTACGAGTTTCATGGTTTTCCTGCCTTTCCTTGAGGTCGGGAGCGTTGTCTCCCAGATTCCTGTTGCGCACGAGGTTCCACAAGTTTTACATGGTGTCAAACATTTTCGAAAATCCTTGGCATTTTGCCAAATCTGGGAACGAGATGCCGGACGCGAAGAAAAAATCCTCGGGCACTTTGGCGGGTGACGCTTATACGCTTATTCACGAGGCGATCCGCGCCGGTCGTTTCCGGCCGGGAGACAGGCTGCGGTTTGCCGAGTTGCAGGCACTGTGCGGCATGAGCGTCACCCCGGTGCGCGAGGCGCTGGCCCGGCTGACGGCGGAAGGATTTACGACGCTCGACAACCACAAGGGCTACAGTGTCGCCAGCCTGTCGCTCGACGAATTGCGCGATATCACGGCAATGCGCAAACTGTGTGAATCCGAGGCGTTGCGCCTGTCAATCAAGCATGGCGACGACGGCTGGGAAAGCAGGATCATCGCCGCGCACCATCTCATGGCGCGATTGCCGCGGCAGCGGGACGACATTCCTTCGGTGATTCGCGACGATTGGGACGAGCGGCACGCCGCCTTCCACCAGGCGTTGATTTCCGCCTGCCGCTCTCCGATCCTTCTGGAAATCTGCGACAAGCTGTTTACGCGCGCCGACCGCTACCGTCGCCTGTCGATCAGCGTCGACCGCACACGGGACGTGGCCGCCGAGCATCGGACGATCATGGACAGGACGCTGGCGCGCGACGCCGAGGGGGCGCTCGAAGCGCTCTGTCGCCATTACCAGGAAACCGCCAATTCGCTGGAGCAGGTTCTCCAGGCGATGTAGGGCCTTTACTCCGTGTCTTCCGGGATCGACATCGTCCCGGCCGGCGGCAGACTCAAGCGTCCCGACGGCGGATTGCCTTCGAAAAGATGGCCATGCAACTGGCCCACGCCGATTGCGGCTGCGCCGATCACAGCCGCCCGGCCGCCGAGAAGGGCTGGCTCCACCGTGACCGGGTAAGGGAAGCAAAGCGGCAGGTAGCGCCGGATCCGCTCCAGCATCTCCGTCCGCAGCCCGATGGAACCACCGAGCACGACCTTTTCCGGATTGGCGATGGCGGCGATGGCGGCGATGCCGCGAGCCAGCAATTTGCCGGTTTCGTCCAGCACATTGATGGCCGCCGGCACACCGGCCGCTGCCTTTTCGAACAGGGCAGGGACAGACAGCGTTTCTCCGCTCCGCTGCCGAAACAGTTCAACCATGCCGAAGGAGCCGGCAAGCCGCTCGAAAGCGCCCATGCTGAGCGATGCCGGGTCGAAAGGGTCCGCGCCGAAAGGCAGGAAGGCAATTTCTCCCGCAGCATTGCCAAAACCGCGCAAAAGTTCGCCACCGACGATCAGGCCGCTGCCCGTGCCGGTGCCCAAAGCAACATAAGCGAGGTTATCGACACCGCGTCCCTGGCCGATCCATTTTTCGCCGACCGCGCCGAGATTGACGTCGTTTTCCAGCACCACCGGCGCACCGAGGGCTTTTTCGAAGGCTGCCGCCACATCCATGCGGTCGAAATCGGCGATGTTCGGAACCAGCAGCACCCGGCCGGTTGCCTTGTCCGGCGAACCCGGCACGCCGATCACGGCAAGGCGGATCCGCTCAACGGCGATGTTTTTGCTGATGGCGGTCGTCCGACACAGATCGGCAATCTGGTCGATGACGAATTGTCCGCCGCGCTGATCTGTCGGCGCGACGTCTTCGGCGACGAGATTGCAGGCGAGGTCGGCGATTGCCACGGCAATCTTGGTACCGCCGAGATCGACGGCAGCGACATAGGCCGCTTCCGGCACCAGTTCGTAGTTGACCGCGGTACGGCCGATATGGCCGTGCGTGCGCCCCGTCTGCCGCACGAAACCTTCCACCTCCAGGTTGCCGACAATCTCGGAAATCGTCTGTTTCGACAGGCCGGTTTCCTTGGAGAGCGCTGCCCGCGAGATCGGGCCGTCCGTCAGGATGGCGTCCATGACGGCATGCCGGGAAAGTTTTCGCGAAAGCCGGTTGCCGTCACTCATCCGCGTCTCCAGATAGTTCGTTCCTTGACCGAACTAATAGAATATCCTAACTTTTGTCAACGGACGCATTCGTTTGCCGGATGTTGCCGCACCGTTCTGTCCGGCCAGAGAAGCGGCCGATGGAGCGCGGGGAAGAGGAACGCCGGTGGACCGGCCGAAATGCAGCGGGAACAATCATGAAGGACACGCTTATCCGCAATGCCCGGGTCATCGATGGCACCGGGGCGCCCTGGTATCGTGGCGATGTCAGCATTTCGGGCGGAAAGATTGCGGCGATCGGCACCGGCCTGACGGTTGGCCCCGAGGCGCGGATCGTCGATGCGGAGGAGCGTTTCCTCGCGCCGGGCTTCGTCGACGCGCATTGCCATGACGACCTGATTTTCCTGCGCGAACCGGACCGCCCGGAGAAGATCTTTCAGGGCGTGACCAGCATCGTCGTTGGGAACTGCTCCTTCTCGCTTTATCCGGCCGCCGCCAACTCCCATGAGGACCTGCGGCGGCATTTTTCCGGCCTGCTCGGCGAAACGCTGCCGAACGAGATTTTTGCGGATTTCGCCGCCTATCGCCAGATGCTGGAAGGGCAGGGGATCGCACCCAATCTCGTCTCGCTGGTCGGCCATGCGGCGTTGCGGCTGGCGGTGATGGGTCATGACCGGCGGACCGCCGACACCGGTGAAATCCAGCGCATGGCCGCCTTGCTCGATGCCCAACTCTCGCAGGGAGCAGCGGGCCTCTCACTCGGCCTCGTCTATCCGCCCAGCGCCTTTGCCGACCGCGACGAACTCGTGGCGCTCGGCGCCGTCGTGCGGCGCCATGGCAGGGCGCTGGCTGCCCATGTCCGCAGCTACGAGGCGGGCCTGCTCGACGCCATTGCCGAATTCGGCGACGTGCTGCGCGGCTCGGGCGCTGCCGGGCTGTTGTCGCATCTGCAATCCGCCGGCCGGCCGAACTGGGGGCAGGTGCCGAATGCCATCGCCATGCTAGAGGATTTTCGCAGCGAAGGCATCGACATCAGCTTCGACATGTATCCTTATCCCGCCGGCAGCACATGGATCCTGCAGCTTCTGCCGCCCGCCGTGATGGATGGCGGGCTTGACAGCCTGAAGCGGCGCCTTGCCGATCCGCAGGCCGTTGCCGTGCTGCGGCATTGGATCGAACAGGGTGGCGATGCCTTCCCCGGCGAAAGCAAGGTTTCCCTGATCGGCTGGGACAATGTGCGGCTTTCGGCCATCGGCGCGGCCGACCTCAAGGGATTGGAAGGGCAGGATATGGCGGCCGCCGCTACAGCGCTCGGCATCGCCCCGTTCGACCTGCTTCTGCGCTTCATCAATGAAGATGACGGTCAGACCGGCATCATTCTGTTCCAGTTGCATGAAGACGATTTGCATGCCGCATGTTGCGGACGCCTGTTCATGGCCGGCTCCGATGGCCTGCCGCGTCCGGGTTCCAAGCCGCATCCGCGTGCTTTCGGCACGTTTCCACGGCTCGCTGGTACGTTGCGGCGCGACAAGGCATGGTTTTCGATCGAAGATGCCGTGCGGCGCATGACTTCGGTAGCGGCACAGCGCTTTTCGCTTCACGACCGTGGCATCCTCCGGCCCGGCATGGCTGCAGACCTCGTGATGTTCGAGGACGGCATCAGCGATCACGCCAGCTTCGAGAATCCGACGCAGATGCCATCTGGCATTACCGATGTGTGGGTGAACGGCGGGGCGGTAATCCGTGCCGGCCGGCAGACCGGGCTTCGCCCCGGCCGGGTTCTCTGAACGCGACCGGGGCGACACGGCAGATCAGGGCCTGAAGATCTTCCACTTGGTCGGACGGAAGGCGATCCGGCTGCGATCGATGCCGGCCGCCTTTTCCGGCGGCAGCTCGATTTCCACCGGATTGTGGCCATTGCCGACATCGACTTCGACATGCCGCGTACCAGCCACGCGCCGCGACGACGCCACCACGCCGGCCAGGCAGCCGTCGCCACCTTCCAGGATCTCGATGTCGTGGGGGCGGAAGTACAGGAGCGCTTCGCCTTCCCGCTCTCCGGGTGCCGACACACCGATCAGCCGGTCCTCGAACCAGACATCGTGATTGGAAATACGCACCTTGAGACAGTTGGACTGGCCGATGAAGCCGAAAACGAACGGCGAATTCGGGCTGTCGTAGACCTCATCCGGCGTGCCGACCTGCTCGATACGGCCCTGGCTCATGACGACGATGCGATCGGCAAGCTCCAGCGCCTCTTCCTGGTCATGCGTCACGAACACGGTCGTGTGCCCTGTCTGGTCGTGGATCTCGCGCAGCCATTTGCGCAGGTCCTTGCGCACCTGGGCATCAAGCGCGCCAAAAGGCTCATCGAGCAACAGCACGTTGGGTTCTACCGCCATGGCGCGGGCCAGCGCCACACGCTGCCGCTGGCCGCCCGAAAGCTGGGCAGGGTAACGCTTTTCAAGGCCGGAAAGCTGGACGAGCTCCAGCAATTCCAGCGCCCGTTTCTTGATCTCCGCCGCTGCCGGGCGGCGGCTGGCGGGGCGAATCTTCAAGCCGAAAGAGACGTTTTCCAACACCGTCATATGCCGGAACAGGGCATAATGCTGGAAAACGAAACCGATATTGCGCTCCTGCACCGATTTGTAGGAGGCATCCTGCTCACCGAAAAAGATCTTGCCTTCGGTCGGCGCCTCCAGCCCGGCGATCAACCGGAGCAACGTGGTCTTGCCCGAACCGGAGGGGCCGAGCAATGCGATCAGCTCGCCCGAACGTATGTCGAGCGAAACATGATGCAGGGCCGGAAAGCGCTCGAATTCCTTGCGCAGCTTTTCAACGCGAACTTCCATTCAAAAACCTTTCAGTGGCGCCGGCTGGCTGCGATTTCTGCGCTGTAACGCATTTCCAGCAATGTCTTGAGCACGAGCGTGACCAGCGCAAGCAGGGCCAGCAGTGTCGCGACGGCGAAAGCGGCGACGAAATTATACTCGTTATAGAGGATTTCCACCTGCAGCGGCATCGTATTCGTCTGGCCACGGATATGGCCTGAGACCACCGACACCGCGCCGAACTCGCCCATGGCACGGGCGTTGCAGAGCAACACACCATAGAGCAGGCCCCACTTGATGTTCGGCAGGGTGACGTACCAGAAGGTCTGCCAACCGCTGGCCCCGAGCGAAAGGGCCGCCTCCTCGTCTGCCGTTCCCTGTTCCTGCATCAGCGGGATGAGTTCGCGGGCGACGAAGGGAAAGGTGACGAAGACGGTGGCAAGCACCAGCCCCGGCACGGCAAACAGGATCTTGATGCCGTAGCTCTGCAGGAAGGGTCCGAGAACGCTATGCGAGCCGAACAGCAACACGAAGACCAGGCCCGAGATCACCGGCGAAACGGAAAAGGGCAGATCGATGAGCGTCGTCAGGAACGCCTTGCCCTTGAATTCGAACTTGGCGATCGCCCAGGCGGCGGCAATGCCGAACACCAGGTTGAGCGGCACGGCGATGCCGGCAACGAGCAGAGTGAGGCGGATTGCCGAAAATGTTTCGGGATCGCCGAGCGCTTCGATGAAGGCGAATGCACCCTTGCGGAACGCTTCGACGAAGACAGCCGTCAGCGGCAGGAACAGCATCAAGAGCAGGAACAGCAGCGAGATCGCGATCAGCGTCCAGCGGGCCGCCGGCTTCTCGGTCGTCGCCTTGCCGACTCGGGCAAGCCGCTGATGCGGTTGAGAGGTATCATGCGCCATAACCATACCTCCTTCGGCTCCAGCTCTGGATGAGATTGATGACCAGCAGCATCATGAAGGAAATCAAGAGCATGACTGCGGCAATCGCCGTCGCCGCGGGATAGTTGAACTCCTCCAGCCGGATGACGATGAGAAGCGGGGCGATTTCCGAAACATAGGGCAGGTTGCCGGCGATGAAGATGACCGAACCGTATTCACCGACCCCGCGGGCAAAGGCGAGCGCAAAACCGGTCAGCACCGCCGGCGTCAGGCCCGGCAGCAGCACGCGCGAAATCGTCTGGAACCGCGTGGCGCCCAGCGTTGCAGCCGCTTCTTCCACCTCACGGTCGATTTCTTCCATGATCGGCTGCACCGTGCGCACGACGAACGGCAGGCCGATGAAGATCAGGGCTATGGTGATGCCGACAGGTGTAAACGCCACCTTGATGCCAAGCGGCGTCAGCCACTGGCCGATCCAGCCATTGGGCGCATAAAGCGTGGTCAGCGCAATACCAGCCACCGCCGTCGGCAGTGCGAAGGGCAGGTCGACCATCGCGTCGATGATGCGTTTGCCCGGAAAGCTGTAGCGTACCAGCACCCAGGCGAGCACGATACCGAAGATCACGTTGACCAGAGCCGCGGCGAACGCCGTGCCGAAGGACACCCGCAACGCGTTCAGCGTGCGCGGATCGGTTGCCAGCGCCCAGAAATTTGCCGCCCCAAGTGCGCTGGAGCGGATGAGCAGGCCGGTGAGTGGGATGAGAATGATGAGGGTGAGCCAAAACAGAGTAACGCCGAGCGCCAACCCAAATCCTGGGATGACGCTCGGCTGTCTGATCCGCCATGCCTTGCGGGTCTGTGTGTTCATGCAGTCTTATTGTCCCGGCTTGTAGATCTGATCGAAGATACCGCCGTCGCCGAAGAACTTCGGCTGCGCCTCGGCCCAGCCACCGAACTCCTCGATGGTCGCAAGCTTGACTTCGCCGAAGCGGGCCACGTCTTCCTTGTCAGCCAGTTCGGGCTTGTAGGGACGGTAGTAGTGCTTCGCGGCCAGCTTCTGCCCGACGTCGGAGTACAGATACTGCAGATAGGCCTCAGCCACCTTGCGGGTCCCCTTGGCATCGACATTGCCGTCGACAAGCGCCACCGGCGGTTCAGCCTTGATCGAAACGGACGGCGTCACGATCTCGAACTGGTCCGGGCCAAGTTCGGCAAGCGACAGATAGGCTTCGTTTTCCCACGCGAGCAGGACGTCACCCAGTCCGCGCTGGACGAAGGTCGTGGTCGAGCCGCGCGCACCGGTATCCAGCACCGGCACATGTTTGAACAGTTGCGTCACATATTCCTGCGCCTTGGCATCGTCGCCGCCGTTGGCCTGACGTGCCCAGGCCCAGGCCGCCAGCACGTTCCAGCGTGCGCCGCCCGAGGTCTTCGGGTTCGGCGTGATCACCTGGACATCGTCCTTCACCAGGTCGCCCCAGTCCTTGATGCCCTTCGGATTGCCCTTGCGGACAAGGAAAACGATCGTCGACGTGTATGGCGCACTGTTGTTTTCGAATTTGGCCTTCCAGTCCGCCGGGATCTTGCCGGTTTCCTTGGCGATGGCATTGATGTCGGCCTCAAGCGCCAGGGTGACGACATCGGCCTCAAGACCGTCGATGACCGAACGCGCCTGCTTGCCCGAACCGCCATGGGAGGTCTGGATCGTCAGCGTCTCGCCGGTATCGGCCTTCCACTTTTCTGCAAAGGCGTTGTTGAAGTCCTTGTACAGTTCCCGAGTCGGATCGTAGGACACGTTCAGGATTGTCTGGTCGGCAAAGGCGGAGACCAAGCCTCCCACCTGAAGAGCGCCGGCAAGAACAGCGGCAGCCAGAAGCCGCGTGACCCTCGTTTTGTTCATCGATACCTCCTTTGTTGTGCCTAAACTCTATCAAATCTATGGTGTTAGGTAACGCAGAACGTTTCCGATGAAGGAAAACCTTTAGAATAGGATGCCCTATCTCGGCCCATTCTTAAATCCAATTGCCTGGAAGTAAATCGGCTTCTGCGCCACGGCGGCAAGGCGACAGGAAGCGGCGGCGGGATTCCGATGAGAAAAGCCGGGAAAAACGGGGATTTTCACGACATATTTCATGTTGATCATAAAAACTATGCAACTTGTGAATTATTCCCTTGTAGCCTGTCGGTCAGAGGGCTATTTCCGCCATAATTCAACGGCAATGGTCATCTCCAGCAGTTTACGCATTCCGTACCGTTTCTGACGGTCCGCGCGCCATTTATGCCTTCCGGGAAAAGCGAATTGTCATGCTGACGAAAAAAGGAAAATACGGGCTGAAGGCTCTGGTCGATCTGGCCCAACTCAATCCTGGCGAAACCGCTTTCATCACGGAAATCGCCACGCGCAACAATATCCCGAAGAAGTTTCTCGACGCCATTCTGCTGGAACTGCGCAACGCCGGAATCCTGCGCTCCAAGAAGGGACCGGGCGGCGGCTATTCGCTCTCGCGCCCCGCATCGGAAATCCACATCGGCCAGGTCATTCGCACGCTCGACGGTCCGCTGGCCCCGATCCGCTGCGCCAGCCGCACCGCTTTCGAAGTCTGTGACGACTGCGCCGATCCCGAACGTTGCGAAGTCCGCCGCTCGATGACGGATGTCCGCGACGCCATTGCCTCGATTCTCGACAATATGACACTCGAGCAGTTCGTCGAAAACGACGGCAATTTCTCGGCTGCACCGACCGCACGCGCACCGCAGTCCGCACACACCGCCTGAACGGTCAATATCGGCAGTGGCACACGGAACCGTGATGCCGCTGGTTCGTTTGCAGTTTATGCTGCCGGTTGCGGCTGCTATACAAACGGCCTGAAACCTGCACGAGTTGGTGACAATGACCACCAGACCTTCCGAGACGGCGGCTTCGACGCTTCCGCTTTTCCCCTTCGACAATAGTTATGCCCGGCTGCCGGCACCTTTCCAGCTGCGCCAGCAACCATCGGCGGCCAAGGCGCCGACGATGATTCGTTTCAATCGCGACCTCGCGGCTGAGCTCGGCCTGCAGGCCGATGCCTTGGACGGTCCGGTGGGAGCGGCGATCTTTGCCGGACAAGAACTTCCGCCGGGCGCGGAACCGATCGCCATGGCCTATGCCGGACACCAGTTTGGCCAGTTCGTGCCGCAGCTTGGCGATGGACGGGCGATCCTGCTCGGCGAGGTGGTTGACCGCAACGGCGTGCGCCGCGACATCCAGCTGAAAGGTGGCGGCCCGACGCCGTTTTCCCGCCGTGGCGATGGCCGTGCGGCGCTTGGCCCGGTGCTGCGCGAATACATCGTCAGCGAAGCCATGCATGCGCTCGGCATTCCCTCGACGCGGGCGCTGGCGGCCGTGCTCACCGGCGACCAGGTCTACCGCGAGACGGTGCTGCCGGGGGCGGTCTTTACCCGTGTGGCTGCCAGCCATATCCGTGTCGGCACGTTCCAGTTCTTTGCGGCGCGCGGCGATGTCGAGGGACTGCAGCGGCTGGCGGATTACGTCATCCGTCGCCATTATCCTGCCGTCGCCGAAGCGGAAAATCCGGCTGCCGCATTGCTGCAGGCGATCATCGAGCGGCAGGCGGCGCTCATCGCCCGGTGGATGTCCGTCGGCTTCATCCATGGGGTGATGAACACAGACAACATGACGGTTTCCGGCGAAACGATCGATTTCGGCCCCTGCGCCTTTCTCGATGCCTACGATCCGGCCAAGGTGTTCAGCTCGATCGACCATTCCGGCCGCTACGCCTATCGCAACCAACCCGCCGTGGCGCAATGGAACCTGGCGCGGCTTGCGGAAACCTTCCTGCCGCTGCTCGATCCGGATATCGACAAGGCCGTCGAGATCGCCAACGATCAGGTCATCGGCTTTGCCCATCTCTACCAGGCGCAATGGCTGCTGCGCATGCGCGCCAAGATCGGTCTTCAAACCAGCGAGGATGGCGATGCGGCACTGATCGAATCGCTGCTCGATGCCATGCATCGCGGCGCGGCCGATTTTACGCTGACATTCCGGGGTCTCTGTGACGCTGCAGCCGGCGACGACACGCGGGCGAGGGCACAATTCACCGATGCGGCTTTGTATGACAACTGGGTCGGGCAGTGGCGGGAGCGGCTGGCACGAGAGCCGGGTGAACCGCAAGAGCGGCAACGGGCGATGCGCGCCGTCAACCCGTTCCTCATTCCCCGAAATCACCGCATCGAACAGGCGATTGCCGCCGGGACCGCTGGTGATTTTTCCGTCTTCGGGCGTTTGGTCGATGCGCTTGCCCATCCGTTCGACCAGCGTGCCGAGGATGGCGATCTGGCAACGCCGCCACGCGACGACGAACGCGTGCTCAGGACGTTCTGCGGCACCTGAACCGAGGGGCAGGGGACGGCGATGGATCTCGCGCCGTCCTCTTGTTCTTCAAGCCTGCTTGACCAGGCGTGATCACGCTTACTTGTTCAGTGCGTCCTTGAGAGCCTTGGCTGGCGTGAAGCCGAGCTTGGTGGCGGCAGCGATCTTGACCTTTTCGCCCGTGGAGGGGTTGCGGCCTTCGCGCTCGGGGGTCGACTTCACCTTGAACTTGCCGAAGCCGGGGATGGACGTTTCGGCGCCTGCAGTTGCGGCATCCGTGATTGCCTTGAAAACCGCTTCGACGATGCCTTTTGCCTGAACTTTGGTGAGGCCGTTGTCGGCAGCGATCTTGTCCGCGATTTCATTCGTGGTTGTCATTGTAGCGTTCCTCGTATTGCTGATCCGGATTCCATGACAGCGACCCCGGCAATTGTCATCGTCGGCAATCAATGTTTTTCTTATATTCCGGCGCTATCCACAGGCGTTTATGCGATTTTGGCGGCACATCGCCAGCTTGACAGGGAAGTTTCGTGCAGCGATTGATCGCGCGGCGACGGAAGGAATGATCATGTCTGACGAAGAAAACCGCATCACAAGGCTGGAAGAATTGCTGGCCCATCAGGCCAAGACGATCGAGGAACTGTCGGACCAGCTCACCGAGCAGTGGAAAGTCGTCGAGCAGACACGGGCAAAACTTGCCGTGCTGACCGAGCGTTTCTTGACGCTGGAAGAGCAGTCGCACGAGGCGATACCCGTCACCCGCCCACCGCATTATTGATTGGAATTGCTGAGAGAGCAGCCGATCCGTGGCAACGCACTCTTCTTGGCTCCCCTCAAAAAATCGCGTTTACCGACGTCTACACCGGCACCGGAACAGCAAGATTGAAGACCACGGTTACCTTGAGACCCTTGCCCCCGGCTCCTTCCTCCAGCGCAACGCGAGCTCCGTAGAGGGAGGCAATTTCCTCTACGATAGGCAGGCCGAGCCCGGTGCCCGCACTTCTCTCCGCTTCCGGCGCGCCGCGGACAAAACGCGTCAGCATCGCCCCGCGCCGATCCGGCGCGATGCCAGGCCCATTGTCCTCAACGTCGAGTCGCACCGTCGTGTCTTGGCGCAAGCAGCGCACCGTCACTACCGCACCTTGGCCGGCATATGCGATGGCATTGCCGATGAGATTACCGAGCAATTCACCGATCAGCAACGGCTCGGCGTAAACGGGTGCTTCTTCGGCGCCTTCAAAGCCCAGGTCTATACCCGCGGCAGCCGCCGCTGGTACATGCTCGGCCGTCGCCTCCTGCGCCGTTCGCGTCAGGTCTATCACATCGCGCAGGGTCTTGCCGCCGGTCGCCGCCGCATCAAGGCGCGCCAGCGTCAGAAGCTGCACCAGAATGCGCTCGGCACGGGCAACGGCCTGGTCGCTCTTGCGCGCAGCCTCCTGTGCCTCCTCCAGCGAGCGGGCGCGCTGGGCGAGCGCAAGCTGGGTGCGCACCACCGCGAGCGGGGTGCGCAACTGATGGCTGGCATTGCCGGTGAATTGGCGCAGCGCCTTCAGCGCCCCTTCGAGACGCACCATGAACGAGTTGACGGTATCGACCAGCCCCTCGACTTCGCTCGGCACCGCCTCGTCGATGGGATGCAGGTCGTCCGGGCTGCGCTGGGCAATCGCTTCTCCGAGCCGGTTCAGCGGCCGCAAGGACATGGTGACCGCAATCCACGCGATCGTGCCGGCGCCGGCGATCATCAGCATCAGGCGCAGCGCCGAATGTAAAAGGATGGTTTCGGAAAGCTGGCGGCGCGCGATCGTCGTCTCGGCAACGGTAACGACGAAAGGAACCGAGCGGATACCGGTCGAGGCGGATCGCTGCAGCGTCACCACCCGGATCGGCTCGCCGCGGAAATCGGCGTCGGCATAAGCGGTCGCCTGTCCCGCCGGCGCTTCGGCGACCGGCAGTTTCTGGTAGCCGGTGATGAAGCTGCCGGGCGGGCCGTCCACCCGGTAGAACACGCGGTCCTGGGCCGCCGATGTCAGCATTTCCAGCGCTACATAGGGGATATCCACCTCCAGCGCCCCGTCTTCGCCCACCACCACGCGCTCCGCGATGGCCAGTGCCGAGCCGACGAGCACGCGGTCGGACACGGACCGCGCGGTCTTCACCGCTTCCGACCAGGTGTCGAGCAAGGCAACAAGGCCAATGATCATGGTAGCGATCAAGAGCCACGCCAGCAGGCGACGGCGCAAAGAATGGCCGAAATCCGGGATCATGAACGCTCTTCCGCGTCGCGATCGACATAATAGCCGATGCCGCGGGCAGTTTTGACCGTCAGCCCGTAGGGGGCAAGACGTCGCCTTAACCGACTGACATATTGTTCGATGGCGTTGGTGCTCAGATCCTCGTCGAAACCGATCAGCGATTGCATGATCGCCTCCTTGGAGACGACTTTGCCGGCCCGCAGGAACAGGGTTTCCAGCACCGCCCGTTCGCGGGTGGGAATGGCAATCGGCGACCCGGAGACGGAGAAGGCACGCGACACCAGATCGAGCGTCATCGGTCCGAACTCCATCGTCGATGCCCGCAATCCAGCCCGGCGCCGCAAGAGGACGCGGATGCGCGCCTCCAGTTCGCTGACATCGAAGGGTTTCGTCAGATAATCGTCGGCGCCGAGATCGAGGCCGCGAACCCGCTCTTCCGGCGCGCCGCGGGCGGTGAGGATCAGGACCGCAGCCCGGTTCTGGTTGTGGCGGATGGTTTTCAAGACCTCCAGCCCGTCCATATGCGGCAGGTTGAGATCGAGCACGACGAGGTCGAAACTTTCGGCTGCCACGGCCGCCAGCGCCGAAGGACCGTCACGCACGGCATCGACGGCATAACCACTGCCGCGCAAAATCGCGAGCAGCCCATCCGCCAACTCTTCGTTGTCCTCCACCAGCAGCAATCGCACGTCGTTTTCTCCTCCGCGCCAGATTAGACGCCGCCGCAGCGCTTGTGAACCTGCCGGCGCTTTGTCATTATTTCCCTCATGCGTCTCATCCCCTTGTTTTCGATCTTCATTGCTCTTGCCCTGCCTGCAAAGGCCGACGCCACGTTTTTTGCCGCCAAGTCGGGAAAGGCGGATGCGCCGGTGCTGAAAATCTACTCCTCGCTGGACGAACCGCTCGCCCAGCCGATGATCGAGGGGTTTCAGGAGGCCAATCCGGATGTGGCGGTCTCCTACGAGGATATGCTGACCGGCGAAATCTACGACCGGATCGTCAAGGAGACCGATCAGGGGGAGGCGACCGCCGACTTCGCCTTTTCCTCGGCCATGGACCTGCAGGTCAAGCTCAGCAATGACGGTTATGCGCAACGCAGCGACCTGCCGCTCAGCGGCATCTGGCCGGGCTGGGCAAACTGGCGCAACACCGCTTACGCCCTGACCTTCGAGCCGGCGGTCTTCGTCTACCACAAGCCGAGCTTCACCGATCATCCGCCGCCGGCCACGCGTGCGGAACTGGTCGAGTTCCTGCAGAAGAACGGCGACAGCGTTTTTGCGCGTATCGCCACCTACGATATCGAGCGCTCCGGCGTCGGTTTCCTGTTCATGGCCCGCGACCAGGAGCAGTTCAGCGACATCTGGACCGTGATCCGGGCGATGGGCGGGGCCGGCGTCAAGCTGTACTCAACCAGCCAGGCCATTCTCGAACGGGTGGCAGACGGGCGTTTCGTGCTGGGCTATAATATTCTCGGCTCCTATGCGGCGGATTGGGCATCCCGCCATCCCGATGTCGGCATCCTGCTTCCCCGCGACTATACCGTCGTCATGTCGCGCATCGGCCTGGTGCCGCAAGCGGCTGCCAATCCGGAGCTTGGTCGCACCTATCTAGCTTTTCTGATGTCGCGGGAAGGGCAACAGATCATGGCGAGCAAGCTGCAGATCCCTGCCGTCAGCCCCGAGGTCGCCGGCGACAATACCGCCACCAACATGCGCGCCCTACACGGCACGCAGCTGAAACCCGTGCCCGTCAGCCTCGGCCTGATGGTTTATCTCGACCAGGTGAAACGCGCCCGGCTGATCAAGCGCTGGAACGATGCGCTGCGCCTGCAATAGGCCGGCGTCCGGCGAGGCTTTCGACCGCGTCAGCAGAATGTCAGGCAAATATGATCGTTTGCATCATCGCGCCTTGTTGGAGTCAGGGCGGGATGGCCAGGGAGGCAATTTCACATCCGGCATGGCACAGCCACAAGCGCTGTCGCCGACGGCAATCTGCCTCCCCTGATTCTTGACAAATCGTCCGCGCAACAGGCGCGGAACCGGAGGAGACAACCTTGAAGAAGTTCTTTTTGACCGCGATTCTCGCGGGTGCCCTGTCATTGCCGGCATTTGCCGCAGACTACACCATCATCGCCCCTGCCAATCCGGGCGGCGGCTGGGACCAGACGGCCCGCACCATCCAGACCGTGATGCAGGCGGAAGGCATATCCGGCAACGTGCAGGTGCAGAACGTTCCCGGCGCCGGCGGAACGATCGGCCTGGCGCAGTTTTCCAGCCAGTCGAAGGGGAACGGCAACGCCCTGATCGTCGGCGGCTACGTCATGGTCGGCGCCATCCTGACCAACAATTCGCCCGTCACCCTCAAGGACGTCACGCCGATTGCCCGTCTCACCGGCGAATATGAGGCGATCGTCGTTCCGGCATCCTCGCCGTTCCAGACCATGGCCGATCTCGTCGAGGCGCTGAAGAAAGATCCGGGCGCGGTCTCCTGGGGTGGCGGTTCGGCCGGCGGCACCGATCACATCCTCGTTGGCCAGATCGCCAAGGCATCGGGCGTCGATCCGACGAAGATCAACTACATCGCCTTCTCGGGCGGCGGCGAGGCACTGGCCGCCATCCTCGGCAGCCAGGTTTCCGCCGGCGTCTCCGGTTACGGCGAATTCGAGTCGCAGATCAAGGCGGGGACGCTGCGCCTGCTCGCCATTTCCAGCGATGCACGCATCGACGGGATCGACGGTCCGACGCTGAAGGAATCGGGCGTCGATGTTTCCATCCAGAACTGGCGCATGATCGCGGCTGCCCCCGGCATCACCGACGAGCAGAAGGCAGCGATTTCCGCCGATATCGAAAAGCTGGTCAAGTCCGCGGGCTGGCAGGAAAACCTGAAGACCAAGGGCTGGCAGGATACCTACCTGGCCGGCGCCGCCTTCGAGGAGCAGCTCGCCAAGGACATCGCGGCGACCGAAGCCACCCTCAAGGACATCGGCCTGGTCAAATGAGCAGCAACGGAAACCAGACATCGCCGTCGCGCCGCCCCGATGGGGCGGCGCTGGCGGTGGCGGCCGGGCTGGCGGCCATAGCCGGGGTCATCCTGTGGGATACTTCGCATCTCGCCGCCATCGTCAGCTATTCGCCGGTGGGTCCGACGGCAGTTCCTTATGTGGTTGCCTTCCTGATGCTCGGGCTTTCGGTCTGGACCGCCGTCGAAGCCTGGCTCGGCCGGTTCCCGGCGAGAGAGCGTCAGGAACTGGGGCCGGTGGTGATCATCATCGGTGGCCTGGCGGCGCAAATGCTGCTGTTGAAGACAGCGGGTTTTTCCATCGCGACCGGCGTGCTGTTTGCCGCCACCGCCTATGCCTTCGGCAAGCGAAAACTCTGGATTTCCCTGCCGCTCGGCATTCTCCTCTGTCTGGCCGTCTGGCTGGTTTTTGCCCGCGAGCTGCAGCTTTCCCTGCCGGCCGGGCCGCTCGAACACCTGTTTCTCTAAGGATTGAGGCATGAGCACAATCGATTTTCTCATGCAGGGCCTCGCCGTGGCGATGCAGCCGATGAACCTGCTCTATGCCTTGATCGGCGTCACGCTCGGCACCGCCGTCGGCGTCCTGCCCGGCATCGGCCCGGCGCTGACCGTGGCGCTGCTCCTGCCCGTCACCTTCAAGCTCGATCCCGCCGGGTCGCTGATCATGTTCGCCGGCATCTATTACGGCGGCATGTATGGCGGCTCGACGACGTCGATCCTGCTCAACACGCCGGGTGAAAGCGCCTCGATCATCACCGCGCTGGAAGGCAACAAGATGGCGCGGGCGGGGCGCGGCGGACCAGCGCTGGCGACGGCGGCAATCGGCTCGTTCATTGCCGGCCTGATCGCCACCATCGCGCTCGCCTTCATCGCCCCCTTCATCGTCAAGCTTGCCCTCGTCTTCGGCCCGCGGGAGTATTTTGCGCTGATGGTGCTGGCCTTCGTGACGGTTTCATCCGCCTTCGGCGATTCGACGCTGCGCGGCCTGACCTCGCTGTTCATCGGTTTTGCGCTGGCTCTGATGGGCATCGACCAGCTGAGCGGCCAGACGCGCCTCAGTTTCGGCGTGCCGGATCTCCTCGACGGCGTCGAGGTGACGACACTCGCCGTTGCCATGTTCGCCATCGGCGAGACGCTGTATATCGCCGCTCGAGGCAATCGCCTTCCCGACAAGATCGAGGCGGTGCGCGGCTCCGTGTGGATGACGGCGACCGATTGGGCGCGGTCATGGAAACCGTGGCTGCGCGGTACGGCGATCGGCTTCCCGATCGGTGCCATGCCGGCCGGCGGGGCTGAGATCGGCACCTTCCTTTCCTACGCGGCGGAAAAGCGGCTGACGAAACATCCGGAGGAATTCGGCAACGGCGCCATCGAAGGTGTCGCTGGTCCGGAAGCGGCAAACAATGCCTCGGCGGCGGGAACGCTGGTGCCGCTCTTGACGCTCGGCCTGCCGACGTCGGCGACGGCGGCGATCATGCTCGCCGGATTTCAGCAATACGGCCTGCAACCCGGCCCGCTGCTGTTCGTCACCAATCCGCAACTCGTCTGGGGCCTGATCGCCAGCCTGCTGCTCGCCAACCTGATGCTGCTCGTGCTCAACCTGCCGCTGATCGGGCTTTGGGTGAAGTTGCTAACGATCCCCAAGCCGTGGCTCTATGCCGGCATCCTCTTGTTTGCGACGCTCGGCACCATCGGCGCCAATCCGTCGGTCTTCGAACTTGGCATGCTGCTGGCCTTTGGCGTCATGGGCTACCTCATGCGCGTGCTGGGTTATCCGATCGCCCCTGTCGTCGTCGGCCTCATCCTCGGCCCGCTGGCGGAGCAGCAGCTGCGCCGGGCGCTCGCCATCAGCCAGGGTGACGCGAGGGTGCTGTTCACTTCGCCGATTGCGGCCGTGCTGCTGGTGCTGGCGGCGCTTGCCCTGATCGTGCCGCTGATCATGCGGATCAGGGGGCGCGGGCAGTTGTTGTCGCAGCTCGCCGCCAACGAGGACTGATCCTTTCGACTGTCGAAAAGGCCACGGGATTAAGGTCCCGTGGCCTTTTGTCGTTCGAGATAGCCGTTCAGGCAGCGGGGCATGGACGCTCCGCAGCAGCGCGACCGGCACGGCGGCTTGCGACGACCGCAAGTCCGGCGACGGCGATGGCGGCGAGCGGGAACAGTGCCGCAACCATCGGCACGGAGCCGAGACCGGACCCCTGGCCGATGGCCAGACCACCTGCCCAGGCACCCAGCGCGTTGCCGAGATTGAAGGCGGCGATGTTGAAGGACGAGGCGAGGCTCTGGCCCGCACCTTCCGCCTTGGAAAGCACCCACATCTGCAGCGGCGCAACCGTCGCGAAGCCTGCAGCACCGAGAAGACCGGTGACGATGACTGCGCTAACCGGCCAATGCATGGCCGGGGCCATCAGCATCAGCACCACAGCCAGTGCCACGAGCGTACCGAAGACGGTGGCAAGAAGTCCGCGGTCGGCCAGCTTGCCGCCAAGCAGATTGCCGACGACCAGACCACCGCCGAACACGAGCAGGATCGGCGACACGGCGCCTGCCGGAACGCCGGCGATCTGCGTCAGAAGCGGAGCGATGTAAGTGAAGACGGCGAAGACGCCGGCATAACCAAGCACGGTGGTGAGCAGACCGAGCAGCACCGGCGCCCGCAGGATGGCGGCAAGATCGGCGCGCCAGTCGCTGGCTTCCGGCGCCTGCTTTTCAGCCGGCACCAGCAGGGCGATGACAGCGAACGCGGCAACGCCGACCGCTGCGACCGCCCAGAACGTCGCGCGCCAGCCGAACATCTGGCCAAGCCAGGTACCGGCGGGAACGCCGAGGATATTCGCGACGGTGAGGCCGGTGAACATCACCGCGATGGCGGATGCCTTGCGGTCTTCCGCAACTAGGCCTGTTGCCACGACCGAGCCGACGCCGAAGAAGGTGCCATGAGCCAGCGCCGTCAGGATACGGGCAGCCATCAGCAATTCGTAATTCGGAGCGAGCGCACAGGCGAGGTTGCCGAGCGTGAAAATGGCCATCAGGCCGAGAAGCACCGTCTTTCGCGGCCAGCGGGCCGTCAGCACGGTCAGGACCGGCGCGCCGACGACCACGCCGAGCGCATAACCGGAGATCAGCAGGCCGGCGGCGGCGATGGAGACATGGAGATCGCCGCCGACATCGAGCAGCAATCCCATGATGACGAATTCAGTGACACCGATGCCGAAGGCACCAGCCGTCAGGGCATAAAGAGCGAGAGGCATTTTTGGAATCCAGCCAGGTTGTTGTGTGGGACTGGAGATAGATCTTGTGCTGCATGTGATCTAGTATGCGGATAAGAACATCATCTATGAATTGAAAGACCAGATGGCGCGTATCGATATCAACCGCTCCGGCGAAATGGAGGTCTTCGTCCGTGTGGTCGAGTGCGGTGGTTTTTCCGCTGCGGCAAGGGCCTTGCGCATGACGCCTTCCGCAGTCAGCAAGCTGATTGCACGGCTGGAATCCCGCCTCGGCGCACGGCTGGTCAACCGCTCGACCCGAGCCTTTCAGCTGACGGCGGAGGGGCGCAATTTTTATGAAAGAGCGATGAGCATCCTCATTGCCATGGAGGAGGCAGAACGCAGCGCCGGCGCCGGTGACGAACCGGTCGGCCGCATCCGGCTGAACACCAGCGCCTCGTATGCAACGCACATCCTATCGCCGATCCTGCCGGAATTCCTCGGCCGCTACCCCCGCGTCTCAATCGACATCGTGCAGACCGACATGGTTGTCGACCTTCTTGCCGAAAGGACTGACGTGGCGGTTCGGGCGGGGCCGATGAAAAGCTCCAGCCTGATTGCCCGCAAACTCGGAGATACCGCCATGGTCGTCGTCGCTGCGCCGTCCTATCTGGCGCGGTTTGGAGTACCCCGGACGATTGAGGATCTGGATGGACATAGCCGGCTCGGCTTCGGTTATGTCCGCGCGGTGGAGGGCTGGCCGTTGCGCAAAGGAGCCGAAACGGTGATCGTGCCGACGCTCGGCAGGGTCCAGGCCAGTGACGGCGAAGGCTTGCGATACCTTGCCATCGGCGGCAGCGGGCTTGTCCGGCTTTCGGCATTCACCGTGCGCGAGGACATTGCGGCGGGGCGTCTGGTGCCGGTGCTGGAGGATCTCAATCCCGGCGACCGGGAGGCGTTTTACGCCATTCATACAGGCCAGGCCGGTCCCTTGCCCTCCCGGGTGCGGGTACTGCTCGATTTTCTCGCCGAACAGGGCAGGGTCGACTAACTGTGATCACTCCGAGAGGGAGGGATATCGCTCAATCAAGAATAATCTACCTATCGTGTAGAAATTTCTCCGCGAGCTACGTTGCGGCGCAACATTTTTTCCTGCTGCATCTGCATAAAAAATCATCATACCTAGCTCAAAAACCGCGCATCGGCGATCTTTAGGGCAAGGATGAGCCATCGCTCCTCTGCCCGGATCACAGGATATTCGACATGCAAAAAACGTCCCTCCTCGACATCGCCACCGGTCGCCGCGCTACGCTCGGTGTTATCGCTGCAGCCATCGCCGCCGTCGTCGGCCTTTCCGCACCGCAGCCGGCCGCAGCCGAAGACAAGACCATCAAGGTCGGCATCATCAGCGGTGAGGACGAAGATGTCTGGCGCGTCGTCACCGGCGAAGCGGCCAAGCATGGCCTGACGATCGAAACCGTCGTGTTCAACGACTACACCCAGCCGAACGAAGCGCTGGAGCGCGGCGAAATCGACGCCAACGCCTTCCAGCACCTTCCTTATCTGGAAAACCAGATCAAGACGCACGGTTACAAGATCGTTCCGGTTGGCTTCACCGGGGTCTGGCCGATTGGTCTTTACTCCAAGGGAATCAAAAGCGTTGCCGATCTTCCGGAAGGCGCAACCATCGGCGTGCCGAACGATCCGTCCAACGAAGGCCGTGCGCTGCGCGTTCTGCAGAACGAAGGCATCATCAAGCTGAAGGATGGCACGGGCATTCTCGCCACCATCGCCGACATCGAAGCCAACCCGAAGAAGGTCGACATCAAGGAGCTGGACGCCGGTGTCGTTGGCCGCGCCATTGACGATCTCGATGCTGCCGTGGTCAATACCGACTGGGCGCTGAAGAGCGGCCTGACCCCGGAAAACCGTATCGCGCAGGAGCCGGTTGCCGACAATCCGTACCGCAACTTCATTGCTGTACGTGACGGTCAGCAGGGCGAAGCCTGGGTGAAGACGCTGGTGGAAGCCTATCAGAACGATACCGTGAAGGCTGAGTTCGATCGCGTCTACAAGGGCACGGGCATCAGCGCCTATTGATTTTTACCAGCATCGCAGCGATGCCGGCCGGCGACCCCTTTCGATGAAAGGGGTCGCTTTCGTATGTCGGCAGTCCTGCGGGAGACATGTGTATGAGCTATCAAGACGGATCGCAGGGAACTGCGGTCGAAAATGCGACCGGCGCGCCTGTCGTCGAACTGGTCGATGTCCAACGGCATTTTGGCGCGACCCCGGCGCTCGACGGCGTATCGCTGTCGGTCCAGAAGGGTGAAATCCTCGGCATCATCGGCCGCAGCGGCGCGGGAAAATCGACGCTGATCCGCTGCCTCAATGGTCTGGAGCGGCCGGATTCCGGCTCGGTCATCATCGAGGGCCAGGATATCGCCAAGCTGCCGGAATCGGCATTGCACCCGCTGCGCCGCCGCATCGGCATGATCTTCCAGCATTTCAACCTGCTCTCGGCCAAGACCGTGATCGAAAATGTCGCGCTGCCGTTGAAAATCGAGGGCAGGGGACGCGCCGAACGCCTGACCCGCGCGGCGGAACTGCTCGATCTCGTCGGCCTCTCGGACAAGCGCGACGCCTATCCGGCGCAGCTCTCCGGCGGTCAGAAGCAACGGGTCGGCATCGCCCGGGCGCTGGCGGCGCGACCCTCGCTGCTCCTCTCCGACGAAGCGACTTCGGCGCTCGACCCGGAGACGACGCGGTCGATCCTCGACCTGCTGAAACGCATCAACCGTGAACTCGGCCTGACGGTCGTGCTGATCACCCACGAGATGGAGGTGGTACGCGCCATCGGCGACCGTGTTGCCGTCATCGACAAGGGCAAGATCGTTGAGGAAGGGCCGGTCTGGTCCGTTTTCTCCAATCCTGCCGCCGATATCACCCGCCGGCTGCTGGCCGGCATCCTGCCGGAACTGCCGGCGCATCTGGCAGCGACCCTGCCGCCCGGTACACGGCTGGTGCAGGTCGATTTTGCCGGCAATCTCGATGACGGCCGGCTGGTGCTGGATCGCTCCTCGGAAAGCCGTGCCTTCCGCATTCTGCATGGCGGGGTGGATTACGTGCAGGAGCGGCCAGTCGGTCGCTTCTTCATCGCGGTCAACGATACGGCCGACCTCGATCCCTTTCTTGCAACAGTGCGCGCCAGCGGCGCCCGCGCGGAGGTTCTCGTCCGATGAGTTCCGTGATGATCGATCTCTTCATTCGCTCCTTCTTCGAAACGCTGATCATGACAGGCGCTTCGGGCATCATCTCGCTTGCGGCCGGGCTGCCGCTCGGATTGCTGCTGATCATGACCGACCGGGGCGGAATTGCCGAAAACCTCCGGATCAACCGCACGCTCGGCATGGTCATCAACGGGTTTCGCGCCGTTCCTTTCATCATCCTGCTGGTGGCGCTGATCCCGCTGACGCGGCTGATCGTCGGCACATCGCTCGGCACGGCCGCCTCCATCGTGCCGCTGTCGATTGCCGCGACACCCTATTTTGCCCGCATCGCCGAAGTGTCCCTGCGCGAGGTGGACAAAGGGCTGGTCGAAGCCGTACGCGCCATGGGCGGCAACCGCTGGACGATCATCCGCGAGGTGCTGATCCCCGAAGCGCTTCCCGGCATCGTCGCCGGCTTCACGGTGACGCTGGTGACGCTGATCGGCGCATCGGCTATGGCCGGAGCGATCGGGGCCGGCGGCCTCGGCGACCTGGCGATCCGCTATGGCTACCAGCGCTTCGAAACCGGCGTGATGATCGCTGTCGTTGCCGTGCTGATCCTGCTGGTCTGCGGCGTGCAATGGCTCGGCGACCGGCTGGTGAACCGCCTCGACCACCGGGCGCGCTGACCCCGGAACGGTTGGCAAACAATCAGGCATAGACAAAAGAAGCCGGGACGGCGTTATCTCCGTCCCGGCTTCTCTATTTCTTTGCGAAACGGCTACGGGTCAGAACGCTGCAGCCGGTATCCACGATGCCGTTGCCGCCGTACTGGTGGAGAAGGCCGGGATTTTTGCGGCCAGGTCCTCGATGGTGTTCACGCCCGCCTCGCGCAATTGCTGCTGGGTCACCAGAACCGGCTCGACGACGATCTGTTTCGGCACCGCTTCCCCGGCAATCTGCAGCGCTGCCGCCCGGATCGAAACCGCGCCGACGACGGCGGGGTTGGTCGCAGCCGTCGCCACCCAAGGGCTGCCGGCTTCGACGATTTCCTGAATATCCGCCGTGGAAATATCGGCGGAATAGATCTTCAGTTTTTCAGAAATGCCGAGATCGGCTGCCGCCAGCTTTACGCCGCGCGCAAACTCGTCATAAGGCGCGAAGACGACCGAGATATCCGGATTGGCACGAAATGCCGCCTTGGCCTGGTCAGCCGTCGTCGTTGCGGTCGTATCGCTGACATTGCCGAAACGCGCCTTCTCGGCGATGCCGGGATTTTCCTTGCGGACGCGCTCCCAGACCTCGTTTCGCCGGTCGAGCGGGGCAAAACCCGCCACATAGACGTAACCGGCATTAAACGACGTGCCGTTGTCGGCAATCGCTCTTTCCAGGGCGATTTCCGCCAGCTTGTGGTCACTCTGCTCGACCTGCGGAACCTGCGGATTGTTGAGGTTGACGTCGAAGGCGATGACCTTGATGCCCTTGTCCAGCGCCTGCTGCACGACGTCGGTCAGCGATTCCGGCACGCCGTGGTCGATGATGATGCCCTGGACGCCGAGATTGATCGCCTGGACGATCTGTTCGCGCTGTTCGGCGGCATTCTGGCGACCGGGGAAAATGCGCAGATCCGCGCCCAATGCCTTGGCCTGCGCCTCGGCGCCGGCCTGATAAGCCTGGAAGAAATCGCCGGCGGAGATGTAGCTTATGAGCGCCAGCTTGACGTCGCCTTTGTCGAACGGCGCCGGTGCCCCGGCAAGGCCCTCGGCGCTGGCGCCGCATGCAATCGAGAACAGAGTGAAAGCGGTGGTGGCGGAAAGGACCAGTTGTCTTCTCATGAACGTGCTCCACACAGAGATTGAAACCACGTCCCAATTAGAAATTAAATCTACAAAATTAGTAGATAATTATCTCCAAACTCTCGCCGTTTTGAGGAAAAGAATGCCCGCGAACCCGTGTCAAACGAAGCGGAATCCATGCCCGTAATGCCGCTCGTTGAGACGATCCCCGTCACCGAACAATTTCTGGCGCAGCGACCCATCGGCATATTCACTCTTGTAGGCGCCGCGGTTCTGCAGTGCCGGAACGACGATCTCGACGAAATCCTCGAAACTTTCAGGCACGACGGCGCGGGCGAGATTAAAGCCGTCAATGTCGCCTTCGTCTGCCCAGCGGATCAGTTCCGCCGCAACCTTGTCGCCATCACCGACGATCAGCGGATAGCGGCCGCCGATAGCAAGCTCGTTCAACAGTTTCCGCTTGGTCCAGCCCTTCTGGCGGGCCATCTGGTTGACCGACTGGATGGCATTGCCGATACCGTAATCGATCGGATCGTCCAGTCCGAAAGGCGAGACATCGATGCCGCTGCCGGCGGAAAAATGCGCCAGTCCGGCTTCGGGGCTGGCATAATCGAGATAATCGGCAAGCTTGTCCTGCGCTTCCGCTTCCGTCCGGCCGGGAACGACGGTGATGCCGACGAAAATCTTGATGTCGTTACCATTGCGACCGGCAGCCGTAGCCTCGTCCCGCAGCGCCCGCGCGGTAACGCGCGCGGCGGCTGGATCGCTGGCGCCGATGAAGATGCATTCGCCATGACGGGCGGCGAACTTGCGGCCGCGCCCGGATGTGCCGGCCTGATAGAGCACCGGCGTGCGCTGCCGCGAAGGTTCGGCCAGATGGTAGCCTTCGGAACGATAGAACGGCCCGTCATGGCTGATCTTCCGCACCCGTTCCGGATCGCTATAGACACGGCCTGCCTTGTCGAGGCGCACGGCATCGTCCGCCCAGCTTCCCTCCCATAGCTTGTACAACACGTCGAGATAGTCGTCCGCCCGGTCGTAGCGATTGTCATGTTCCGCCAAACCGTCCTGGCCGAGCGCGCGGGCGGCACTGTCGAGATACCCGGTGACGACGTTCCAGCCGATCCGTCCCTCCGTCAGATGATCGAGCGTCGACATGCGTCGGGCAAATGTATAGGGCTCCTCGGTGCTGGTGTTGACGGTGACGCCGAAACCGAGATTGCGGGTAACGCTCGCCATCGCCGTCACCAGTGGGATCGGGTCGTTGACCGGCAGCTGCACCGATTCGCGCAGCGTCACCGAAACGGACTGCTGATAGATGTCGTAGACGCCGACGATATCCGCCAGGAAAATCCCGTCGAAGAGGCCGCGCTCCAGCGTTCTTGCCAGATCGGTCCAATAGGAAAGCGTCTTGTATTGATGCGAACGGTCGCGCGGATGCGCCCAGAGGCCGTGATTGATGTGGCCGACGCAATTCATGTTGAATGCGTTGAGAAGAATTTGTTTGCGTCCGGGCATCGATGCTTATTCCTGTGGCAAGTGAGAGCCATTGAACATACCGTGTCGTTCCGGTCGGGTGCCATCGGCACTGTCGCAACCGTTCGGCCGATATGTCCACCAGCCGCACTTACGATACCGGGCTATCGGGCAGCCGTCCCGACAGGATTTTCTCCTCAACTGCCGAAATGCGGCAGAATATTTCTTATAAAAGTTATAGATTTTATTATCTTCCTCTGACGCCATGAGGACAAGGAAGGCAGCGACGCTGCTTTTCCAGGTGTCACCCGTTTCGGCAGGCCGCCGACGAAAAGAACGAGCAGCACGAATGACCACTTCCGCAAAACCGCTTGATTTCCTTTGGTTCATCCCGAGCTCCGGCGACGGTTCCTATCTCGGGTCGGACGATCTGAGTCGGCCGTCCGACCCGGCCTATTTTCGCGAGATTGCCACGGCCGTCGACCGGCTGGGATATTCCGGTGTGTTGATCCCCGTCGGCGCTGCCTGCGAGGAATCCTTCGTGCTGGCGGCCAACCTTGCCGCCGTCACCGAAAAGCTGAAATTCCTTGTGGCGATCCGTCCCGGCACGGCGACGCCCGCCTATTACGCCCGCCTCGCATCGACCCTCGACCGTGTTTCCAACGGCCGCCTGCTGCTCAACATCGTCGTCGGTGGCAGCGCCCAGGAACTGGCCGGCGACGGCATCTTCCTGCCGCATGACGAGCGCTACGACCACGCCGACGAATTCTTCAAGGTATTCAACGAGCTGATCGAGACTGGAAAATCGACGCTCGACGGCAAATACATCAAGGCGATCGACGCAAGGCTCGGCCTGCCGCCGGTGCAGCAGCCGCGCCCGCCGATCTATTTCGGCGGTTCTTCCGATGCAGCGATCGATTTTGCCGGCGGTATCATCGACAAATACCTGACCTGGGGCGAACCGCCGGCGCAGGTGGCCGAAAAGGTCGCCTCCGTCCGCAAGGCCGCCGCGAAGCATGGCCGTCAGGTCAGCTTCGGCATCCGCCTGCATTTCATCGTCCGCGAAACCGACGACGAAGCCTGGGCGGCCGCCGACCAGCTGATCTCGAAACTCTCCGACGAGACTATCGCCGCAGCCCAGGAGGTCTTCAACAAGAATTCCGATTCTGTCGGTCAGGCGCGCATGGTCGCCCTGCATCAGGGACGCCGCGACAAGCTGGAAGTGTCGCCGAACCTCTGGGCCGGCATCGGCCTGGTGCGCTCCGGCGCCGGCACGGCCCTTGTCGGCTCGCCAGCCACCATCGCCGCCCGCCTGAAGGAATACCAGGACATCGGCATCGACACCGTCATCGCCTCCGGATATCCGCATCTCGAAGAGGCATATCGGGTTTCGGAACTGCTGTTCCCGGCAATCGGCCTGCCCGGCCCCCGCAACCAGCTCCGCTCTTCCTTCGGAGCAACGCAAGTTTTCGGCGGTGGTGGCCATGGCGGCAATGTCAAGCTGGCTTCGGGTTCGTGATCTAGCGGATCAGGTCTGTCCGTTTTCGGATAATTGACGAAGCAGAAGATTTCTCCTGCGCTATGCCCGGCCCTGTGCCGGGCATTTTTTTAACGTCAGATATGCTCTCTATCGTCGATGATTTGAGTGGAGTGACCTATCCTAGGCCAAGCCCGGAGACGGCGTTGTGAAGACATTGGCGGAAGAGGTGGGATTCGAACCCACGGTACGGTTTCCCGCACGCCGGTTTTCAAGACCGGTTCCTTAAACCACTCGGACACTCTTCCGTTCAGGTGAACTGGTTTAGCCTGGAGCGTTTTGAGACGCCCGTTTTCGGCGTCGCGGCCGATTTGCTACCCATTTCGTCTACGGGTGGCTTTTTAGCAGCTTTGGTTGCCGCGTCAACCTGCTCGGATCGGCGGAGAGCGGGCCAAAATTCTTCGCCGGCAGTTCGAAAGGTCGCGCGGACAGCTTTCCGCGCGACCTCGCATTTTTATCCAAGGTTTACCCAGACCGATTTCGTCTGGGTGTACTGGGTGAGCGCTTCCAGGCATTTGTCGCGGCCGTTGCCGGTCTGCTTGTAGCCGCCCCAGATGGAGGTCATGTCGCCGTGGTCGAAGCAGTTGACCCAGACGACGCCGGCTTCGATGTCGCGGGCGAAGAGGTGCGCCTTCGAGATGTCGCGGGTCCAGATCGAAGCCGCGAGGCCATAGACGCTGTCGTTGGCGATTTCGATGGCATCCTCCGTGCCGTCAATCGGGATGATGGTGGCGACCGGGCCGAAGATTTCTTCGCGGGCGATCTGCATCGAGTTGTTGACACCGGTGAACAGCGTCGGCTCGACATAGGCGCCGGAGGGCGCCGAGGCGAGCGTACCGCCGCCGAAGCGCAACGCGGCGCCTTCCTTGCGGCCGATGTCGATGTAGCTCAGGACGCGTTTCTGATGCGACGACGTGACCAGCGGGCCGATGGTCGTCGACGGGTCGAGCGGATCGCCGAGAACGAAGTTTTCGCGGGTCCGCGCGGTGAAGCGCTCGACGAAGTCGTCGTGGATGTTCTTCTGCACGAGGATGCGCGAGCCGGCGTTGCAGACCTCGCCCTGGTTGCCGTAGATGCCGTTGACGGCGTAGGTGACGGCGGTGTCGAGGTCGTCGTAATCGCCGAGGATGATCTGCGGGGTCTTGCCGCCGCATTCGGTCGACACCCGCTTCATGTTCGACTGGCCGGAATAGATCATCAAGAGCTTGCCGACTTCGGTGGAGCCGGTGAAGGCGATCTTGTCGACGTCGTTGTGCAGCGCCAGCGCCTTGCCCGCTTCCTCGCCGAGACCGTGAACGACGTTGAGCACGCCCGAGGGACCGCCGGCCTCGATGAACAGTTCGGCCAGCAGGTTGGCCGAGAGCGGCGATTGTTCAGCCGGCTTGAGCACGACGGAATTGCCGGTCGCCAGCGCCGGGCCGAGCTTCCAGGCGGCCATCATCAGCGGGTAGTTCCACGGCACGATGAGGCCGACGACGCCCAGCGGCTGGCGCAGGATGTAGTGCAGGGCGCTGGCGGTGGTCGAGGTTACCGCGCCTTCGATCTTGTCGATGGTTTCGGAGAAGAATTTCAGCGACATCACCGAGCCGGGGATGTCGATGTTCATCATGTCCATGACCGGCTTGCCCATATCAAGGCTGTCGAGCACGGCGAATTCTTCCGCATGCGCCTCCACGAGTGCGGAAAATTTTTCGAGTACGGCCATGCGGGCGCGCGGATCGAGGCGCGACCAGCTGCCGGATTTGAACGCCTTGCGGGCCACGGCCACGGCGCGGTTGATTTCGGCCTCGCCGCCGCGGGCGACTTCGGTGATCGTAGCACCCGTGGCCGGGTTGATGGTCGGGAAGGTGCGGCCGTCGGCCGAGGCGACATAGGTGCCGTCGATGAAATGCTGCGTGCGGAATTTGAGCGTTCCGGCTTTCGCCTGCCAGAAATCGCGGGTGTAGGTGGCGCTGTCCATGCTGTTCTCCCTTGGATGGATCAGGTTGGGCGTCGCTCGCGCAGGAGCGTGACGGAAAGGATGATGAGGACGAAGGAAGCGGCAACGATGACCGTGCCGACCGCGTTGATCTCCGGCGTGATGCCGCGCCGCAGCGTCGAATAGATGTAGATCGGCAGCGTCACCTCGCGGCCCGTCAGGAAGTAAGTGACGGGGATTTCGTCGAAGGATAGCGTGAAGCACAGAAGCGCCGAGCCGATGATCGAGCTGCGGATCGTCGGCAGGGTGACGCGCCGGAACGTCTCCACCGGCGTGGCGCCGAGATCGGCGGAGGCTTCCAGCTGGCGCCGGTTGATCTTCGCAAGCCTTGCCATCACCTGCGAGACGACCACGCCGAGCAGGGCGGTGGCATGGCCGATGACGACGGCCGTCAGGCTCTGGGGAATCCCGATCTGCTTGTAGAAATTCAGCATCGCGATGCCGGTGACGATGCCCGGCAGACTGAGCGGCAGCAGGATGGCATTCTGGAACAGGCGCTTGCCGGGGAATTCGTAGCGGTCGAGTGCTATTGCTGCGGTGACGCCAACGACGACGCTGAGCGCCGTGGCGCAGACCGCGACGACCAGGCTGTTCCAGAGTGCCCGCAGCATCTGTTCGTTGGCGAGGAAAGTCTCGTACCAGTGCAGAGTGAAGCCGGCGAGCGGGAAGGAGGTGACCTTGCTGTCGTTGAACGAGAAGAGGACCAGCATGACGATCGGCAGGTAGAGGAAGGCAAGCACCGCAAGGCTGAAGCCGACCATTCCGCGCTGCCACCATTTCAGGGCGTGCATATCGGTCTCCTCACGTCAGTTCGACACGGCCGGCCATGTCGAGGCGGCTCGATATCTGCAGGAGCACAAGCACGATCACCAGCACCAGCGTCGCCAGTGCCGAGCCGAGCGGCCAGTTGAGGGCTGCGCCAAACTGCGTCTGCAGCAGGTTGGCGACCATCGTGCCATCCGGGCCGCCGACCAGAACCGGAGCGACGAAATCGCCGAAGGCAAGGCAAAAGGTCATCGTCGACCCGGCGATCACGCCGCCGAGCGACAGCGGGGCGATCACCTTCCAGAAGGTCATGAACGGGCCGACGCCGAGATCCTCCGATGCCTCGATCAGCCGGCGCGGGATGTTGTCGAGGACGGTAAACAGCGGCATGACCATGAACGGCACGAAGATATAAATCAGCGTGATGACCATGGCGGTCTGGTTGTAGAGGAAGATATCGAGCGGGGCGGAGACGATGCCGGTCGAGACCAGCAGCGAATTGAGGGCGCCGTCCGTGCCGAGAATGATCTTCCAGGTATAGGCGCGCAGCAGGTAGGAGACCCAGAGCGGCACGACGACCGACATGTAGAGCAGGTTGCGCAGCGCTGCCGAGCGGATGGTGAAGACGAGAAAGTAGGCGAGCGGAAAACCGAGCGCCAGCGCACCAAGCGTTACCAGCGCGGCGATCTTCAGCGTTCTCAGGATAACCGTGGTGTATTGCGGATCGGAAAAGATCTGCGCGTAGTTTCCGAACTGGAAGTCGGGATAGAACAAAGGAAACTGCCGGGTCCAGAAGCCGACCGAGATCATGATGCCATAGGGCACGACGAGGAGCAGCAGAACCCAGGCGAGCGGCATCGAAAACAGCGCGGCAAAACCCGGAAAGGTGCGGCGGGTCAGCGTCATGGGTTCTTCTCCCCGGTAAACACCATGACATCGGCGGGATCGATGCGGAAAATCAGCCGGCTGCCGGGGGCGATGCTGGAAACGGCGGCCACGGCGGTGCGGGGCAGTTCGGTGAAAATCGACCTGTCGATGCCATCGGCCGTCAGTTCGAGGCGCAGGCGATCGCCGTGGAAGAGGTTTTCTTTGACCGTAAGCACAAGCGTGTTGGCGACATCGGGGGCGGAGGGAAGAAGCCGTTCGGGTCGCATTCCCAGAATGACGTTTTTCGCATTGGCGGGGATGGCGGCGCCGCGCCGGGAGCGGATGATCGTGCCGTCGCCGATGCGCAGGGCGATCTCGTCGCCGTCGCGGCCGATGACCTGCCCCTCCAGCAGGTTGGTGGCACCGATAAAATCGGCGACGTAAGGCGTGGCGGGATTGTCGTAGAGATCGGAAGGCGAGCCGATCTGGGCGATGCGCCCGGCATTCATCACGACGATCCGGTCGGACAAGGCCAGAGCTTCCGTCTGGTCGTGGGTCACCATGACGAAGGTGATGCCGAGTTCGCGGTGCAGGCGCTTGAGCTCCACCTGCATGCCTTCGCGCAGCTTGACGTCCAGTGCCGACAGTGGTTCGTCGAGCAGGAGAACGCGCGGACGGCGCACGATGGCGCGCGCCATGGCGACGCGCTGGCGCTGGCCGCCGGAGAGTTCGCCCGGGCGGCGGTGCGTCAGTCCTTCGAGGCCGACCATCGCCAAAGCCTCGGAGACGCGGGCCTGTCGCTCGGCCTTCGGGATGTTGTTGGATTTGACGGAGAGGCCGTAGGCGATGTTTTCGGCAACGCTCATATGCGGGAACAGCGCATAATCCTGGAAAACGGTGTTCACCGGCCGCCGATAGGGCGGGCGTTCGGTCACGTCCTGACCCTCGATGCGGACACGGCCAGCACTGGCCGCCTCGAAGCCGCCGATCAGCCGCAGCGTCGTCGTCTTGCCGCACCCAGACGGGCCGAGCAGCGTCACGAATTCCCCCTCTTCGACCTGCAGGTCGGTCGGATGCAGGGCGGTGAAAACGCCATAAGTCTTCGCGACGCGTTCAAGCGCCACGATCGGAGTGGAAGTCATCGGTTCCCCAGTATTTGTCTTTGTTATGACTGGCTTGTGTGTGGCAGCGGGCGCTGCCTAGCGCGCCCGCACGCCCAGTTTAGGATCAGGGTGCCGCCTTCACAGCGTTCCAGACTTCCAGGTACTTGTCGAGGCGTTTCGGCTGCTGCCACATCACGAGGCTCTTGACGAACTCGATATTGTCGACCTGGCGGTCCTTCTTCATCTGCTCGTCCATGCAGCCGGCGACGGCTTTCGGATTGACCGGGAAGTAGCCGGTCGACTCGGCGATGCCGCACTGGCCGTCAGGCGACTGCATGAAGGACATGAACTTGTAGGCGCATTCCTCGTTCGGCGTGTCCTTGACCAGCATCATCGAGTCCATCCAGCCTTCCGCCTTTTCCTTCGGCGTGAATTCGACGACCTCGAAACCCTTCTTCAGATTGTTGACGTCCTTGGAGGTCAGGCCGGTCCAGGCGTTGGAAACAAAAACTTCCTGGTTGGCCATCAGTTCGGTCAGTTCGCCGGCGGATGCCCAATATTTGCGGATCAGCGGCTTCTGCTCGATCAGCTTGGCCTTGACCGCTTCAAGCTGCTCGTCGGTGAGGTCGAAAACATTGTCATAACCGAGGTAGCGGGCAGTCCAGTACAGCGCCGACTTGTCGTCCCAGAGCGAGATCTTTCCCTTGTTGGCGGGATCGAACAGCACGGCAATGCTGTCCGGCGTGGTGGCGAACTTGTCCGGCCGGTAGATCAGTGACACCGATCCCCAGATCAGCGGCACGGCCCAGCTCGAGCCTTCCGCCACCACATCACCGTGCTGGGAAAATTCCGGGTAGATGTCGGCGTTGCCTTCGACCTTTGCCGTATCGATGGGCGCGACGAAACCGGCAAGCCGCATCATCGGCACGGTGTCGAGCGACGGGGTGATGATGTCATAGACACCGCCGCCGGCGGCCAGCTTGGCGGCGAAATCGTCATTGGAACCGACATAGGCGGCGGTTACCTTGCAGCCGGAGGCGGCCTCGAACTTGCCGATGAAACCTTCGGCGGCATAACCCTCCCAGGTCAGAATATTGAGTTCGGCAGACATTGCCGTCGCCGTCTGCGCCAGTACGCTGGCGGTCGCCATGGCGGCGATCAGGGCGGTTTTCAGTATTTTCATGCTCATTCCCCTTTTCTGTTTGTTCATTGTTTTCGTTTCGTCTTGCGGACAAGCGTCGCAATATCGATACCGAGCGCCTTTGCGGCGCTTCGTTTGCTTCCATTCTCGACGATGGATTTTTCCAGAATCCAGGCCTCGAATTCCTGGACGAGTTCCTTAAACTTGGCCGGCGTTGCGGTCTCCGGACCGGCGGTCGAGGTGACGGCGGCCTTTGCTTGCGCCACCGGCACAGGCGCGGCGAAATGCTCCAGACGGGCAATGTCATCCGCCGCCGCCGCCGCGCGTTCGAGCACGTTTGCCAGTTCCCGGATGTTGCCCGGGAAAGCGTGCGATCCAAGGCGTTCGCGGAATTCCGGCGAGAGACGCAGCTGCGGTTTGCGCCCGGCGTTCAGCCGCCGCAGGTGATGCTCCACCAGCGCCTCGATAAGATCGGGCCGGCTTCGGAGCGGCGGCAAGGCGAAGGTCATGACGGCGATCCGGTAATAGAGATCGCTGCGGAAGGCGCCGCTGCCGACCAGCTCCGAAAGGTTCTCGTTGGTGGCGGCGAGAATGCGGATGCGCGCCTGTCGTCTCTGGGCAGAACCGAGCCGGCTGAAAGTCTGGGCTTCGAGGAAAGCGACCAGTTTCGACTGCATGGTCGGAGAGAGGTCGGTGATCTGGTCGAGGAACAGAATGCCGCCATCGGCCGCTTCGACATACCCGAGCTTGCCGCGGGTCGAGGTGTCGAGCGGCGAGCCCGGCTCGATGCCGAACATTTCCGCCTCGAACTGCGCATCCGACAACATACCGCAGCGGACATGGACGAAGGGCGCGGCACCTGGATCGTTCGCCCGGCCGATCAACCGCGCCAACTCCGTCTTGCCCGTGCCGGTCTCGCCGGTCAGCATCACGCTTGCGCCGCGTTCCAGCGCCGTATCGGCGGCCTTGCGCATGGCCTCGATGCAGGGGGAGGCGACAAAACTCGTCTTTGCCCCCAGCGCTTCGGTTTCGAAGCGGAAATTGTCCGAGCCGTCGGGCGCACGCGTCGAGCGGCTTGCCTCGCGCATGATCAGCAGCGCGCCGTAGGCGCCGCCGTCCGGCGTCCGAAGAATGCTCAAGGTGGCGACGACGTTGCGCTGGGAGTTGAGCGTGCCGGAAACTTCGAGCCGCTTGAGCTGCTGCAAGGCGGTCCACAGCTTCTGGATGATCGGCCCGGCGGTCTTGGCATGCTTGCCGAGTTCGGTGCCGACCAGTTCGCCGCGGGCAAGGTTGAGCAACATCTCCAACCTGCTATTGACGAGCTTGATGCGGCCGTCCGCTTCCAGAAACGCCGCGCCATCCGGCATGGCGTCGAGGAAGGCGGCGAATTGCGGGTCGTCCACGAAGGAGGGTCGCAGGCGGCGATGGGTGAGGCTGGCGACGTCGTTGGCATAAAACTTCATCACGCCACCTCCTCTGCAGCCGGGCGGGCGCGGCGCCTGGCCTTGCGCCGGGCCGTCAGCACGTAACGCCTGATTTCGCCTTCCATGCGGGCGGAGCGGAACCGCCAGGTGCTGCGGCTGTCATCGGCCGAAACGATCCCCAGGTCGCATTCCTGGTCCTCGCCGTCGAATGCCGCCTGCCGGAGTTTTTCCGTGGCGTGACGGGTTTCGACGAACACCTGGATCGGCCGCCCGAGGATCTGCTCGCCGGTGCGCCCCCATGCGGTTTCGGCGGCCGGATTCGCCGCCAGCACGATCCCCTCTTCGGAAATCACCAGGATCGGGTCGGGCGTGGCGCTGAGGATATCGAGCATGCTGTCGGCGCGGTCGGAGAGCTGCTGCTCGCGAATGCGGGACGGGCCGATGTCGCGTGTCGTGCCCCAAAGGCGCACGAGCAGGCCGTTCTGGATCGCGGCGCGAAAATCGTTCTCGACCAGCATTTCGCTACCGTCATGCCGGCGGTCGACGGCGGCGGCATGATCGAGGCGGTAGTTGGCGCGCACCAGGTCGCGGACCATCTGGCGGTTGACCTCGGTATTGGGGAAATAACGCGAGACCGGCTGCATGTTGAAATCCAGCCCTTCCGGCACCCGGTAAAGCCTTGCCATCGCTTCGTTGCAGGCGCGCCAGCGGCTCTCGTTGGTGAAGACCCGCTCGACGATTTCCTCTTCGCTCAGCGACGTATCGACCGGCTCGAGGAATTCGATACACCAGCAGGCCTCGGTCGCGGCACCGATCATCTGCGACAGGATCTCGACACGCTCGACAAGTTCCGGGCCGATGCCCAGCACCTCTGCGGGAAGCGGCTGCTTGACCACTGCAAGCCCCCGCACTCCGTCGCGAACGATGGTCGCGACCATCGGGATCTCGCTGTAATTCTGCGAGTTGACCCAGACCGGGAAAACCGGATCGGCATCCTGTTCGCCGCTGGCAATCGCCCGCAGCGCCTGCGCCGAACTGCTGCTGTAGATCCTTTCGAGGCCAACCTTCTCGTGGATGGCAATCCCAAGTTCGCGCGCTTCGAAATCGTTGATGGCGACAACCGAACCGGTCTCGTCGATCCAATCCACCAGGAAGGATTCGTAACCGGCCAGGTCGGGCGTGATGCGTTTCATTGCGTGATCCTGCTGTTGAAGGGCTGATCCCGTTCCGCAGCGGCTGGTTAAAAAGATGCGCTGATCCAGCCATACGGGGGAGCAAATTCAAGCCTAGATTCAAAAAACCGAAAAGAAAGGAGAATTTCGATGGCAGCGTGCGCGAAATCGCATCGAACTGCTGCAGTTTTGCATGTTCGACATCGTGACGGACCACCTATCACGACTGAAAGCCCGTTTCCCGCCGGCAGCGGATGCACACGAGCGCGGCGTTAACGCTCCCGTTTCCATTCTCGCCTATCGTGGAGCGATTGATTTCCGCAGACGGACGACAGCGAATGGCAACTGGCAGCTATGATGATTTTTTCGGTGCTTTGCGGCAGCGGGAATCAAGCGGCAATTATTCCGTGGTCAATTCGGCTGGCTATGCCGGGGCCTACCAGTTCGGCGAGGCGGCGCTTTTCGATCTCGGCTATGCGGCCCGCGATTCCAACCTTTTCGACAACCGCTACAACAGCGGCTTTACCGGCAAGAACGGCATCACCAGCCTGCAGGATTTTCTCTCTGACAAGGCCGAGCAGGACGTTGCCGCCGCCGCCTGGTTCCAGATGTTGTGGAGCCGCATCCGGGCGGCCGACCTTGAGTTTTACGACGGCCAGACCCTCAACGGCGTGCTGCTGACAAAAAGCGGCATGATCGCCGCCTCACATCTGGCCGGCACGGGCGGATTGAAAACCTTCATCCAGTCCGGCGGCATCAAGGCGGCGCAGGATTCCAACGGCACGAGCGTGATGAACTACCTGAAACTGTTTGCCGGATACGAAACGCCTTCTACCTTCGTCGACAATCTGGAGAAGGGCAATTCGGTCAAGGGCGGGGCGGGAAACGACATCTTCTTCACCTTGGCCGGTGACGACCGCATCGATGCTGGCGCCGGTATCGACACCGCACGTTTTGCCGGTTCCCGCGCCGAATACAGTGTCACCTCTGGCAGCGATGCCACCATCGTGACGAGCCAGCGCGAAGGCAGGGATACGCTAACCGGTGTCGAGCGGCTGCAGTTTGCCGATGGCACACTGGCGCTCGATCTTCAGGGTGGCGCCGGGCAGGCCTATCGTATCTATCAGGCGGCGTTCGACCGGACGCCCGATGCGGACGGATTGCGATACTGGATCGAAACCATGGATGCCGGAGCGACCTTGCTCAAGGTCGCGCAGGGCTTCGTGGGTTCGACCGAATTCGCCTCCGTCTACGGTGCCGGTGTGGGACATGCCGATTACATCGCCCGCTTGTATGAAAACGTCCTTGGCCGGGCAGGCGAGGCAGGCGGCGTTGCCTATTGGGAAGGACGGCTTTCCGACGGCGCAACGAAAGCGGAGGTGCTGGCCGGATTTTCCGAAAGCCCGGAAAACATTCTCGGCGTGTCGGCCTCCATCGCCGATGGCATCTGGTACGTCTGAGGATAGCAGTCCTGCGCCGGTCAACCGATAGGGATGTCGGCGAAAGACGGCTGCAGGCCGGTATTGTGTTTCCTCGCCGGGACGCTAAAGTCGCGCCATGCGAAGCTTCGTCGCCATCATGATGTTTCTTGCCCTGCTTGGCTATTGCGCCATGCCTGCCGTGGCGGCCATGCCGGGTTTTGCCGATCTGAGTTCGCCTGCCCGGGTTTCGGCCGGTGAAACGCATGTCCATGGCGCCAACACGCTTCCGGACGATCAAAGCCATCTCGGCCATGCAACGAAGCGGCAATCCGGCAGCCTTTGCCCCGATGGCTGTGGCATGACGCATACCGCGTCCTGCCCGGCCTGCCTTGTGATCCTGCCGGCGGCTGATCCGGATGGTGGCATTCTTCCATGGCGTTACGGTATGCCGCTACGTCAGCATCCACTTGTCTCGGCCGATCTCATGCCGCTGCTGCCGCCGCCGCGCGGCTAGTTCCTGTCACGATGATACTGGCGTCGATGCGGCCGGCCTCTTGGCCGGCATAGCAGAGGCGTTGCACCGATACGAACACAGGAAACACAAGATGTTCAAACGATATGCCCTTTCCGCAGCAGTAACGCTGCTCACCCTGTCGCCGGTGACGGCTGAAGAAATGACCGGTCACGACCATTCGAAAATGCAGATGACCGAGGGCGGCCAGGCCGACTCCAGCAAGGCATTCGCCGAAGCCAACACCAAGATGCACAAGGACATGGCACTCGATTATAGTGGCGACGCGGACGTCGACTTCGTCCGTGGCATGATCCCGCACCATCGGGGCGCCATCGACATGGCCAAGGTCCAGCTGCAATACGGCAAGGATCCCGAGATTCGCGCCCTGGCCGAAGCGGTCATCAAGGCACAGGAAGCGGAGATTGCCGAGATGGAAGCCTGGCTGGCGAAACACGCCAAATAGGCGACGTCACCTGCGGTAAAAGATTGGAGGACGGCGGCGCCAAAGCCGGCGTCCTCTGCAAATTAAATCACCGGCTTTCCATCTCGCCTCGATAGCAATCTGTTAACCATATCAAAGGCTTTCCTGTCTCAAAACCGTATTTCGTTCGCAATTCCGCCATCTTATTATCATGCTTAAGAACCTGTTAGAGGCCTGATGGCAGACGGTGGCGGGCCGGGCTGATCAGGCGGACGGCGCGTTGAGTATTGCGTAGCGTATCGGTTTGGGACAGATGACGTTAAAGTTGGGTATGGCGGGTCTTTCCCGGAGATGGCAGTGGCTTGCCATTCCGGTTCTATGTCTGAGCGTGGCCTCTTGCGGCACGGTCAAGGAAAAGCCGAAAAAGCCGACGCCGCGCAACAAGGAATATTTTTCCGAGAAGGAATATGGCGTCAAAGCCAGTCCGCGCGTTGCCTTCGGCAAGAACATCCCGAAGGGCGGCGGCCGTTATCTCGTCGGCAAGCCTTATGTGGTGAAGGGCAAGACCTATGTGCCGCGCGAGGATTTCGGTTACGACAAGACCGGCATCGCCTCCTGGTACGGCTCCGCCTTTCATGGCCGCCTGACGGCAAATGGCGAAGTTTACGACCTCGACCATCTTTCCGCCGCGCATCCGACCTTCCCGTTGCCGAGCTATGCGCGCGTCACCAACGTCGAAAACGGCACGTCGATCATCGTCCGCGTCAACGATCGCGGTCCTTACCATCCGGGTCGCCTCATCGACGTGTCGAGCAAGACTGCCGACATGCTCGACCTGAAACACAGCGGCACCGGCAAGGTGCGGGTGCAATATGTCGGCAAGGCGCGCATGGACGGTCACGACATGCCGTATCTGATGGCATCCTATGTCAAGAAGGGCGACCGCTTCCGCGGCGTCAATCCGGAAGGGCAGATCGCTTCCGGTGTGATGGTCGCCTCCAACGAGACCATGCGTGAACAGGTCCGCGCGCTTGAGGACACCGGATCGGTGCGCACCAGCCTGGCCGGCAACACGCCGAGCGCGGCTTTCGAAGTGACGCCGATGACAAATCCGAATGCGACTGCGGCCTTCGACCAGTTCGTGGTGTTGCCGGAGACCGGGCCTTTCCCGCTGGAGCGGCCGGAATTCCTGATGGTCCCCGGCGCAAGTTATGCCGCAGCCTATGCCGAAACACCCGTCGTTACCGTGCAACTCGCCTTCGACGCCGTGATGGAGCGCAACGACGGCCTGACGCAGCAATCCATTCTTGCATCCGTCCATCGCCGGCAGGCGCAGGAACAGCGCTGACGCCGCGCTGTTTTGCTTGGCACCGCGCCTCCGGTTGTTTTAAATCGGCACAGTCGCTCAACGGGAATCGCCATGCGGACAGTGCTGCAGTTTTTGATCATCTGCCTGCTTTCGGTCGGTCCGGCGCTTGCCGCGACGGCGCAAAACGGTACGGCTTTCGAAACGAAGGCCAAGCAGATCTACATGATCGAGGCCTCGACCGGCACTGTGATCATCGCCAAGGATGAGGATGTGCCGGTGTCCCCGGCCTCCCTTGCCAAGCTGATGACGATGGAGATCGTCTTCGACGCATTGCGCAAGGGCGAAATCCAGCCGACGACGGAATATGCCGTGTCCGAACATGCCTGGCGAACGGGCGGGGCGCCGTCACGCACCTCCACCATGTTTGCGGCGCTGAAATCCCGCGTCAGCGTGCTCGATCTCATCCAAGGCGTGACGGTGCAATTGGCCAACGACGCCTGCATCATTCTCGCCGAGGGCATGACCGGTTCGGAAGACGCCTTTGCCGAACGGATGACGAAGCGAGCGCGCGAGATCGGCCTGCCGGCGGCGACATTCGCCAATCCCACCGGCCTGCCCGATCCGCGCTCCAAGATCAGCATGCGCGAACTGGTGACGCTCGCCCGGCACCTGCAATCGACCTATCCGGAATTCTACCCCTATTATGCCCAGGCGGAATTCGAGTGGAACAAGATCCGCCAGCGCAACCGCAATCCGCTGGTCGGAGCCAACATCGGCGTCGATGGCTTTGCGACGGGATTTGCCGAGGGTGAGGGATATTCTGTTATCGCCACGGTCAATCGTGACGGAAAGCGCCTGTTCCTGGCCATGGGCGGGCTGGCGAACGAAAAGGAGCGGCTGGAAGAAGCCAAGCGTATTCTCGACTGGGGCATTACCAACTTCGAAAGCAAGCGCATCTTTGCCGATGGCGAGGTGATCGGCGCGGCCAGCGTCTATGGCGGCGAGCAATCGAAGGTGGATCTTGTCGCCAAGGCGCCGGTCGATATTTTCGTGCCGATCAACAACCCGGAACGGCTGGCGGCACGGATCGTCTATCGCTGGCCGCTCACGGCGCCGGTGGAAACGGGTTTCCAGGCGGGAACGCTGCGGGTGTTTGCCGGGGAGCGGCTGTTGCGCGAGGTTCCGCTTTACACCGCCGCCGCAGTGGGGCAGGGCACGCTGGTCAGCCGGGCAACCGATGCCGTGTTGGAACTGATGTTCTTCTGGCTGTAAAAACGCCGCTTTACCCCTATATTTAGTCTTAAAACCGGAGCCATTCGGATGCGTCCGGTTTCGCCGGCGAACGAGTTGGGTTAAACAGGTCGGATGCCGGAATTTGGAAGCATGAAGCAGGACATCGTCGTTGGCTGAAGGATCAGGTTTGTTCGTCAGTTTTGAAGGCGGAGAAGGAGCGGGGAAATCGACCCAGATCCGTCTTCTCGCGGATTCATTGTCGAGCCGTGGCCATGAAGTCCTGGTGACCCGCGAGCCCGGCGGCTCCGCTGGGGCGGAAGCCGTACGACACGTGCTGTTGTCCGGTGCTGCGGAAGAATTCGGCACGCGCATGGAGGCCATCCTTTTTGCCGCCGCCCGCAGCGACCATGTCGAGCAGGTCATCCGTCCGGCCCTCGACAAGGGCGTCATCGTGCTCTGCGACCGTTTCATGGATTCGTCGCGTGTCTATCAGGGCGTGACCGGCAACCTCGACGCCGATTTTATCGAAACGCTCGTTCGCATCGCCGTCAACGGCACCTATCCCAGCCGCACCATCATCCTCGATATCCCTGCGGAAATCGGCCTGAAGCGGGCACGTGTCCGCGCCGGCTCCGAGACCGTCGTGCCCGACCGCTTCGAAAAGGAGAAGACGGAGACGCACGAGAAGCGACGCGAGGCCTTTCTCGACATCGCCGCCGCCGAACCGGAACGTTGCAAGGTGATCGACGCAACGCAGGCTCAAGGCATCATCGCTGGCGAGATTCTGGCCGCCGTCGAACCGTTGCTCGGCACTGTGCCCGCCGACCGGCACAAGGAACCGGAAGCAGCGCAATGAGTGAAGAAAAACCGGGCGTCCTCGACGGCGCCATTCCGCCGGCGGAAAATACACGCCTTTTCGGCCATGACGAGGCGCAGGCCTTTCTGGCGCAGTCCTATCGGTCCGGCAAAGGCCATCACGCCATCCTGGTCGAGGGACCGGAGGGTATTGGCAAGGCGACGCTCGCCTTCCGCTTCGCCAATCACGTGCTGAGCCATCCGAACCCGGCGACGGCACCGGAGCGGCTTGCCGATCCCGATCCGGCTTCGCCCGTCAGTCGACAGATTACCGCCGGCGCTTCGCACAACCTGCTGCACCTGGCGCGGCCGGTGGATGAAAAATCCGGCAAGGTGAAATCGGCGATCACCGTGGACGAGGTTCGGCGTGCCGGCAAATTTTTCTCGCAGACCTCAGGCACCGGCAACTGGCGTATCGTCATCGTCGATCCCGCCGACGACTTGAACCGCAGTGCCGCCAACGCCATCCTGAAGATCCTCGAGGAGCCGCCGAAGCAGGCGATGTTCCTGGTGCTGTCGCACGCTCCCGGCAAATTGCTGCCGACCATCCGCTCGCGCTGCCTGCCGCTAAAATTGTCGGCGCTGGACGACGAGGCCTTGCATCAGGCAACGACGCATCTGGGGCTGGATATCGATGCCCGGACGCTGGCGGCGGCTCAAGGCAGCGTCTCCGAGGCGCTCAAACTCGTCAACTACGGCGGCATGGATATCGTCGCCGCCTTCGAACAGGTTCTCTCCTCGCAAGGGCCGACGGCACGCAAGGCGATGCACAAACTGGCGGATGCCCTGTCCTCGAAGGATGCGGAGACGATCTTCGCGTTCTTCGTCAGCCACATCGGCGACCATATCATGGGCCGGGCGCGGCAGGCGGCGCTTTCGGGCGATATCCGCACCGCCGATCATTTCGCCCGGTTGTCCTCGTCGATCGGCGAGCGATTGACGGTGGCGCAGGCCTACAATCTCGATCGCAAGCAAACGATCATTTCGATCCTCGGCGAACTGGCGGCCTGACGAAAACCGAAGCGTGGTAGGCGATCACCGAAACTTGCTGTTTCGCTTGGCGGCAACATGGAGTAAGAGCGGCGTTGAATTTTTTAAAAAACGCAAGCTGCCGGACAAGACGCCGATCATGACCACCAAGACGCCCTTCTACATCACCACCGCGATTTCTTACCCGAACGGCAAGCCGCATATCGGCCATGCCTACGAGCTGATCGCCACGGATGCCATGGCGCGCTACCAGCGCCTCGACGGTCGCGACGTGTTTTTCCTGACCGGCACCGACGAACATGGCCAGAAGATGCAGCAGACGGCGCGTGCCGAGGGCATCACCCCGCAGGAACTCGCCGACCGCAACTCGGCCGAATTCCTGGCGATGGCGGTCATGCTCAACGCTTCGAACGACGATTTCATCCGCACCACCCAGGACCGCCATCACGAGACGTCGAAGACGATCTGGAACCTGATGGCCGACAATGGCGACATCTACAAGGACAGCTACGCTGGCTGGTATTCGGTGCGCGACGAAGCCTATTACCAGGAAGACGAAACCGAAGTGCGCGCCGACGGCGTGCGCTACGGGCCACAGGGCACGCCGGTGGAATGGGTCGAGGAAGCGAGCTACTTCTTCAAGCTCTCCGAATACCAGGACCGCCTGCTGAAGCATTACGAGGAAAACCCTGACTTCATCGGCCCGGCTGAACGCCGCAACGAGGTGATCTCTTTCGTCAAGGGTGGCCTGAAGGACCTTTCGGTTTCGCGCACGACCTTCGACTGGGGCATCAAGGTGCCGAACGATCCGTCGCACGTCATGTATGTCTGGGTCGACGCGCTGACCAACTACATCACCGCCACCGGCTACCTCGAAGACAAGAACGGCCCGCGGGCGAAATATTGGCCGGCCGACGTGCATATCATCGGCAAGGACATCATCCGCTTCCACGCCGTCTACTGGCCGGCCTTCCTGATGTCGGCCGGTGCGCCGCTGCCGAAGCGCGTCTTCGCCCACGGCTTCCTGCTCAACAAGGGCGAGAAGATGTCGAAATCGCTCGGCAACGTCGTCGATCCGGTCAACCTGGTGAACCATTTCGGCCTCGATCCGGTGCGCTACTTTTTCCTGCGCGAAGTCTCCTTCGGCCAGGATGGCAGCTACAGCGAAGAGGCGATCGGCACGCGCATCAATTCCGACCTTGCCAACGGCATCGGCAACCTCGCCAGCCGTTCGCTGTCGATGATCGTCAAGAATTGCGACGGCAAGATCCCGACACCGAGCGCGCTGAGCGACGAAGACAAGACGATGCTCGCCTCAGCCGATGCGCTGCTGGCGTCCACCCGCGACGACATGGGCAAGCAGCTCCTCCACCGGGCGCTGGCCTCGATCATCGCCGTCGTCTCGGAGACCGACCGCTATTTCGCCGGTCAGGAGCCGTGGGCGCTGAAGAAGACCGATCCGGAGCGTATGGGAACCGTGCTTTACGTCACGGCGGAAGTGGTGCGCCAGATCGCCATCCTGCTGCAGCCGTTCATTCCGGGTTCGGCCGAAAAGCTGCTCGACCTCGTGGCCGCACCTGCGGAAAAGCGGGATTTCGCGGCACTGGGCGAGGCCGGCCGGCTGGTTCCGGGCACGCCGCTGGAAGCGCCGAAGCCGGTCTTCCCGCGCTACGTTCCACCGGAAGCGGATGCCTGAGGGCGGGATAGACGCATATGCTGATCGATACCCATTGCCATCTGGATTTCCCGGATTTCGCGGAAGAGCGCGACCAGATCATCGAACGTGCCCGTGATGCCGGCGTCCGGCAGATCGTCACCATCTCGACGCGGGTCCGCAAGCTGCCGGACCTTTTGGCGATCACCGACCGCTACGAAAATGTCTTTTGCTCCGTCGGCACGCATCCGAACAATGCCGACGAGGAGCTTGACGTCACGGCCGCCGACCTCGTCAGGCTTTCGGCGCATCCTAAGGTCGTCGCCATCGGCGAGGCAGGGCTTGATTATTTCTACGACACGCAGAAGCCGGCGGATCAAAAGGCCGGCCTGCTGCAGCACATCGAGGCCGCGCGCCAAACCGGCCTGCCGCTCGTCATCCACAGCCGTAGCGCCGACGAAGATATGGCCGCAATCCTGACCGACGAAACGGCCAGGGGCGCTTTTCCCTTCATCCTGCATTGCTTCTCCTCGGGGGCGGAGCTTGCCCGCGTCGGCGTCGCGCTCGGCGGGTACGTTTCCTTCTCCGGCATCCTCACCTTTCCGAAATCGGAAGAACTGCGCGAGATCGCCGCCACCGTACCGCTCGACCGGCTGCTGGTGGAGACGGATGCGCCGTATCTGGCGCCGAAGCGCTGGCGGGGAAAACGCAACGAACCGTCCTACGTCGTCAACACCGCCGAAGTTCTGGCGCAGACCATGGGCGTTAGCGAAGCAGAGATGGCCGATATCACCACCCAAAACGCTTATCGCCTCTTCACGAAGCTGCCGCGGATCTGAGGCCGTGAGCTACCGGCGCCGCTTCACGATCCTCGGCTGCTCGTCGTCTCCGGGCGTGCCGCGCATCAATGGCGATTGGGGCGCTTGCGATCCCGACAATCCGAAGAACCGCCGCACCCGCGCCGCCTTTCTTGTCGAGCAAACCGGGCCACACGGCACCACGACGGTGGTGATCGACACCGGCCCGGATTTCCGCGAGCAGGTGATCGCCGCCCGGGTCAAGCATATCGACGCCGTTCTCTATACGCATGCCCACGCCGACCACCTGCACGGCATTGACGATCTGCGCGGCTATTTCATCGCCGCCCGCCAGCGCATTCCCATTTATGCGGACGCGCCGACCATGGCGCGCATCCGCGAAGGCTTCGGCTATTGCCTGGAGACGCCGCCCGGCAGCAACTATCCGCCGATCGTCGAACCACGGATTATCGAAGACATCGAGGCTCCAATCGTCATCGACGGTGCCGGTGGGCCGATCTGTTTCCGGCCGCACCTACAGGTGCATGGCGACATTCATTCGTTGGGCTTCCGCATCGGCGATGTCGCCTATTGCAGCGATGTCAGCGACTTTCCCGAACAGACCATCGGCAAACTCCAGGGATTGGAGGTGCTGGTCATCGACACGCTGCAATATCAATTCCACCCGAGCCATCTGTCGCTGACACAGGCGCTCGGCTGGATCGAGCGTTTCAAGCCGAAACGCGCCATCCTGACGCATATGCATGTGCCGCTGGATTACGACACAGTGCTGCGCGAAACGCCGCCGCATGTGGAGCCGGCCTACGACCAGATGGTGTTCGAGGCCGTACCGGACAACCTCGACATCTGAGGCGCGATCCGGGCGAACCCGGCGCACACTTTTGGCGGTATCGCGCTAATCAGTCATTCCTTCGATGCGGTTCAGGACACGATCCAGAGCCTGGTTCAGCGCTGCCTTGCCGCCGCCTGTGTCAAAATCTGCGAGCACCTGCTCATTGAGACCGCCTTTGGTGGCGAACTCTCCGCTCAGGTCGCTGAAACGATCGATGCCGGCACGTTGCGCCCGTTCCGCCAGGCTCTGGAACAGCCGGGCGATGTAGGCGTGTCCCTTGGATCGTTCGAGACCCTTTTCGGTTAGCCAGTCGGTGGCGAATTCCATGACGCCGAAATAGGTGGCCATCAGGGCGCTGGCGGCGGCCAGGAGATCGTATTCCTTCTTCGTCTCGCACTGGATTGCCGTGCCGAGGGTGTCGAACAGGGCGGCTACGTCGGTATCCGGCGGAAAGATGGCGGTCACACCGAGCCGGTCGGCGACGAAGGGCAGCGGTATGGCCTGTACGAGTTGAACGTCGGCGCCGATCCAGTCGAGCAGGTTTTGCCGTTCCGTGGCTGCAACGACACTGACAACGCGTTGACCCGGCTTGAACGACAGCGCCTCGATCACCTCCCGGGCGATCTGCGGCCGGATGGCGAGAAAGACGATAGTGCTGCGATCGACGACCTCCTGATTGTCCTTCGCCACATGCACCGCCGGAAATTCGGCGGCAAGCCGCGCAGCAATGTCGGCGCTGCGCGGCGAAAGATGGATTTCGGTGGCTGAAGCGGAGCCCGCCAGCAATCCCCGAACCATGGCCTCGGTGATCGCTCCGGTGCCGACAAAACCAATACTGCTTGTGCTCACGATCTACTCCGCCGCCCACAACGGCCCGAGGGTCACGTCGGTCGTATAGTTCTCACGCATGAAATTGATGAAATTATCCTGGAATTGGCGGGTATGGGCATGCGCCAGTTCATCGGCCCGATCGACATTCCTGTCCCTGATGGCTTCGAGCATCTGGTTGTGCTCGTCGGTCAAAAGGTACCCCTCGCGGGTTCTTTCCAGATACTCGAAGTGAAGATGCAGCATGCGCTGCCCCTGGGAGAGGAGCTTGTCGTAGAAGGAGGCGAGGTATTGGTTCTTGCCGGCATAGGCAATCGCCATGTGGAACTCCTTGTTCGCCTCCGACATGGCAAGGTGGTTTCCGGTCCGGACCGCCGCCGCGAAAGCCTTGTCGCGCTTGGCGATAACCTTCAGGTCGGCTTCCGTGCGCAGCGCTGCGGCGAGGCGGGTGTTCATGCGCTGGGCGATATCCAGCGCCTCGACATATTTCGGGAAGGTCGCCACCTCGATCGGCGCGACGATCGTGCTGCGGTTGGCAAGCGTCACCACCAGTTCGTCCGCCCCTAGCCGGATCAGTGCCTCTCTCACCGGCGAGCGGGACATGTCGAAACGTTCGGCGAGAGTCGTCTCGTCGAGAAGCTGCCCGGGCGGCAGCGTCAATGCGAGGATCTCGTTGCGAAGCGTTTCATAGACGCTTTTCCAGCCGGTTCCCCGGATTCGTTTCACTTCAGTTTCGTCAGACACTTAGGTCCCCTTCATCGGCGGATGCACCATTGGGCCAGAAAACCAACCGCACGGCAATGTAATTTTTCCGCTTGACTTTGTCGACACGCTGTTGACAAATAAATCTCAGTCGACACGTAGCCGACAAGAAAACAACGAAACGGCCAAAGCCGACGAGTGGAACCGCGCACTTCGCGCATAGCAAAAAGAGGAATGTCGATGCTCTCGAAGATGATCACGTCCGCCTTGCGGGCGCTGCCTGCGCTCGCCCTCATGGGAGGTCTTTCCGTCACGGCCGCTCAGGCCCAGTCCGCCGATGGTTACTGGCAGGGCGTGCAGAATGCCGGTGTGCTGAAATGCGGCGCGGCGGTCGCTCCGCCCTACATCATGCGCGATCCGGCAAGCGGCGAGTATTCCGGCTTCTATGCCGATCTTTGCCGCGAATTTGCCGAGGTGCTGAAGGTGAAGCCCGAATTCGTCGATACGACCTGGGATAATATCGTTGCTGGCCTGCAGGCGGGTAAATGGGACGTATCGCTGGCGCTCAACCGTACGCCGGCCCGCGCCATGGCCGTCCAGTTCTCGATCCCGGCGATGGAGTACCAGATCTCGCTCGCTTACAACAAGAATAACCCCAAGATCCCGCAGGGTGCTGCTTCGGTTGCCGATATCGACAAGGCCGAAGTGACGATCGCGGTGATGTCCGGCACGGCGCAGGACAAGGCGATCTCGGCTGCGGTCAAGAATGCCACGATCATGCGCCTTCCGGGCAATGACGAGACGCGGCTGGCGCTGACCTCGAAGCGCGCCGACATCCTGGTCGATGCCTCCGATACCAACCAGCTTCTGACCCAGGCCAATCCCGACTGGGCGGTGGCGATGAACCCGACGCCGGCGCTCGCCAGGCAGGGCGTCTCGTTCGGCCTGCCGCATGGCATGTCGGCTGCCGATGTCGAGGTGGTCAACATCTTCCTCGAAGAAAGGGTCGCGACCGGCCATGTCGAAGAGCTGATCCGCAAGGCGGTGGATCAGGTGCTGAGCGGCTCCAATTGATTCCATCCGGCGTCGGCACCTGCCGCCGACGCCTTCCCCTTGCTGGATATGAACCGAGAACGGCCATGACCATGTCCTTCAGCCTTCCCCTCGTGAAAATGCAGGCGCTCCACAAGAGTTATGCCGACGGAGCCATCCAGGTGCTGAAAGGCATCGACATCGAAATGAAACCCGGCGAACGCGTCGTGGTCATCGGCCCGAGCGGCGGCGGCAAGAGCACCTTGCTGCGCGTGATGATGGGGCTGGAAAAGATCGACAGCGGCTCCGTCACCTTCGATGGAAAGCCGTATATTTCCTCCCGGGACAGCAAGAGCAAAACCCTGATCGACACCAATGTCCGTCGGTCGATCGGCATGGTCTTCCAGCACTATACTCTGTTTCCGCATCTCAATGTTCTGCAGAACCTCATCCTCGCGCCGTGCAAGGTCCGCGGCGAGGCGAAGGCACAAGCATCTGCGCGCGCACAAGCCCTTCTGGAAAGGTTCGGCCTGGGCGCGAAGGCCAAGGCCTATCCTGCCCAGCTTTCGGGTGGCCAGAAGCAGCGCGTCGCCATTGCCCGCGCCCTGATGCTCGACCCTAAGCTGATGCTGTTCGACGAAGTGACGTCGGCCCTGGACCCGGAGCTGGTGGGTGAGGTGGAGCAGGTGATCCTGCAGCTCGCCGCGCAGAACATGCCGATGATGATCGTCACCCACGACATGTGGTTTGCCAGGAACATCGCCTCGCGGGTGATTTTCTGCGCCGGGGGCGTCGTTGTCGAGGACGGCCCTCCCGAGCAGGTGCTCGGTTCTCCGAAGGAGGAACGTACCAAGGAATTCATCGATCGCGTCTTCCACATCAGGCAATAGGAGGAGGAGAGCGTGGAATACAATTTCGATTTCAATGCCGTTTCGCTTGCCCCCTTGCTAAAGGGGTTGTGGGTATCGCTCGAATTGACGGCGGCGGCAAACCTCATCGGCATCGTGCTCGGCTTCGGTCTCGCATTGCTGATCATGAGCCCCTACAAAACTATCCGGTTGCCCTTTGTGCTGTTCGTCGAATTCTTTCGCTGCACGCCGGCGATCGTCCAGATCATCTGGATCTTCTATTGCGTGCCGATGCTGTTCGACGTCTTTCTCGACCCGATCACCATGGGAATCCTGGCGCTCGGCCTCAACCTGATGGCCTTCAACGCGGAGGCTTACCGGGCCGCCATCCAGGCGGTGCCGCGCGAGCAGATCGACGCCGGCATCGCGCTCGGCCTCTCGCCTTTGCAGCGCATTCTCTACATCGTTTTCCCGACAGCGTTTCGAGCATCCATACCGGTTCTCCTGACCAACGGCATTGTCATCTTCCAGCAGAGCGCGCTGGTCGCCATCGTCGCGATCCAGGACCTCATGTACCAGGGAAAATCCCTGGCAACGGAGACCTACAGGCCGATCGAGACGTTTACGGTGGTCGCGCTGATCTATTTCGCCGTGTCCTTTCCGGTCACCCAGATCGTCGGCCTGCTTGAGCGCCGCCGCCAGCTTCTCGTCAGCTAGGAGATCGTATCATGGCACTCGACTTCTCCATCCTCGCCAAGTTCCAATACGCGCTTCTGTTCGGATTGTGGACGACGCTCAAGCTCACCGGTCTCTGCATCCTGATCGGTTGCACGCTGGGTTTCGTCGTCGGGCTGGCCCGCACATCGCGCAATATCGTGATCCGGACGGTTGCCGGCACCTATGTCGAATTCTTTCGTGGCACGCCGGTGCTGGTGCAGCTGTTCTGGATCTTCTTCTGCCTGCCGCTGATACTCAACGTCGAACTGTCCAATTTCGCCTCCGGCGTCATCGCCCTGACGCTCTATATGGGCGCGATCACCAGCGAGACGTTTCGTGCCAGCCTGAAATCCATCGGCCCGGAACAATTCGATGCCTGCGTCGCGCTCGGCCTGCCGAAAAACGTCCAGGTGGTCCATGTCGTCCTGCCGCAGGCGGTGTTGCGTGCCGTGCCGACGCTGCTGTCGAATTGCGTCAGCCTTTTCAAGGAGAGCGCCCTGGTTTCGGCTGTCGGCATGGCTGACCTGATGTTCGTCGGCCAGAACATCTCCAACAACACCGCGAGGCCGGTGGAGGTCCTGACGGTGGTGGCGCTCATCTACTTCGTTATCGCCTTTCCACTGACGCGGGCGGTCTCGACCGTCGAGGCCCGCATCCTCAAGAAACTCGCCATCTAATCCCAATAACTTCCCTACAGGAGATACCCCATGAAACTGTCCGGCGTCATGCCCGCGCTCGTCACCCCCTTCGACGCCAATGGCAAGGTCGATTTCAACGCCTTCGAAAAACACCTGACGGCGCTGCGTGCCGCCGGTGTCACCGGTTGGGTGCCGATGGGATCGACCGGCGAATATTCCGCGCTGTCCAATGCCGAACGTGATTCCGTACTGAAATTCGTCAAGGACTTTGCCGAGGAGGGCGAAGCCCTGATCGCCGGCACGAATGCCCCCGCCACCCGCGAAGTCGTCGAAAACACCCTGCGGGCCAAGGAGATCGGTTACGACACGGTGTTGCTCGCCACGCCGTTCTATACCCGCCCGACCCAGGAAGAACTGCTGGCACACTTCCAGACAGTGCTCGGGGAAACCGACATCAACCTCGTTCTCTATAGCTATCCCTACAAGGACGGCATCGAGATCGGATTCGATATTCTCGATGCGCTGGCCGACAATCCTCGCGTCCTCGGCATCAAGGAAAGTTCTGGATCCCTGCAGCGGGCGATCGATATCCATGCCCGCTACAACGGGCGCCTCGACCTGATTTCCGGTTCGGACGATATCGCCCTCGACTTCATGTTCTGGGGCGCCGATGCCTGGATCTGCGGCCCCGCCAACTGCATGGCAAAGGCCTGTGTCGATCTCGACCGGACATTCCGCTCGGGCGATCTCGCCAAGGCACGTGAGAAGATGGTGGTGCTCTACCGGGCCATGAACATCCTCGAAAGCGGCAAGTTCGTCCAGAAGGTCAAGTATGGCTGCGAACTGCAGGGCCTTCCCGTCGGCACTTGCCGCGCGCCGCTGGGCGAACTGAGCGCCGCGGAGAAAGCGGAATTCCAGGTGGCCATGCAGCCGATCCTGAACTGGTAATCGATGTGCTGCCGGGGCACAGGCGTGTCCCGGCCGGCATTTCCAATCAGAGGATTAAAAAGTGTCTCCCATCGTCGTCGTCGGAGCCGGCATCATCGGCACTGCCATCGCCTACGAACTGCAGCGGCGCGGCCGGTCCGTGGTGCTCGTCGACAGAAGCGGGCCAGGGCAGGGTGCATCCTATGGCAACATGGCGAGCATCGCCGTCACGGAGTTCATGCCCGCGTCGCGCCCCGGCATCTGGGCGCAGATGCCGAAATGGCTTCTCGACCCCGAAGGCCCGGTGCGCATCCGCCCGTCCTACATGCCGCGCCTGCTCCCCTGGTTCCTGCGGTTCCTGAATGCGAGCCGTCCTTCGAAACTCCGCGAGATCGAAGCGGCAGGCGCGGTTCTCTGCGGGCGGGTGCACGAAGACCTCGATGCGCTGCTCACGGCGACCGGCTTGCAAGGTATGCTTGGCGCCGAAGGCTGCCTGAGCGTCTATGCCGACGAGGCCGAATTCCGTGCGGACCGGGAGCATGTCGAGATCCTCGACCGCTTCGGCTTCCGGTATGAAATCCTCGGCGGCTATGCCATTCGCGACCTCGAACCCGCCGTGACGACCGGGATCGGCAAGGCACTGCTGTTTCCCGACAATCGGTCGATTTCCGATCCCCACAAGCTTGTCCTCGGCCTAGCAGACAGGTTTCAGGCGTTGGGCGGTGTTCTGGAGCGAGGGGATGTCGTCGGTTTCGATCATGACGATGCGGGCGTCACCGCGATCCGGCTGGCGGACGGGCGGCGGCTTGCGACCGGCTCCGTGGTGTTTGCGGCCGGAGCGTTCACGGCGCGCCTTTCCGCCATGCTGAAGGAACCGATCCCGCTCGAAACCGAACGCGGTTACCACACCCAGATCATGGCGCCCGGTCTTTCGATGCGGCATTCGCTGATCTGGCCGGCCCGAGCCTTCATGGTGACTCCCACCGCCGGCGGCATCCGGGTCGGCGGCACGGTCGAGATGGCCGGCCTCGATGCGCCGCCGGACTACAGGCGTGCGAAAGTGCTGGTGAAACGGGCGCGAGAAGCCTTGCCCGGCCTGAAGGTCGAGCAGACCAGCGAATGGATGGGGCATCGCCCGGCCCTGCCCGACACGGTGCCGGTCATCGGACCGTCGGCCAAGCGCAGGAACGTCTGGTACGCCACCGGCCATGGACATCTGGGCCTGACCTACGGTGCAACGACCGCGCGCCTTTTGGCCGATCTCATGACCGGCGTCACGCCCCCCGTGGATATGAAACCCTACCGCGTCGACCGTTTTTAACCACGGTTTGCGTGTCCGGCAGGAAGGAACAGACAATGCGCAACGAACTCTACATCGATGGCAAATGGGTCAAGCCCCTCAAGGGCGGCACTGCAGACGTGATAAATCCGGCAACGGAGGAGTTCATCCAGACGATTGCCGCAGCCACAACGGAAGACGTCGATATCGCCGTCAAGGCAGCACGACGTGCCTTCGACAAGGACGGTTGGCCAAAACTTTCCGGCGCAAGGCGCGCGGCTTATCTGCGGGCGATTGCCGACGGTATTCGCGCCCGGCAGGCGGAGATCGCCCGGCTGGAAGTTCTCGACAACGGAAAGCCGCTTCCAGAGGCGGACTGGGATGTCGCCGATGCCGCCGGCTGCTTCGATTTTTATGCCGGCCTTGCCGAACAGCTCGACAACAACCCCGCAGAGGTGATCACGCTTGGCGATGACAGGTTTATCTCGAAAGCGGTGAAGGAACCGATCGGCGTCGCCGGCGCCATCATTCCCTGGAATTATCCCTTGCTGATGGCCGCCTGGAAGGTCGCGCCGGCCCTTGCGGCCGGCTGCACCGTCGTCCTCAAACCGGCGGAACTGACATCGCTGACGGCGCTCGAACTGGCTGCCATCGCCGACGAGGCGGGATTGCCCGCCGGCGTGCTGAATATCGTCACCGGGGCCGGTTCCGTTGCCGGCCAGGCGATCATCGACCACGAGGGCGTCGACAAGCTGGCGTTTACCGGCTCCGGGCCGGTCGGCTCGAAGATCATGGCGGCCGCCGCCCGCGACATCAAGCGCATCAGCCTCGAACTCGGCGGCAAGTCACCCTTCGTCATCTTCGAGGATGCCGACATCGACGAGGCCGTCGAATGGATCATGTTCGGCATCTTCTGGAACCAGGGCCAGGTCTGCTCCGCGACTTCTCGCGTCCTGGTGCATGAAGCGATTTACGAACGGCTGCTCGCCCGGCTCGTCGAGGAAGCCGACAGGATTAAGATCGGCAACGGTCTCGATGAGGGCGTCCTTCTCGGGCCGCTTGTCTCCAAGCGTCAGTACGAGCAGGTGCTTTCCGCCATCGAAAATGCCCGCAAAGCCGGGGCGACGGTTGCGTGTGGCGGCACCCGCCCGGACGGTTTCGACAAGGGATATTATCTTCGCCCGACGATCCTGACCGACGTTCCGCTCGACAGCGATGCCTGGGTCGAGGAGATTTTTGGACCGGTGGTCTGCGTCCGGCCTTTTGCGACGGAAGAGGAGGCCATCGACCTGGCCAACAATTCCCGCTTCGGCCTTGCCGCCGCGGTTATGTCCAAGGACGATGTCCGGGCGGAACGGGTTGCTGCGGCGTTCCGGGCCGGCATCGTCTGGATCAATTGTTCCCAGCCGACGTTCACGGAAGCGCCGTGGGGTGGCTACAAGCAGTCCGGCATCGGCCGCGAACTCGGCCGCTGGGGTCTCGAAAACTATCTCGAGACGAAGCAGATCACCAAATACGTCACCGACAAGCCTTGGGGCTGGTACATCAAGTGAGGGAAACGCCATGACCCAGCCGCTTGCAGGACAAGCCATTCTCGTCACCGGCGCTTCAGGCGGCATCGGTGCTGCCATCGTCGAACGCCTTGCCGGCGAAGGCGCCCGGCCGATCATCCATTACGGCCGCGACCGGGCAGGGGCCGAAGCCTTGCTTTCCCGCATCGGTGGTGATGGATGGATCGTACAGGCCGACCTTTCCGCCGCGGAAGGCCCCTTTCGCCTGTGGCAGCAAGCGGTTGCCGCCGCCGGGCGCATTCACGGGCTCGTCAACAATGCCGGCATCCGCACCGAGATCTCCGTCGAGGCATCCGCCGAGGACTGGAGGGCTGCCTGGCAGAAGGAATTCCAGATCAATTTCTTTGCTGCCGCCGACCTTTGCAAGGAAGCGATCGGCCATTTCAAGGCGAATGGCGGCGGTCGCATCGTCAACATGGCAAGCCGGGCGGGGCAGCGCGGCTATGCGGCCGACGCCATGCCCTACGGCGCCACCAAGGCAGCGCTCGTCAACCTGACGAAATCGATCGCCCGCAGTTTTGGCGCAGACGGCATCACGGCGATGGCGATCGCCCCCGGCTGGGTTCGCACCGACATGGCGGAAGATTTTGTCGCCGCTCATGGCAAGGCTGCGGCCGTGGCAGACATTCCCATTGGCGAAATGGCCGCGCCGCAGGAGGTGGCGGAACTGGTCGCATTCATCCTGCGGCCATCGCAGGCCTCGCTCAACGGCGCGACACTCGATGTCAACGGCGGCAGTTACATTCGATAGAACAGAGGAAATGTCTCATGAAACGGTTCGAAAACAAGGTTGCGGTGGTAACGGGTGCCGGCGGCGGTATCGGCTCGGCGATTGCGCGCCGCCTGGCCGCCGAAGGCGCCCATGTCGTGGTGACCGATGTCAACGCCGAAGCGGCCGGGATCGTCGTGACGGCGATTGAGGCCGAGGGCGGCAAGGCCACCGCCATCGCTGCCGATATTTCCAGGAAGGAAGCCTGCTTCACGCTTGTCGAAAAAGCCTTCCAGCTGGAGGGCCGTCTCGACGTCCTCGTCAACAATGCCGGGATCAACCGGCGCGGCAATCTCCTGTCCCTCTCGGATGAGGACTGGGACATCAGTTTTACCGTCAACCTCGACTCGATGTTCAACCTATGCCGCGCCACGCTTCCGCACATGATCGCCGCCGGCGGTGGCGCCATCGTCAACACCGCGTCTCAGTGGGGCCTCTATCCCGCCCCCAACCATATTGCCTACAACACGACGAAAGCCGCCGTCGCCGCCTTCACGCAGAACCTTGCCCGCGACTACGCGCCGGACAAGATCCGCGTCAACGCAGTCTGCCCGGGAGAGATCCACACGCCGATGCTCGAGGCGGGCGTACGGCGCTCCGGGCGCACCATCGCCGATCTGGACAAACTGGTGCCCTACGGCCGGATCGGCAAACCCGAGGAGGTTGCCGCACTCGTCGCATTCCTGGCATCGGAAGAGGCTGCCTTCATGTGTGGTTCGCTGGTCGAAATTACCGGCGCACAAGCCGTCGCGTGATTTTTGCCTTGGGTGGAAGACGCTGAGCCCGGCAATGCGCCTTTTGGACATTGCCGGGTTCAGTCAAATCCCGCACAGCAAGGTGGTTTCGATGTCAGAGAGCATCGGCGCCGATGGCGGCCAGTGCTGCCCGTGCCACGGCAAAATCCTGATCTCCCGTGCCGGACCCGACGCCGATCGCGCCGGCAAGCTTTCCACCAAATCGGATGGGCAGGCCGCCGGGCAGAGGCGTGACACCGCCCTGCGAGGCGATACCGGCCGAGGTGCCGAATTCGAAAGCCATGCTTCCGGTCGGCGCATTGATCGACGCGGCGGTCCGGGCTTTCGAAAGCGCCGTCCGCATGCTCAGATATTTGGCACCATCCATCCTGACGCTGGCAAGCGTTTCACCGCTGCTGTCGACGATGAAGATGCATTGAGGCACGGCCATTTCTTCTGCGAAGGTCACGGCAGCGGTAAGGGCCTTGAGGGCGCCGGCATGGGTCAGCGCCAGCGTTTCTTTGACGTATTGCATGGTTTCTCGCTTCTGTTTCGGCCATCACGTTAGGGGAGAGAAGGGGGTCGGCGCAAGGAAACGGATCGTTTGCGTGTCGACCAGGCCCTTGATACTGGCGAGGTAGCCGGACCAATCCGGGTCGGCCAGCATTTTCTCCCGCCGTGCCGTGCGTTCGCCCAGATCCTGCCAGCGCCACATCGAGACGAAATGGTTCAACTCGCCGATATCGGAGGTAAAGAAGCCGACGGGTTCTCCGAGATGGGCGCGCTGGATCGGCAGGCCGAGCCGCATGTAACAATCGACGAAATCACCGAGGAAACCGGCCCGGATCCTGTAGTCTCGCTCTTCCAAAAGCATCGTCTGGTTCCCCTGAAAATGCTGACCGAGCTCACCAGGCCGAGGCACCGCCATCGATCGTCATCATCGATCCGGTAGCAAAGGTGGATTCGTCGCTGGCAAGATAGAGGATGGCCTTGGCGATATCATCCGGCTGGCCGACGCGGGCCATCGGCGAACGAGCCTTGAGGCCACGGACGAAGGCGTCCGGATCGGCGACCTCCTTGAGCATCTTGTCGTAATAGTTCGACCAGATCACACCGGGGGCGACCGAATTGACCCGGATGTTGTCGTCCGCATGGTCGAGGGCCATGGCACGGGTGAGGGCGCTGACGCCACCCTTGGCGGCGACATAAGCAGCGCGATCCTTGATGCCGAACGTAACGATGTTCGAGGCGGTGTTGACGATGCTGCCGCCGCCGCGCGCGCGAAGTGCGGGCACGGCGTATTTGGAGCAGAGATAGACACCCTTGAGGTTGACGGCGACGATATCGTCCCAATCGTCCTCCCCGGTGGTTTCCACCGTGCCGATCATGCCGCGGCCGGCATTGTTGACGATGATGTCGAGGCCGCCGAATGTGGATACGGCAAGATCGACCATCGCCTTGACTTCGGCGCTGTTGCGGACGTCGACCTTGCAGCCGATGGCATTCTGGCCTAACGCTTCCGCCACGCTGTTGGCGGCATCGCCGTTAAAATCGGCGACGACAACCTTCGCGCCTTCACGGACGAAAACCTCCGCTGTGGCTGCGCCGATGCCGGCGCCGGCGCCGGTGACGATTGCGATTTTATCCTGAAGACGCATGGTGGACCTCACAGTTCTATTCTCTGGAAATGACGACGGAGAGCCTGCTCGACGCTGAGGGCGGCGAGCCAGGATGTTTTCGGGTTGTCGGGCAGCGGCTTGTTGTGGAGCACGATATCGAAACTGCCGAACGAACCCACCGCACTGACGTGATGGCTGTTGCCATCCGCTGCGGGGTCGGCAACGAGGGTCACGGCCGTCTCGTCGAAGCCGACACCTGCAAGCGCCACCGCAGCCGTGACATTGGCGTTCTTGGGGTACAGGGACGAGGCCTCGCGGGCGTTGCCCTCGAAAATCACGGTTCGCTGCGCGAGCGCGGAAAGATCGCAGCTTTTTTCTGCCGGGCTGCCCTTCCAGGCGGCTGGAGGCTTGGTCCCGGTGTAGACCACGCGGTCGAGCCCGGCGAGTTTTGCCGCCCGCAGCGCGTCCAGCCCGCCAACCGCGCCGGAAACGACCGTCAAGCGGCTCTTGCCGTGTTCAGCAGCCCTATCGAGGGCATTCAGCAGTGCCGCATCGCCGAGACTGCCGATGGAGACGACGATGACATCAATCCCGGCCCGCAGCAGCGTCGGTACACAGTCTCGGACTGCTGCGTGGCTGGCGCATTCGACGACGACCGATGGTCCCCACTGTATCAGCGCATCGACGTCTCGGAAAAACACGATGCCGTCGTGCTCGACATCGGCTCCCTTCGATATCAGCCCTGCGGTGATCTTGATATCGCTACCGGACCTGTTCAGGGAATCGCGCAAGCTGCGCGCCATGGCACCAAAGCCGATGACGGCGACCTTGCCGGGATCTCTATTCATGTCTTTCCTCCAGGAACTGCCGCACCATGCCCGCGTAATCCGCCGGATGGACACGGGGGAAGAAGTGAGCGCCGTCGATCACCGCCAGACGGGCGTCGGGGATCGCTGCCGCCAGTTCCTGGCTGTGGGAAAAGGGGATCAAGGCATCGTCGGTCGCGCCGATCACCAGTGTCGGGGCAACGATCCTTGCAAGATCCTCGCTTCGTTCGTCGGTGAGAAGCATCTCGATGCGTGCTTGCGCCACCGACAAGGGCGACAGTGCCGCCGCGGCATTGTCGACGGCTCTTTGCAACAATTCCCTGTTCTGCTCGAGAAAGCGCGCCGGAAAACCGATGGCATGGGTCAGCTTCTGATAAACTCTCGGCCCCGCTTCGCGAAGCACGGCGAGCCGGGCTTCGAACATCGCCACGAAGCGGGCATCCGGCTTTTCCCAGCTGCCGCTGATGACGAGCGTTTTTACCCGTTCGGGCGCATCGAGCGCGATGTATTGCGCCACCATTCCACCCGTCGAATGGCCGACGACATGCGCTGACCCGATGTTTTCAGCGTCCAGGATTGCGATGGCATCGGCGGCGATCCGGGAAATCGAATAGGCGCCTTCGGGCCTGTCGCTGCGCCCCGTGCCGCGATGATCGAAGGCGATGACCCGGAAATGGTCCGTGAGCAGGGGAACGATGTCGTTCCAGAAACTCGCCGCTCCCCCGAGGCCGGGAATGAGCAGCAAGGCTTCGCCTTGGCCGGAGACGTCATACGTCACCCGGCATCCATCGGATACCGACACTATGGGCATGTTTCTTCTCGACGTTTGGGACATGTCCGGCTGAAGCAATGCGCCTGCCCGCCGGACAATGCGGCAAAAACAAAACTCTAGAGCTTGTCAGCCGCGACGAAGGCGGTGCGTTGCTCGATTTCCAGGACGTTGTCCGGCCGCGCAAACGGCTCCGGCGCTTTTTCACCCGGTAACATCGGCCGGCCGATTTCCTCGAAGAAGTGTTCAAGGCCGTTCGGCTGGATGAACCAGAGCCAATGAAGCTCCTGATCCGCGGAAGTGTTGATGAACATGTGCTTGCGATTGCGGCCGACGAAAATCGTCACGCCCGGCTCGGCGACATATTCCACGCCCTCGACAACGGCCTTGCCGGAACCGGAGATGAAATGCAGCACTTCGTCATGCACCGGATGGGCGTGCTCGCGCACATAGCCCTGTGGCGGAAGCGTTTGCGTTCCGAGGCTGAACGGCGTTTCGACGCCAACGGAATCGGGGGAAATCCGCACCGAGATATGACCGTTGGCGGGCACCGGTTGCCAAAAATTTTTTCCCTCTTCCGGCTTGAGGATCAGCACGTCGCCCTTCGTTCCCAGGTCTTCGGCTTTCTGTTCCATTCTCATTTCTCCTTGTGCGACTGTTGGAAACCGTGGCGACGAGCCTAGGTCGGCGTCTTCCAGGTATCGCCGAGCTTGTAACCGGTCGGGAATGGGTCGCGCGGGTCGAGGACATACTGGTGGAACGCGGTGATCCAGGCCGAACCGGTGATTGCCGGGCGAACGGCCGTCCGGTCTGCCACGGTGGTCGTTCCGAGGATTTCGCCGATGAATTCCGTGCCGAGGATCGACTCGTGCACGAATTTCTCTCCGACAGCGATCTGGCCCTTGGCATGCATCACCGCCAACCGGGCGCTCGTACCGGTGCCGCAGGGCGAGCGGTCGTGCCGCCCGGGCGAGACGATCACGGTGTTCTTCGAGCGCTTGATGCCGTTTTCCTCGCGGAGCGGCCCGGAAAAAAGCGTCTGGTTGATGGTGTGGATGTCAGGGTTTTCCGGATGCACGGCCGGGATCTGCTCCGCGGCCGCGCGCTTGATCGTTTCACCGACCTCGACCAGTTCCGACGCTTCATCGGGAGTAATGCCGTAACCCAGTTTCTGCGCATCGACGAGGACATAGATCATGCCGCCATATGCGACATCGACCACCATCGATCCCAGGCCGGGCACCTCGATCGTCCGGTCGAGCGCCATGGTGAAAGCCGGGACGTTGTCGAAGGTGATGCTTTCGCATTTCCCGCCGGCGCATGCCGCGGTAACGCGCACCAGACCCGCCGGCGCTTCCAACGTCAGGGTGGTGACCGGCTCGACCATCGGCACCATGCCGGTTTCCAGAAGCACGGTCGCGGTGCAGATCGTGTTGGTGCCTGACATCGGAACGTAAAATTCCGATTCCATGATGATGAAGCCGGCATCGGCATCCGGATGGGCGGAGGGCAGCACGAGATTGACGCATTGGGAGACCTTGCCGCGCGGCTCATGTAACAGGAACTGGCGCAGGTCGTCGCCGTGCTTTTCGAGATATTGCATTTTCTCGAACATGGTGGTGCCCGGAACGGCAAGCACGCCGCCGGTTATCACCTCGTTCAACTCGCCGGCCGCATGGGCGCCGACGACATTGATCATTCTGCTGAAACGCATTTCTCGCCATCCCCGTCAGTTCTATCGGGTCGAGACTGATGACCTCGAACTCACGAGATTATCAGTAAACGTTTTCTCAAAAGACGTCAATCAACGTTTTCGGCCACGTCACGCCGCGCGATCGGAAGCCTTGGGGGCTGCGGCAACGGAATCGCGCAGGATCAGGCTTGCCTCGAACTGCATCGACGTGAGGCTTTCGCCATGCTCGAGATTCGCGATCATCGCCCGGGCTGCATGGCGGCCGATATCACCTGACGGGACCGACAGCGTGGTCAGCGGTTGATAGAGCAGGGGGGCGAAGCTGACATCTTCAAAACCGCTGACCGAAAGTTGCCGCGGCACCTCGATGCCAAGCTTGCGGCATTCCGAAAGCACGCCGCACGCCAACAGGTCCGTGTTGCACATGACGGAAGTAACATTTGGATTTTGCTCGATGATCCGGCGGAAAGCCATGCCGCCGTCATTGATCGTGTAACCGGGTTGAACGACCTGCACGACCGTATTCAGGCCATTGTCGCGCATGATTTTTTCGTAGGCGTTCAGGCGTGCTTGTTGCCGATCGTTGCCCCGGGTGGGGCCGGAAATAAGGGCGACGTGCTTATGTCCGAACTGCAGCATGAGTTCGGCGATCTTCTGGGTGCACCGCGCGTTGTCGATGCCGACCGAGGGGAGGGGGTGGTCTTCGAGATAGGAGTAGACCTGAAGAACGGGAATCGGGTTTTTAGCAATAAATTCCAGAAGACGTTCGTCGTCTACTCGGCCGAATACAAGCAAACCTTCGGCGCCGCGATTGAATAACCGCAAGGCTGCATCGAATATCCTCGTATTGTCATAGCCGGACGTCTGGAGAAATCCGGCATATTCCTGCGCGAAAAGCGTTTCTTGTATGCCATGCGCCAATTCCGAAAAAATCGGATCATCGAGGCGGGGCAGGAGCGTCCCGATGGTGCGGGTCCGCGCCAGCCGCAGCGCCTTGCCGGCAGAGTTTGTCGTATATCCAAGCTGGGCTGCCGCTTGCAGTACCCGCTCGGACATCTCCTTGTTGACCGTCTCCGGCTTGTTCAACACCCGGGAAACAGTGGCAATCGATACGTTCGCGAGCTTCGCCACGTCGTGGACGGTCACACCGCGACCGCCCTGACCTTTGATTTTCATGGATTGCTCCTCGCCGCCCGGATCCTCGTCGGCATGATTGCGCATATTGGTTATATTTTGCCAGATTTCAATCGTCGCAAGAATTCGGCGTGAGATGGAATGGATTGATAGAAATCATGTAAACGTTTACAATTCGAATGAAATAGATGGCATGAGGGGCGAGGTGCGGCCTTGCTGAGAATGAGAATGTTTCGGTGAGGCCGACATATTCCCGGTAACGGGCGGTGCCCATTGCATCTCGAATCGGGTACGGCACTGCCGCAGCAAACCGCTTCCGTGCCCGTCTGCAGCCGGAGGATGACATGCCCTATCTCGATCGCTTCAAAACCATCATCTTCGACTTCGACGGCGTGATCCTGGACTCCGCACGCCTGAAAACCATGGCCTTTGCAGAGGCTTACAATGGCGAACCACCTGAAAAGCTGGCCGAGATCGTAGCTTACCAGCAACGGCATGGTGGTATCGGCCGGCGGCAAAAATTCGAATATTTCGAGCGCGAGATTTTTGGCCGGCCGGGCGACGAGGCAGCGGTGAACCGTCTGTGCGACCGGTTTGGGCAGATCATCGAGGCCGGCATGCTCTCCTGCGCCTGCATTCCCGGCGCCGAGCCGCTTTTGGCACGGCTGGAAAACGTCGTGCCGATGCATGTGGTTTCCGGCATGCCGGAGGAGGACCTGAAAATCGTCATCGAGCGCCGCGGGCTGTCGCGCTATTTCCGTACGGTTTCCGGCTCACCCAGATCCAAGCATGCCGAGTTCCTGGCCATCATGCAGATGGAAAATGCCCGGGCTTCCGAATGCCTTGCCGTCGGTGACTCCTTGACGGAGTTTCATGCAGCCCGCAAGATCGGCATTCCATTCCTCGCAATCGTCGCGCCCGATGTGGCCGACCTCTTTCCCACCGACGTCAAGAAAACCAGCGATCTCACCGACTTCGAGCAAGCCGCTCGCCGGGCCTGGTGACGCGCCGCAGTTACGAGCCTTTTCAGATGATAGCATCACATCAACGACCGTATCTCTCCTTCTTTCTGCTGGCGATTGCGACCGGCGCCTTCATGGCCCGTATCCCCGATCTCCAGACACGGCTTGGCATCGACAAGGCACAGCTTGGACTGACGTTGATCGGCCTGGCGGTCGGTTCGCTGATTTCACTTTCGGCCTCGGCGCCAATCATCGACCGGCTGGGCAGCAAGCGGACGCTCTCCATCGCCATACCCGGGATCGCCCTTCTGCTGGCCTTCACGCCGATGATGCCGAGCGCCCCCTTCGTTTTCGGTACGCTGTTTCTCGCAGGTTTGCTGGCGGGAACATTGGAACTGACGCTGAACGTCGAAATCGGCCGGATCGAAGCGCAATGCGGTTTCAGCATCATGAACCGTTCGCATGGTTTCTGGAGCATCGGGTTTTTCGTCACCGCGGTGACGGCGTCGTTCATTCGCCATGCAGAGATTCCCATGCAGACGCATATGGCCGTCATTGCAGCTATCGTGTTCGGCCTCACCGTCGTCAACGTCAAGGGCATGATCAACGCACCGAAGCCGGTAGTGGCCAACGAGGAGAAACCCCCGCTTGTCGCCTTCCCCACGCTTGCACTGATGCCGCTGTGCATCATCGGCATCTCGGCGTGCCTGGTGGAAGGGGCGGGGATCGACTGGTCGGCGATCTACATGCGCGACGTCTTCCAATCCGAACCGTTCATCGGCGGCTCTGGCCTGACGCTGTTTGCCTTCTTCATGGCGCTGACGCGGGTGACCATCGATCCCGTCGTCGATCGCTTCGGAGCCAGCGTGGTGGCGCGCGTGCTTCTGGTTGTCGCGGCGGCCGGACTGGCGATGGTCTGGATGGCCGAGCATGAGTATATTGCGCTGGCCGGCTTCGCCCTGATGGGCGGCGGTTGCAGCGCCGTTTATCCAATGGCAATTTCCGCCGCCAGCCAGAAGACCGACAGGCCGGCCGCCATCAACGTCGCCGCCGTCGGGCAGATGGCCTTCGCCGTGTTTTTCCTCGCCCCGCCACTTCTGGGTTTCGTGGCGGAAGCATGGGGTATGAAGGCTGTGTATGTCGTCTGCCTGCCCTTGATCCTTGTTTCGATCTTTGCAAGCGGCGCGCTGCAATCCGGTTCGCGGTCGAAATCGGCGGTAAGCCCGGCGAGCCACGAGACGGCGCTGTAACGGCCCAGCCGGTCTCGATCCGCGCACGAACGGCATAGTATGACTGAAAGTCATGGAGGAACGAGTGCGCGTGGCTTGATGGAGGGGCCGGTTTAAGCGAGGTAGGAAAGAACAGCGAATGTGGAGCCGGATGCCGTGAACAGTGAAGATTTCGATTTTGTCATCGTTGGCGGCGGATCTGCCGGAAGCGTCCTGGCCAACCGGCTGAGCGCACGCGGCGACCGCGTCCTGCTTCTGGAAGCCGGCGGCTCGGGCCGCGAAATCTCCTACGACCTGCCGTTCCTGGCCGCCAAGCTGTTTTCGTTCAAGCGTAATAACTGGGCGTACAACTGCCTGCCGCAGAAGAACATGGACGGGCGCACCCAATATTTTCCGCGCGGCAAGATGCTGGGCGGCTCGTTCATCTTCAACGGCGCGCAATATATTCGCGGCAACCCTTCCGACTTCGACACCTGGCGCCAGCTTGGCAACCCGGGCTGGTCGTTCGAGGATGTGCTGCCGTATTTCCGGAAGTCGGAGCAATATTTCGGCGGCGACAATGCCTTTCACAGCACCCAGGGACCGATGCCCGTCGCCAAGCCGCCGATGGTCAGCGAGTTGACGACGGCCTATCTGGAGGCCTGCCAGCAGGCCGGTTATCCCCTGAACAACGATTTTAACGGCGCATCACAGGACGGTTTTGGCGTCTACGATTTCAACATCGCCGGCGGGCGCCGCCAGACGACCGCAAAGACATTCCTGCGCCCCGCCATGCGCCGGCCGAACCTCAAGGTCGAGGTGAAAGCCAACGTCCACAAGGTGGTGGTCGAAAACGGCGTGGCTGTGGCCGTGGAATACGAAAAGGGCGGCGCGGTGCATCGGGTGCGGGCCAACCGCGAGATCGTCCTTGCCGCCGGCTCGTTCAATTCCCCGAAGATCCTGATGCTGTCGGGTATTGGCGATCAGGAAGCGCTCGGCAAACTCGGCATTTCTGCCGTCAAGCATCTGCCTGGTGTTGGCGCCAACCTGCAGGATCACGTCAACGTGTCGGTGGCGCACAGTTCGAAGAAACCGGTGTCCATGGCATCGTCACTGCGTATCCATTCGCTGACGCTGGCGATGATGAACAGCCTGCTGTTCAAAAAGGGTCAGGTTTCGCAGAGTCCGCTGGAAGCCGGTGGTTTTTTCAGCACCCAGCCCGGCGTCGATGCGCCTGAATGCCAGGCGGTGTTCATTCCCTATTATCCGGGGCAGGGCCTGAAAATCTGGATGCCGTGGGCCGACAAGCTGGAGGGGCATTCCTATGTGGTGCATGTCTGGCCGAACCGTCCGGAAAGCCGTGGCAAGATGTGGCTGAAATCGGCCGATCCGAAGGAGGCACCGGTCTTCGATCCGAACTTCCTGTCGTCCGAATACGATATGGCGATAACGCGGGAAGCCATCCGGGTCACCCGCAAGATTTTTGCGCAAGAGGCTTTCGAACCCTATCGCGGGCCGGAACTGACGCCGGGCGCCGATGTCCGGTCGGATGCGGAACTGGACGCCTATATCCGCAGCAGCTCCGGCATCGGCCACCACACCTGCGGCACCGCCAAGATGGGGCAGGATGCCATGGCGGTGGTCGATGAGACGCTGCGCGTTCACGGCATCGCCAAACTGCGCGTCGCCGATGCGTCGATCATGCCGACCATGGTCAGCGGCAACACCAATGCCGCAACGATCATGATCGCCGAGAAGGCCGCCGATATGATGCTGGCTGCCTGACGCTTCGACGCCTTGTCCGGCTATCGCCCGCCTTGATGCGGGGATTTCCGGCGAGGCATGACGACGAAATGCCGAACGACAAATCCGGCCCCGATGACGTTTTGCGTCGTCGGGGCCTTTTTTATCCTCCGGCATCCAAACCCCTGTGTTCTCCACCCGGCTCCGGGGACACGCCGCGCTTCTTGACAAACGTCACGAGCCAATCCGCATGAGAAAAAGTCATGATGGAATGACCGTGCTTATCTTGAGCAGGCGAAGGCGTCGCAATAGCCTGTTCTCACCTGATGAAACGGAGGAAGCGATCCGCCGCAAGGCGGACACCCTTCAGGCAATAAAAATAATCGTGAAATCTATGTCTTCTGCGGCCGGCTGGCCATATGGATTACAAAAGGGGAATGACCAATGAAAAGAACTCTCTCCGCCGCCCTGCTATCGGCCGTTGCCCTCTTCGGCACCGTGCCCTCGATGGCCGCCGAGCCTTCCGGCACAGTCTATCTGCTGGTGCCGAATGTCACCACCAATCGCTGGGCCAAGTTCGACATCCCGAACATGACGGAAGCGATGAAGAAGTATGCTCCGGGCATCGAGCTCCAGGTTCTCAACGCCAACGACGACATGCAGCAGCAGGTTTCGCAGGCTGAATCGGCGCTTGCCAGCGGCGCGCTGGGTATTATCCTCGTATCCGTCGATCCGCCGCGCTCGGCGAGCATTCTCGCCAAGGCCGAAGCCGATGGCGTGCCGATCGTGACCTATGCCCACGATCCCGGCCCCGGTCCGGTCTCCTACCACGTTTCCGTGCCGTTCAGCGATATCGGCGAAGCCCAGGGCAAATATCTCTCCGAGCACCTGCCGGAGCATCGTCCCGTCCGCCTGGCCTATATGCTCGGCGATCCGAAATTTGCTTTCTACAGCGAGCAAATGAAGGGTTTCGACAAATATCTGAAGCCGCTGATCGACAACGGCACCGTCGAGATCGTCTGCCAGGCTGATGCGCTTCTTTATCTCGCCGCCAATGCCCAGAAGAACATGGAGCAGTGCCTCACCAAGACCAACAACGAGGTGGACGGTGCCGTGGTGATGAACGACGACACTGGCGGCGGCGTCATCGCCGCATTGAGCGCGCAGGATATGGTCGGCAAGGTCAAGGTCTATGGCGGATACGACGCAACGCTGGAAGGCGTGCAGCGCGTGCTGCTCGGATGGCAGGCCGCCGACATGGCACCCCCCTACAAGGGAATGGCGGATGCCGCCGTGCAGTTGATCGTCTCGAAGATCAAGGGTGAAGAAGCGCCGGCGGGCGTCGTCAACGGCAATTGGCCCAACAACTTCACCGAGGGTGGCGTTCCGGCCCGCCTCGAACCGAACGTCTTCATTACGCCCGAGACCGTCCAGGCAAGCGTCATCGATGCCGGCCTTTTCTCGAAGGAAGAGTTGTGCGGCGGCATCGGCAAGGACGCCGAGTTCTGCAAGAAATGACACAGGCAAACACAGGAGCCGTCCCACAGGCGGCTCCTGCAAATAAACAAAATGGGGTCCTAGTCATGAACAACAACGAACCGCCGATCCTGGAGGTCCGCAACGTGTCGATCCGTTTCGGAGGCGTTGCTGCCCTTACCAAGGTGTCGCTCAGCATATGGCCGGGCGAAGTCGTCGCCCTGGTCGGTGACAACGGCGCCGGCAAGAGCACGCTGGTCAAGACGATTTCCGGCATTCAGTCGCCGGACGAGGGCGAAATCCTGGTGTCGGGAACGCCGCTTTCGCTGAAAAGCCCGCATGACGCCAATGCCGCAGGCATCCAGACCGTCTATCAGGACCTCGCCATCTGCGACAACCTCGACACCGTGCAGAACCTCTTCCTCGGCCGCGAATATTATCATCCATGGTACAAGGGCCGCCGGCTCGACCGCGCCCGCATGGAGGCGCGGGCAAAGGAGGTGCTGGCGAACCTCGACGTGAAGATCCGCGATATCAACGTCCCGGCCAACTCGCTCTCCGGCGGGCAGCGTCAATCCGTTGCCATCTGCCGCTCGATCCTTACCGATCCGCGTGTCGTCCTGCTCGACGAACCGACAGCCGCACTGGGTGTGGCGCAGCGCAAGCAGGTGCTGAACCTGATCGAGCGCCTGCGCGCCCAGGGCAGGGCAGTGATCGTCATTTCCCACGATCTGGGCGACGTCCAGCAGGTGGCCGACCGCGTTGTGGTGCTGCGGCTCGGCAACAAGGTGGCGGAAGTCAGCCGCGGCAAATACACCCGCGAAGAATTGGTCAGCGCCATCACCGGAATGATCAGCAACGAAGAAATGGCCGCCCGGTCCCGCAGCGAAGGAGCCGCCCATGTCTGATCACATAACGACCTCGGCCGCCTTCGCCAAACCCGTCACGCAGGAATCTCGCAAAATGAAGTTTGACGTTGCCTTGGGAGCGCTGGCGACACGGTATCGCATGCTACCGGTCCTTCTGGCGCTCGTGCTCATCTGGGCCTATTTCGCCTGGGCGAACCCGCTTTTCCTCAGCCCGCGAAACCTCTCAAACCTGTCGCTGCAGATCGTCACCACCGGCATTGTCGCGCTGGGCCTGATGTTCGTGCTGGTGATCGGCGAAATCGACCTTTCCGTCGCCGCCACCGGCGCAGTCTCGGCGGCGATCACGGCGGGTATGGCGGTCAACCAAGGTTTCGACACCGTCACGGCCGTGACCGCAGGCCTGCTCATCGGCGCGGCGATCGGCTGTGTGCAAGGCCTTGTCATCACCTACTTCCGAGCGCCCGCCTTCATCGTGACGCTCGGGACATCGCTTATCCTGCAAGGCATTCTGCTCGATCTGCTGCCGGCAAGCTCCAACCTGATTTCGCTGGTCGGCCAGCCGCTGGGCAAGATCGCGACGGTCTATCTTCCAGCTTTTGTCAGCATTGCCTTGCTCTGTGTGGTCATCCTGCTCAGCCTCGTCTTTCGGCTGCAATCCTATAACGCCAAGAAACGCAACGGCTTGCCGGCGTCGTTCCTTTGGTCGGTCGTTGCTCCTGCCGCGGCACTTGCCATCGTCGGCGCCATCGTCATCGCCGTCTTCAATTCCTACAGGGGCGTTCCGCTGCTCGTCGCATTCCTGCTCGGCCTGCTGGGTTTCTTCGCTTATGTCACGACCCAGACCCGCTTCGGTGTTTACCTCTATGCCATTGGCGCCAATGCGGAGGCAGCCCGCCGCGCCGGGATCTCCGTCCGGTTCCTGCGGGTCACAGCCTTCACGCTCACCGGGGTTTTCGCAGCCCTGGGCGGCATGATCGCCGCCGGTCGCGTCCTTGGTGTCTCTCCGGATTCGGCCGATACCACGCTTCTGCTGGAAGCGATTGCCGCAGCCGTCATCGGCGGAGTCAGCCTGTTCGGGGGCAGGGGTTCGGTATGGGCGGCACTGACTGGCGCCCTGGTGATCGGCAGCGTCTCCAACGGCATGCTGCTGGTCAACGCCTCGACGCAAACCCGGCTGGAAGTGCAGGGGGCCATTCTGACCCTCGCCGTGATCCTCGACGCCTATCTCTCCCGCAAGGCCAACAGGGGCCGCTGATTTTCCCAGATGCGGTTTCCCAAGCCGCATCACAAGACTGGACCGCCATGCATCCGAAAGGGTGGGGCGGTCCTTTTTTGCGGCATGTTTTCCTGGCCGTCCTACCGCATCAGCTGCAGGGTCTGCTCCGCGGTGCGCCGCGCTTCGGCCCGCAGGAACGTCCTGAATTTCTGCACACCCGGCTTGCTGCGCTTGCCTTTTGGGTAGACGAGATAATACCGCCACGGCGTCGGTACCGGAACGCTGTGAAGCAGCACCAGCCGGCCCGACGTCAATTCGTCGAGAACCATGAATGGCGGCATCAGGATAGCCCCCAGCCCTGAAATCGCTGCCTCTATGCCCATCTGATATTGCTCGAAGCGCGGCCCCTGGTTCGGATGAGGATGATCGATGCCGACATCCTTGAACCACTCGCGCCAGGCCGTTGGCCGATGGGTGTGCTGGATGAGGGTCAGTTCGAACAGCAGCCGCGCATTCGGGGCGACACCTTTCTTGATCAGCGCCGGCGAACACATCGGCACCAGAACTTCATCCATGATCAGTTCCGACAGGCTCCCGGGCCACGCCTCGCTGCCATAATGGATCGCGGCATCGATGTTGCTGCCGTCGAATTCGAAGTGGCCGATCCTTCCGGTGACCGAAATATCGATCGTCGGATTCTGCTTGAGGAAGCGGATCAGGCGCGGCGCCAGCCAACGGCTGCCGAGGCTGGGAAGCGTTGCGATGCTGAGCGATTCATGCGTGCTCTTGTAGGTCGCAAGCCGGAGTGTCGCGGCTCCCAATTCGCTCAGCAGCGTCGATACTTCCTCGAAATAGGCCGCTCCCGATTCCGTCAGCACCAGACCGTGCCCGGTACGCTCGAACAGCGGTGTCGCGGTGATTTCCTCGATGGAGCGCACGGCGCGGCTGACGCCGCTCTGCGTGATGTTCAGCTCTTCCGCCGCCCGCGAAAAACTCTTGTATTGCGCCGCCAGGATGAATGCCCGCAGGCTTGTCAGCGACGGCAGGCTTCCCTCGCGCTCGATGGCATCGATCGGCGTGGAACTGTCAGGCCCGGCTCTTTTCATCGCATGTCCACCTCATGACTTTTCGTCATGGAGACACAACTCCGTCCGTATTGTCAATCAAGCCCGACAACGCAAAATGGCTTCCGAACGAGCAATTCTGTCGTTGGAACAGTCGCAATGGATGTTGGAAAACAAATCGGTAGGGCACGCCAAACTCCCGCAAGGGCAGCAGATGAGGGAAAGTCATATCGTCTGAAGGTTTTCGACCCGCATCACCACCTCTGGGATCTCGATCGCAACAGCTATCCCTGGATGGAGCCGGGCACGCCCTCCATCGTCGGTGACCCCGCTCCCATCCGCAAGGATTACCTGCCGGAAGACTATCTCGCCGACACGGCGGATTTCGACCTCATCGGCACGGTACACCTGGATGGCGGGTTCGACCCGGAAAACCCGGTCGGAGAGACAGGCTTCGTACAGACACTGCATGAGCAAAGCGGCTTCCCCAATGCGATCGTCGGCCAGGTGGCGCTCGATAGTCCCCAGGCGGTGGAACTGATCGAGGCGCATATGGCGGCATCGCCGCTGTTCCGCGGCATCCGCCATATCGTCGCATGGCATCCGGACCCGCAGCTTCGTTATGTCGAGCGCAGCGATTACCTGCGGGACGAACGCTGGATACGCAATTTTGGCAAGCTTGCCGGTTACGGACTGTCCTTCGATACGCAGGTCTATCCGCATCAGATGGACGACGTCGCCCGGCTGGCGAGAACCCATGCCGAGACCCGGATCATCATCAACCAGGCGGGCATGCCGGACGGGCTCAGGACAGGAGACCTGTCAGGATGGAAGGCCGGCATGCGGCTGCTGTCCTCCTGCCACAATGTCTCCGTCAAGATTTCCGGTTTCGGCATGCTTTTGCCCGGCTGGACGCAGCAGGATGTCAAGCCGCTGATTGCGGAACTGGTCGATCTGTTCGGCCCGTCGCGCCTGATGTTTGCCAGCAATTTTCCCGTCGACAAACTCTTCCGGTCTTTCCGCGACATCTACACGGATTACGCCGAATGCGTGCGCTGGCTTTCACCCTCCGAGCAGGAGGAGATGTTCAGCGGTACCGCCATGCAGCTTTATCGCCCCGTTTTCCCCAGCGTCATCAGAAAGTGAAAAAGACAATGAGCCGGACCCTTCTCAAGAACGCATCGATCCTGGATGTGGACGCAGGGACACTTCTCGGGGAACGCGACGTTCTCGTCAGCGACGGCAAGATCGCCGAGATCGGCGATACGAAGCTGACGGTCGCCGACGCCCAGATCATCGACGTCAAGGGAAAGGTGCTGATGCCCGGCCTCTGCGACGCGCATGTGCATGTGATCGTGCCGATCAACAGCTTCCTGCAACTGACGAAATGGTCGCCTTTCTACACCGCGCTCAGGGCCATGCCGGTTCTGGAGGGCATGCTGATGCGCGGCTTCACCACCGTCCGTGACGCCGGCGGCGCCGATTTCGGGCTGGCCCGTGCCGTCGAGGAAAAACTCATCCCCAGCCCGCGCATCCTCTACAGCGGCAAGGCGATCTCGCAGACCGGCGGCCATGGCGACATGCGCGGTGCCGGCGAGAGCGAGTTCGACAGTCACTATTACGTCCCCAGCCTCGGCCGCATTGCCGACGGTGTCGATGCGGTCCGCCTCGCAGCCCGCGACGAGATCCGCCGTGGCGCCAGCCAGGTGAAACTCATGGTCGGCGGCGGGATTGCCTCCTATACCGATCCCATTCATTTCGTTCAATTTTCCGGCGAAGAAATCCGCGCTGCCGTCGAGGAGGCGGAAAATGCCGGGAAATACGTCATGGCGCATGCCTACACGGCACGCTGCATTCAGCATGCGGTCAAAAACGGCGTCCGCTCGATCGAGCACGGCAACTTTCTCGACGACGAAACGGCGATCATGATGAAGGAGCGCAATGCCATCCTCGTGCCCACCCTCGTCGCATACACAACGATGTGGGAGGAGGGACTACAGATCGGCATGCCGGCGGAGTTGCACGCCAAGATCAAATATGTCCTCGACGTCGGATCGATGCAGCTTGAGGTCGCGCAGCGGCATGGGGTGAAGATGGTCTACGGCACCGACCTTATCGGCCCGATCCACCGACACCAATCCATGGAGTTCAAGATCCGCGGCGAAGTCCTGCCGGCCATCGAGGTCATCCGCTCGGCAACCAGCTATGCGGCCGAACTGTTCCAGATGGAAGACCAGATCGGCAAGGTCAAAACCGGCCTGCGTGCAGATCTGCTGGTCGTCGACGGCAACCCGCTCGACGATCTGAATGCGCTGCAGGACCCGTCGCGGTTGTCGCTGATCATGAAAGACGGCGATATCTACCGGAATACGCTTTGAGTTTGGGAAAGCCGTCCTAATCAGACGGAAAGCCTATAGGCGCGAGCCCTGACGTGAACCCTGAAATGGACCAGCGAAGCCGGAGCCTTCCGGGTGCACGTCACATCGTTTCCTATTGACGAAGGCATTTTTCACCACGATACGGTCAAGCTGAAACTGTGCTAAGCACCAGCCAGGCAATATGAGGAATGTAATCGTGAGCGAACCGACCGTAGCAGATGCCATAAACCGCATTTATGAATCGCTTCAGGCGGACAATGCCGACATCGACGCGCATATCGCAACTCTCAAGGCAGCCTTGACGAAGGAGGGTTTGAAGGAAGCGGTATTCGACCCGACCAGGCTCGTGCAGAACAACCGTTCCGGCAGAAAGCTCATGCAGGCCTACTTTCGGCAACGTGGCGTAACGGTGAAATTCTCCGGTTCGTGAGTCCTTCCAACGGCGTAAACGCTTTGTGTTGGCGGGTCGAACCGCCCGCCAGTCCGGCTTCGGCTCCCATCTTCAGCACGAATTGAGGATGGGACCTTTGAGCAGCGCGCTGTGCCGCGGCTTGCGGCAACAATAATTGAGGACACGCCAACATCGGAACGCATAAAAGTTCCATAATCCATCTTATGCAAATCTTGATGGATGGTGGGCAGGTTCCATTTTCAAATGCGACGAAGCCGCCTAGGAAATCACTGCCGCCGCTCGCGCTCTTAGAGAGGACAACATCAGCTCGACGCCGGCGGCCTCCAGCGCCCTGGCAATATCCTCCGGCGGTGCGAAGTCCGTGGCGAGTTCCGTCACTCTTGAAAAATCGCAAACCTTTACAAGGCCCTGGCGGGCGAACTTGCTGTGGTCCGTGACCACCACGCCGCGCTTTCCCCGGCTGACCACCATGCGGGCGAACTCGGCCTCTTCCAGATCGTAGTCCCAGACGCCGTCCACGGTGACGGCGCCGGTGGAAATCACCGCATGCGTGACACTGAAGCGGCTGACGAATTCGATAGCCGTGGCGCCGAAAGCCGCGCCGTTGTCGCTGCGCAGTTCCCCGCCTGCCATGTAGACCTTGTTGCCGTTCACCGTCGCCAGCGTGCGGGCAATATCGGAGGAGTTGGTCACCACTGTCAGGCGGCGGTGGCCGAGCAATTCCCTGGCCAGAAAGCTGGTGGTGGTGCCCGTATCCATCATGATCGAATCGCCGTCGCGAATGCTGCGCGCCACGGCGGCGGCGATATCCTTCTTCGCCTCGCTGTTTTCGCGCATGCGCTTTTCGAACGGCGCTTCGCCGACGACGGAAGGAAGGCAAACCGCCCCATGAATCTTGATAACACTGCCGTCTCCCACCAACGGCTTGACATCGCGGCGCACGGTTTCGAGCGAAACGTTGAGCTTGCGGGCTAGATCGGCAATCGCCACCGTGCCGTCGCGCTCCAGCAGGCGCAAAATATCCCTGTGTCGTTTCGAAGATGTCATGACTGCTGTTCCACCCGTATATGAGAAAGTCATACCGGAGCACTTCGAAAGCGGCAATCCCATGCCGCACAATCGGTCATAAAATCACATCAAAACCACAAACCGCATTGACAAGTCGCGCCATATGACGTGTCATTGGCGACACGCACCGCTGTCACAAGATACAAAAGTACGGGGAACGACGGTCGGGTGCCTCATCAGAGATAAGGACTTTAACGAGCTCGACTGGGAGACCTCGAATGCTTGATTTTGCCCGCCTGCCGAAAATTGCCGCCGCCGCGATGATGCTGGCCGGCGCTTCCATTGCCGCGCCGACGAATGCACAAGAATCCACAGATCCGATCAAGCTGACGCTGCACGACTGGACCGGCCAGCTCATCACCACCCACATTATGGGCGAGGTGTTGAAGAAGGCCGGTTATTCGATCGAATATGTCCAGGCCGATTATCTCGCCCAGTTTGCCGGGCTGGAGAGCGGCGACCTACATGTGGCGATGGAAATCTGGGAGACAACCGGCCGCGAGGCGATGGATGCGGCAACGGCGACCGGCAAGGTGGAAAATCTCGGCGAAACCGGCATGCAGGCCAAGGAAGAATGGTGGTTTCCTGAGTACATGAAGGAAAAATGCCCCGGCCTTCCGAACTGGGAGGCCCTGAAGAGCGAAGCCTGCGCCGAAGCCTTTTCCATTCCCGAAACCGCGCCGAAAGGCCGGTATCTCGGCGGCCCGGTGACCTGGGGCGGGTTTGACGACGAGCGCGTCGAAGCCCTCGAGCTGCCGTTCGAAGTGATCCATGCCGGCACGGACGCCGCGCTCTTCGCCGAACTGGAAAGCGCTTACCAGCGCAAGGCGCCAATCCTGCTGTGGATCTATGCGCCGCATTGGGCGCCGATCAAATACAAGGGCGAATGGGTGGAGTTCCCGCCCTTCTCGAAGGCCTGCTACGAGGATGCTTCCACCGGTGTGAACCCAGATTCCGCCTATGACTGCGGCAAGCCGTTCGGCCCGATCTGGAAGGTCAGCTGGTCCGGCGTGAAAGACAAGTGGCCGGGCGCTCACAAGGCGATCTCCGCCTTCAAGCTCGACAATGACGAAATGGGCGCGATGATCGCCAAGGTGGATCTCGACGGCAAGAAGGTCGAGGACGTGACGGCGGAATGGATCGCCGCCAATGAAGCCCGCTGGTCCGAATGGATCAAGAAATGACGTGAGGGCAGTGGCGCCTCCTCCAATCCCTGCCCGGAGGGGGCGCCATTCCTTGCCGGCTTTCGACAGGCCGAAGGCCGTTCGCTCAACGGAAATCTCATGACCTCCGAAACCAAACTCGTCTGCCGCAATGTCTGGAAGATATTCGGCGCCGGCGCACGCGATCGGCTGCGCGCCGCAGGCAATACGCCCGATATTGATGCCCTCCTTGCCGCCGGTCTCGTTCCTGCTGTCCGCAACGTCGATCTCGAAGTCCGCACCGGTGAAATTTTCGTTATCATGGGCCTTTCCGGCTCCGGCAAGTCGACGCTGGTGCGCTGCCTGTCGCGACTGGTCGAGCCGACTTCCGGCGAGATTGTTTTCAACGGCGAAAATCTCCTTGATGCCAGCGAAGCGCGGATGATCGAAATCCGCCGCCACCAGATGGGCATGGTCTTCCAGCATTTCGCCTTGCTGCCGCACCTCACCGTGCTTGCCAACGTCGCCTTTCCGCTGGAGGTCCAGGGCGTGGAGCGGAGGCAGCGCGAGGAACGCGCCCGGCGGATGATCGAGCTTGTCGGACTTTCGGGCAAGGAACACGTCTTTCCGCGGCAGCTTTCCGGCGGGCAACAGCAGCGCGTCGGCATCGCCCGGTCGCTCGCAGTCGAGCCTGAATTGTGGTTTCTCGACGAGCCGTTTTCGGCACTCGATCCGCTGATCCGGCGGGAAATGCAGGACGAATTCCTGCGCCTGCAGGCGGCGCTGCAAAAAACCATTGTTTTCATCACCCACGATTTCGACGAAGCGATCCGGCTTGCCGACCGCATCGCCATCATGAAGGATGGCGTCGTGGTGCAGGCCGGCACGCCGGAAGAGCTGGTGCTGAACCCGGCAACGCCCTACGTGGCGGAGTTCACCCGCAACATCGCCCGCGCCAAGGTGATCCGCGCCGGCTCGATCATGCGTGCAATCGACGGCGCCTTTCCGGCAAGGACCGTCCGCGAACGCGCCACCGTCGCCGAAGCCGCGCCGCTGTTTGCCGATGCGGGCGAGACGGTTGGCGTGGTCGATGCCGAAGGCAGGCCGCGCGGCATCCTTGCCCGCACCGATGTCGTCGACCTGATGATACGGGGCTGAGGACGATGACGCACGCCCCCTCCCACCGCCTCGCCATCCACGATACCGCCCCTGCCCGCGCCTCCGGTATGCGCGACATGGTGATGTTCGGCGGTGCTGCAGTCCTGCTGCTGATCGTATGGCAGATCGGCCCGAGCCTGGGGAAATGGGTCTTCGATTATCCAAAAGCATGGCAGATCCCTGCCGCCCGCCATATCGGCCGCTGGACGAAATGGCTGCTGGACGACGCAACCTTCGGTCTTTTCACCTTCACCGACCTGACCCGTTTCATCGCCGCCGTGATCGATATTCCCTACCGGCTGGCGCTCAGCCTGCTTGCGACCGGTTTCCTCTCGGGACAGGGATCGAGCGCCGTGCAGGTGTTTCCGCCGCTCTCCTACATCGCCGTGCTGCTCCTGGTGACGCTGGCCGGCTATTATGCCGGCGGCCGACGCCTCGCCGTTCTGGTCGCCGCCTGCTTCGGGTTCCTGATCGTCTTCGGACAGTGGACCAGCGCCATGGTGACGCTGGCATCGATCCTCGTTGCCGTGCCGATCGGCGTCGTGCTCGGCCTGCTGCTCGGTCTGGCCGCCTATCGCTGGCCGCTGTTCGAAAAGGCGCTGACGCCGCTGCTCGACCTGATGCAGACCATTCCGGTCTTCGCCTATCTTGTACCGATCCTGTTCTTCTTCGGGTTCGGGCCGACGGCGGCGATCGTCGCGACGCTGATCTACGCCCTGCCGCCGATGGCGCGCATCACCGTGCTCGGCCTGCGCTCCGTGCCCTCGGAAATCCGCGATCTCGGCCATATGGTCGGTTGCTCTCGCCGGCAGATGACCTGGAAGATCATGGTGCCCTCCGCCGCCGACGCGCTGATGGTCGGCGTCAACCAGGTGATCATGCTGTCGCTGAACATGGTGATCATCGCCTCGATGATCGGCGCCGGTGGCCTCGGTTTCGATGTGCTCGGCGCGCTCCGCCGTCTCGATATCGGCGCCGGGCTGGAAGCCGGTTTTGCCATCGTCGCGCTCGCCGTCGCCCTCGACCGGCTGAGCCAGGCTCTGGCCCAAAAGACCGGGGCGCCGCTGCCCGCAGAACACCGCACATCGATAATCGCCCGCCATCCTTATCTCGTCGCCAGCCTCGTAATCATCGTCGTGGGTTTCGTGCTCGGGCTTCTTCTCCCGGCGCTGCAAACCTTTCCGGAAAACCTGACACTTTCCACCGGCAGCTTCTGGAACGAGGTGGTGCGCTGGATCAACGTCAATTTCTTCGACACGCTGGAAGCCCTGCGCAACATCGTGCTTCTCAATGTCTTGGTGCCGTTCAAGCGTTTTCTCGGCGAACTGCCCTGGCTCGGCGTCGTGCTGTTGCTGGCGCTTGCCGGCTACCGCCTCGGCGGCTTCCGGCTGGCGCTGACGGCGGGCGGTCTCTCCTTCCTGATTGCCGCGACGGGCCAGTGGGAAAAGGCGATGATCACCGTCTATCTCTGCGGTATCTCGGTCATCGTCGCCAGCCTGATCGGCATTCCGCTCGGCATTCTCGCCTCGGAACGTGATCGTTTGTGGCGCTGGCTGCAGGTGGTCATCGATACGCTGCAGACCCTGCCCTCCTTCGTCTACCTGATGCCGGTCGTCATGCTGTTCCGGGTGGGCGATTTCACCGCGATGATCGCCATCGTCGCCTACGCCGTCGCCCCGGCGATCCGCTACACGGTGCTCGGGTTGCAGCGGGTCGATCCGCAGGTGGTCGAGGCCGGGCGCGCCATGGGCTGCACGCCGCGACAGATCCTGACGAAGATCAAGCTCCGGCTGGCACTGCCGGAAATCCTGCTCGGCCTCAACCAGACGATCATGTTCGCCCTGTCCATGCTGGTGATCACGGCGCTGGTCGGCACCCGCGATCTCGGTCAGGAGGTCTATATCGCGCTCACCAAGGCCGATACCGGTCGCGGCATTGTCGCCGGCCTTGCCGTCGCTTTCATCGCCATCATCGCCGACCGGCTGATTTCGGCGGGTGCCGCCCGCATGAAGGAGAGAATGGCATGAGCGAGACCATCCAGCTGCCCCTCGTGGAAGATCGCATTGCCGCCCTGCCCTGCTGGAACGGCCAGATCGATATCGCCGTACTCAAAGGCGGGTTGAGCAATGAAAGCTTCGTGGTTTCGGATGCCAACGGCCGCCATGTCGTCCGCTTCGGCGTCGATTATCCCTTCCACCACGTGTTCCGCGCCCGCGAGCTGATGACGGCGAAGGCGGCGCATGACGCCGGTTTCGCGCCCCGCGTCGAATATGCCGAACCGGGCATCATGGTCTCGGCCTTCCTCGGCGCCCGCACGTTCGGCGGCGAAGACGTCGCCCGCGAGCGAACAAGAGTAGCCGAACTTCTGTCGCGCTTCCACCGGCAGATGCCGCACCACGTTTCCGGGGCGGGTTTCATGTTTTGGGCCTTCCATGTCATTCGCGACTATGCCCGCACGCTGGAGACCAGCAACAGCCGGATGCGCCCCTATCTCTCCGGTTATCTGCATCTCGCCGAAAGGCTGGAGGCGGCGCAAGCCCCCTTGCCGATCGTCTTCGGCCACAACGACCTGCTGCCGTCGAACATTCTCGATGATGGCGAGCGGCTGTGGCTGATCGATTTCGAATATGCCGGTTTCTCCACCGCCATGTTCGATATCGCCGGCGCCACCTCGAATGCCGGGCTGACAACGGAACAGTCGGACGATTTCCTCACCGCCTATTTCGGCCATGAGCCGACCCCCGAAATCCGCCGCTCGATGGCGGCAATGCAATGCGCCTCGCTGTTGCGCGAGGCGATGTGAAGCATGGTTTCGGAACTCTACCTTTCCGCGCCGGGGGCCGATTACATCGGCTACACCGCCGACAATCTCAGGCGCCTCGAAGAAGCGCTGGACCACTATCAGACAACCTACGGGAAACACGCATCATGACCCTGCCCTCCCACGCCCAGATCGTCGTCATCGGCGGCGGCATCATCGGCTGCTCGACCGCCTATCACCTCGCCCGCGATCACAAGGCCGATGTGGTGCTGCTGGAACAGGGCGCCCTGACCTCGGGTTCGACCTGGCACGCGGCGGGCCTCGTTGGCCAGCTGCGCTCCTCGGCCTCGATCACCCGCGTGCTGAAATATTCCGTCGATCTCTACAAGGGCCTGGAAGCGGAGACCGGTCTTGCGACCGGCTGGAAGATGACCGGCTGCCTGCGGCTTGCCACCAATCAGGACCGCTGGACGGAATTCCGCCGCCTTGCGACGACGGCCCGCAGCTTCGGCATGGACATGCACCTCGTCTCGCCGGACGAGGTGAAGAAGATGTGGCCGCTGATGAATGTCGACGACCTCGTCGGCGCAAGCTGGCTGCCGACGGACGGCCAGGCCAGCCCCTCCGACATCACGCAGTCGCTCGCCAAGGGCGCCCGTATGCATGGGGCGAAGATCGTCGAGAATGTCCGCGTCACCGGCTTCGAGATCAAGGACGGCCGCATCGTCACCGTCAAGACGACGCTCGGCGACATCGCCTGCGAAAAGGTCGTCAACTGCGCCGGCCAGTGGGCGCGGCAGGTGGGCGAGATGGCCGGCATCAACGTGCCGCTGCAGCCCGTCAAGCATCAATACATCATCACCGAAAAGATCGACGGGCTTTCGACCGATGCCCCGACGATCCGCGACCCCGACCGGCGCACCTACTTCAAGGAGGAGGTCGGCGGCCTCGTCATGGGCGGCTACGAGCCCAACCCGCAGCCCTGGACCACCGGCGACGTGCCGGACGAGTGGGCCTTCCGCCTGTTCGACGACGATTTCGACCATTTCGAGCAGCACATGACGCAGGCGATCGAGCGTGTTCCGGCGCTGGAAAAGGTCGGCGTCAAGCAGATGATCAACGGTCCGGAAAGTTTTACGCCGGACGGCAACTTCATTCTCGGCGTCGCGCCGGAATGCAAGAACATGTTCGTCGGCGCCGGCTTCAACGCCTTCGGCATCGCCTCGGGCGGCGGCGCCGGCTGGGTGCTGGCGCAATGGGTGGTGGACGGCGAGGCGCCGCTCGATCTCTGGGTCGTCGATATCCGTCGCTTCGCCGGCATGCATCGCGACCGCCAGTGGGTGCTCGACCGCACGCTGGAGGCCTACGGTAAGCACTACACCATCGGCTTCCCGCACGAAGAATATGAAAGCGGCCGGCCACGGCTGGTTTCGCCGCTCTATGAACGGCTGAAAAAGCATGGCGCCGTCTTCGGTTCCAAGCTCGGTTGGGAGCGCCCAAACTGGTTCGCACCGGCAGGCACGGAGGCGAAAGACGTCTACTCCATGGGCCGGCAGAACTGGTTCGATGCCGTCGGCGACGAGCATCGCCATGTGCGCGAGGCGGTTGGCATCTTCGACCAATCCTCCTTCTCGAAATATGAAATGAGCGGCCCCGACGCGCTCAAGGCGCTCGACTGGATCTGCGCCAACGATGTGTCGAAGCCGGTCGGCCGGCTGACCTATACCCAGCTCCTCAACACCCGCGGTGGCATTGAGGCGGACCTGACGGTGGCACGGCTGGCCGAGGAAAAATTCTACATCGTCACCGGCACCGGTTTCCGCACCCATGATTTCGGTTGGATCGAGGACCATATCCCGGCCGGTCTCGATGCCACCCTCAAGGATGTCACCGAGGATTGGGGCACCCTGTCGCTGATGGGGCCGAAGGCGCGCGACGTGCTCGCCGCCGTCACCGACACGGATGTTTCCAACGCCGCCTTCCCCTTCGGCCACGTCCGCGAACTGGACATCGCCGGGCATATCGTCCGGGCATTGCGCGTCACCTATGTCGGCGAACTGGGCTGGGAGCTGCATGTGCCGATCGCCGCCATCGGCGCCGTCTTCGACCGGTTGATGGAGGCCGGCAAGGACTACGGCATCCGCCCGATCGGCTACCGCGCCCTGGAATCCTTGCGGCTGGAGAAGGGATATCGCGCCTGGGGTTCGGATATCACGCCGAACGACACACCGGTCGAAGCCGGTCTCGGCTGGGCGGTGAAACTGAAGAAGAACACCGATTTCTTCGGCCGCAACGCCCTGCAGCAGATCCAGGGCAAGCCGCTGAAAAAACGCTTCATGGGCTTTACGGTGGACGATCCGGACGTGGTGCTGGTCGGCCGCGAAACCATCCTGCGCGATGGCAAGCCGGTCGGCTACCTTACCAGCGGCGGCTTCGGCTACACCATCGGCAAGAACATCGGTTATGGCTACGTGCGTTTCGAGGACGGCGTCACCGACGATTACCTGAAGGCCGGCTCCTACGAACTTGTCGTGGCCTCCGAAAAGACCCCGGCCAGCCTGCATTTTGGGCCGATGGTCGATCCCGACATGGCGAAGATCAAGGCGTGAGGATAAGAGCATGACATTCCAAGCGGATCGCCACGCCCATATCATCATCATCGGCGGCGGCGCCATCGGAACCTCGGTGGCCTATCACCTCGCCCGCGACGGCGCCAAGGATGTGTTGCTGCTCGAAAAGGCGCAGCTCACCCATGGCTGCACCTGGCATGCCGCCGGCCTCGTCGGACAGCTTCGTGGCAAACGCAACCTGACGCGGCTGATGCAGAATTCCGTCGCCGTCTTCGACCGGCTGGAGGAGGAAACCGGCCAGCACATCGCCTGGAAGAAGGTTGGCTCGCTCCGGCTCGCCGGCAGCGAACCGCGCTGGAGCGAAATCCGCCGCTCGATGACCCAGGCGAAAAGTTTCGGCGTCGAATGCTATTCCCTGTCGCCGGATGAAGCGGCCTCGCGGTTCCCCTACATCGTCAAGGAAGGCATCGAGGGTGCTGCCTTCATCCCCGGCGACGGCTATATCGACCCCTATTCGCTGACCATGGCGTATGCCAAGGGCGCCCGCCAAAATGGTGCACGCATCGAGGAAGGCGTGCAGGTCGAGGAGATTATCGTCAAGAACCGCCGCGCCGTCGGCGTCGTTACCAATGGCGGCACGATTTCTTGCGACATCCTCGTCAACTGCGCCGGCCTCTGGGCCAAGCGCGTCGGTGAGATGGTCAGCGTGCCGCTGGCGGCCGGCGTGGTCGAGCATCAATATTTCCTCACGGAAAAGAAGCTCACCCTGCCGCCGGACCTAACGACGCTGCGCGACCCCGACAACAATTTCTACCTGAAGCCGGACACCGGCAGCTTTGCCATCGGCGGCTGGGAAGACGGCTCCAGGGGCTGCTGGCGCGGCAAGCCGCCCTTCGATTTCGGTCGCGAATTGTTCGAACCGAACATGGAGCGGCTGGAACTCTTCGCCCTGCCCGCCGCCGACCGTTTGCCGGTATTGAACGAAATCGGCATCCAGACGATCATCAACGGCCCGATCCCCGTCTCCTTCGACGGCGAGCCGATCATGGGCCTGGCGCCGGAACTCGATAATTTTTACGTCGCCTGCGGCTTTACCGCCGGCATCGCCGCGTCGGGCGGTGCGGGGCTTGCCCTCTCCAACCTCATCCTGCACGGCGACGCCGGCATGGACCTCTGGCCTTTCGACGTCCGCCGTTTCGGCGCCGTGCACGCGCAGGGCCGCTATCTGGAAGAACGCGCCATCGAAGCCTACGGCGCCTATTACAAGATCCACTGGCCGGGCGAGGAACCGGCGGCGATGCGCGGCCTGCGCCGCTCGCCGCTGCACGACACGCTGGCGAAAAACGGCGCCGTCTTCGGCTCGAAATTCGGCTGGGAGCGGCCGAACTGGTTTGCGCCATCCGGCGCGGAAGCCAAGGATGTGCCCTCCTTCGAAGGCAAGCCGAACTGGTTCGATGCCGTCGGCGAGGAGGTCCGCGCGATCCGCGAGCGGGCCGCCCTGATCGACCAGTCCTCCTTCTCGAAATTCGAGATCCGTGGCGAAGGCGCGCTTGCCGCCCTACAGCGCATCGCCGCCAACGACCTTTCCGGTCCGCCCGGCAAGGCCGTCTACACCCAGCTCTGCAACGAAAAAGGCGGCATCGAGGCCGATGTCACGCTGCTGCATATCCGCGACGACCTGCTCTATCTCGTCACCGGCTCCGGTTTCGGCCTGCGCGATTCCAACTGGGTGGCGCGACACCTGCCTGACGGTATCACGCTGCGTGACGTCACCAACCGGCTGGCGACGCTGAACATCTGCGGTCCCAGCGCCCGCGACATCCTGCAGAGCGTTTCCGATAACGACCTGTCGAATGCCGCCTTCCCCTTCCTGACGGCGCGCGACATCGAGGTCGGCGGTGCCACCGTGCTTGCCGTACGCATCGGTTACGTCGGCGAACTGGGTTACGAACTCTACATCGACCAGGAATATACCGCGCACGTCTACGACACGCTGCGGGCAGCCGGCGAACCGTTCGGCATTGCCGATGCCGGCTATCGCGCCATCGATGCCTGCCGCATGGAGAAAGGCTATCTTTACTGGTCCGGCGACATCACGCCCGACTACAATCCCTACGAAGCCGGTCTCGGCTTCTGCGTCGCTCTCGACAAGGGTGATTTCATCGGCCGGGCGGCACTCGCCGACCTCAAGGCCAAGGGCGTCGGCCGCAAGCTCGTCTCCTACACGGTGGAAGGTTTCGCCCCGTTCCACGGTGGCGAGGCGGTGATGGTCGACGGCAAGGTGGTCGGCTCCACCTCCTCAACCGGCTACGGCTATACCCTCGGCCGCACCATTGCCTTCGGCTACCTGCCGGCCGATATCGCCGGCCGCGAGGATTTCGAGATCGAGGCTTTCGGCAAGGTCTATGCAGCCCGCCGTGGCGCACGGACCCTCTATGACGCGAAGATGGAAAGGCTGAAGGCATGAGCGGCGAAACCGATATCGACCTTGCGACCGCCGCCATCGCCGCCATTCCGCTGCTGGCAAGCTACACTGGCCCGATCGAGCGGCAGGGCGGCATGACCAACCTTGTCTTCCGGGCCGGCGATTATTGCCTGCGCATCCCCGGCAAGGGCACGGAAGAATATATCGACCGCGCCAACGAACTGGTGGCGACCCGCGAGGTCGCCCAAGCTGGTGTCGGGCCAGAGATCCTGCACGCCGATCCCGAAACCGGCATCTTCGTCTCGCGCTTCATCGACGGCGCCGTCACCATGTCGCCGGATCGCTTCCGCAGCATAACCGGCTCACCCGGCCGCGCCGGCGCGGCCTTCCGGCAGCTGCATCAGAGCGGCGCGCAATTTCCCGCCCGCTTCGAGCTGTTTGCGATGATCGACAGCTACCTCGACATCCTGTCGACGAAAGACGTCGATCTTCCAGAAGGTTACCACGACATCCTCAGGGACGCGGAGAGCGTGCGGGCAGCACTTGCCGCCCATCCCCTGCCCTCCGTCGCCTGCCATTGCGATCCGCTGTGCGAAAACTTCCTCGATACCGGCGACCGCATGTGGATCGTCGACTGGGAGTATTCCGGCATGAACGATCCGATGTGGGATCTCGGCGACCTTTCGGTGGAGGCCGGTTTCGATGCGGCGCAGGAAGAAGAGATGATCCGCGCCTACTTCGGCGGCGAGCCGAAACCGGCCGAACGGGGCCGCATCGTCATCTACAAGGCGATGTGCGACCTGCTCTGGACGCTGTGGGGCCTCATCCAGCTTGCCAACGACAACCCGGTGGATGATTTTCGCGCCTATGCCGATGGCCGCTTTGCCCGTTGTCGGACATTGATGCGCACGCCCGGTTTCGCTACGGCAGTCGCCGCCGTCGCCCGCGGTTAAGCCGCTTACAAGGGAAGTTCCGTCGTATATTTCACGCTCTTCAGCGCGAAATGTGATGACGAATTCGCCACCGCCGGGTGCGTCAGGATATCGTGCATGAGCAGCCGCTCGTAATCCTTGACGTCCCGGACCGCGACGCGGATGAGATAATCCCATTCACCGGACATCGAGTAACACTCGATCACCTCTTCATAAGTCTGGATAATATCCTCGAAATCCCGCCGCGCCGCCGGATCGTGCGACTTCATCCGCACCTGGCAAAACACGTTCAGGCCCCGGCCAATCCGGTCCGGGTCGAGAAGCCGCACGGTCGGTCCGAGAACGCCCTGCTCCTCCAGCGCCTTGATCCGCCGCCAGCACGACGCCGTGGAGGCCCCCACTTCCTCGGCCAGCACGGCATGGCTGATGTCGCCCCGGTTCTGCAACACCCTGAGAATCTTCTTGTCGATTTCATCGATATGAACTGTTTTCATCACGAATCCTGAAAACACGAATTGTCTCGATCAAAATCATAGCCATCTTCGCGCGCTTTGAAACGCATTTTCGTGGGAGCCGCCTATAATTTCGCAATCTGAAACTGTGGGAGGAAACCATGGCACAGGCTGCACTCAAACAGGTCATTCGCACCGCTCTGGACGAAGCCGTCGACTGGAAACGCATTTCTTATCTCTTGCACCTGTCGCGTGCCTTGGACGAGTTGGAAGAAACCCGCCTGGTCCCGGAAAAGAAGCTGCACTACCAGTTTTCCGCCCGCGGCCACGACATGGCGCAGATCGTGCTCGGCAGCCTACTGACGGACCGGCATGATGCGGTCTGCGGTTATTATCGCTCCCGTCCTCTCCTCCTGTCTCTCGGCGTCGATCCGGCTGATGCGCTCGGTTCGGCCATGGGCCGCGCCGGCGGTTATTCCGACGGCCGCGATATCGGCGTGACCTTCAATTACCCCAATCCGCAAGGTCCCTCCGCCTTGCCGATGAGCGGTGGCGTCGGCACGCAATACACCCCGGCCGCCGGGTGGGCACAGTCGATCCGGTACTACGGGGAAGTGCTCGGTGAACCCGGTTATGAGCGAAGCATTGCTGTGGCCTGCGGCGGCGATGGCTCCGTTGCCTCGAACGGCTTCTGGTCGGCACTGACCATCGCCACCACCCAGAACCTGCCAATGCTGTTCTACATCGAGGACAATGGTTTCGGCATCTCCGTCCCCTCGAGCATGCAGACGCCGGGCGGCAACATCGCTGCCAATCTTTCGGCCTGGCGCAACCTCCGTATCCTGCAGGGCGATGGCTGCGATCCGGCCGAGACAGCACGGTTGATGCAACAAGCCGTAAACGAGGTACGTTGCGAGCGCAGCCCGGTGCTCCTGCGCCTTAGCGTGCCGCGCCTGCAGGGTCACAGTTTTCAGGATACGCAGGCCTACAAGAGCGAGGATGTCGTTCGCAGCGAATGGGCCCGCGATCCGCTGCCGCGCCTGCGCAACCATATCGTGCCGGCAGTGCTGAGCGAGGAGGAATGGGAGGAAACGAAGCTGCACGCCATGCAGACGGCAGAAGCGGCAAGGATCGAAGCCGAAAGCCGCCCGATCGCCGCCCCCGAAAGCGTGACGCGCCACGTCTATTTCGAAGGTGAAATGCCGGTGGTCGGCGGCTTGCAGGGTCATGGTGCGCTGCTGCCGGCAACGACGGAAACCGCCCAAGGCGAAGGCCAGCGCATCAGCATGGCGGCGGCGATCCGCCGTACGCTGGAGCACGAACTTTCCGTCAACAAACGTGTGGCGCTTTTCGGTGAGGATATCGGCCGCAAGGGTGGTGTCCATGCCGTGACACTCGGCTTGCAGCAGCGGTTCGGCGCCGAACGCGTCTTCGATACGTCTCTCTCCGAAGAAGGCATCGTCGGGCGCGCTGTCGGCATGGCGCTTGCCGGCCTGATGCCGGTGCCGGAAATCCAGTTTCGCAAATATGCCGATCCGGCCACGGAGCAGATCAACGACTGCGGCACCATCCGCTGGCGTACCAACAATCGCTTCGCCGCGCCGATGGTCTTGCGCATGCCCGGCGGCTTTCTGAAGACCGGCGATCCCTGGCACAGCCAGACCAACGAGGTTGCCTTCATCCACCAACCCGGCTGGAAAGTCGCGGTCCCCTCGAACGCGACGGATGCGGTTGGCCTGCTGCGTACCGCTCTGCGCGGAAACGATCCGGTCATTTTCTTCGAACATCGCGCCATGCTCGACCACGTCTGGGCGCGCCGACCCTACGCTGGAGACGATTATGCCTTGCCCTTCGGCCAGGCGAACCTGACCCGCCACGGCGACAAGATCACGCTCGTGACCTGGGGCGCCATGGTGCATCGCTGCGAGGAGGCCGTCGAAGGCATTTCCGCCGATGTCATCGATCTCAGGACCCTGATGCCCTGGGACCGGCAAAGCGTCCTCGCTTCGGTACGGCGCACGCGGCGCTGCCTGATCGTTCACGAGGATCTGGGTACGGCTGGTTTTGGTGCCGAAATTTCCGCCGTGGTCGCGGAAGACGCGTTCATGTATCTCGAAGCGCCGGTCTCGCGCCTGACGATGCCGGACATTCCAAGCCCCCACCAGCGCGCCCTGCTCGATTGGGCTGTGCCTTCCGTTGCCAAGATCCGCGCCAAGGTGGAAACGCTGTTGCAATTCTGAGCGACAGGCGGGCGGAGCCAATCAACGACAACGCCCGGGCAGGACCCGGGCGAGTAAAAAATCGCTCAAGCCTGACAGATCAAGCGTAGCCGAGATAGGCCTCGGTCGAAACGACGGCGGCATAGCCGAAAGCGAGGGCCGACATGAAGGCCGCGTGGACATCGGCGGCAGGCACGGTCTTGCCGCCGAACTCGAGATCACGCGTCGCCACGGCATCATGGACCACGGTCGCACGGTAGCCATGGTCTGCCGCTGCCCGCGTCACGGCGTCGACGCACATGTGGCTCATCGCACCGGCGATGACGACATCCTCGATGTTCTTGCCGTCCAGCAGGGACTTCAGGTCGGTCCCCTGGAAAGCGTTGATGGCGTGTTTGACCACCACGGCTTCGCCGTCATTGGGTGCAACCGCGGGATTGATCTCGGCACCATCAGTTCCCGGCGCGAAGAAACCCGCATCGCTTTCCGTCGACACATGCTTGATATGCACGACGAAATCGCCCTTTTCGCGGAAGGTTTCGAGCAGTTTCGCCGCGTTGGCGGCGGCCACCTGCGTACCGACGAGCGGAAATTTGCCGCCATCGAAATAGTCGTTCTGCAAGTCGACGATAATAAGGGCTGTCTGCGCCATGGTCGTTCCGATTCCACGTTTGCGATTCTGGTACCATCAGCTTTACGCCTTGTCGCAGAGGCTGGCGAGGGTGGAAACGAGGCTATCCACCCTTCGCCGGGAATCAGGTTGCCGCCGGATTATCACCGATGGCAACGGCAGCGATCATCCGAGTTTCCTGGCAACGCAACCGGCGATCATCGCCAGCGATATGGCGCCGGCATCGGGATGGCCGAGGCTCTTTTCCGCCAACGGCCGGGCGCGGCCGAGCTTCGGCGTCAGGCTGGCCGTTGCATCTGCCGCGGTCTTTGCCGCTTCTGCCGCATCGGCCCATGCCGTAGCCATCGGCTTGCCGGCGGCGGTGCTTGCCTCCAGCGTTTCCACGAACGGCACGAGCGCATCCACCAGCGTCTTGTCGCCGGGTTTTGCGCCGCCAAGGCGGGAGACGCTGTCGAGCCCCTGGCGGGCACCCTTCACCACATCGGCGGCCTGAGGCGCAGCGTTGTCGTTGAGGCTGCCGCTCCAGGCGCGCAACAACAGGCCCCAGATCGCTCCCGACGTGCCGCCGGCGCGATCCGCCCAGGCATCGCCAGCAGCAGCAAGAACGCTCGCAGTGCCGGCGCCGGCAGCACTTGCGGCCTTGGCCGCATCGAAAGCCGCGGTTGCACCACGATACATGCCCTGCCCATGATCGCCGTCGCCGGCGCGCGCATCGATACGGCCAAGCTCTTCTTCAGCCTCCCGCAACAGGCCGGCGATTGCGCCAAACAGGTCGGCAATGCAGGCGCCGCCACGTTTGCCTTCTTCCGTTGCCTCGGGATAGCTCGACGGACCATCCTCGTTGACCAGCACGTCGGTGGCCGGCGTGGTGGCGATCGTGGCACCGCGGCGCAGGACCGGACTGTCGCAAGCCGCCGTCCAGTGGGTTTCCAGTTCCTCGTCGAGCCAGATCAGGCTCAGCGAGCATCCCTGCATATCGAGGCTGGTGACAAATTCGCCGGCTTCCGGCGCCACGACCTCCAGGCCCGCATCGGCCAACTGCTTGGCGACAGCGGTCCAGAGCACGAACAACTCTTCGTATTTGGTGGAGCCGAGGCCATTCAGCACCGCACCGACCCTTTTCGTGCCTTCGGGGCGTTCCGAAAGCAGCTTTTCGGTCAGGAGTTTTGCAAGCTCGCTGGAGGAAACGATCGCCTCTTCGCGGATGCCGGGTTCGCCATGAATGCCGAGGCCGAGCGCCATCTGGCCGGCCGGAACTGTGAACAGCGGCTGGCCAGCGCCCGGCAAGGTGCAGCCACCGAAAGCGACGCCGAAGGAGACGGTGCGGGCATTGGCATGCCGGGCGATCCGCTCCACCTCGTCGAGGGAGAGGCCGGCTTCAGCCGCAGCACCCGCCACCTTGAAGACGACGAGATCACCGGCAATGCCGCGGCGTTTTGCCGGTGTCTCCACCGATGCGCTGGCGACGTCGTCCGTCACCGGCACGATACGCACGTCGATGCCCTCGGCACGCAGGCGCTCGGCGGCAACGCCGAAATTCAGGACGTCGCCGGCGTAGTTGCCGAAACCAAGCAAAATGCCGCCGCCGCGATGGGCCTGCCGGCAGACGCGGGCGACCGCGGCTGTCGAGGGTGAAGCAAAGACGTCACCGGCAACGGCGGCATCCGCAAGGCCCGGACCGACATAACCGGCAAAAGCCGGATAATGGCCGGAACCGCCGCCGACAACCACGGCGACCTTGCCCTCGGGCACGGCCGTGGATCGCACCACGCCACCTTTCACCGGACGGATGAAACGGCTGTAGAGCGCGGCGAAACCGGCGAGCGCCGTCGTTGCAAACTCTTCCGGCGCGTCGAAAATCGTGGTCATGGCTGAAGTCCTTGTCAACGCGGCAGGATGCGCCGCAGGTAATCACGGTTGCTGGCGCTGACGGAGAGGCCGTCGCCGCCGTAATGTTCGCAGAGGAAGGGGCTGGAAAAGCCGTGCGCCAGGGCCATGCGGATGGCGGCGCGGTAATTGATGATGCCGGATTCCAGCGGCGCGGGGTGGGTGACGATCACGCCGGATGCCGGATCTTCCGTGCGGGTGTAGTTCTTGACGTGCCAGAATTTCGCATGAGGCGCCACCTTGGCCATCATCTGCTGCCAATGTTCGACCGGACGGTGCAAACGAATGAGATTGCCCAGATCGGCATTGATGCCGACATTGGCAAGCCCGACATCCTCGACGAAACGAACGGAGCTATCCGCCGTGCCGAGATAGGTATCCTCGTACATTTCCAGCGACAGTTCGATGCCCAATTCTTCCGCGTGGCGGCCGAGTTCGCGGATGCGCGTGACGGCTTTCTGCCAGACGGCCGGGTCGTCCGGGTTCCTGGCCCCATCGACGGTCCAGAACCACAAGGCCTTCTTCTGAGCGTCGGTCAGCGGTTCGAACAGGCCGAAGGATACGGCGCCGGCGCCGATGGCGCTTGCCGTGTCGATGACGCGGTGGCCGTAAGCCAGATACTCGTCACCATTGATGGCATCGATGACGCTGCGGCGTGAGGTCGAGATCGCCGGGATGGTGAGACCGAGCGACTGGGTCAGCTTGACGAAATCGTCCAGTCGCGCCGACGTCAGATCGGCAAGGCGCAGCCAGCTGTCGGTCGGATCGAGTTCGGTAAAGCCGGCGTCGACGACATCGGCCAGCGTTTCCGCCCATTGTTCCACCGACTGATCCTGCACGGACGTGCCGTCGGCGAGCATGTTGGGGTATTGGATCATGGCGGCGGCAATCGGCCATGTCTCGTTGTTCCACTTGCGCGGCGTCGCGTTCATCGGAGCTTCCCTTTGAGGTCTTTGTGGACGGGTCAGACGGCCGGCGTGCCGTCATGGCGGACTTCGGCCACTTCCTGCTTGCGGCCACGGACGAGACCGACGACCCAGAAGAACAGTGGCGAAAGCAGGAGCGCGAGGCCGATCAGCATCAGCGTCGTGACGAGACCGTTGGACCAGAAGATCGACAGGCTGCCGTTCGACATCAGCATCGACTGGCGGAAGGCATCCTCCGCCTTGTCGCCCAGCACCATGGCAAGCACCAGCGGCGCCAGCGGATAATCGAGCTTCTTGAAGACGTAACCCAGCACGCCGAAGGCCAGAACCATCCACATGTCGGTGATGGAGTTACCGACTTGATAGGCGCCCGAGAAGATCACGGCGACGATGATCGGGCCGATGATCGAGAACGGGATGCGCAGGATCGAGGCGTAGAGCGGCACGGTGGCGATGACGAGGATGACCGCGACGATATTGCCGAGATACATCGAGGCGATCAGGCCCCAGACGAAATCCGGACGGTCGGTGAACAGCGTCGGGCCGGGCGTGAGACCCCATATCATCAGGCCGCCCATCATCACGGCCGCTGTCGCCGAACCCGGCACGCCGAGCGCCAGCATCGGCAGCAGAGCGGAGGTGCCGGCGGAATGGTCGGCGGTTTCCGGTGCAACGATGCCGCGCGGGTCGCCCTTGCCGAACTGCGACTTGTCGCGAGCCGAGCGGCGGGCAACACCGTAGCTCATGAATGAGGCGGCCGTCGGGCCGGCCGGCGTAATGCCCATCCAGATGCCGATCAGCGTCGAGCGGAGAATGGTGAACCAGTAGCGCGGCATCTCGATCAGTGTACGGCCGATTTCCGACAGTTTGACCCGCGCCTTGACGCCGTCGAAGCGTAGGCCCTCCTCCGTGGTCAGAAGCAATTCGCCGATACCGAACAGGCCCATGACGGCGATCAGGAACGACACGCCCTTGATCAGTTCCGGAATGTCGAAAGTCAGGCGCAGATTGCCGGAGATCGTATCCATGCCGATCGAGGCGAGCGCAAAACCGATCATCATCGACACGAGCGTCTTGAACGGCGACTGCGCGCCCATCGAGATAAAGCTGGAGAAAGCGAGGAAATAGACGGCGAAATATTCCGGAGAGGAGAAGCGCAGCGCGAAGTTGGCGACCCAGCCGGACAGAAGCGTGATCATCACCACACCGGCCAGCGCGCCGAGACCGGCGGAGACGAAGGCGAGCGTCAAGGCGCGGCTTGCCTGGCCTTGCTTGGCCATCGGGTAGCCATCGAACGTCGTTGCGACGGAGGATGGCTCGCCGGGAATGTTGAAGATGATCGATGTGGTGGAACCGCCGAACAACGCGCCCCAATACATGCAGGAGAGCAGGATGATCGCCGAGATCGGATCCATGGAAAAGGTCAGCGGCAGAAGCAGCGACACGCCGTTCGGCGCACCCAGCCCCGGCAGCACGCCGACCAGGATGCCGAGCGTCACGCCCAGCATCATCAGCAGGATGTGGTTCCAGCTCAGGACGTGGCCGAAGCCATCCATCAACAAACCGATATTTTCCATGTCTTTCCTCCGAAGACAGCCGGCAGGCGGGATCAGTAGATCCCGAACCAGGCCTCGACCGGTCCCTTGAGCAGCGGAACCTTGAAACCGATCTCGAAAATGATGAAGAAGATGAGAGAGACCGCGATCCCGGCGGGCAGGCCGATCCACCACTTGTAGCGGCCCTGGAAAATCATGACCCCGGCGATATAAAGCGCCGTGCCGACATAGAGGCCGAGAAAGGTGGACACCGCCGCGAATGCCAAAAGCGGCAGGAAAAAGCTGAGCACGGCCTTGAACCGCGCCGCCTCGACGAAAATCTCGCCGGTGCCGCGATGCTTGATGAACGCATAGGCCAGGTTGACCAGGCTCCCGAGAATGATCAGCAGGCCGATATAGAAGGGAAAATATCCTGCATCCGGCCCCATGTCGGTCCAGCCGGCGCCGGCTTCGATCGAACCGTAGCAAACGGCCGCGCCGAAGGCGCCGGTCAAGAGCGCCGTGCCCGCTTCCATGACGAAACGCGGCAGACCCTTTTCACTCTGTTCTTGCATGGCTTGAGCCTTTCGAATGGTGTGCGGACGCCCGCAGGCGTCCGCACTGATCTTGGGAAGATCAGTTGGCCAGCCAACCTTCGCGCTTCAGCACGGTGCTCACAGATGCTTCATCGCCCTTGATGAAGGTGGCGAGCTGTTCGCCGCTCATATAAGCGGGAGACTGCGACGTGTCAGCGAGGTATTTCGCCCATTCCGGCGTTTCGGCAACCTTCTTGAGGACATTGGCATAGAACTGCACGACATCAGGCTCGACGCCGGCCGGCAGCCAGACGGTGCGCGGCATGGAGTAGTTGTCGATGGCAATGCCGGCTTCCTTGCAGGTCGGGATATCGGCCCAGCCCATCTCACCGGCAACCTTGGCGTCGCTCTTCAGCTTTTCAGACTTGAAGACGCACAGCGGCTTGACCATGCCGGCCTGCCACTGGCCGAGATTTTCGCTCGGATTGTTGACGTTGGCGGCAATGTGTTCGCCCGCCAGCTGCACGGCCGCTTCGCCGCCGCTCTTGAAGGGAATGTAGCCGAGCTTGGCGCCGGTCGCATCGTTGATCATCGAGGTGAGGATCTGGTCGACATCCTTGGACTGGCTGCCACCCACCTTCAGGTCACCCGATTCCTTCGCCTTCGCAACAAAGTCAGCGGCCGTCTTGAACTCGGACTTGCCGTTGACCCAAAGCACGAACTCGTCGGCGGCGAGCGCCGAAACCGGGATCAGGTCTTCCGACTTGTAGGGAACCTTGGCGCGGATCGGCAGCAGGTAGGCGTTGTTGGTGCCGAAAGCCAGCTTGTGGGCATCGCCCTTGGCGGTAGCGGCATAGACAAAACCTTCCGCACCGCCGGCACTGCCCTTGTTGGTCACGACAACCGGCGCCTTCATCAGCTCATACTTGGCAATGATTGCCTGGATGGTGCGGGCGAAGATATCCGTGCCGCCGCCGGGGCCGGCGGTGACGACGAACTCGACCGGACGGTTCGGCTCGAAAGCAAACGCCGGAGCGGCGATGCCGAGAGCGGCCGCAACCACGCATGCGAAAGATAGGGATTTTTTCATAGTCAACTCCTCCGTTGAGTGTCGCGGCATGGGACCTCCTCCATGCCGCTAGTTTGGAAAACCGCTGAAAATCAGGCGGCAGCAGAAAATGCGGATGCGCGCTTGGCCATGCGGGCCGCAAGCAGGATCGCCTCGCGGCTCGCGCCGACATCGGCAATGCCCTTGCCGGCGATGTCATAGGCCGTGCCATGCGCCGGGGTGCAGAGCGGGAACGGCAGGCCGCCCATCATCGTCACGCCCTTGTCGAAGCCCATCAGCTTCATGGCGATCTGGCCCTGGTCGTGGTACATGGTCAGCACCGCCTGGTAATCTTCCTTCAGCGCCCGCAGGAACACGGTGTCGGCCGGGAACGGACCTTCGACATTGTAGCCCCGCGCCTTCGCCGCAGCCACGGCCGGCTCGATGATGTCGATCTCTTCCATGCCGAAGCTGCCACCGTCGCCGGCGTGCGGATTGATGCCGGCAACCGCGATCTTCGGGTTGTCGTATCCGGCCTTCTTCAGGCAGGCCTGCGCCAGATCCAGTTCATCGAGGATGCCATCGACGGTGATCGCCGAAGCCACTTCCGAAAGCGGAATGTGCGAGGTGACGCGCGCATTCCAGACTTTTTCCAGGACGTTGAACTCACGGACCTTGCCGGTGAAACCCAGCACATCTGCGACGAAACGGATTTCGTCGTCATAACCCGGATAAGCGAACCGCATCGCCTTCTTGTTGAACGGCGTGAAGCAGACGGCCTCAGCGCCGCCGGCATGCGCCAGCTTCAGCGCCTCGCGAAAATTGTGGGTCGCGAAGGTGCCGCCGGCAAGCGTGGCTTCGCCGCGGGTCACATCCACCGGATCGAGATTCTTCAGGTCAACAAAGACATGGCGGTCCTTGCCTGTGGCGCCGAGACCATCCAGGGCCGCGCTTTCCAGGTCGAGCGTCAGGCCGGCTGCACGGGCGCCTTCGTCGAGAACGCGGCGGTCGCCGATGGTGATGATGTGCGCGGCTTCGCGGATTTCATCGAGGGCGAGAATGCGCGCGGTCAGCTCCGGGCTGATGCCAGCCGGGTCGCCCATGGCGAGCGCGATGACGGGACGCGCTTCCGCTGCACCGTTCGTGGTCATGATGATGTTCCTCCACTTCATGCCTGATTTCACCTTCATACGGCATTCAAAATTCTGCATCAAGTCTTTTGTATTCTGTATGCAGCATTTTTTGTTGACGCGCTTTGGCCGTCTTGCGATGCTTTTAGAGACGGCAAGGCGCATGACTCGTCGCGGCAGGGACAAACAGGGTGGAAGAAGAAAAAATGGTTCAGATCAGCACGTTAGACCGCCCGGCCGATGGCGGACCCGGCCCCATCCGCCGCACGGCGCTGCATGACACGCTTGTCAACCACCTGCGCGACATGATCATAGAGGGCAATCTGGAGCCGGGAACGCGGCTGCACGAAGGCCAGTTGGGCGAGCAACTCGGCGTGTCACGCACGCCGTTGCGCGAAGCGATCAAATATCTCGCCAGTGAAGGCCTGGTAGAACTGGTGCCGAGCAGAGGCGCCGTCGTGAAGCGTTTCAGCGCCAAGGATGTGCAGGACATGCTCACCGTGCTGCGCAATCTCGAGGAACTGGCCGGCAAGCTCGCCTGCCAACTGGCCAGCGACGACGAGATCGCCCATATGCGCGCCGTGCACGACGAAATGGTTCGCCGCTACCGCGATGGCGACCGGCTGCAATACTACAAGCTGAACCAGGAGATCCACTCCGGGATCGTCAAGCTCGCCAGGAACGCCACTCTCGCCGATCTGCACCAGATGTTGCAGACGCGGCTGAAGCGGATCCGTTTCATCGGCCATGAAGGCCCGGAAAAATGGGCCGCCGCCGTCGCCGAGCACGAAGAGATGATCGCGGCGCTTGAAGCCCGCGACGAAGCGCGGCTTTCTGAGGTTCTGGGCCGGCATCTCGGCAATGCCTGGGAGCGGGTTCGCGCCGCCATCTGAGATCTCAGCGCTCGTATCCAGAATGATGAACAGTGCGGCCACCGGATGACGTCTGGCGGGCGATTTGTCTTTGCGTTAAGCGGCTTCGACGCCCAGCCGCAGGGCGGACACCGAAAAGGCTCCAGCATGACCGACCCGAAATCCGATAGCCTCGTCATCCTTCTTCATGGGGTCGGCTCCAGCGGTGGTGATATCGCGCCGCTGGCCGATGCGCTGGCAGGCAACCTGCCGCAAACCATCTTCGTGGCGCCGAACGCGCCGGAGAACTCCAGTTTCGGCAATGGCTACCAATGGTTCAGCGTTGTCGGCGTCACCGAGGACAATCGTCCGGCGCGCATCGAAGCGGCCCGTGCCGGTTTCGATGCGGTCGTTTCTGCTATCGTCGAAGAATACGGTTTTGCCGAAAAGCTCGATCGCGTCGCGTTCGTCGGTTTTTCGCAGGGGACGATCATGTCGCTGGATGCCATCGTCAGCGGCCGCTGGCCGGTCGGTGCCGTCGTCGGATTTTCCGGCCGTCTGGCCTCGCCTAAACCGGACAATCCGTCGGTATCGACCGAGGTGCTGCTGATCCACGGCACGGCCGATCCGGTCATCCCGGCAACAGAAACGGAAAAGGCGGCAGCAAGACTTCGCCAGGCCGGATTGACGGTCGAAAGCTTGCTCGAGCCGGGCCTGCCCCACACCATCTCCGGCAAGGGTGCGTCAACCGCCGCCATCTTCCTGGCGACATATTTCGGCGAACGACCGCTTTAATCAGCGCCGCGTTTTGCGGCGATGGGCTGGGCATGCCGCAACCGCCACTGCTGGAGCCAGGGATAGCCGGTAACGATCACGATGCCGGCCAGCACGATCGACGAGCCGAGCACGAATTCTCTCGACAGCGGCTCCCCGAGAAGCAGAACGCCGAGCACGACACCGAACAGGGGTGACATCAAAGACAGCACGCCCAGTTGCGACGCCCGGTATTTCGTCAGCATCCAGAACCAGACCAGGAAGCTGAAGAAGCAGACCACCAGCGACTGGAACGCCAGATTGAGGCCGAGCGACCAGGTCGGCACAACAAGGGTCTGCCCCGAGACGACGGCGGCAACGGTGAGAATCAGTCCGGCCGTCGCCAGCTGATAGAACAGCGTATGCGCTGCCGGGACGGCGCTGAGGCGGGAGCAGCGGATGACGATGGTTGTCGCACCCCAGCCGGCTCCGGCGACCAATGCCATCAGATCACCCAGCAGCATGGAGGAAAGGTCTCCGGATGTGGACGAGCCATTGCCGATGAAAGCGATGGCAATACCGATGGCGGCCAAAGCGATGCCGGCCCACTGCCCGGCGGCCAGCCGCTCCGATGGCAGCTTCCAATGCAGGCCGAGCGCTGCAAAGATTGGCGCCGTATAGAGAAACACCACCACATGCGATGCAGACGTATGCTTGATACTTTCGCCCACCAGCAGGAATTCGAACGCAAAGAGCAGACCGACGAACGCCCCAGTCACGGCAACTCCGCCGGAAAATGCGATTCGTTCGCCGCGAAAGCGCACCAAGGTCCAGACGCAGAGCGCTGCGATCACCGAACGGATGCCGATCTGCAGCACCGGCGCGGCAAGATGGCCGGTCGCCTTCAGGCCGATCTGCTGAACCGACCAGACAAGGCAGATCAGCACCATCAGCGCGATGGCAGTTGCATCCAGGGGTTTTCGGATAGTCGACACGGCATTCACCTGCTTTCGTCACGATGACAGTGCTTTACCATGTGTCAGCCAGAGGATATATATCGACTTCATGACAATCGGTATCGCAACGCTGACAGGCCGGGGCGATGAAGGCGGCAAGGCGCAGCACTTCATCGAGGCGCCGTTTCACGACAAATTGCCCTCGCCGCTGTTCTTCCGGGCAGCGCGGATACCGGCCGACACGACCTATCCGAAGCATCGACACAGCTGGGGCGAACTCGTCTATTCCTTCAGCGGCGTGCTGGAAGTCGCCCTGGCGGATGCTCATTATCTGGTGCCGCCGCAATACGGCGTCTGGCTTCCGCCCGATGTCGAGCACCGGGGCTTGAGCCGACACGAAGCCTACCATTGCTCGCTCTATGTTTCGGCGGAATTCGCCAAGAATCTGCCGGACACGACCTGCGCCCTGGAGATTTCACCGCTGATCCGTTCGATGCTCGATCACCTGCGCCTGACGCAAGCGGCATCTCAGGCATCTGAAGAAAATCAGCGTTTTCTGCAGGTGGTGATCGACTTACTCGGTCAAACGAAGAGGGTCGGCACCTACCTGCCGTGGTCGACGGATCCGCAGCTCGAACCGATCCTGCGCCACCTTGAGAAATCGCCGGGCGACAACCATGCGCTTGCAGAACACGCCCGTATCGTCGGCACCACGGAACGGACGGTGATCCGGCGTTGCCTGCGTGACCTCGGCATGCCCTTTTCCGAATGGAAGCAGCGGCTGCGCGTGGTGAAGGCCATGCCCCTGCTGGAAGCCAATGAAACCGTCGAAGCGATCGCGGCGCAGCTCGGTTACCAAAGCGCCTCCGCCTTCATCGCCATGTTCAAGCGCATGACCGGAACCACGCCGGATGAATACCGCAACAGCGCCTCACCCTGAGGCTGCCCCGGCCCTCACGTCTGGACCGGGACGACCTTTGCCTCGACGTACAGGCGACGGCCGGCAAGCCAGCCGTTGAATGCGGCACCGCAGCCGAGCAGGACGAAAAGCACGGCGCACCAGGCAAAGCTGCCGGTCCAGTCGCGTATCAGGCCGACGACCAGCGGCCCGATTGCTGCAAGCAGGTAGCCGACACATTGCGCCATGCCCGAAAGATGGGAGGCCACATGCGCATCGCGGGATCGCAACACGATGACGGTCATCACCACAGCAATAAGCCCGCCCTGGCCCATGCCCTGCAGGACGGCCCAGAACCAGACGCCCCAGAGCGGCGCAAAGAGCAGGCCGAGCAATCCCACGACCGCGAAGCAGCACAGCACGACGTTGATCAGCCGCTGGTCCTTGCCGCGCACGGCGATGTGGGGGGCGGCAAGGCAGGAGGCCGCCTGCACCATGACGGAGACGGAAACGATGGCGCCGGCCGTTACGCCGTCGAGGCCGCGCTCACGCAGGATGGGCACCAGCCAGCCGAAGACGCAATAGGCCAGCGCCGACTGCAGGCCCATGAACAGCGTCACCTGCCAGGCAAGCGGATCTCGCCACAGGCCAACGACCTGCACGCTGCTCCGCCGCGCCTGCGATCGTCCGCCAATCGCCTGCGGCAACCAGAGCAGGCCGACGACAAAGGCCGGCACGGCCCAGATCGCCAGCGTGCCCTCCAGCGAGCCGCCGAAAAGACGTTCCAGCGGCAACGAAAAACCCGCCGCTCCGGCTGCGCCGGCGCAGAGTGCCATCGTGTAGCAGCCGGTCATCAATGCCGCTCTGTCGGAGAAATCGCGTTTCACGAGGCCGGGAAGCAGGACATTGCCGATGGCAATGCAGGCGCCCGCCAATGCCGTGCCGAGGAACAGCAGGGTCGTTGACGAAAGGCCGCGCATAGCCGTGCCGAGCGCCAGCAGGAACAGCACGCCCAGCAACACGCGTTCGGTTCCGATTCGTTGTGCCAACTTTGCCGCGAAGGGAGAAAATGCGCCGAGACAGATGACCGGCAAGGTCGTCAGCGCCGTCGCCCCCAAAGGCGAGAGACCATAACCGGTGCGGATTTCCGGCAGCAAGGCGGACGCGCTGGAGAAGACCGGACGCAGGTTGAAGGCAATCAGCACCAGGCTCACGCCCAACAGGATGCGCCCCAGGGACGAATGCCCGGCAGCCGGCGGTGGAACGGCAACACGTTCGGCTTCAGCGGCTATCGGCCGAACCGGCTTTTCTTCGATCTGCAAGCTCATGACATCAGCAACCTGTCCAAAGCCGCCAGCACCGGCGCCATGAAACGGCGCACAGCGGCATCCGCCTTTTCCGGCTCGCCGCTTTCAATGGCATCGACGATATCGACATGCGCCTGCCGGTCCGGTTCCGGAATGTCGTCACCCAGGGTGGATTCGATGGTCTCGGCAATCGAATGCGAGAAGAACTCATAGATCTCGATCATCGCCCGGTTTTCCGACGCGGCGATGATCGCCTTGTGAAACGCAAGATCCCGCTCGATGAACACGGCGCGATTGCCACCATCATAGTCGCCCCGCCGCTCCAGCAACGCCCGAAGTTCGGCAACAACCGCCGGCGTGTGACGCAACGCCGCCAGGCGCGCCGCCTCCACATCGAGCGCGCAGCGCGCCTCGAACTGGTCGCGCAGGCCGGCGCGGCGGGCCATGGTGATCGGCCGCACGACATCCGAGGTGGAAATCACATAGGTTCCCGAACCCTGCCGCGTCTCCAGATAGCCTTGGGAGGCAAGGACGCGCACGGCCTCACGGATCGTGCCGCGGCTGACCGACAGCATGGCGCTCAGCGCCGTTTCGTTCGGAAGTTTCTCGCCGAGATTCCATCGTTTGGACAGGATTTCCGCGCGGATCGCTTTGACCGCCGTATCTGCCAGATTTGTTCTACCGATCGGGTGCATGAGCTCAGTCATAAAGTCATCAGATGACTTGATGAATATAGGCCAGCATCGCTAAATGCAAGCCGATTTCGTGCTGCCGCAATCAACCCGAAGGAAGGGTGATCTCAAGGAACCGCGCGATCACCGTCGACAATACTTCCTCGCACTCGCGATGCGGGACATGACCGGTCCCGGCCAGGATATGAACAGTGCCCCGGTTTTCAGCGATGCGATGGGCATGCGCCGGCGAACCGTATTCGTCCTCGTCTCCGTGAATAGCCAGCACCGGGCAGCGGACACGGCCCAGGGCATCGTCCAGTGTCCAGCCGGCAAAGGCCGGAGAAAGCCATGTGCCGATCCATGCATCGGCAACCCAGGGCGCCTTGTCGCCGTGGTATTTCGCCAGCCGCTCCATGTTCGCGGGATCTTCGAACTCCCGTTGCGCTACCCGAATGCCCTCCAGGGTCTTCGGTTCGACGAAGGCCTGCGCGGCAATGGTGATGGTGGCGCGGCACGTATCAGGGAAAGCGGCCGACGTCTCGATCGCCATGCTGCCGCCGACACTGTGGCCGCAGGCGACAAAGTCGCCGAAGCCGAATGTCGCGGCCAGACGCGGCAGGACCGCCCTTCCTTCCCGTGCAATGAAGTCGAATTCCAGTTTGCCGGGATGCGGATCGGAACGACCGAATCCCAGGCGGTCATAGGCAATCACCCGCCGTCCGGTGACGGTCGCAAGCCGTGCGGGAAAGCTGCGCCACAGGGCGACACTGCCGAGGGAATCATGAAACAGCACGATCGGCGCACCGTCCGCACCGTCGTCTTGCGGTGTCCAGGCTGCGGAAAACAGCCGCCCGGCTTCGGTTTCAATCCATCGGGTTTCTTCTGAACACATGGAGGCGGCGACAGAAATGACAAAATCTCCTTGCGCTGAATGCCCCTTCCGGCGCAAAAGCGCCGCGGCAACGGGGCGAAGCGGTCCGCGTCGCTAACAGGTTTCCCCTATCTTCGCCATAGTGGGATGGCACATTCATCCGGGGTTCATGTGCATGAGCGCCTGATACCCACCGGAGGTATAGGATATGACCACCATTCAGTTTTCGGATCGCAGGATGCCGCTGCGAGAGGAAGAGATCGAAGTCTGCGAACGCGTTTTCCGGCAACTCTGCCGGCGCCAGCCGCCGATGAGCGAGACGGAACGCGAGGCTCTCGCCTCCTCGATCATCTATTATTACCAGACAGGTGTCCGCAACGAGGGCAGCCTTGCAAGGCTGCTTGCGTAGTGCAATTGAGAGCAAAGTTGCCTAGCGGCTTTGTGTCCGGAATTGCGTGACACCAGACATATGAGGCGCTTCCTGCCGAAGCGCCTTGTCGTCAAGGTAAGACTCAACGGCTCGCCGGCGCGCGGCCGTAGAGGAGGAGCATGAGGACGATCACCAGGCCGTAGATGATCTGACGGCCGGCTTCGGGCATCTGCATGACCGAGAGGATCGACTGCAGCAGCGTGATGAGAATGACGCCCGCGACCGTTCCGAGATAGGAGCCTCGCCCGCCGAGGATCGAGGTCCCGCCCAAAACCACGGCGGCAATCGCCGGCAGCAGGTAGGCGTCACCCATCGACTGCGCCGCCTTGGAAGCGTAGCCCGCAAGCAGCGCGCCACCGAATGCCGACAGCCCACCCGAGACGGCAAAGGCGATCATGACGATGCGGCGTGTGTTGATGCCGGAGAGATAGGCGGCGCGTTCGCGGTTGCCGATGCCGTAGACGGCGCGGCCAAAGCCGGTTCGCCCCAGCACGAAGACCGTCGCCGCACCAATCAACGCCCAGATGAGCACGACGTTCGGAATACCCGGGATCAGCGCGCCGGTGGCAAGATAACGCATCGCATCCGTGGCGGAATCCTGCGGCGAGAAGCCACCGGTGTAAACCACCATCACGCCTTGCGCGACAGCATTGGTGGCCAGCGTCACGATCATCGAGGGGATGCGCAGATAAGCAACCCCTATGCCGTTGATGAGGCCGATGGCAACGCCGCAAAGAATGCCGAAGGGAATGGCGAGTGCCACGCCGAGCGGCCCGTAGGCAGCAGCGGCACAAGCCATCATGGCGCCGGTCGCCACGGCCCAGGGCACGGAAAGATCGATTTGCCCTAGCAGGACGACGAGCATCATGCCGGTGGCGATAACGCCGAGGAAGGATGCCACTTTCAGCTGCTGCAGCAGGTATTCCGGAGACAGGAAGCTGCGGGAATAGAAACTGCCCAGCACGAGAAGCAGGATGATGCAGCCAAAGGCCGTCAGCACCGCCGGATCGAAACGGCGGATGAAACCCGGCTTGCGCTCCGTTGCACGCGTCATCGTTACCTCGCTCACAGGAACCACTCCAGTCTATTGCGCACCCGGAAGAGGGCGAAGGCACCCAGGCTAACTGCGACCAGCAGGATCAACCCCTGGAACAGCGGCTGCCACAGCGGATCGAAATCGAAGACGAACAGCAGGTCGCCGATCGTCCGGAATGCCAGCGCGCCAAAAACCGCGCCGATGGCGCTGCCCTTGCCGCCGAACAGCGATACGCCGCCCAGCACCACCGCGGCGATGGAAAACAGCGTATAGGCGTTGCCGCTCGCATAGGCCGCGTCACCGGTATAGGTAAAGAAGGTGAGGAACAGCCCGCCGATCGCGGCGACGAAACCCGCCAGCGTATAGGCTAGGAACTTGCCGCGCCGGATCGGCATGCCGGACATATAGGCTGCGGTTTCCGACGAGCCGGCAGCGTAGGCGGCGCGACCGTAGACCGATCGGCTGAACGGCACCCAGAAGAGGAGCACCACCGCCGCAAGCGCAATCAGGCTGGCCGGGACTGTGCCGAAAATCCGACCCGTCAATGCATCGGCAAGCCCCTCGTTGACCGATCCGCCGGGGAACGGCCGCAGCAGCAGGGCTATACCGAAATAGACCGCGCCCGTGGCGATCGTCGCCACGATGGGCTGCAGGCGACCGTAGATGACAATGGCGCCGTTGATCGCGCCGCACAGGGCGCCGACCGCCAGCACGACAATCACCCCGAACGCCGTTTCCAAAGGCGTGCCGACCACCAGCCAGGAGGCCAGGCAATTGGTCAGCAGGAAGATCATGCCGATCGACAGATCGATGCCGGCAGTGATCACCACCAGTGTCTGGGCAATGGCGACGAAGGCCAGAAGCACGCCTTTGTTCGACGCGGTCTGCACGACATTGGCCGTGAACCCCGCCGGATGATTTGCGGTGTAAATAATGAACATCACCACGAAGATGAAAAGCGCCGTCAGGGTACCCCGGTGCTCGGCAAGCCGATACTGCCAGTCTTTCATTGTGCCGCTCCCTGCTGGATGGTCTCGCTGGAGCCGATGTTAAGCGCGCTGGCGATCAAGGCATGTTCGGTGATGTCGGCGCCGGCCAGCTCCCGCTTCACCGCCCCGTCGTAAAGCACGAGCACGCGGTCGCAACAGCCGATCAGTTCGGCATAATCGGTCGAATAGAACAGGATCGCCGCTCCCTCATCCGCCAGCCGGCGCAAGAGCTGGTAGATCTCCTGCTTCGTGCCGACGTCGATACCGCGTGTCGGATCGTTGAGGAGGATGATGCGCGGCTGGCGCATCAGCCACTTGGCGATGACGACCTTCTGCTGGTTGCCGCCGGAAAGCGCGCCAACCGGCGCATCGAGGCTTCCCGCCTTGATGGCGAGCAGCGTCATCATCCGGTCGATGAAATCGTCTTCCCTGGCGCTATCGATGATGCCGCCGCGGGTCAGGCGGTCGAGGGCGGCGAAAGAGAGGTTGTCGCGCACCGTCATCGGCAGCATGAGGCCCTCGGTCTTGCGGTCCTCGGGAATGAGCGCCATGCCGATGCCCTCATCGCGCGCCTGCGCCGGGCTGCCGATATCGACCGGCTTGCCATCGACAAGCACCGTACCGCGCAGCCCGCGTAAGACACCGAACAGCGCCAGCAGCAGATCGCGCTGCCCCTGCCCGTCCAGCCCGCCAAGGCCGACGATCTCGCCGGCATGCAGCGAAAAAGAGATATCGTGAAGCCGGTCCACCCAGGACAGGTCGCGGACTTCGAGCACCGGCGTCGCCTGCGGCCGGTGGTCCGGTTTCGGCGGATAGACGTTGTGATATTCGCGGCCGATCATCATCTCGATGACCTCTTCGTCGCTCTTGGAGCCGGCAGGATAACTCGCGACCTTGCTGCCGTTGCGGAAGACGGTGCAATCATCGGCCAGTTCGGCGATCTCGTTCATGCGGTGTGAAATGTAGAGCAGCGCCAGGCCTTCCGACCGCAGGCGCTTCAGCACCGCAAAGACCTTGGAGACGTCGGCGGCCGTCAGCGCCGATGTCGCTTCGTCGAGAATGAGGATGCGCGGCTTGCGGGCCAGCGCCTTGGCGATCTCGACCATCTGCCGGCGCGACAGCGGCAGGTCCTTGACCAGCGCCAACGGATGGATATCGGCGGCTCCCGCACGCGCCAGCGCCTCTTCCGCCAGACGCCGCTGCGCCTTGCGGTCGATCATGCCGAAGCGGGTCGGCGGGTTGGAGATGATGATGTTGTCGGCAACGCTGAGTTCCGGGATCAGCGACAGTTCCTGGAAGACGCAGACGATGCCGGCATCGTTGGCCGCGGCTGGCGAGGCGAAATCCACCGCGCGACCGTCGAGCATCATCTGACCTTCGTCCGGTGCCACGACGCCCGCCATGATCTTGATCAGCGTCGACTTGCCGGCGCCGTTTTCGCCGAGAATGGCATGGATGGCTCCCGCCCTGATCGACAGGTCGGCTTTTTCAAGCGCCCGGACGCCACCATAACGTTTTGATATGCCTTCCATGCGAAAGAGCGGTGCAGCACTTTCCATTGCGTTCCCCAGGTCCCGTTATACCGAAAGGGGCATCGCGCAGCGACGCGATGCCCGATTTTGCCGGGCCTACTGGTTTTCCTTGGTCTGCCCCATGATTTCCTGCGCCGTGAAGTTGATTCCGCAGGTCGGGAAAGAATTGCCGACGAAGAAGTTGTCGGATTCCGTCGGGAAGTAGTCCTGCCCTTCCTTGAAATCGGGATCGGAGGCAATGGCGAGCGGCAGCTTGACTTCCTGCGGCACGACCTGGCCCTCAAGCGCGGCAATCGCCGTCTTGATCGCCACGGCGACCTGGGCCGGGCCGGAACCCGCCGAGGTGCACTTCAGCCCTTCACCGGCAAACTTGGCGCAGAACTTGCGGAAACCGTTCTCCGTCTCGCCGCCGAACGGCACGAAGGGATGCTTGGCGTCGATCATCGCCTGGACGATGCCGGTATCGCCGCCCTGACCGGTGATGCCGTCGAAGGGACCGCTGGTGGCGATCGCATCCGCCGTCACCTTCTGAGCGACGCCGTCATCCCATTTGCCCATGACTTCGGTAACCTCGAAGGTCTTGCCCGACGCCTGGAATGTCTCGTGCAGGCCGTTGTGGCGGTCGGTATCGACCGACGTGCCGGCGACACCGCGCACCTCAAGGATCTTGCCGCCGTTCGGCAGATGCTTGACCAGCCAGTCGGCCCACAGAACGCCGAGCCCCTTCTGGTCGACGTTGACGTTGATCGCATCCTTGGTGTCGAGGATGTTGTCGAAGGCGACAAGCACGACACCGGCTTCCTTCGCCCGCTTGATGACGGGTGCAAAGGCCGTCGGGTTCTGGGCGTTGACGATGATGGCGTCATAGCCGGAATCGATGAAGTTGTTGATCGCCGAGATCTGTGCCGGAACGTCCTCGCCCGTGGAGACGACCTTGAATTCCTTCAGCTTGGCCGCGACGTCGGACTGCGCCGCATAAGCCTTGGCCGTCTGCACCATCTGGATGCGCCAGGTGTTGGCGATGTAGCCGTTCGCCAGCGCGATGCGATAGGGGCCGTCCTTCTTCGGGAACTTGAAGAATTTCGTTTCCGCCGACCAAGGTGCGAAACATTCCGGCTCGGCAGCCGGACCGGAAACGATCTCGGGTTCGGCATAGGCCGCGGACCCGAGCATCAAAAATGCAGCGGCGGCAACGATACCGCCAGCGAGTGACTTCACCATCGACATTTCCTCCCTTTGTCGCGCTCCATAACCTCTTCCGCCGGCGACAGAACTCCCCCTGTCGAACAGCGCAAACAGCTCCGGCATCGGCACGCTGGATGCCCGGCTCATCCTTGACGGTGCGCTCTGGTCTCCTCCCAAAAACGCAGTTGTCTTTTCTTTGGGTAGCGCTACCATGGAAAATTGTAAAGAGCTTTTGTAGGACTGCAGGGGAGGCAATAGCGATGATTATTAGTGAATTTCGGCATTCAAAGCCTGGATTTTCAAGAAAATCGATCAGTTTCCGTATGATAGCGCTATCGTTTCATCCGAGACGGCAACCGGCCCTCATCCGCGCTTGAGGCAAGAGCCACCGGCGGCAGTTTTCGGAGTTTGCACACAAGCGGTGCGACGTATCGTCGGCAGCGCAAAACACACTTGAGACGGGAGGCTCGAAATGCCATTTGCGCGCATCACCATCGTACGCGAGACACTCGCGGATGATCCTTCTGGCAAAAAAGCTGCAGTCAGCAGCAAGGTCGCGGCGGCCATTGCCGAGGTTGCCGGGCTCCCCGAACGCGAAGTCTCCATCGTCTTCGACGAGGTTGACGCGAGGAACTGGTATCTCGGCAGCACCGATGTCGAGGCCTTGCGCTTTCGCAGCTAGGGCAATTCCGGCAGGCGTGCGCAACGGTTTTGCGTCCGGAATTACGTGGAAACAATAGGGTAGAGCGTTTTCGCGTTTCGGAGAAGAGCGGAAATGCTCTAGAGCAATTCCGGCAAAAGTGCTGAGCGGTTGGCGTTCGGAATTGTATAAAAACAATAGGATGGAGCATTTGCGATGTGCGGATCACATCGCAGATGCTCTCGCGGGGAGCCAGCGTGGGCGACGAGATCGTTTCCAAGAACCAGAACCGCAAGGTGAGCCGACGCAGTAGCGGCCGCCCCACCATCGCCGATGTCGCAAAGCTTGCCGGCGTCGCCGCGATCACGGTGTCGCGAGCACTGCGCGATCCGTCGCTGGTCTCGGCGGAATTGCGCGCCCAGATCGATACGGCGGTCGTGCAGCTTGGTTATGCGCCCGATCCCAACGCTCGGGCGCTCGCCTCGTCGCGGGCTGACGTCATCGGCGTGCTCGTGCCGTCGCTGACCAACATCGTCTTCGCCGACACGGTGCGCGGGATCTATGATGAACTCGGTGAAAGCCCGCTGCAGATCCTGATGGGCAATACCCATTACTCTCCGCGCGAAGAGGAACGCCTCGTCCGCATGTTCCTGGGCCAGCGGCCGTCGGCCCTGATCGTCTCGGGCATCGACCAGACGGAGACGACCCGCAAGCTGCTGGAAACGGCCGGCTGCCCGGTCGTCCAGATCATGGAGTATGGCGAGGATCCGGTCGACATGCTGGTCGGCTTCTCGCATTTCGAAGGCGGCAAGACGGCGACCAACCATCTGCTGGAGGCGGGTTATCGCCGCATCGGCTTCATCGGCGCCCGCATGGACCCGCGCTCGCAGCGCCGCCTTGCGGGTTACCGCTGGGCGATGGAGGAGGCACAGCTCTTCGATCCCAAGCTGGTGACGACGACCTTGACCCCGTCGAGCATGCCACTGGGCGGCCAGTTGCTGGCGGATGCGCTGGCCAAGGCCCACGATCTCGATGCCGTCTTCTGCAACAATGACGATCTCGCCATGGGCGTGCTGTTCGAGTGCCAGCGGGCGGCGATCGCCGTGCCGCACCGCATGGGCATTTGCGGTTTCAACGACCTCGACATGATGCGCGTCGCCCACCCGCCCCTGACCAGCGTGCGCACGCCCCGCTACGAGATCGGCCGCCGCTCCGTGCAGATGGTCCGGGAGCGCCTGGCGGACCGGGCGACCTCTCCACCGATCATTGATCTCGGTTTCGAGCTGCAGATCCGCGAAAGCACGATGCGGTGACGCATTCTTTTGCGCCTGTCAGCGGGGCAGTCCCTCCACGGGATGGTCGAGTGCGGTCATGATGCCGCGCAGTTCCGCTAGCCCTTTCAGCCGCCCGATCGAGGGATAGCCGGGCTGCGTCTTGCGCTTGTGGTCGTCGAGGATGTCCTGGCCGTGGTCGGGGCGCATCGGGATCGAGATGTCCGCGCGGCCGGCAGCCTTGCGTTTTCGCTCCTGCCGCAACACGGCGGCGATGAGTGCCACCAGGTCCGTGCCGCCGCCGAGGTGTTCGGCTTCGTAAAAGCTGCCCATGACGGCATCGCTCTCGCGCCGGACATTGCGCAGGTGGAGAAAATGCACCCGGTCGCCGAGCCGGTCCATCATCCCGGGCAGGTCGTTGTCCGGCCGCGACCCCAGCGAACCGGAGCAGAGCGTTATGCCGTTGGCTGGTATGTCCACCGCCTCCATGACGGTCCTGTAGTCTGCTTCCGTCGACATCACCCGCGGCAGGCCGAGCAGCGGGAACGGCGGATCGTCCGGATGGCAGCACAGGCGGATGCCGAGATCCTGCGCCACCGGCGCCACTTCCGAGAGGAAATCAATGAGATGCGCCCGGAGCGTTTCGCCGGACATGCCGGCATATTCGCCCAGATGGCGCCGCACGTCCTCGAGCGTAAAATGCTCGGCGGCACCCGGCAGGCCGAAGACCGCATTGCGGGCCAGTTCGCTGCGGCGCGCATCCGACATGGCGGCAAAGCGGCGGCCTGCCGCCTCGACCACATCGGCGGGAAAACCCTCCGCCGCGCCGGGGCGCGCCAGGATGTGAATGTCGAAAGCGGCAAAATCGATGAGGTCGAAGCGCATGCAGGTGGCGCCGTTCGCCAGCCGGTGGGCGAGATCGGTGCGCGTCCAGTCGAGCACCGGCATGACATTGTAGCAGACGACCTCGATGCCGGCGGCGGCGAGATTGGCGAGCGACTGCTTGTAGGCGGCGATATGCGCCTTCCAGTCACCCTTCTGCTTCTTGATGTCTTCCGACATCGGCAGGCTTTCGACGACCTCCCATTTCAAGCCCGAAGGGCTGCCATCCGTCATGCGGGCGATCTCCGCCTGCCGTTTGGCAATCTCCTCCGGGCTCCAGACCGCCCCGGTGCGGACATGGTGAAGGGCGGACACGACACCCTCCACACCCGTTTGCATCATGTCATCGACCGAAACCAGGTCCTTCGGCCCGAACCAGCGCCACGTCTGCCGCATGTTTTCCTCCCCTGCGATTTGCCATCGATATCAGACTAGCATGCGGATCGGTGAGTGCGAGGGGTTCTGTCAGGCCGCGGATCTTTCCCGTTGGACCAGGACGCTCAGAAGGGCCAGAAAGCCGGAGCCGAGCATCAGCACGACCGAGACAGCGTTGAGCACCGGCGTCGAACCGACCTTCACCATGCGGTCATACATAGTGACCGTCAAAGGCGCATCGGAGCCGACCAGCATCAGCGTCGTGTTGAAATTCTCGAAGGACACGAGGAAGGCAACGACGAAGGCGGAAAACAGCGCGGGAGAAAGATAGGGAAGCGTGATCGTCCTCAGCACGCGCACCCCGCTGGCGCCGAGATTGTAGGCCGCCTCTTCCACCGAGACGTCGAATTTCTGCAGGCGTGCGGCGATCACCAGCGTGGTGATCGTCGTCATGAAGGAAAACTGGCCGAGCACGACGAGCGGAATGCCTGGTCGTAGCCAGGTGAGGAAGAGGCCCAATTGCTCGTCGGCGAAATTGGCGATCATCGAGGCGAAGACGAGGATCGAAATGCCGAGAATGACGCCGGGAATGACCAGCGGCACGACCATCAGAATATAAAGGACCGCCTTGAACGGGAATTCCTTGTGCACGAAGAGAAACGCATTGCAGGTGCCGGCAACAACCGACAGCGCGGCGACGATCAGGCCAATATAGACGGAATTGCCGAGACCGCGCAGCAGCCGCTCGTCGTGGAACAGGCCGAGCTTTGGTTCGGTCGGCGAGAAGAACCAGTCGAGGGTGAAACCCTGCCAGGGCAGCGCCGGGAAGAGCGAGTCGTTGAAGGCAAAGGCTCCGGCGGCGACCAGCGGCGCCACCAAATACAGAAAGAAGATCAGCACATAAGCGCGGTAGATCCAGAGGAGATGGGCCGGGGTCCGCATCGGTTCACTCCTTGGCAACGGTGGTGGCCAGGCTCTGGCCGGTTAGCCGCAGGCCCGCCCAGACGACGAGGGAGGTGAAGCCCAGAAGCAGCACGCCGAACGTCACCCCTGCCTCCCAGTTATAGCGCGTGATGAACTGGCTGTAGATCTGCTCGGTGAACCAGCTGGAATTCTTGCCGCCGAGCAGGATCGGCGTCAGGTAGCTGCCGGCGGCCAGCATGAAGGTGATGATGCATCCCGAGACGATCCCCGGCATGGCGTAGGGCACGACGATGCGGCGAAACACGGTGAAGCGCGAGCCGCCGAGATTGTAGCCCGCCTCCAGCATGGCATCGTCCATTCCCTGCAGGGTGGAGACCAGCGGCACGATCATGAACAGGATGACCGTATAGACCAGACCCATGACCACGGTGATGTCGTTGTAAAGCATCTCGACCGGCTGGGCGATCAATCCCATGCTGACCAGTGCCTTCGATATCACGCCGGTCTCGCGCAAAAGCACGATCCAGCCGTAGGCGCGCACGAGATCGCTGACCCAGAGCGGAATGAGGCACATCAGGAACAGGGCGGCGCGGCTGCGCTGCCGGGCCATCTTGGCGATGTAGTAGGCCACGGGAAAACCCATGACCAATGCCAGCACCGTGACCAGGATGGAAATCCATGCCGTGCGCAGCAGGGTGTTCCGGTAGATCGGCTCGCCGAAGAAGGCCGCGTAGTTGGCAAAGCCATATTCGTACTGGTTGAAGCCGACCTTTTCGCGTAGCGACACGTAACCGATACCGATCTGCGGCAGCACGATCAGCAGGCCGATCCACAAAACGAAAGGCGTCATCAGCAGGATCAGCGACAGACGCCCCGCATCGCGGCCCATCACGCTTTCCCCCGCGCAAAGATGCGGGCACGATCCGGCTGCCATGACAAGGCCACCGCATCGCCCTGGCTGACGGTGGCTGCCAGCGGATCGGCGATCTCGATCAACTGACCGGTCCCCATCCGCACGAGGATACGCGAGTTGGCACCGTTGAAGAGCAGGCTATCGACGGTGCCGCCGAGCATAGCCTCGCCCGCCCCCGCCGCGATCTTCAACGCCTCCGGCCGCAGGAACACATCGACGGCATCGCCGGCGCGGCTCACATCCGCCAGGCGGCCGATGACCCGGCCGCCGGCGTCGAGATCGACGGCGGCTTCCTGGCCGCGGATCTCGGCAAGCCGGCCCGGCAGGCGGTTCGAATCGCCGACAAAACCCGCCACGAAACCGGAGACCGGCGCGTCGTAAAGCTCACGCGGGCTGCCGATCTGCTCGAAGCGCCCGGCATTCATCACCGCGACGGCGTCCGACATCACCAGCGCTTCCGACTGGTCATGGGTGATGTAGAGAAAAGTCGTCTCGAACTGGTGCTGGAGTTGTTTCAGCTCGATCTTCATATGCTCGCGCAGCTTGAGGTCCAGCGCACCAAGCGGTTCGTCGAGCAACAGCACGTCGGGTTCGAGCACCATGCAGCGCGCAATGGCGATACGCTGCTTCTGGCCGCCCGAAAGCTGGCTGATCTGCTTATTTTCCACACCAGGCAGGCCGACGCGATCAAGCACGCGGGCCACCTTGCGCGGAATATCGGCCTTGGCATCACCGCGGCAACGCAGGCCGTAGGCGATGTTTTCGCCGACGTTCATCATCGGGAAAAGCGCCAGGTGCTGGAAGACCATCTTCACCGCCCGCTTGTTGGGCGCGACCTTCACCACACTCTGACCCTTGATCCGGATGTCGCCGGAGGTGGGGGTCTCGAAGCCGGCAATCATCCGCATCAGCGTGGTCTTGCCGCAGCCGGACGGGCCGAGAATGGAGAAGAAGGAACCGGAAGGAATGTCAAGGGAGACATCCGATACGGCGGTGAACATGCCGAACTTCTTGGTTACGCTGGCACAGCTCAGGTCATACATCGCGCTCAATCCATTTGCGGGACGGGCCGGGACGACAGGCGCCCCGGCCACTCTGTATCTACGGCTTCGGCGCGGCTTAGTTCGACGCTGCCTTGATCCGTTCGAGAGCGATGCCTTCCATGTCCTCGATCCCCGGAGGAATGTTGGCGAAGAACTTCAGGTTGTCGAGGTCGGCCGGCGAGAACGCGGCCTTGACGGCTTCCTTCTTGTCGTCGGGAAGAAGATCGATGGCGTTCGGGACAGCCGCAAGCGCGCCGGTCGAGGCCGACATGTCCTTGATGTTTTCCGGCTGGAGAACGAAATTGATCCATTTGTAGGCGGCATCATCCGCCTCACCGCCGCGCGGAATGGCGAAGGTATCGATCCAGGCAAGCGCACCGGTTTCCGGCGGCACGAAAACGATATCCTTGTTCTGCGAGTAGAGTTTGAACGCGGTGGAATCCCAGGTCTCGGACATGATGACTTCGCCGGACAGCATCAGCGCCGACAGGTCGTCGCCGCCGGTCCAGTAGGTCTTGAGGTTGTCCTTGCAGGCGATCAGCTTTTCCGTGACCTTGTCGAGCATGTCCTTGTAGGCCGCCGTATCGGCGTAGAGATCGAAGGGGTTCATGCCCATGGAGAAGGCAGTGCCGAGCAAGATCGTGCGGCGAAGGCGCATCGATGTACGGCCCTTGTATTTGGCATCGCAGAGATCGGCCCAGCTCTTGGCGTCGGGGGCTTCCTTCTTGTTGACCATGATGCCCGACGTGCCCCACTGATGCGGCACGGCATAAACCTGGCCTTCGATCGTGGTGTTCTGCTTCACGCCCTCGACGAGATTGGGCGACATCTGGTCCATCTTGATCTTCGAGAGATCGAGCGGCTTGTAGATCTTGTATTCGAGCTGCGCCGCATAGATGCGGTCATGGCTCGGCTGCGCCAGGTCGTATCCGGTGCCGCCGGTCGCACGCAGCTTGGCAATCATTTCTTCGTTGTTCGAAAAGGTGACCTCGACCTTGATGCCCGGGTTTTCAGCCTCGAACTTCTTGATGAGCGCTTCCGGCGCATAGCTGCCCCAGGTCAGAAGCCGCAGCGTTTCCGCATGCGCGGTCGGTGCGGCGGCGATGAATAGGAGCGCGGTTGCGCCCAGCAGTCTGTTTCCCAGTGTTCCCATTGCTCTCTCCTCTTTGCTGACAATCGTTGTTTATTTTCGTCGTTGTCATTTCTTGGCAGGCCGACGTGTGGACCCGCGAACGCTTATCGCGCCTATTCGACAGGCGCATGTCACGGCTGCCATTGACGCACTGGAAACTCAAACTGGCCATCATGGAATATCCATTCTTTCCATTGTTAAGGGCCAGTCTGACGCAGCATTTCCCCGCCGCTCAAATCCCCAATCGATCCCTCAGGCGGTACACATGCACGGCCGGCGCCAAAAACCAGGGCTTGCCGAAGTAGTAGGAGCGTGAGGGAAACGACGTCTCGCCGTAACCGGTCCGTCCTTCCGCCTTGCCGAGAATGGTCTGCCCGACGCGCATGCCAAGATAACCGGCCATGCCGACACCGGAGCCGCAATAACCCATGGCGTAGTGGATGCCATCCTGCTCGCCGGTGTGGGCAAGCGTATCGAACGTATAACCGACATAACCCATCCACGAATGGGTGACCCTGTATCCGGACAACTGCGGGAAGAGACGCAACATTTCCTGGTGGAGCAAGGGCCCGCTTTTGCGTGGATCGGTCTCGCCCATGCTCACCCTTCCCCCGAACAGGATGCGACGCCGGTCGGGAGAGGCGCGGAAATAATAGAGCACGCGCCGCGTATCCGAGACGACCCGATCCCTAGGGATCAGTTTGTCGACCAGCGCCTCGGGCAACTCCTCGGTGGCGACGATGTAGCTGCCGATCGGGATGATACGCCGGCGATGCCACTGCGAAAGCGGGCCGGTGTAACCGTTCGTGGCAAGAACGACGTTTCGTGCCGCGACGCGTCCGCGAACTGTCTCGACGGAAAACCCGTCTCCCGATCGGGTGATGGCCGTGACCTTGCAAGAGGATGCAATCTCGGCGCCTGCCTGGCGCGCCAACCTGACCAGCCCGGCATGGTAGCGCCCAGGATCGAGCGAGGCGTGTTTCTCCAGAATGATCCCGCCGTGGTAGATGTCGCTGCCGAGTTCGGATCTCTGCTCGGCGCGCGGAACGACATGCGCAGGCACCTCCAGACCTTTCGGCTGGTTTCGGATCGAGGCCGCCAAGGTCTCGAAGGATTTGCTGTTGTGGGCAACGTGGAAGCGGCCGACGACCCGGAAATCACAGTCGATGCCTTCGCTTCGAATAAAATCTTCGGTCCACGACAACGACCGCCGGCCATCCTCGAAGATCCGCCGCGCGACCGCTTCGCCATGGGCTTTCGCAAGACTATCGAAACTAGGCTTCACGGAGGTGCTGATCTGGCCGCCATTGCGCGTGGAGCAGCCGAAACCGACCTGCCCGGCATCGCAGACGAGAACCTTGCGCCCGCCGCGGGCCAACACGATTGCCGCATGCAGCCCGGTGTAACCCGATCCGACGACCAGCACGTCAGCCGTTGCCGGTAGTTCATCAAGAACGGATGTCTCTGGCGGCGAGCGCTCCCACCAGTAGGATGTCATCCGGGCATCGGCTGTAAAAACGGTCTCCATGCGTTACCTTCCATTCCCTTGCGTCACATTCGTCACGCAGGAATAGGCACCACCGGCGGCGAAGTCGCAATCGGTTTGCGTATCCATTTCAATCGTTTTCGCTGATTTGATATGTGGATTTCGCCAGCCATTCCGGGTCGATCTCGATCCCCCATCCCGGCGCGTCGCTGACCGTGGCCTTGCCATCGACGATGACATAGGGGTCGTTGCGGAACAGGCCGTATTGCCAGGGATAATAATCGGCGCCCTCGATCGAGAATTCGAGGTAATCGCCGGCATTGGGGATGGCGCGGAGGATATGCATGGTGAACAGCGTCACCAACGACAGGTTGGCGCAATGCGGCGTCACCGGCAGTCCTGCCGCTGCAGCCATCTTCGCCACGCGCATGGTCCGGCTGATGCCGCCGAGATAGAGGACGTCCGGCTGGACGATATCGACGGCCCGCATCTCGATCATGCGGCGCCATATCGTCAGGTCGCAATCCTGTTCGCCGCCGGTGACGGCGATGTCGAGCGCATCGGCCACCTGCTTGGTCTGCTCCAGTTCCCAGTAAGGGCACGGCTCCTCGTAATGGACCATGCCATGGTCTTCCATCATCCGCCCGACCTCGATGGCCTTTTCCGGCGAATAACACGAGTTGGCATCGGCCAGCAGGGCGGCCTCCGACCCGAGCGCCTTCGCCACGGCCGGAATGATCTCCTCGGTGCGTCCCGGCCACTCGTCCTTGTTGCGTCCGACTTCCGCACCGACGCGGAACTTGAAGGCATCAAAACCGTATTGCTGGCGCAACCGCTTGAAACGTTCCACTTCATCACCCGGCGTGATGTCCCGCTTCATCGACGAGGCATAGGCGCGCAGCGGTCCCGGCGTTCCGCCGAGCAGGGAAACGACCGGCTTGCCCGCCTGCTTTCCCAAAAGGTCCCAGATGGCGGTATCGAGGCCGCCGATGGCGCGGCGCAGGTAGGAACCCGGGAACTTGTGTTCGCGTTCGGTGATCAGGTCGAGATGATCGTCGAGATCGACGATTTCGACACCGAGGGTCCAGGGCGCGACCTGGCGATGCAGGACCTGGGCCGAGATGTCGGAGTTATAGTTGGACAGCTGTCCCCAGCCCGTCGCCCCGGTCTCGTCGGTTATGCGCACGAAGCCGACATACCGTGTCGAAAACGTCTCGATCGACTTCAGCTTTATCATCCGACACTCCGTCCGTCCCATTGGCAATGCTGCTCGTGGCCCCACATTGGGCTGAAACTGGCCTTTGACTAAGGTCCATTTTGGATTAGTTTTCATGCCAATAAAGCCACAAAGGCACCTGGGGGGACGGAAATGGTGAAATATGCCGGAGGGGCGCTGATTCCCCCGATCCGGATCGACAAGGACGATCCGGGCTCGTTGACGGCCCAATTGGCGGGCGGCTTGCGCGAACTGATCTTGTCCGGGCGGCTGACACCCGGAGAGAGGTTGCCCTCGAGCCGGACGCTGGCGAAGGACCAGGGCGTTTCGCGGACGACCGCCGTGACGGTCTACGAGCAGCTGATGGCCGAGGAACTGATCTATTCCCGCGTCGGTGCCGGCGCCTATGTCAGCGAGACGCTGCATTCGGAACGCCCGATCCAGCCGCAGGCGGTGCTTGAAGGTGCCGACGCCGCCCCGCCCCGGCTGGCGCGATTGAGTGCCGAGGCATCCGAGCATTATTTCCCACGCCTCTCCCACCCGCAGGTGCCGCGTCCCTTCGTCACCGGCATGCCGGCCAACGACGAGTTTCCGATGGCGCTCTGGGCGCGGCTGTCGGCGCAATACTGGCGGCAATCGCGCCACATGGTGCTCGCTTACCCCGATCCCGTCGGCCTATACGAATTACGCCGGGCGATATTGAACCATCTCAAGGCCAATCGCGGCGTGGTCTGCGATATCGACGACATCTTCATTTTCAACGGCGCGCAGGATGCCTTCAACCGGATCGGCCAGATGCTGCTCAATCCGGGCGACAATGTCTGGTTCGAAAATCCTGGGCCGATCGGCGCCCGCAACAGCCTCGTCTCCAGCGGCGCGAGCCTGGTGCCGGTGCCGGTGGACGACCAGGGGATAGATGTCGCCGCAGGGTTGAAGCTCTGCCCGGAATTCCGGATGGCCTTCGTCACCCCGGCGCGCCAGCATCCGCTGGGCGTGACCATGTCGCTCGGCCGGAGGCTGGAACTTCTGCATGCCGCGGGACGCTGCGGCGCATGGATCATCGAGGACGATTATGACGGCGAATTCTATTATTCGGGCCATCCGGCGCCGACGCTGAAAAGCGTCGATACCGCCGGGCGTGTGATCTATGTCGGCACCTTCTCCAAGGTCATGTTCGCAGCCTTGCGGTTGGGTTATGTGGTCGCGCCGCCGGAAGTCGCCAAGATGTTTCGCCGGGTGGCCGGCGCGACGATGCAGGGTGCGCCCTCCAGCCTGCAATCGATCATGGCGAGCTTCATGGAACAGGGCCACTTCAACGCCCACCTGCGGCGGATGCGGCGCGTCTATAACGAGCGGCAGGCGGCACTGCTCGATGCTGCCGCCAGACATCTTGACGGGCTGCTCGACGTGCAGCCGACCACCACCGGCTTCCAGACGGTCGGCCGCCTGCCCGACGATCTCGACGAAAACGAAGTCACGGCCCGCGCGCTCGAACGGGGGATCATCGTCTCCCCGCTCAGCCGTTTCTCGCTGGCACCCGCGCAGAAAGGATTGATCCTCGGCTTCAGCGCTGTGCCCTCAAGGGCAACGACCGCGGCTGTGCAGGAACTTGCCGATCTGTTGCGCGGGATGCGCCGAAAGCGATAATGCCTGTCAGCGTCTATCCGCTTGGGATCGCCGCCAGTCTTCGAGGATGAAATCCGACCCCCGCTCCCCGACCATGATCGATGGCGCATTGATGTTGCCGGAGGGGATGAGCGGAAAGATCGAGGCATCGACGACGCGCAGGCCCTCTATGCCATGAACCTTCAGGCGCGGATCAACGACCGATAGGCTCGGATCCGGCCCCATGCCGCAGGTACCGCAGGCGTGGAAAACCGATCCGCTTCGGGCGCGGATATCCGCCGCCATCTCGCTGTCGCTCTCGATGGCTGGTCCCGGCACGATTTCCCGCTTGATCTGGCCCGCCATCGGCTCGGCAATCTTGCGGAGAATGCGGGCGCCTTCCACCAGTTCCTCCAGATCGCTTTCGTCGGAGAGATAGTTCGGCCGGATCAGCGGCGGAGCGAAGGGGTCGGCGGAGCCGAGTTCGATCGTGCCGCGGCTCTTCGGATGGCAGTTGGAAATTCCCAGCATGAAGCCGGAGAAGAAATCGGTGCGCATCAGCGCCCGCTTGCCGGGAATGGCCCGCGTGTAGCTCAAAGGCGAAAAATAAAGCTGGATGTTGGGGCGTGGCCGATCGGGCCGACTGCGCACGAAACCACCGGCCTGGTTGACACTCAGCGAAAGCGGCCCTTTGCGGGTCAACACATATTGCAGGCCGACGCCCAGCCTTCCCCACCACGGCCTCAGCACGTCGTTCAGCGTCGGACGGGTGGCTTCATAGATGTAGTCGAAGCCGAGATGATCCTGGAGGTTGCGGCCAACCATCGGCGCGTGAAGAACGGGAGTGATACCGAGGGCGGAAAGTTTTTCGGCATCGCCGATGCCGGAAAGCATCATGATCTGCGGCGAGTTGACGGCACCCGCCGACAGGACCACCTCGCGGGACGCCCGCACCGTGGTCTTCACGCCGTCCCTCACATATTCGAGGCCGGTCACACGCTTCGATTCGATCAAGAGCCGTGTGACATGCGCCTTCGTCCGCACCTCCAGATTGGCACGGCGGCGGACGGGATGCAGGTAGGCGTCCGCCGATGAACAGCGCAGCCCCTTGCGCGTCGTCACCTGGTAGATGCTGGCGCCCTCTTGCGTCTCGCCATTATAATCCTTGTTGACGGGTATTCCGGCGGCAGCGGCGGCTTTCAGATAGTCATTGGCGAGCGGATGAACGGAGCCGTCCATGCTGGTAATCGTCAGCGGCCCGCCGGTACCCCGCCAGGCATCGCCGCCTTGCACATTGTCTTCCATGCGCTTGTAGACCGGAAGCACGTCCGCAGCCGACCATCCGGGATTGCCAAGTGCGGCCCATGCGTCGAAATCGGCGTGCTGGCCACGCACATAGACCATGGCATTGATGGAACTCGATCCACCGATCACCCGGCCGCGCGGCCAATAGGCCGGCCGGCCGCCTAGGCCGGCATCGGGTTCGGTCTGATAGCGCCAGTTGAGTTCTGGATGATAGAAGGTCTTGCCGTAGCCGATCGGCATGCGGATCCAGAAATTGAAATCGCTGCCGCCCGCTTCGAGAAGCAGCACGCGCACGGAAGGATCCGCGCTCAGGCGATTGGCAAGGACGCAGCCGGCAGAACCCGCCCCAACGATTACGACATCAAAAACCTGATCGGTCACCATGCACGGCCATCATTCTCGATAATATTACCAGCGAAAACGCTCGTACTCAGCTAAACGCTCCGCCCTTTTCATGTCCCGGTCCACTCCGGGCTTTATGCAATGCCATTTAGAGCCGGACAACTTCTGACGGCGCAGCTTTGGAAACGAGATTCCAATCTCCACTACCGAGACCTCCCCTACAAAGAATATTGACTCCGGCTCTCACGATTTTTTCACTTGCAAAACCATGGCGCACTGCAATATCGATATACATAACAGAATGTATGTATATTGGATCATGCTTGTGGAGACGTTTATGCGGGCGGGAAAACTGGGTGCTGCCATCATTTTAGGGTGCGGCATGGCGTTGTTGGCGGGGTGCCAGAAGGAAGAAGCCGCGGCACCCCCGGCGATGCCGCCCGCCGAAGTCGGTATCGTGCTGGTCGCAGAAGAAGCGCTGCCGATCGTCAACGAATTGCCTGGACGTATTGCCCCAACACGCCTTGCGGAAGTTCGCCCGCGCGTGTCCGGCATCCTTGTCGAGCGCGTTTTCGAGCAGGGTTCGCTGGTCAAGGAAGGCGACGTGCTTTACCGCATCGATCCCGCCCCGTTCAAAGTCCGCGTCGATAGCGCGCAGGCGCTGCTGCGCAAGGCAGAAGCCTCCCGCATGCAAGCGCGCCAGACGGCCGACCGCCAGGAACGCCTGCGCAAGTCGAACGTCGCCTCGCAGCAGGAAATCGACAATGCCGTCGCCCTGCTCGCCCAGGCGGATGCCGACGTCGCGGCCGCGCAGGCCTCTCTGGCGGAAGCCCAGCTCAATCTGCAATATGCCGAGGTCCGGGCGCCGATCAGCGGCCGCATCGGCCGGGCGCTGATCACCGAGGGTGCACTCGTGAACGCCAACGGCACCGAAAACCTGGCGACGATCCAGCAGCTCGATCCGATCTATGCCGACTTCACCCAGCCCGCCGCCGATCTCATCCGCTTGCGCAAAGCCTTGCAGGACGGCCAGCTGATGACCGGCAAGAACGAAGCGGCGGTGCAGCTCGTTCTCGACGACGGCACCAGATACGGCAAGCCCGGCCGGCTTTTGTTTTCCGAAGCCGCCGTCGATGCGACGACGGGCCAGGTGACGCTCCGCGGCGAGTTCCCCAATCCCGACGACGACCTGCTTCCCGGCATGTACGTGAGGGTCCAGATCGAGCAGGGCGTGCAAAAATCCGCCCTGGCCGTGCCGCAGCAATCCGTCCAGCGCGATGCCGGCGGTCAGGCGAGTGTCCTGATCGTCAATGCGGAAAACATGGTGGAGCAGCGCACTGTCGTCGTCGGCCGCATCATCGGTGACCGTTACGTTATCACCCAGGGCATCAAGGCCGGCGACCGCGTCGTGGCGGAAGGGTTCCAGAAGACCGCGCCGGGCGCCATCGTCAAGCCGGAACCGTGGAGTGCCACGCCGGCGGCCGAACCGGCAGGCGACGATGCGAAGACGAAATCCGCGGAACAGGCCGCGGCGGCGAGCGAATAAGGATCTCCCCTCATGGCCCAGTTCTTTATCGGCAGGCCCATCTTCGCATGGGTCGTCGCCATCTTCATCATGATCGGCGGCATCATCGCCATTCCGCTTCTGCCGGTGGCGCAGTATCCGAACGTCGCCCCGCCGCAGATCACCCTGTCGACGACCTATCCCGGCGCCTCTTCGGAAGAGATCTATCAAAGCGTCACCGCGCCGATCGAACAGGAATTGAACAGCGTCGACGGCGTGATCTACTTCGAATCCACCTCCGATTCCTCCGGCATGGTGCAGATCACCACGACTTTTGAGCCCGGTGTCGATTCCGGACAGGCGTCCATCGATGTGCAGAACGCCGTTCGCCGCGTCGAGGCGCGGCTGCCCCAGGTCGTCACCCAGCAGGGTGTCGAGGTGGAAGAGGCCGGCACCGGCTTCCTGATGCTCGTGGCTCTGGTCTCGACCGACGGCAATACCGACGTGGTCTCCCTCGGTGACTATCTCCAGAGAAACGTACTCGGCGAATTGCAGCGCATTCCCGGTGTCGGCCGCGCGCAGATCTTCGCCAGCCAGCGCGCCATGCGCATCTGGATCGATCCGGACAAGATGGTCGGCCTCAATCTTTCCACCGCCGACATCAACACCGCCATCGCCGCCCAGAACGCCCAGGTGGCAGCCGGCCGCATCGGCGCCCGGCCGAACCCGATCAACCAGCAGATTTCCGCCAGCGTTCTGGTCAAGGGCCAGCTTTCGTCGCCGGAGGAATTCGGCGCGATCGTCCTCCGGGCCAATCCGGATGGTTCTTCGGTGCGCCTGCGTGACGTCGCCCGCATCGAGGTCGGCGCGGAAACCTACAATTTCGAGACGAAGATCAACGGCCAGCCGGCCGCCGCTCTGGCCATCCAGCTGTCGCCCACCGGCAATGCCATGGAAACAGCCGGCGCCGTGCGTGACAAGATGGACGAGCTGTCGCGCTTTTTCCCGCCGGGGCTGAAACATATCGTGCCGTACGACACCTCGCCCTTCGTCGCGGTGTCGATCGAGAAGGTGATCCATACGCTGATCGAAGCCATCGTGCTGGTCTTCGTGGTGATGTTCATCTTCCTGCAGAACTTCCGCTACACGCTGATCCCGACGCTGGTCGTGCCGGTCGCCCTGCTCGGCACCTGCGCCATCATGTACGCCAGCGGATTTTCCATCAACGTACTCACCATGTTCGCCATGGTGCTGGCCATCGGCATTCTCGTCGACGATGCCATCGTTGTGGTCGAAAACGTCGAACGCATCATGGCCGAGGAAGGCCTGTCGCCACGCGAGGCGACCAAGAAGGCGATGTCGCAGATATCAGGCGCCATCATCGGCATCACACTGGTGCTGACGGCCGTCTTCATTCCCATGGCCTTCTTTCCCGGCGCCGTCGGCGTCATCTACCAGCAGTTCAGCCTGACCATGGTCGTCTCGATCCTGTTCTCCGGCCTGCTCGCCTTGTCTTTGACGCCGGCGCTCTGCGCCACCTTCCTGAAACCCATCAAGCAGGGGCACCACGAGAAGAAAGGCTTCTTCGGCTGGTTCAACAGACGGTTCGACGCCGGCACCCGCAAATATGCCGGCGCAGTCGGCTTCCTGGTGCATCGCGCCGGGCGCTTCATGGTCATCTATCTCGCCATCGTCGGCGGACTGGTCTACCTCTTCCTGCAATTGCCGAGCTCGTTCCTGCCCAACGAGGACCAGGGTTACGTCATCGTCGATATGCAGGCTCCGGCCGAAGCCAGCGCCAACCGTGCCCTCAGCGTTGCCGACCGTGTCGACCAGATTTTCGCGCAGGAACCGGCCGTGGACCAGCGGACGATGATCAGCGGCTTCAGCTTCTCCGGTTTCGGCGATAATGCCGGCCTCGCCTTCGTGACGCTGAAGGACTGGAAGGAACGTGGCCCCAACGATTCCGCCGACGCGATTTCCGGGCGCGCCAACGGCCAGCTCTTCGGCCTTCGCGACGCCCTGACCTTTGCGTTGTCGCCTCCGCCCATCCAGGGCCTCGGCAACTCGGGCGGCTTCACCTTCCGCCTGCAGGACCGTTCCGGCGCCGGTGCCACGGCGCTCAGCGCCGCAGCCGGCCAGTTGATGGCGGCGGCGGGCCAAAGCCCTATCCTCGTCGGCATGCGCATCGAAGGCATGCCGGATGCGGCCCAGCTCAACCTCAACATCGACCGCGAGAAGGCCAACACCTTCGGCGTCACCTTTGCCGACATCAACTCGACGATTTCGGCGAACCTCGGCTCCACCTACATCAACGACTTCCCCAATGCCGGCCGCATGCAGCGCGTCACGGTGCAGGCGGATCAGCACCAGCGCATGGGTGCCGACGATATCCTGAACCTCAACGTGCCGAACGCCGCCGGCGGCATGGTGCCGTTGCGCTCCTTCGCCACCGTCGACTGGACCAAGGGACCGGCACAGGTGGTCGGATACAACGGCTATCCGGCGGTGCGCATCGCCGGCAACGCCGCACCCGGCTACTCCTCCGGTGCGGCGATTGCCGAGATGGAACGGCTGGCGGCGCAGCTTCCGGCAGGCTTCGGCTACGAATGGTCGGGCCAGTCGCTGCAGGAAATCCAGTCCGGTTCGCAGGCGCCGATGCTCGTCGGCCTGACGATCCTGTTCATCTTCCTGCTTTTGGCCGCCCTCTATGAAAGCTGGAGCATCCCGCTGTCGGTCATGCTTGTCGTGCCGCTCGGCGTCATCGGCTCGGTCGCCGCCGTCATGCTGCGCGACATGCCGAACGACGTCTACTTCAAGGTCGGCCTGATCACCATCATCGGGCTCTCGGCGAAGAACGCCATCCTGATCGTCGAGTTCGCCAAGGACCTGCGGGCGCAGGGCAAACCGCTGCTGGAAGCCACCATCGAGGCCTGCCAGCTGCGGTTCCGGCCGATCCTGATGACCTCGCTCGCCTTCACGCTCGGCGTCGTGCCGCTGGCGATCGCGACCGGCGCCAGCGCCGCCAGCCAGAATGCCATCGGCACCGGCGTTCTCGGCGGCATGATCTCCGCCACTGTACTCGCCATCTTCTTCGTCCCCGTTTTCTTCGTGTTCGTCATGAAGCTTTTTGGTAAGACGGGCGATAAGAGCGAAGCCGCAGCGGAACAAGCGGCCCAACCGGCAGAGTGATGGCATAAACCCAGATGAGGCGCACCAAGGCTGAAGCAGCGGAAACAAAGGCGGCAATCCTGGTTGCCGCCGAAAAGATGTTTTTCGAAAAAGGCGTCGCCAACAGCACGCTGGAAAACATCGCCACCGCAGCCGGGGTGACGCGGGGTGCCATCTACTGGCACTTCGCCAGCAAGACCGACCTCTTCCTCGAACTCTACAACACCGCCCGCCTTCCCGAACTCAGCATGATGGATTTGGAGAAGGTGGGGGTGGAAGGGGTCGATGCGCTCCATTTCATCGAGCACGCCATCTACGAGTGGATCGATCTGCTCGCCGGCGACGTCCCGCGCCAGCGCATGTGGACGATCCTGATCCGCACGAACTTTACCGAGGAACTCGAAAGGGTTGCCACGGCGATGCAGGAGATCGAAGACAGCCAGGCCGACCTGCTCACCGCCATTTTCGTGCGTGCGGCCAGCACCGGCCGGCTTTCTACCGCCTGGACCCCGGAACTCGCCAGCCTGACGCTCAAATGGCATGCAAAAGGCATGTGCTGGGAATGGCTTCTCGAAGGCCAGAAATTCGACATCCGCGAACTCGGCCGCCAGAGCGTCGGCAAGTTGTTCGAAATGTTCCGCGCTTAAACTTCACCTGTTTTCCGCCCGTCGTCCGCTTGACCGCCCCTTCCCGGGGGCGCTTGCGACCACGCGTCGATCCGTGCCCGTCGCATGCCCCGGCACACATTTCGATGCCCGTCACATGTTCTGCCGGGCTTTGTCGCCCTATTCCGCAAGCCATCACTTGAAAATATGTCACACTTATTATATCTAGAGCTATAATTAGTGCACTATGGATATGAGCCATGCGGAAACACGACGTCGAACGCCGCCTGATCGAGGATGTCAGCGCCTTCGGGCGCAAACTGAAGGCCGTTTTCGAGCTTCTGACGCGTGAGCAAAACATCACGCTGCCGCGCATGCGTGTCTTCTCTGCGCTCGCGGAAAAGGAACGTTTGAACCAGCGGGAGCTGGCCGAGCGGTTGGAGCTTGAGACCCCGACCGTGGTTCGCCTGCTGGACACGATGGAAGCGCAAGGTTTCGTCGAGCGCCGATCGAGCGACGCGGACCGCCGGGCGAAGGAGGTCCATCTCACCGGCCTCGGTCGCCGCACGGCCGAGGAGGTCGAAAGCGTTGCCAGCGCCCTCATCCTGCGCCTTGTTGCCGGCATTTCCCAGGAAGACCTCTTGACGGCATCGGCCGTCATCCGGACGATGCAGGCAAATCTTCAGAGTGTGCGGACCTCCTGAGGACATGTCATGAGCAAGGATCAAGCACGAGAAGCGGTTGCCAACGACAATACCGACGCGGCTCCGCGGCAAGAACCGGAGGCTGTCGCGCAACCCGCGCCACCCCCGGCCACCGCCCCCACGCCGGCGGCGATGCCGCGCTGGAAAATGCCGCTTTACATCGCCTCCTCCATGCTGTTTTTCCTGACGCAGGGACTTGGGATGAACCTCGTCTCGGCCAACATCTACCAGCTTCAGGGAAGCTTTTCGGCAACGGTGGCGGAAGTCTCTTGGCTGTCGGCCGCCTACATGGCGCCTTACGCCAGCTTCGCGATCGCGCTTTTCAAGATCCGGACCCAATACGGCCTGCGGCGCTTTGCCGAATTCAGCATCATCTGTTTTGTCCTCGCTTCGATCCTCAACCTGCTTGTCACCGACCTGCATTCGGCGATTGCCATCCGCGCCATCAGCGGTATGGCTGCCGCGCCATTGTCGACGATCGGCTTTCTCTACATGCTGGAGGCCTTCCCGCCGGCAAAGAAGCTGTCGCTCGGCCTCAGCCTTGCCTTGACGAACACGTTGATTTCCGCGCCGCTGGCGCGGATCATCTCACCGGCGCTGCTGGATTTCGGCGGCTGGAATGCACTTTATTCGTTCGAGATGGGGCTGGCGCTGATCGCCTTGCCGGTCATCTATCTTCTGCCGGTAACAGTGCCGCCGCGTGCCAACGTCATCCAGCGCACCGATATCTTCAGCTATCTGCTGCTGGCGACCGGCTTTGGCTGCCTTGCCGTCTTCCTGACATTGGGCCGGCTGTACTGGTGGTTCGAAACGCCCTGGCTCGGCGTTTTGCTGGCCGTGACTATCGGCGCCATGACCCTGTTGTTCATCGTCGAGGCGCCGCGCAAGAACCCGATGTTCGACTTTCGCTGGCTGTTTTCGGGGCCGAACATGCGGATGGCCGGATTGCTGCTGCTCTTCCGCTTTGTCTCCTCGGAGCAATCGACAACGGCCGCTAGTTTTTACCAGCAACTCGGCCTGCTCAACGACCAGACGGTGTCGCTCTACGCCGTAGTCCTTGCCGCGGCCATCGTCGGCGGCTTGTTCTGCTCCCTGCTGATGCTGACCCGTTACGTCGAAACGGCCCATGCGATCGCACTTGTTCTCATCGCCGCCGGGGCCTGGCTCGACAGCCAGTCGACCAGCATGACGCGGCCGGCCGACATGTATTTCAGCCAGGCGCTCGTCGCTGCGGGTGCCGGGATGTTCCTGCCGCCGATCATGTCCAAGGGTTTTGGCGCGGTGCTCACGAAAGGGGCGACGTACGTCGTCAACTTCCTGGTGATCTTCCTGTTCACCCAGAGCATTGGCGCCTTGTTTGCCTCAGCGGTACTGGGCACCTTCGTCACGATGCGCGAAAAATTCCACTCCAACATCCTAGTGGAGCGCATCCTGCTCTCCGATCCCGTGGTGGCGCAGCGCGTTTCGCAACTTTCCGGCGCCTATGGTAAGGTGATCTCCGACAAGTCGCTGCTGAATGCCGAAGGGCTGTCGCTGCTCGCCCAGCAGGTGACCCGCGAAGCCTATATCCTTGCCTACAACGATGCATTTTTCGTCATCTTCCTCGCCAGCCTGACAGGGCTGGTGATCCTGCTGCTGCATCGCGCCTTCGATAGGCTGATGACACTTCGTTCAGCCGCCGCTCCACAACCAGCCCCCTGATTGAACCAAGAAAAAGCCATGCTCAAACTTTTCCGCTCCCCCAGCACCCTTGTTACCCTCCTGGCTGGCCTGGCCGGGGTCCTGCTCGTGCTATACGCCTGGCGGCTGCCACCGTTCCTAACCTCCGTGGAAACAACGGAAAACGCCTATGTCCGCGGATATGTGACGACGATTTCGCCGCAGGTGAGCGGCTACATCGTCGAAGTCCCCGTCAAGGATTATGCCGAGGTGAAGCAAGGCGACGTGCTCGTGAGGATCGACGACCGCTCCTACACGCAGAAAGTGGCGCAGGCTCGCGCCACCCTGCAGGCGCAGCAGGCCTCGCTGGCAAATTCTCACCAGCAGGAGTTGTCGGCGCAGGCAAACATCCATGCCGCCGAAGCGGAGGTCGAAAGCGCCGAATCCGTGCTCAACCAGGCGGAACTGACCTCTAGGCGGGTTGCGAACCTGACGGATCGCGGCGTGGCTTCCACCAGCGAGTCCGAAAAGGCCGCGGCGGCGCAGCTGCAGGCCAAGGCGGGGCTCAATCGCGCCAAGGCCGCCGTCGAAGTGGCCAGACAGAGCCTGGCGACGATCATCGTCAGCCGCGCCGCCCTGGAGGCAAACGTCACCGGCGCCGAAGCCGCCGTGCAACTGGCGGACATAGACCTGCAGAACACCGTCATCGTTGCCCCGCGCGACGGCCGCCTGGGCGAAATCGGCGCGCGGCTCGGGCAATATGTGACCCCCGGCACCCAATTGCTGGCTGTCGTTCCGCGCGACGTCTGGGTCGTCGCCAACTTCAAGGAAACGCAACTCTACGGCATGCAGATCGGCCAGCCGGTAACGATCGTCGTTGATGCCCTCAACAAGCGCACCATCAAGGGCCATATCCAGAACTTCTCGCCGGCAACCGGTTCGGAATTTTCCGTGATCAAACCGGACAACGCATCCGGCAACTTCACCAAGATCGCCCAACGGGTCGGCGTGCGCATCAGCATCGACAAGGACCAGGCTCCGATCGAACATTTGGGGCCTGGCCTGTCCGTCGTCGTTTCCATCGACAAGAGCAGCGCGCCGCAGACCGGGGAGGATTTGCTGAGCCTGTACTGATCCGAAACGAAACGTGCCTCGACGTTTTTCCGGATATTTACACGCCGCACGAGAAAAGATCCTCGCCAGCCGAAAAGATTTACGACAATCGGTTTCAATTGATCGTCGAAAGATTTATTGTTGCTTCGCGCGGAATTGTTCCGACCGAGACAATATCTTCACCGATCCGGGGATTTGCAGGCTTGTGGGCGTGACATCAGGCAAATGTCTTGTCCCGGTATTTTTTCAATGTGCCATTTTGCGCAAGTTTGAATCAATCTTTCGGAAGTAAAATTGCATTTCGTGAAGTTGAAGCTTGTATAACTGCAGCGTCGACATTCGAGGGATGATGCAAGGCAGCCCGGGAAATCGTTCGAACGCAGAGATGAAGGTGGCGATTGCCAGGGCATAGCGAAGCATTGGAAAAACTTTCGGAGCAATATTCCCGGCGCCTGATTTTTGCCTATCAGGCGGCTGCCCTTCTCGTATTTTGCATCAGCCTCCTCTGGTGCGCCGTGTTTGCCGTCAATGGATGGTGGGAACTGGCGCTGGCCGATGTGGTTCTGGCGCTCGTCAGCTTCGCAAGCCTGCTTCTGATCCGCGCCCGGCTTCTGACAGCCGCACTGGTGGTCTCCGAATTGGCCTTTCTGGCCTTTGTCCTCGGTTTCTGCCTTATGTTCGACACGGCAACTGCCAATGCGCCGCGGGTGACGCATCTCTATCTGCCGGTGCTGGCCATGCTCGGCTACATCAATTACCTGCGGCGCAAATCGAAATTCCAGCTGGCGGTCATCGCCGCATGTCTCGCCTCCTTCATTTTTCTCTCGGCCTCGAACTGGGCGCTGCCCTTTGCGCACTCCATACCGGATGAAATTCGTTATGCCGGAACCTGGATCAATTCCGCGCTGGCAACCGCCATGGTTTGCGGTTGCATCTACGTGATCCGGCTGGAGTTCACGCGGCAGAAGGGCATGGTGCGCGAGTTGCAGGAGGCGATGCGCAACGACGAACTGGAACTGTTCCTCCAGCCGCAGATCAACAATGGAGGCGACATCATCGGCGCGGAGGCGTTGCTGCGCTGGAAACACCCACAGCGCGGCTACATCGCCCCCAACGTCTTCATCCCGCTGGCCGAAGAGAGCAACCTGATGCCGCTGCTCGGCGGCTGGGTGCTGAAGGATGCCTGCCGGACGCTGGCAAGCTGGCGGAGCGACCCCGTACTCGGCAAGCTGACGCTGGCGGTCAATGTCAGCGCCAGCCAGTTCGCCGTCAACGATTTCCAGCAATCCGTGCTCGACACCGTGGCCTTCTACGGCGTCGATCCTTCCCGCCTGAAGCTGGAATTGACCGAAAGCGTCATCATCGCCGGCATGGAGCCGGTGATTGCCAAGATGAATGCGCTGCGTGCCGCCGGCATCCGCTTCGCGCTCGACGATTTCGGCACCGGCTACTCGTCGCTCAGCTACCTGCGCCGCCTGCCGATCTACCAGCTGAAGATCGATCGGAGCTTCGTGCACGACTCGACCGAAAACCAGCATGGCGCTGCGCTGGTCAGAAGCATCGTCCAGATGGGCCGCGATCTCGGCCTCGTCGTACTGGCCGAAGGCGTGGAGACGACAGCCCAGCATGCGCTGCTGCTGGATAGCGGCTGCCACGAATTCCAGGGCTTTCATTTCGGTCGCCCGGTTCCGCGCGAGACGTTCGAGGCGACCGTACAGGCCGCGGCCGCACAGCTGCAGGCCGGCATCCCGCAATCGGTCCGCTCCTGATTTTCTGCACGAAATTGCACGATATCGACCGATTGCGACCGTGGCCGGTGCATGGCATACCGTTTCGACCGCTGGAGAAACGCCGTGCTGACAACCGAACGAAAAGCGCTGATCCTCAGCACCCTCGAAGCCCAGGGGCGCATCGTCGCGAAGGATCTCAGCCGGCAGCTTGATCTCTCCGAAGATACGATCCGCCGCGATCTCCGCGAACTCGCAAGCGAAGGGCTTTTGCAGCGCGTCCACGGCGGCGCGCTTCCGGCCTCACCGGCGCTGGCGGACCTCGCCACCCGGCGAAAAATCTCCGCCGACGACAAGACAGCCATCGCCAAGGCTGCCGCCGCGATGGTCCGGCCCGGCCAGATCGTCTTTCTCGACGGCGGCACGACGACAGTGGCCGTCGCCAAGGCACTGCCGGCCGACCTGCCGGCGACAATCGTCACGCACAGTCCCGACATCGTCGTCGCCCTGCTCGACCACCCTTCGATTGCCATCGAGCTGATCGGCGGCCGCATCTACAGGCATTCGAACGTCGCGATCGGCGCAACGGCGATCGAAGGAATAGGCGTGATCCGTCCGGACCTTTACCTCATGGGCGTCACCGGGGTCCATCGGGACCACGGCTTGACCACGGGCGACCGCGAAGAGGCCGCCGTCAAGCGGGCCATCATGAAGCAGGCGGCCGAGACGCTCGTTCTCGCGTCCAGGGAAAAGATCGGCGCCGTCTCCGCCTATCACGTGGCTGCATTTGCGGAAATCGACGGCATTATCGTCGACAAGCGCTGCCCGGCGGAAGAGATAGAGGTTCTGGCGGCCCGCGGCCTGCCGATTACGCGGGCGTAGTTGGCGGCGGCCTTACAGCCTCAGCGCCGCATGCTGCAGCAACATGATCGTTTTCGCGTCGCAGATTGCGCCCGTCTCCACCATGCGCAGCGCCTCGTCGAGCGGCAGCTCGAGGCGCTCGATATCCTCGCCCTCTTCGGCAATACCACCGCCATCGCCAATGCGGTCATTTTCCGAATAGGTGCCGACGAAAAAATGCAGCTTTTCGGTCACCGAACCAGGGCTCATGAACGCCTCAAAGAGCTGATGCACGTCATGGACGCGGTAACCGGTCTCTTCCTCGACTTCTTCGCGGATGCGCTGCTGCGGGCTCGCCCCGTCCAACAGGCCGGCGGGAGCCTCGATGAGCAGGTCGTCATAACCGTTGACAAAAGCGGGGAAACGAAACTGCCTGGTCAGGAGCACCGTCCGACGTTGCGGATCGAAGAGCAGGATGACGGCGCCGTTGCCACGATCATAGGTCTCGCGGCTCTGCGTCTGCCAGCCACCGTCACGCCGGCGATAATGGAAGGTCGTCTTTTTCAGAAGATACCAGTCGTGCGACAGGACCTCGACCGCTTCGATGCGGACTCGCTCGGAAATGCTCATGGTTGCCTCGTTCGGTGAATGATTGCACGATATTGCACGAATTTTTAATTCATTCAATATCGCGCAATCATCAAACACAGGCCTGCGGCCGCCGGGCCACCAGACGAACGGACCGGGCGGAAGAGCGGGAGAGAGAGCGCATTTGAGGAAAGAAACGGAGAAAACGGGGCACAACGGCCCGACTTTTCCAGGGGAGCCAGCTCCCGGGGGAGCTGGCATTGCATTCAGGCAAGCGGAATATTCTGTCGTTCGGCCATCATTGTTCTCAGCAGATTTTCGCGGAGAAACGCGTTGCCGATTTCATTGACACCAAGCGCAGTGGATCTTCGATCGTCCTTGTAAAGGACATGCATGACGTCGCCCTCGATTTCGTAATGGGCAATCACTTCAGAACCAGAATTTGGTCGATAGGTGAAAGGGATCATAATACACTCCTGTTCGTGCAGTTCAGGGAGTGGCTGCTACCCCCAGCAGCCATTTCTACGCCTTGTGCGGCGCAACCGCGAAAAACGGTAACGCTTCCTTACAAGAAATAATACGTCGTGAAAAGACACGATGCCGCCTTTGGAACAACACAATCGCATGCCTTTTCCCGCGGCAATTTCTTGCCTTTGCCGCAAACCGCCATAAGTTTGGCCCGATGACATATCGACAAAAACGCTGCCGGGAAAAAAATGCCCTGCAGATCATTCGCCATGCGGGAGCATTTCTTCTCCTGCCGACCCTCACAAACATTCACCAGAAAGACAGAGCCATCCAAAGCAGTTCCGCGCCGGTTCGGCACGATGCCGTGTCTTTTCGCATGGAAAAGAGGGGATCGATTTGAACCGTCTCGTGGTTGTCTCCAATCGTGTTCCCATTCCCGACAAGACGGGCGCCGCCCCCGCCGGCGGACTGGCCGTCGCCCTCGAAGCTGCCCTGCAGGAACGCGGCGGCCTTTGGCTCGGATGGTCGGGCCAGACCAATGAAACGGACGAGCCGGGCCCCTTGCGCACCGAAACGCACGGCCCGATCACCTATGCCCTGACCGACCTGACCAAGACGGACGTCGACGAATATTATTTCGGTTTCGCCAATCGCGTGCTCTGGCCGATCTGCCATTATCGCCTCGACCTTGCCGAATATGCACGCAAGGAGATGGCAGGCTACTTCCGCGTCAACCGGTTCTTCGCCGAACGACTTGCGCCGTTGCTGCAGCCGGACGACGTGATCTGGATCCACGATTATCACCTGATCCCGCTCGCCGGCGAATTGCGGCGCATGGGTTTTAAGAACCGCATCGGTTTCTTCCTGCACATTCCCTGGCCACCGGCCGATATCCTGCTGGCGATGCCGGTTCACGAGGAGATCATGCGGTCGTTGTCGCAATACGATCTTGTCGGCTTCCAGACCGATCACGATCTCGAAAACTTCCTCGGTTACCTCAAGCGCGAAGGCATGGGCCATGCGCTGGACGAGGGCCGCATCCAGACCGAAGACCGGATTTTCCGCGGCGGGGTCTATTCGATCGGCATCGAGACCGAGGCATTCGCCGCCTTTGCCGAAAAGGCCGCAACCAATCCGACGGTGCGCAGGACCAAGCGCAGCATCGAAGACCGCAAGCTGATCATCGGCGTCGATCGGCTGGATTATTCCAAGGGTCTCACCCAGCGCATCGACGCCTTCGAACGTTTCGTTGTCGGTTATCCCGACTATCATGGACAGGTGACCTTCCTGCAGATCACCCCGAAATCCCGCTCCGAGGTTCCGGAATACGAAGCGATGCAGCGAGCTCTGGCGGAACAGGCAGGCCGGGTCAACGGCAGCATCGGCGCCGTCGACTGGGTGCCGATCCGCTACATCAATCGCTCGATCACCCGGCCGGTGCTCGCCGGGCTTTATCGCCTGGCAAGGGTCGGACTGGTGACGCCGTTGCGCGACGGGATGAACCTGGTCGCCAAGGAATATGTCGCGGCGCAGGATCCGGAGGATCCGGGCGTTCTGGTTCTGTCACGCTTTGCCGGCGCCGCTCGCGCGATGAAAGGCGCCCTGCTCGTCAATCCTTATGACGTCGAGGGCATCGCCCATGCCCTGTCGCGGGCGCTGGCCATGCCGCTCGACGAACGCAAGGACCGCTGGCGGGTCAGCATGGACGACCTGCTCGCCAACGACGTAACCCGCTGGTGCGACGATTTTCTGCGCGACCTTGGGTCATGACTTCGGACCAGTCAGGCGGCGGCCATCGCCGCCTGCTGGCGCTGTGTCACCGGCTTGAACGTCATGGCGATCAGCACGGCGCCGAGGCCGATGCCCCACGAGCCGACATAGAGCCATGTATAGCTGGCAAACGTGTCGTAGATCAGCCCGCCCGCCAGCGGCCCTAGCGCCATGCCGAGACTGCCGGCCATCGCCGTGCCGCCGATCACCGTGCCCATCATGCGCAGCGGAAAATTTTCCCGCGCCAGCACGGCGTAAAGCGGCATGACGCCGGCATAGATGAAGCCGAAGATCGCCGCGATCGTGTAAAAAGAGCCGAGGCCCTGCGCGAACACATAGGCAAGTGCACCAAACGCCTGGGCCAAAAGCCCCAGCACAAGGATGCGTTTTGCCCCGAACCGGTCACCGAGGATGCCGAAGGCGACACGGCCGCCCATGCCGGCAAGCCCTTCGATGCTGTAGATCGACACGGCGGCGATCATCGGGATGCCGCAGGTCACCGCATAACTGACCGTGTGGAAGATCGGCCCGGAATGGGTGGCGCAGCAGAAGAAATTGGTGAGCAGCAGGATGACGAATTGCGGCGATTTCAGCGCTTGCTGCATCGTCATCGCCGACTGCGGATCGCTCTCGGCAGGATCTGCCGTTTCCGCCGCATCGAGAGCGGGTGCCCGCCGGACGAGCAGGGAGATCGGGATCATCGCGACAGCAACGACGAGAGCGATGATCTGCATCGACGTGCGCCAGTCGTAGATCGAAACCAGCCACGCGGCGAACGGCGACATCGTCATCGGCGCCATGCCCATGCCGGCGGAGACGAGCGAAACGGCAAGACTGCGATGCGTGTCGAACCAGCCCGTCACACAGGCCATCATCGGCGCGAAGACCGCAGCCGTCGCCACGCCGACCAGGACACCGAAGACCATCTGGAACACCAGCAGCGACGGCGAGATACTGGCGAGCGCCAGGCTTGCCGCGAGGAGAACCGAGCCCGTCAGCACCACCGGCCGCGGCCCCCAGCGATCCGACAGACTGCCCCACATCATGCTTGCGAAGGCCATGGCGATGAAACCGACGGTCATGGCGCTGGAAATACCCGTCACCGACCAGCCGGTCTCGCGCGAAATCGGCAAGAGAAACACCGGCAGCGAAAAGACGGCCCCAATGGCAAGGCACCCCAGCAAGCCGCCCGCGACAACGATCACCCATCGATAGTGCATATTGGTCATCTGCTTGTTCCTCCCGGCCGACAATGCCCAAAATCCCAAGGCAGCACCGTTTTGTCACCCGCCGGTTCTCCGAATGGAAACCCGGTCGGACGACACAACCAAAATCGGTGCGCTTTCCTAGAAGACGCCGGCCCGGAAGATTTCCGACAGGATAGGCAAAATATTTTCGGCCGTGCAGATTTTTCTCGCCGGGACTTCGCACCGGCGACTGGGGAGGGGAGAAATCCGTGTATGACACGGCCACCACACGAAACCTGGCACACCGGCAGTATCATTGCCGGTGCCACCTCTTTCACGAACGTTTGTCGAGCTTGGTTCCCGCTTTCCCACAAGAAGCAAGCGTGTAGACGGCCGGCTGGCGATGTCGATCGCCACCCTATCCCCGCACGCAGCGGTTCCTCGTCATGCAGCGACGCGGCTGCACAAGGCTTGGGTAATCTCGACTGTCGAGTTGATCCCACCGAGATCGCGGCTGAGCATACCCTCTTGCATGGCAGCACCGACGGCCTGCCGGATGCGCCTTGCTGCATCGTTCAAGCGCGTGTCGTCGTGCCGTCCGCCGAGCCATTCGAGCATCGAGGCGGCGGAAAGCACCGTTCCATACGGATTGGCGACGCCCTTGCCGGCGATGTCAGGCGCAGAACCATGCGCCGCCTGGAACAGCCCCTGCGACAGCCCGACCTCGGCAGAGGGTGCAAGCCCCATGCCGCCGATGGTCGCGGCGGCGAGATCCGACAGGATGTCGCCAAACATGTTTTCGGTGACGATGACGTTGAAATGCCCGGGCCGGAGCACAAGATGCATGGCCATGGCATCGACGAGCGCATGTTCCGCCTCGATATCGGGATAATCGCGGGCCACCTCGTCGAAGACCGAGCGGAAGAAGGCGTAGCTGCGCAGCACGTTCGCCTTGTCGCAGCAGGTAACCCGCTTGACGCCGTCGGCCGGCGCGCCCTCGCCGGCGCGGGCAAGCTCGAACGCCTTGCGAACGATCCGCTCGACGCCGCGACGGGTTTGCACCAGCGTGTCCACCGCCACTTCGCCGCGCAGCTGTGCGCCGGCACCGCGGGCGGCATAAAGGCCCTCGCTGTTCTCCCGAAGAATGATGTAGTCGATATCGCCGGCCTTGACCGCAGAGAGCGGGCTGCGAACACCGTCGAACAGCCGGATCGGGCGGATATTGGCGAACAGATCCAGTTCGAAGCGCAGGCGCAGGGTAAAATCCAGCCCCGCCTCGGTGCCATCGGGGTGGACGATACCGGGAATGCCGGCGGCGCCGTGCAGGATGGCATCGGCAGCACGGCAGGCAGAGAAAGTCGCCTCCGGAAAGCTCTCCCCCGTTGCGACGAACAGATCGGCGCCGGCGGGATGCTCGGAAAAGACGAGCGGCGAGGATGATCCTAATGCTGCACGCAAAACCTCGACGGTCGCACCGCACACTTCCGGCCCGATGCCGTCGCCATGGACGACGGCGATATCATAATGGTCTTTCATCGTCGCTCCGTTCAGATGCAGCGGCCGCCGTCGACTTCCATGGCGACGCCGGTGATCATGCTCGCCTCATCGGAGCACAGGAAAGCCGCGGCATTGCCCATGTCCTCGGGGGTCGAGAAACGGCCAAGCGGAATGGTCGACAGGAATTTCGCCCGGACCTCCGGCGTATCGGCGCCCATGAAGGTTTTCAGCAACGGCGTATCGCCGGCCACCGGGTTTATGGCGTTGACGCGGATGCCGAACGGTGCCAGTTCGACGGCCATGCCGCGGGTCGCGGTGATCACCCAGCCCTTGGATGCGTTGTACCAGGTCAGGTTGGGACGCGGCGAAACACCGCCAGTGGAGGCGACGTTGAGGATCACTCCGCTCTTCTGCCCCTTGAATAGCGGCACGATTGCGCGTGCCCCAAAATAGATCGAGCGCATATTGACGTTGGCGATGCGATCGAAGGTCGCTTCGTCGATATCGTCGAGCGGCGTGGGAACATGGCCGACGCCGGCATTGTTGACGAGGATATCAAGGCGGCCGAAACGCTGGATCGCCGTATCGCGTGCCTTCTCGAAGCCCTCCGCGGTGGCGACATCGGCGACCAGCGGCTCGATTGCTGTCTGGTCGCAGCCGGCGACACGTGCCGCATTCGCCTCGTCGCGGTCGATGAGCACGACCTTTGCGCCCTCCGCCACGAATTTGCGGACGATCCCCTCCCCGAAGCCGGATCCGCCGCCCGTAATGATTGCAGTCTTGCCTTCCAGTCGCATTGCACTCCTCCATCTGCCGGCAGACAATCGGGGAAGACGGCGCCGATAGGTAGTCCGATTATCTGAACGCCTTATTAGGTTTCCTTGTTTGTACGGCCGGCGCCGACATCGGATACCATGTCGTAAAATGACATAACGCCGCTTGCGGCGAGGAGGAGACATGACCATCGCATTCGACCCGAAAGCCCGGGCGGAGACGCTTTATACGGGAGATTTCCGGCCGATGTTCATCGGCGGCAACTGGGTTCCGGCGCAATCGGGCGAGGTTCTGGAAAGTCGCAACCCGGCGACCGGAAAGCTGCTGGCGACGGTGCCGCGCGGCGGTGCTGCCGATATCGATGCGGCGGTCAACGCGGCACGTGCCGCCTTCGAAGGCCCATGGTCGAAGTTCAAGCCTTACGAACGCCAGGCACTTCTCCTGAAGATCGCCGACCTCTTCGAGCAGAACTGGGAAGAACTTTGCCTTTCCGACACGCTCGACATGGGCATGCCGATCAGCCGCACGCTCGCCAACCGGCGCCGCGTCATCGGCATGTTGCGCTTCTATGCCGGACAGGCGACCGCAATCCATGGCGAAGTGATCGAAAATTCCATTCCCGGCGAGATCGTCACCTTCACCCGCAAGGAACCGGTCGGCGTCGTCGGCGCGATCATTCCGTGGAACGCACCGATTGCCGCCTCGATCTGGAAGATCGGCCCGGCGCTGGCAACCGGCTGCACCGTGGTGCTGAAGCCATCCGAAGAAGCGCCGCTGACGCCGCTCCTGATCGGAAAACTGATGCAGCAGGCAGGCGTTCCGGACGGCGTCGTCAACGTTGTCACCGGAACCGGTGCTGAGGCCGGCGCACCGCTCTCGCTGCATCCCGGCGTCGACAAGATCGTCTTCACCGGCTCAACGGCGACGGGCCAGGCGATTGCCCGCGCCGGCACGAGCAATCTCAAGCGGGTCTCGCTGGAACTCGGCGGCAAGTCGCCCATGATCATCTGCCGCGATGCTGATATCGATCGCGCCGTGCCGGTGGCGGCCATGGCGGTGTTTGCCAATTCCGGCCAGATCTGCATTGCCGGCTCACGGCTTTTCGTGGCGCGGGAAATCCACGACGAATTCATCCGCCGGGTCGCCGAATTCGCGCTCAAGCTACGCATCGGCAATGGCCTTGACGATCAGACGGAAATCGGCCCGATCATCAGCAGCCGGCAGGCGGCCAAGGTGGAAGGTTATATCGACGTGGGCAGGCAGCAGGGCGCCGACCTCGTCGTCGGCGGCAAGCGCCTCTCCGGCCCTGATTTCAATGCCGGCAATTTTATTGCACCCACCGTCTTCGGCGCCGTCACCGACGAGATGACCATTGCACGGGAAGAAATCTTCGGGCCGGTGATCTCCGCCCTGCCCTTCGATACGCTCGACGAAGTGGTAACCCGCGCCAACGCCACGCCCTACGGGCTGGCGGCCGGCGTTTTCACCAGCAATGTCGGCACGGCGCACAAGCTGACGCAACGAATCAAGGCGGGCACCGTCTGGGTCAACATGTATCACGCACTCGACCCGGCCGTGCCCTTCGGCGGCATGAAGATGTCCGGCTACGGCCGCGAAGGCGGTGTCGAGCATCTTGGAGAATATCTCGAAACCAAGGCGGTCTGGATACAGACCGATTGAGGGCATGTGTGCCCGGCATTACGGCGAAACAAGAATACGGCGAAAGCCACCTTGGGGTGCCGATAACGCCGGAAAACCTTTCCGAAGTCACCCTCGAAACCCTCTCCGACGTCATCCTCGGGCTTGACCCGAGGATCTGCCGCGTCTGCCCGTATCGCTACGAATAATCGATACATTTCATGTACCTGGATCCTCGGGTCAAGCCCGAGGATGACGTCGGTGGAAGATTTGGGAGCGCAGAAAACGCCTGCCTATCAACGAACCGGGACGACACACGCCCTCAGGCCAGTTCCCTGAGGTTGGTGCGGATCAGGCTCATCAACTGCTCGGAAAAGCTGTGATGCACATAGCCCCGGGCGGTGATGATGCCGACGGAGCGCCGCGCCAGCGGATGGGCGATGGGCACCACCCGCAGATTGTCGTCGCGGCGCGAGCTGACGGCGATGCTCGGCACGATGCAGATGCCGAGGCCGGCCGTCGCCAGCGCCAGGGCCGTCTGCGTGCTCTCCACCTCGTATTGCGCGTTGAAGCTGATGCCCTCGTCGGCGACCAGCCGGTCGAGAAGGCCGCGCACGGCCGTCTTGTCGTTCAGGAGAATGAGGGGGATGCCCGCGAAGGACGACAGGGTGAAGGATTTTTGGCCCTTGTCGAAATCCGGCGGCACGGCGGCGACCAGGGGATCGTCTATGATCGATTCGAACTGGAAATCCGCGAGGTTGGGCACTTCCGGCCCGATGTAGAATTCCACCTCCTGCTCCTGCAACAGCAGCAGCGCCGCACTCGGCGGCGTCTCCTTCACCTCGACGATGCTGCGCGGGTAGCGCAGCTTGAACGTCGCAAGAATGTCGCCGAGGCGGCTGGCGGCGAGCGTCGGGGCGCAGGCGATGTGCACCCGGCCCTTGCGCTGGGCGGCGATTTCCGCAAGCCGGTCGAGTCCGGACTGGACGTCGGTCATCGCCCGGCGGATCTGTTCGAACAGGATCTTGCCTTCCGGCGTCAGGTTGGCGCGCTGCGGCGTGCGGATGAACAGGCTGATGCCCACCTGTTCCTCCAGATCACGGATCTGCATGCTGACTGCCGAAGCCGAGCGGTTGCTCTCTTCGGCCGCGCGTCGAAAACTGCCATGTTCTGCCGCAAGAAGGAATGTCTGCAGAAGCTTGAGATTGACGTTGCTCATCGCCTCATGGGTACCTGTTCACCATGCGGCAATGATAAGCGCCCCTTATCGCAAAAATGCAAGGTCACGCGGGGGCTATTCCGGCAGATATGCAATCAATGCACCGCTGCGAACATTACCCGCTCCTCCGAAGCGTCCGACACCATGAATTCCTCGACGATGCGCCCGCGTTTGGCCACGAGGATGCGATCGGAAACCGCCATGATTTCAGGCAGGTAGGAGGAAATCACCACCACCGCCATGCCCTGGTCGGCAAGCTCGCCGATCAGCTGGTGGATCTCGACGATGGCGCCGACATCGACGCCGCGCGTCGGCTCGTCGAAGATGATCAGCTTCGGCTGCTGGATCAGCGCCTTGGCGATGACCACCTTCTGCTGGTTGCCACCAGAGAGCTCGATCATGCGGGCGCGGTCGCTGATCGCCTTGAGTTTTAACCGTTCGCCCCATTCCTTGGCGAGCACGCGCGCCCGCGACAACGAGACGACGCTAAGCGGGTTGCTGCCGTTCGAGAGTTCGCTGATCTGCAGGTTTTCGCCGACGGTCATGGTTTCGAAGAAACCGTCGAACTTGCGGTCCTCGGTGACGTAGACGATGCCGTCGAGCATCGCCGGACGCGGCACCCGGTAACGCACCGAGCGGCCGTTCAGGCGGATTTCGCCGCCGTGGAACAGGTTGCGTTTCATGACGCCGGAGATCACCTTGGCCATCTCCGTGCGGCCGGCGCCGACCAACCCGAACATGCCCGTCACCTGCCCGGCAAACACCGAGAAGGACGAGTTGCGCACCAGGCCGGCACAGGAGAGGTTTTCGACCGACAGCACCTTTTCGCCGTAAGGACGCGGCGTGCGCGACGCCGAACCGTGCAGGGTTTCGGTAAGGCTGCGGCCGACCATCGCCTGGACGATGGAGGAGCGCGTAAAATCCTTCGCCTCGCCCGAGGCCACCACCTCGCCGTCGCGCATCACCGTGATGCGGTCGGCGGCTTCGAGCGCTTCTTCCAGCGCGTGGGTGATGAAGACGATGGAAACTCCGTTGTCTACCAACCTTTTGATGAGATTGAAGAAATGCCGCTTTTCTTCCGGCGTCAGGGTCGCGGTCGGTTCGTCAAAGACGATGACGCGAGCCTTATGATGCACGGCACGGGCGATTTCGACCATCTGCTTGTGGGCCGCGCCAAGCGTCGAGACTTGCGCCGTCGGATCGACCTGGAAACCCATGCCGACGAGGAACTGGCGGGCTTGGATGTAGAGGCCGCGCAGGCGGTTGAACATCTTCTCCTCGCCGAGATAGATGTTTTGCGCCACCGTCATCGCCGGCACGAGGTTGGTCTCCTGGAATACCATGACGATGCCCTTGTCGAGCGCATCCTTTGGCGAGGAGAAGACGACATCGCGACCATCGAGCAAGAGTTTACCTTCGGTGAGCTTGTAGACGCCGGCCATCACCTTGGTGAGCGTCGATTTGCCGGCGCCGTTTTCGCCCAGCAGCGCGTGGATCTCGCCCTTGCGCAGCGTAAAATTGACGTTCTTGAACGCCGCGAGCCCGCCAAAAGTTTTCGTCGCGGTCTGAAATTCGATGATATCGGTCATCTCTGGAACTCCCGGTGTCCGTTCGCCACGCCGGGCAGGCGCAGGATGCGCCCGCCGCCCCGCGAGGCGACCAGCAGATCGTCTCCGACTTCGCAGGCCGCCACAGTGCCGTGCGCCGAACCGTCGGCGCGGGAATGGAAGCTGGCGAGCGGCCGCATCCGGGCGTCGCAACTGGCGATCAGGCCGTAGGAACGGGTCACCGCATAAGGTTTGAGCACGCCCATCTGCTTCAGCTGGCTGCCCTGCATCGGCTCGCGGAACGACAGGCCGGAGGCGAGCGCCGGGGCCATCCAGTGGGCTTCCGGCACTTCCGCCAGCATGCGCGTGCGATAACCGTCTTCGCGCAGGATGAATTCGACGAGCTGGTTGCGCACGGAATAGAAGGAAAGCCAGTAACCTGCGTCATAGGCCGGAGAAATTCGCGCCGGATAGGCTGGAAGATGTTCCAGCACCGGTTCTCGCTGGCCTGAAGCCAGATCGATGGCCAGCACCCGGTGGCGCCAGGATTCCGACACGTAGATGCGGTTGGAACCGGTGGTGGCGATCCCCGCCGGCCAGGCGAGACCATCGGCAATGCAGGTTACGGTGCCGGTCTTGAGGTCGAGTTTCCACAGGCTGCCGGTCGCACCCTTCTGCATCAGGTCGCGGCGCCATTGCTCTGCCGGCACGGCATCGGAACCGTTCGCCATCAGCAGCGTATTGGCATCGAGGAAGGTCAGTGCCGTGACGCAGCCGAATTTGCGGCCGTTCGCCTCGGTAAATTTGCGGCCGCCGTGCTGCCCGCCCTGGATGACGACGCCGTCGCCGTCGAGCCCGATCGCCAGCATGCCCTTGGCCGCCGTGACGGCGCTGACCGGACTGTCGAATTCGGCAAGGGTCTCGCTTTGACCGCTGGCGTCGTAACGCAACAGCCGGTTTCCGGAGCTTGCCACCAGACCCTTTTCCGTGGCGACGAGGTTGTCGGCACCGGCAAGGTCGGCAAAAGTTTCGGCCTCCTCCAGCGCCTGGTTCGGCAAAAGCGGGCCGTCGAGAACCGGGAGCGTGATCGCCCATTCGTCGCGGCCGAGCAGTCGGCGAAGGAAATTCATGCCGGCTTCCTCCAGTAGGTATCCACGCCGCACCAGTTGGGGTCGGCATCGGGGAGTGCCAGCGTGCCCATGCGGTTGTTGAAGATGCCGCAGAGGTAAAGCACGCCCTTGTGCTCGCGCATGGAGGTGATCATCGGGTGTTTCTGGCCGCCGAGATCCCAATAACTTTCAAGGATCTGGCCCTGTTCGTTGAAGCGCAGCACACAACCGGTGTTGAGGTTCGGCATCAGCCAGGCGTCTTCCGAAACCCGCCGCGCCATGCGGCGGCGGAAACCCGGCATTTCCAGCGACAGGTCGAGCGCCGGCGTGCGCATGCCCATCAGCGCCAGCCAGTAGGTGCCGTCGGAGGCGCGGTTGATGTTGTCGGGATACCCCGGCAGTCCCTCGATGACCCGCTCCACCTGCCCGGTCTTGGGGCCGGCGAAATAATAGCGGTTGATGCGGCAGGCCCAGCTTTCGGCAAACAACACCGACTCGCCGTCATAGGAGGTGCAGACGCCGTTGGGGAAAACGAGGTTGGAGAGGATGGTGCGCGTCGATTTCGTCTTCGGATCGTGGACGATCAGGCGGCCGTTGCCGCGGCTTTCCAGCGCATCCGCATACCAGTCGTGCATCTCGAAACGCACGGTGGCCTCGGAGAAGATGATGCGGCCGTCCGGCAGGATGTCGCAGTCGTCGGCAAGCTTCATCGAGCTGTCGTCGGCGACCGAGGTCAGGCTGCGGTTGGTTTCCGCCGTCAGCAGGCTGACTTCGCCCGACGGCGTGATCTGGTAGAGGCCCATGCCGCCGATGCAGACGGCCATGTTGCCGGCCTCGTCGAAGGTCATGCCCATCGGCGCGCCGCCGATATGGGCAAAAACCTCGTGGCGGGTGTAGTCCGGCGGGAACCAGCGCAGGATGTCGCCGTGGCGGCTGCCGGTGTAGAGGTTGTCGTCCCTGTCGAAGATGGCGTCTTCGGCGCCGTCGAGGGTACCGAGGCCGATGACGCCCACCTGCCGCAGCCGGTCGTTGGGGGCCATGGGCGAGCCGGCTTCCGTCGAGACGGAGGGCGGCATCTTGTTGAAGGTCGGCGAGATGTAGACGCTGCGCAGGATCTTGTGGCGGTTCTTGACCCAGCGGACATCGAGGAACACGGCGGCGACCAGCACCAGCCCGAGCACGAAATCGTTGACCGGGCCGGGAACGGCCATCTGCAGCAGGCTGTTGGAGAGAATGAGCACGAAGACCGTGCCCATCAGCGCCTTGGCGACCGAGCCGCGACCGCCGCCCAGCGAAATGCCGCCGAGTACGGTTGCCGTCAGCGCCTGCAGTTCGAGGCCGGCGCCGATATCGGATGCGGCGCTGCCGATGCGCGAGGCGAAGAAGAAGCCGGCCAGCGCCACCATCATCGAACAGACGACATAGGCGCTGAACACGGTGAGGCGCACGTTGACGCCGGCATTGTAGGCCGAACGCCGAGCGCCGCCGACGGCGAGCAGCCGCCAGCCGTAACGGCCACGCGACAGCACGATATGCAACGCGATGGCGATGACGACGAAGACGAGGAAGGTCACCGGCGTGCCGAGGAACCGGCCCATGCCGAGGTAATCGTAGAGCGGGGAATCCGGATAGCTGGTGACGATCTCGGTGGAGACCTGCGGGAAGATGATTTCGAAAATCGAACGGAAGATGATCAGGGTGACCAGTGTCGTCAGAAACGCCCGCATGCGCAGGATGCCGACCATGAAGCCGTTGACGGCGCCACAGGCAAGGCCGACGCCGAGCGTCGCCACAAGGCCGGTGCCGGCGCTCCATTGGCCGACATTCATGCCGTAGAGCGTCGCCAGCACCGCCAGCGCGAATGTCGAGCCGACGGAGAGATCGATGCCGCCCGAGACCATGACGATGGTCAGGCCGAGCACGATCAACCCGAGTTCCGCCGTCTGGCCGCTGAGATTGGCCAGCGTCGACAGCTCGAAGAAACGCGGCACGATGCTGCCGAAGATGGCGATCAGGATCAGCAGCGCCATGAAGGGTATGATGCTGTCGATCCATTTCTTGCCGAGGATTTCCCCGACCACATGGTCGGGGAAAAACCGGTAACGCAGGCGTACAAGGCTTTCAGACAGGGTCATCCTGCATTTCCATTACTTGAAGTCGTCGATTTTCCAGCAGTTGCGACCGGTGGCGTTGTTCTTGTCCACGCGGGTGATCGGGCCGAAGAACATGGTCTTCTCAGCGCCGGCTTCGCGGTCCGGATGCTGCAGCAGCTCGGAGATCTGCTGGGCGGCGATTTCGCCCTGGATCGGCGCATTGAAATTGTAGATCACATCAAGAAGGCCCTTCTTGATGCTTTCGCAACCGGTATCGGCGCCGGCGCCGTTGGTGACGATCGTCACCTGATCCTGCTTGCCGGCCGCGAGAACGGCCGCACCGGCGCCCACTTCGGCGTTGTCCCAGATACCCATGATGCCGCAGAGATCGGGATGCTGCTGCAGCACCGTCTCGGTGATCTGGCGCGCCTTTTCGCTGTCATAGTCGGCCGGCTGGTCGGAGACCAGTTCGAGGCCGGGGTTTTCGGCGATGATCTGGTCGATGCCGGTGCGCATGAAGATGTTGGCGGCACCCGTCTGCACGCCGGCCAGCCAGACGATCTTCTTCGACGGCGCGCCCGGCGCCATGCAGGTCTTGGCGAGTTCGCCGGCTTCGAGGCGGCCCATCTCGATCCAGTCGTTGCCGACATAGCTGTCGGTCTGGGTGGCGGACTGCATGTTGACCTGCAGCACCTTGATGCCGGCGGACTGCGCCTGCTTCAGCATGCGGGCATAGGTCTGCACGTCGGGGTTCTGGACGATCAAGAGGTCCGGCTTTTCCTCGATGGCGCCCTGCAGGGCGCGGATGCCGGCGTCGGTGTTCATGTTCGGGTCACGCACTTCCAGCGTGAAGCCGTAGCGTGCCGCATGGCGCTGCCAGACGGTGACCCAGGCCTGGTTCAGGTCCATGCCCTGCGACAGGGGCACGAAGATCACCTTCTTGCCCGTCATCGCTTCCAGATAGGCGGACCGACCGATCTGCTCGACATCGGCTGCCTGCGCCATATGCGGCGCCTGCATCAGCGACACCGCCGCAACGGCGGCAAGCAGCAGTTTTTTCATTGTTTTCATGATGTTCTCCTCCACTTCAAAAATTCTTGGACGTCAGATGTCGCCGCTCTGCGAGGTCTGCTCGTCGCGCGGGTTGATCACCGCGTCGATGGCGAGCGCGCCGAGCAGGATGACGCTCTTGATCAGGTTCTGGCTCGTGTAGCTGAAATTCAGGATGGTCATGCCGTTGATCAGGATGCCGACCAGGATGGTGCCGACGATGACGTTACGCACCCCGCCCTGCCCGCCCGAAAGACCGATGCCGCCGAGCACCACCACCAGCAGCACGTCGTAGATCAGCGTCGAGTTATAAAGCCGGGTGTTGATGCCGGTGACGAGGCCGGTCATGATGATGCCGGCGATGAAGGCGATCAGCGCGCTGACGACATATTGGGTGATGATCACCGGCCGCGTCGGCAGGCCGGAATTGCGGGCGGCGGCCGGATTGTCGCCGCTGGCATAAACGAGCCGGCCGAACCGCGTCTTCTTCAGGAACAGACTCATGACGAAGGCAACGGCGGCAAAAACCACCACCGACATCGGAATGCCGAAGATCGTTCCCGATCCGATAAACGTCAGCCAATGGATATTCGCCGGCGCATACAGCACGTCGGAGCTGAACAGGATGCGGCCGGCGCCATAGACTGCCGAAGCGATCGCCAGCGTGGCGAAGATCGGCGGGATTTCAGCGATGGCAACGAGGATGCCGGTGAACAATCCCAGCAGCGCCACCAAAAGGCCGCCGACGATGATCGCAAAGGTGAAGCTGACGCCCTTGGTCGACAGCCAGATGCTGAACGCCACACCGACCACCATCACCGCCACCATGGTGAGGTCGATGCCGCGGCCGACGACCACGAAACCCATGCCGACAGCCAGCGTTCCGAGGATCGCGACGTTCTTCAGAAGCGCGATGATGTTGCCCTGCGACAGGAACTTGTTGAGGAAGATGGAGAAGACCAGGAAAAGCACCACCGAGATGGCGATCACCACGGTTTCCTGGTTGATCCTGATGCGCCCCTGCGGTTGCCGCTGTGCTGCCAAAACTATTCCTCCCCGTCGCGGCAATCGCCGGCCCGCAGGGCCAGCCGTCCACAACGTCTGCCTTCACGGGCAAAACCCGGAAGATTCCTCCACCACGCCCCGGCTCTCCTCACCGGAACGGGGTCAACATCCCTTTAAAGGACGGGGGGAGCAATTTCGTTTTTCTGACACACTGTACAGGAAAGCGGTTGCTGATCCGGCCGGCAAAGCTTTGCCGGCATGCCGTTTCGCGTGGAAACCGAAACGCAATGCAAGCCGCGTTCCGCGGCAGATAGAATCGAGGATTTGGAGCATTCCCTTCCGCTAGACCGCCTTCAACCACTCGGCCCAGCGCGGATCGCTCATCACGAATCGGGCGCGCATATGCTTCCAGAAACCGTATTTGAAGAAATCGAAATCGAGGCGGGACACCTGGTTCTGCACCATGGCCCAGGTCGACCATTTCAGGTCGACAAGCGCCTTGAAGAGCGAAACCCGCGCCAGCAGGGCATCATCGATCCGGCCGTAATATTCCTCGATCAGTTCGGCTTCCACTTCCGGCGAAAAACACATTTCGCTGAACCAGAGGGCCAGTTCCGCGGCGCGGTCGTTGGTCGAGGCATATTCGAAATCGACGAGCATCACCCGGCGGTCGGCATGCAGCAGGAAATTGCCGGCCAGCGTGTCGTTCATGCAGGGCGCCAGGTCGAGGCCGGAGGCTTCCAACGCCTGCCGCGCCTCGCGATAACGCGCGTTGAGCCAGCCGAAATCCGACGGGAACTCGCCACCCAGCGCAAGGACCTGCTGGAAATGCTCGTCGATCATGTCAAAGGTGGTCTTGACCAGGGAAAGCGATGCGGCGTCGTTGAAGGCCTTGAGCGCGCGCAGGCCGTTGAAGCGGACAACGGGGTCGACAAAGTCGGCATTGGTCGATGTCCTCAAGCCTTCGACGAACTCGCTGACCTCGACGCCGGTATCGGGAAAGAAATCAATGATGCGGGCACCGACACCTGCGGCATGCGCCTTGCGGCCGGCTTCGTTGGCCGCCGTGCGGTCGATGAACATTTCCGTGCCGGCGCCAGGGATTTTCACGAAGAAACTGTGCGGAGCGCCGTCGATGAAGACGCGCCAGTTCGGATTGCTGATGCCGCCGGGAACCGGCTCGTAGGCCGAATCCCGCCCGCGCCAGTCCGCCGAGGCGCCGATTGCCGCCTCTATCGCCTGTTCCGCAACGCTCACACCTTCGCCCAGCCTGCGTCTCATCGCATACTCCTGCTCAAACCTGCTTCAGCCACGTCTGAAAACGCGGCCCCTCGACGACGGTGCGCGCCCGCAACAGGCGCCATTCGGCATATTTGAAGAACTCGACATGCTTGCGCGGCGACTGTGCTGCATGGATGAAGCCCCAGAGCGCCCACATCAGGTCGTCCGCCGCCCCATAGAGACGGGCACGTGCCAGCACCTGCGCATCCGGCTTGCCCGTCGCCATCTCGATTGCCAGCAAGGACTCGCCGTCGAAAGGCAGAAGTTCGGCCAGCACGGTGCCGAGATCATGGGCCGGGTCCGCCTGTCGTGCCCATTCGAAATCGACGAGGCGAACGGCATTCGAAGGCCCGACCATGACGTTGGACGACGCACCATCCGCATGGCAGGCGACGGTGTCGACGCCCGACGCAGCAATCGCAGCGGCGATGTCGCCCATCGTGGCCGAAACGCTGGCGACGGGCGTGGGCAGCGGCACTTCGTTCGCAAGGCGGCGATAGGTCGTCACAAGATCGAAGACGCTGCGCGTCTGCGCGAGCGGCGCAACACTGTGGAACCGCCGCTTTGCCGCCAGCAGGTTTTCCAGCACGTGCGGACGCCGCAGCACATCCACATGCCCCCAGGACCACTCTTCGCCGAGCGCCTCGAATATCAGCACGCCGCTGCTTGCCTCGGCATGCAGAAGTTTTGGGGCGATGCCGATGTCGCCGGCCTTGCCGCTCGCCTCGATGACATCCTCGGGATCGATGAAGGCCGCCATGTCCTCATGCCGGCGCTTGACGAAGACCGGCGCAGCGTCGGAAATGGTCGCGAAACAGCAATTGTTCTCGACGGCGCGATGAATGGGTGACACCACGCCACCAATCGGTGGCGAAAGGACCGCACCGTGAAAACCTGCCCGCTCGAGCGCGGCCTGGATAGGATCGTCGTGCTGCATGGCGCTCCCTCTAATCTTTTTTGTCTTGACCGGCGGGGGCTTCCACCAACCGCCGCAGGACAGATTCCAGAACCGAGAGACCAGCCTGGAGATCTTCGGGATGAGTGAATTCGTCGGGGTGATGGGCAATGCCGTCGACGCTCGGAACGAAAATCAGCGCCGAGGCGATGCCGCTGTTCTGCAGCGCCACAGCGTCGTGGCCGGCGACGGATCGCATGATCAGCGGCTCGAAGCCGGCGGATCGGGCCGCCTCGCCGACAAGCGCCATCAGGCCGGCATCCATTTCGGCCGGCGCCCGCAGCATATCCGCGGCAATCTCCAGCCGTGTCCCCGTGTCGGACGCCGCCTTGGCGAACAATGCCAGCACGGCCTGCCCGGCCCGGTCGAGTTCGGCGGTATCGAGGCCACGCAGCTCGAACCAGACGGTGGCGCGCTCCACCACGACGTTCGGCGAGTTCGGCTCGACCACCAGGCGGGCAGCGGACCGGTGAAGATGCGGATAGGCCTGCGCCGTCACCGCTTCGAAACCGGCAATGCCCTGCGCCGCCGCCAGCAACGCGTCGCGACGGTCGGCCATCGGCGTCGGGCCGGTATGGGCGGCACGGCCGATCCAGCTGGCGGTGATCTTGCGGGCTGCCCAGGTTCCTTCGACGACACCGATGCCGCGGCCGGCCTCATTGAGGATCCGTCCCTGCTCGACATGCAGCTCGACATAGGTTTTCGGACGCGGCGGTACGTTTTGTGTTGCGCCGGTTATGCCGATAGCCGCAAGCGCCGCTCCCAGTTCGACACCGACACCATCACGCAACGCCAATGCCCGTTCCAGCGGCAAGGCGCCAGAAAACACGCCGCTGCCCGTCAGGCTCGGCTGGTAGCGAGCACCTTCTTCGTTCGTCCAGTTGACGACGGCGAGATTGCACGCTGGCTTGAAGCGCATCGTCCCAAGATCATGAGACATGGCGAGCGCGGCACAACCGGCAGCCAGAACGCCGAACGCACCGTCGAAACGGCCGCCGCGCGGCTGCGTATCGAGATGGGACCCGGCGAAAACCCACGGCGCCGCCTCGCCTGCCCAGTCGAAGCAGGCGAACTGGTTGCCGATCGCATCCTGTTCGATCCGCGCGCCGCCCTCAATCATCCATTCGGCAAAGATGGCGCGTGCTGCGCCATCCTCGGCGCTGGCTGCCAGCCGCGTCACGCCTTCGCCCGGCCTGGCGCCAACGGCGGAGATGCGATCGAAGATCGCAGTGAGCCTGTCGAGGTCATTGATTGCCGCTGTTTCATGCATGGACGATCTCCAGCGGTTCGGCCGCGACCGCACGTTCAACCGCTTCCGGCGGGCGGCGGTCGGTGACCAGCGTGTGGACACGGCCGAACGGCGCGGTGATGACATTGCCGACCTTGCCGAATTTCGAATGATCGGCCAGCATGACGCTGCGCGACGTCTGGGCCAGCAGGTTCTGGCGAATGCGCGCCTCGTCCTCCTCGAAATCCATGAATCCGTAATCGGCGTTGATGGCGGCTGCCCCCATGAACACCATGTCGAAATGGAACTGCTGGATGTAGGAGATCGTGTCGTAGCCGACGAGGTCTTGTTCCACCGGCCTGAGCCGTCCGGGCGTCATCTGCACCTGCACACCAAAGTGTTCGCAGGCGGCCTGGGCGATGCGAAGCGAATTTGTGTAGAGCCGGAGCTTCTTGAAGCCGATGAGCCGTCTCGCCAGCGCCAGCGTCGTCGTGCCGGTATCGAGGAAGATGACGCAGTCGTCGTTGATCAACCCGCGCGCCAGCCCGGCGACCTCATCCTTTTCCAGCGCGTTCAGTTTGATGCGTTCGGTGATCGGCGTATCGGCGGTGCGGCCGGCCGGAATGGCGCCGCCATGCACCCGCCGGACGACGCCCTCGGCCTCCAGGTCCTTGAGGTCGCGCCGGATCGTTTCGCCGGACACGCCGAATTCCGCCGAAAGCTCCAGGACACTCACCCGCTGGTCGCGGTCCAGCCGCTCCAGAATGACCTCCTTGCGGACTTCACTCGACATCGGCGGTCTCCTTCTCCAGCATTGCCTCGTGCATATGCAGGCATGCAGCGGCATTGCCGCCGCCGTCGACGACGAGCAGCGGCGGGTCGATCTTCTGACAATCGCCCTGAGCGCGCGGACAACGGGACCGGAACGAACAGCCCTGCGGCAACTCGATCGGGCTCGGCGGCTCGCCGTCCAGCAGGTAGCGGGAACGCGGAAAACGATTGTCCTCCAAGGTCGGCATAGCACTGAGCAATGCCCGCGTATAGGGATGATGCGGGTGCTCGAACAGAGTTGCATTGTCAGCCAATTCGACGATGCGGCCGAGATACATCACGGCGATGCGGTGGCACATCCGCCGCACCAGCGCCAGGTCGTGCGAGATGAACACGTAGGAAAAGCCGTGTGTCGCCTGCAGCCGGTTGAACAGGTCGAGAAGTTCGGCCTGCTCCACCTGGTCGAGCGCTGACAGCGTTTCGTCGAGGATCAGCAGTTGCGGTTTCAGCACCAGCGCCCTGGCGATGTTGATGCGCTGGCGCTGGCCGGCGCTCAAGCCCACCGGCAGCCGCTCGGCCAGTTCGATGCCCAGCCCGACCTCGGCCATCGCCTCCTGTGCCAGAAGCGCCGCCTCCGCCTTGCCGGCGCCGTGGATCAGCAGCGGCTCCTCGATCATGCGCTGGACCGGCATGTTGGCCGGCAGCGAGCCGTAGGGGTCCTGCAGCAGCAGCTGGAACGACTTTCGAAATTCGGTGAGCGACCGGGAGGACAGTTGCGACAGGTCCTTGCCGAGAAAGGCGATACGGCCGCTGTCGGGCTGCTCCAGCCAGGCGAGCAGCCGCGTCAGCGTCGATTTTCCGCAGCCGCTTTCGCCGACGATGCCGAAGTTTTCGCGGGCTTTCACGGTGAAGGAAACGTCCCGAACGGCCTTGACCGCGTTGAAACTGTTGAAGGTGTTGCGCCGGCGCACGCGGTAGGTGCGGGTGACGTTGTCGATCTTCAACACCGCCTCCCCTTCGGCCGCGACCGGCGCGCTGACATCCTTCCAGATCGGTGGAATACGGGAGATCAGGGTGCGGGTGTAGGCCTGCCGGGGATTGGCGGCGAGGTCTTGCGTCCGCCCCTCCTCGACGATGCGGCCGCGCTGCATCACCAGCGTCCGCTCGGCGATCTGCGCCACCACCGGCAGCGACGAGGAGATGAACAGGAAGGCCGTGCCCAGGCTTTGCTGCAAATCAGCGATGAGGCGAATGATCTGCGCCGCCACGGTAACGTCGAGCGGCTGGGTAATGTTGTCGGCGATCACCAGCGAGGGATCGGAAACAAGGGCATCGACGATCATCACCCGCTGCATCATGCCGCCGGAAAACTGGAACGGCGCTTCGTGGAAACGCGCCGCCGGCGACGGGATGCGGACACGTCCGAAAAGATCGAGGACCTTTTCCCGCGCCTCGGCACGCCCGATGCCGGGCTTCACCGAATGCAGTTTTTCGACGATCTGGCTGCCGATCGACAGGCGCGGATCGAGAGAGCCCATCGGGTTGGCGCCGATGAAACCGATACGGTTGCCGCGGATCGCCATCAGGCCGCGGCGGTCGGCGGAGAGAATGTCCTTGCCCTCGAAAACGACCTTGCCCGAAACGATGTCCAGCGGCGAGGAGATCGCCCGCACCAGCGCCCGGGCCAGTACCGATTTGCCCGAGCCCGCTTCGCCGACGAGGCCGAGCACTTCGCCCGGTGCCAGGGAAAAGCCGACATCGTCGACCACCCGACGCGCCTCGCCGGCCCGTTGCAGTTCGACGCCGAGATTGGAGACGGCGAGAATGGGATCGTTCATCACGCCTCTCCTCTCAGCACCGCATTGCGGGCGCGCTCCAGCGCCGAGCCCATCAGATTAAGACAGGTGAGCGAAACCAGCATGAACAGGCCGGGCATGGTGGCGATCCACCAGGCGTTGAGCAGGTATTTTCGCGCATCGGCGATGACGTTGCCGAAGGTCGGCGTCGGCGGCTGCACGCCCAGCCCGAGGAAACCGAGGATGGATTCGAAGATCATCATGCGGGCGATATCCAGCACGGCAACGAAGGCGATCGGCGGCAACACGACCGGGGCGACGAAAAGCAGCATGATGCGCAGATCCGAGGCGCCGAGCACCCTTTCGCCGAGCACGTAACCGCGATTGCGTTCGCCAAGCGCAACGGAACGGGCGACACGGGCATACAGCGGCCAGCCGGACAGGCCGAGCACGAGGATGATCGCCGGCACCGTCGGCCGCGAGACGCCGAGAATGGTGATGGCGAGGATGATCATCGGGATCGACAGCTGCGCGTCGGTCAGCCGCATGATCACCGCATCGGCCCAGCCGCCGCGAAAGCCGGCGTAAAGGCCGAGGCTGCAGCCGACAATGAACATCAGCACCACCGTGGTGACGCCGATCAGCAACGAATAGCGCAAGCCGACGAGACAGCGCATCAGCACGTCGCGGCCGAGTTGGTCGGTGCCGAGCAGGTAGGGCCATTTCCAGCCCTCCGCCGGGAAGGGCGGCAGGAGCTTGGAGGTGTAAGCGATCTTGACCGGGTCGATCGAGCTGACCAGCGGAAGCAGGATCGCCAGCCCGACCAGCAGGCCAAATCCGATCAGGCCGATGCGGAAATCCGTGCGGGCAAAGGCGATCTGCAGCATGCGCTGTGTCGGCGTGGCGCCGCGCCTGGCGGCGGTTGGCGGAACGGCGTTTTCGCGGACGATATCGGTCACGTCAGTACTCCAGTCGCGGATCGATGGTCATCGCGATCAGGTCCACCAGGATGTTGATCACCACGAACATGACGGAAATGAAAATGGCTATGCCCTGGATCAGCGGAAAGTCGCGCTGCAGCACGGCGTTGATGGTGAGCAGCCCGAGGCCGGGATAATCGAAGATGAATTCGATGACGAGCACGCCGCCGAGCAACATGCCGAGCTGGACGCCGAGCAGGTTGATCAGCGGGATCGCCGAATTGCCGAGCGCATGCGAAAAGATCGTCCGGCTGCGGCTGAGGCCCCGGATCGGCGCCAGCTGGATGAATTCCTCGCGCATCACCTGCGCCACGGAAACGGTCAGCGTGCGCAGGATGAACGGCACGATCTCCACCGCCAGCACGATGGCCGGCAGGATGGTGTAGCTAAAACCCTTGTAGCCGATGGCCGGCAGGAATTTCAGCTTCACCGAAAGAAACAGCGTCAGCACGATGCCGAGCCAGAAATTCGGCGTCGAGACGCACAGCGACCCCAAGGCGAGCGCCAGCTTGTCGGGCCAGCGGCCGGGATAAAGGCCGCCGGCGGTGCCAAGCGGCACGGCGACCAGCAGGGCGATGACCAGCGCCACCACGGCCAGCTGCAGCGTCATCGGCAGGGTGGCGAGGATGAGGTCGAGCACCTTGGCGCGCTCCTCGCGGGTCTGGTCGTCGAAGGCCGCGCCGCCGAGGCTGGCACCGCTTTTCGGCCGGACGAAGGACGTGCCGAGATCGCCGGTCGCCAGCGTGCCGAGATAGGAGACGAACTGGATCGGGATCGGCCGGTCGAGGCCGAGTTCCTTCGCCTTCATGGCGACCACCTCGTCGGGCGCCATGCCGCCGACGATCAGGCGCGCCGGATCGCCCGGCACCACCCGCAGCAGCGTGAAGATGATGAAGGTAACGAGCAGGATGATCAGGCTCCCCTGCAGGAGCCGTCTCAGCAAAAACGATAGGACGAACATCCATCTCCCCTTATGCCGACTGGAACCGATGCGGCCGCCGTCTTCCGGCGGCCGCAATGAGCCATCAGGCCAGGGTTGCCTTGTTGGCGTCCATCATGCCGTTCGGATAGAAGTACATGCCATCAAGGCCGTTGCGCATCGCGTGGATGAACACCGAGGTGAACAGCGACAGCGACGGCACCTTCTCGGCCAGCATCGGCATGACCTCGTTCTGGATCACCGCCTTGCGCTCTGCAGGATCGAGCGTATTGCGCTCCTTGTCCAGCACCGCGTCGAGATCCTTGTCTTCGATGCCGCAGATGCGTTTCGAGCTGGAGTGGAAGTGGGTGCGCAGCACGAGGTCCGGCTCAGGCGAACCCGTCGACCAGCCGCAGTCGATCATGTGGCCCGGCCCGCCGCCCGGCCGGTCGTAGAGCCGCTCGTTCCAGGCCGCGACTTCCATGACGTTGAGTTTCACCGGGAAACCCTGTTCCTGCAGCATGGCGGCGATGACCTCGCCATATTCCTTCGTCTTCGGATAGAAACCGACCGAGGTGATGTATTCCAGTTCCGGCAGGCCTTCGCCCTTGGGGAAACCGGCTTCCGCCAGCAGCCGCTGGCATTCTTCCGGATTGAACTCCGGATAGTTCGGCGTATCGACGTAACCGAATTTCACCGGCGAGATCCACGCCTTCGACGCGTGGCCAGAGACGCCGAGGATGTCGAGCAGCACGGTGCGGTCGATGGCGTGGGCTGCCGCCTTGCGCAGGCGCGGATCGTTGAACGGCGCCTTGGAGCAGCGGAACCACAGATACTTGTTTTCGACCGAGACCGCCTTGTTCAGCTTGAAGCCGCCGGCCTCCTCGATGGACTGGACCTGTTCGGCCTCCAGGCGCTCGATCAGGTCGGCTTCGCCGTTCAGCAGGGCGAGCGTCCGCGTCGTGGCGTCGCCGACGAAATTGAAGTTGATGCCGGGAATGGCCGGTTTGCCGAGGTAGAAACCGTCGAAGGCTTCGAGCACCGTGGTATTGCCATCCTGACGCACGAACTTGAAGGCGCCGGTGCCGTTCGGCCGCGCCGACAGCGTTTTTGGATCGGCGACATCCTTGGCCGACATGATCGGCAGGAAGGCCGAGAGGAACCAGAAGAGGCTGGCGGGGTAACCGCCCTTGTCGGTCTTGATGCGGGCGACGTGGTCGCTGACCACCTCGACCTCGCAGGTGCCGGGGTACCAGGCTGCCGGCCGGTCGGGCTGGCTGGCATATTCGAAAGTCGCCTTGACGTCTTCCGCGGTAAACGGCTTGCCGTCATGGAAGGTGACGCCTTCCCGCAGCTTGAACTCGAGCGTGTGCTCGTCGATGAGCTTCATCTCGGTTGCCAGTTCCATCACCAGTTCGTCCGGATTGTCCGGCCGCATGGGCGCACGGGTGAGATAGCCGAAGACGAAGCTTTCCAGATTGATCTGGGCAAGCGTGGTGTGGGACGACGGGTCCCAGTTGCCGGTCAGGTTTTCCGCCGACATGAAGTTGAGGACCTTGCCATCGGCGGCATGGGCCGGATTGACGAAGAACGCGGTATTGAGGACCGGCAGGCCGACGGCAACGCCGGCAAGCGCCGAACTTTTTAAGAATGCTCTCCTGTTGAATTCCATGACGTTATCTCCGCAGTTGGGTTGCTGGGTGTTCCCCACTCCGCTTTGCCACCAGCATCGGCAAGCGGAGGTATTTTATTGTTGAAAATGTGGTTTTCGGCCTGCTGGCAGAACGCCATCACAAGCGCATCGGCATGGCGGCGGCCAACGACCTGCAGGCCGACCGGAAGACCGTTCTTCGTCAGGCCGCAGGGCAGCGACGCCGCCGGATTGCCCGACAGGTTGAAGGGATAGGTAAAGGGCGTCCAGCCGGTCCAGGCGAGCACGTCGGAGGAAGACTTGAACCCCTCCGGCGCTTCGCGATCGGCGGCGAACGGCTCGACGGGCACCGTCGGCAAAAGCAGCAGGTCGATGTCTTCGAACAGCGCATGAATGCTGCCGGCGAACTCCGCCCGCGCCTTGACCGCCGCAAGATAGGCGGCGAGATCGTATTGCGCCGAGGCCTCCACCAGCCCGCGGAAACCGCTGCCGAAATTGGAAAGATCCGCCTGCGCGCCGTAGGCGACACCACGGCCAGCAACCCACAAGGTTTCGAAAATGCCGATCGGATCGGACCAACCAGGCGACACCGGGCGAATGTCCAGAGCGAGCGCGCTTGCAAGAACCTCCACCGCATCGCGCACGACACGGTCGATCTCGGGCGCCACCTCGAAGCCGAAGAGGCTCGGCGCGAAGGCGATACGCAGGGATTTCGGCAGGTCTGTTGCCGTATAATCGGCTCCATCATCGGGAAGCGACTGGTGATCTCGCGGATCCGGTCCCTTGACGAGGTTGAACAGAAGCGCGCTGTCGCGGGCGGAAATGCTCATCGGGCCGGCATGCGACAGCATTTCCGTCGCACTCCAGGGCCAGGCCGGCACGCGGCCCAAAGACGCCTTCATGGCGAAGATGCCACAGAAGGCAGCGGGAATGCGCACCGAGCCGCCGCCATCCGAACCGAGCGTGAAGGGCACCATGCGCGCCGCAAGCGCGGCGGCAGAACCGGAACTCGAACCGCCACTGGTCAAAGCGGGGTTCCACGGATTGCGCGTCGGCCCGTAGAATTCCGAATTGCCGGAACCCGACCAGCCCATCTCCGTGGTGGTCGTCTTGCCGATCATGATAGAACCGGCATCGACCATCCGCTGGACGATCGGCGCCGTCGCCTTGGGAGCGAAATCTGCATAGGCGGCGGACCCGCGCTGGCACAGGCGCCCCGCCGTGAAAAAGAGGTCCTTGACCCCCATGGGAATGCCGTGAAGCGGGCCACGAAAACGACCTTTCGCCGCCTCCCGGTCACAAGCCCTCGCCTCCTGCAGCGCCTGCTCTTCGTAGACCTGGCTGAAAGCATTGACAGTGGGGTTCAATCGCTTGATGCGCGCCAAACTCTCCTGCACCAGGGCCTCGGATGTGAGGCTGCCGGAAGCGATTGCCGACCTGAGCGAAAGAACCGAAAAATCCACGACCGTTTTCTCCACTTATGTGGATTTATGTTGGTTTTGTGGAAATTGTCAATACGCACAAATTCAACATTTCACAGGGCAGACCACAGCCGACGGAAATGTCGCCGATCTGGCCATGCAAGCCGGATGGGCAGCGTGGAATGCCGTTGAACAGGGAAGTAAAGTGAAGGCCGACGGAACCCTGGCGCCGATGATCGGACCGTCCCCGCCACGTTGCCAATTCGCCGAAAAATCAGGTCGTCGCCTGGCCCGCCGCCGCTTCGAGCGAGAGCAGAAACCGCTTGTTGTCCAGCCCGCCGGCGAAACCCGTCAGGTCACCGTTGGCGCCGACCAGGCGGTGGCACGGCGTGATGATCGAAATCGGATTACGGCCGTTCGCCGCCCCCACCGCGCGTGCCGCGGCCGGACGGCCAAGCGTTTCGGCAAGCTGGCCATAGGATCGTGTCTCGCCGTAGGGAATGTCCAGAAGGGCTGTCCAGACCTGGCGCTGGAACGGCGTGCCGACAAAATCGAGCGCAAGTTCGAACATCGTCCTCTTGCCTTCGAAATATTCGCCGAGCTGTCGCGCGGTTTCCAGAAGCGTCGGATGCCGTGCATCCTCGACCACGGCTCCGACATGAACCCGTTCCGGCTTGTCGTTTTCCCACAACACCGCCATCAGCCCGCTCTCGCCAGCAACAAGCGTCAATGCGCCGACCGGCGAGGCAATGATCTTGTAGAAACGGGTCATCTCGGCATGTCCTGACGCTCAATATCCAAGGCAATTTTGCAAGCGGCTTCGATCCTGGTCCGAAATTCGGCCTGCTGCCACCCGATTCCGGTCACGCAGCCAGATCCATCGGACGCACCGAACCGAAAATGTCTTCAGCCGGCCGCACTCTGCAATATTTCCTCCAACCGGTCATAATAGCCGGATGCTTCCGCAGTGCCCTTGAATGCTGCAATCCCCGGAAAATTCAGGTCCCGTTCCTGCCACCATCGCTCCGGCCCCATGGCCAAGGCCTGGCGGAGCAGGCGGACGAGATTGCCCTGGCCGTGCGGGTCATAACACCAGCCGGTCCGGTGCTGCGAAAGGATCTCCGGCGTGCCGCCCATCGTCGTGCCGATGACCGGCACACCATAGACCGCCGCCTCGACGAGAATGCGGGCCTGTGGCTCATGCCACCTGGATGGCAGGACAATGGCATCGGCACGCGCATAGATGACATCGGAGGGAACATATCCCAGGAATTCGACAGCGCATCCCTTCGCCAGATCCTGCAGAAAGGACGTGTAGTCCGCCCGTCCCCTGCCCGCCACAAGCAGCCGTGCCTTGCCGTTGCCGGAAATGCTCTTGAACGCCCTGATCAGATCGGCGATGCCTTTTTCTTCCGTCAGCGATCCGAGATAGCCCAGCGTGAATTCCGAAGAAACGTATCTGGTCCGGCCAACGATGTCACGGTTGAAGTGCTGCAGGCTGGTATTGGTGTTGTGCAGCGTGTGCCACTGCGCCTTGGCCAGCACGTTGTGGCGTCGAAATGTCTGCCGTACCGCATCGCTGACCGAAATTGCCGTGATGCCCTCGCCATCGCCGCATTTCGCCTTGATCGTCAGGATGCGACAATCCAGGCAAGGCTTTCGGCAATTGCCGCCGCGCCTGTACATGCTCGTGCGAGGGCACATGAGGGCGTAGTCGCGCAGGTGAACGCACAGGGGCAGCTTCAGTTGTCTCGCTGCCTGGTAGATCGCCGGCTGCATGCGGGCGAAACTCTGGGCGTAGATGATGTCGAAACGCTCCCGCTCGAAGAAGGCGACAACGTCCTTGACGGCGATCGCTCCCTCGGCATTGCGCAGGTGCCACAAGATGCGTTTGGGTCGGGAGACCGGGGGGTGGGTCGGACCGGGCAGGTAGGAATTGCTCCAGGGAATCCGGACCACTCTGAAGCCACTGGCATGCCTGGTTTCCCCCAGGGGAGCCATCGGATTTTTAAGTTCACCCAGGGAAAGAACGGTCACGTCATGCCGGCGGGAAAGCTCGATGGCGCCCATTCTGGCCGAAATTTCGGCCCCGCCCTCCTCCTGTGGCGAAAATGTCTGGCATACCATGCAGATTTTCATCGATGCCTTACTTCCTTGCCACCGATTCCTTCGCCGCAACCTACAGTCAACCATAAGATGATTCGTGGATCGCCGTCCTTCATCCGTTTGCCCCAACCGGCATCGGAGGCCATCAGGTAAAGACCTTTTTGAAGATCTCCGCATAGCTCTGCGCCGTCCGGTTCCAGTCGAAGTGCCGTGCAAAAGCCATCCGCGCCGACCGTGCCTCGGGTGTGTCGTCCGTCTCCAGCAGGTGCCGCATTCCCGCCACGATTTCGGACACGCTGGAGGGATCGACGAACAGGCTATCGGGCGGGCTCACTTCCGGCAGCGAGGTAACATTCGACGACAGGATGCGGCAACCGCAAGCCGCTGCCTCGATCACCGGCAGGCCAAAACCTTCATACAGCGATGGAAAAACGAAACCCCGTGCGGCGCTGAACAGGCACGCCAGCGTTTCGTCCGCAACGGCGCCGACGCGGACGATACCGGCGCCCCCGGCAGTGCCGGCTACAGCAGAAAAAACCTTCGGGTTTGCCGCCCGGCCGAAGAGGACCAATGCCCCGTCGAAATTGGCGGATGACAGCTTGCCCCATGCTTCGTGGATCGCCGCCGTGTTCTTGCGGGGATCCGTCCCCTCGAAAGCGATGAGAAATGGTTTGCCGCTCAATCCGAAACCGTCGAGAACCTCGTCGATCCGTGTTGCCGAAGCCGGTTCGAAAGCCAGCGTCCGTCCCGAATGCACGGTTGTCACCCTGTCGGGCGCAGCGCCGTAGTGAGCGATCAATCGCTCTCGGGTAAAATCGGAAACCGACACAATATGCCTGGCGGATTTGACCAGCCGGCCGACAATGGTGTCGTAGAGCCGGGCGAAGCTGGGCGAAAACCACTGTGGTCCATCGACGAAGGCGATGTCGTGGATCGTCACGACATGATTGGGATGAAAGACCGGGCCGCTGGTCGATGGGCTCCACAAGGGGCGGCCCATTGTCTTCAGCGGCAGGATCGCCTGTTCCCAGAAATGTCCGCCGATGCCGGAGACCATTGAGCGGCCCGGATGGATGACCTTCAGCTCCGGCAGCCTTGCGAGGATTTCCTCCGCGACACGGCGCTGGCCATTCGACTGAACCCGCAGAACCCTGCCATTCATAGCGATGTCGGACAACTCAATCATGAACTCTTTTACGCAGGATGACGGGGCGACCGGACCGATCGGCACGAACACTATAGATGGAGATATGGATTTTTGTTTAAGTTATCCGCGGGTTCGATGCTGGCGAACCGTAAACTTCGGTTCGGAAGTACGGAGATATTCAAGTTATCGCTGCAATAGCTTGGAAAGCACGATACCCCCGGTCAGCCAGGCGACAACGATGTAGACGTAATAAAAGCCCGGCGTGGAAATGATCGACAGGAGGATGGTGAAGGCGGTAAAACCGCACAATACCCTCAACAAGCCGGCGGCATTCGGTTGCAGGTCGCGGTGCACCCACATGTGGATCTTTCCCAGGTAGAAACCGAAGAACGTCGCAATCGCGACAACGCCGGCGATGCCGAAATTGAGATAGGCCTCGCCGAACATGGTCGGGCGCAGGCCACCGTGAAAATCGGGATCGAGGCCGGCCAGCATCGAGGTGACGCGGCCAATGCCGTATTCATAACGGAACTCGCTGATGAATGTCGGTACCAGCGCCATGTAGCCGGCAAGATAGGTCATGCCGTTGTAGAACTCGCCGTTGAATCCGCTGAGGATCCACGCATAGTCGCGAAAATCGGAAAAATTGTTGCCGAAGAGCAGCTGGTAGGAAAGCACCGTGCCGATATCGGCAAAGGCCCCGTCAGCGGACGCGCCCTCCGACCGCAGCATGCCGATCACGATAGCGGCCATTATGAAGGCGACGCAATAGACGCCGAAGGCAACGAGGTTCTTGTAGCGATAGGCAATCACCAGGCAGATCGCGAACGTAAACAGGATCTCGATGCTGGCGCCACGCGTGCCGATCAACAGCCCGAGCATCGAGGCCAGAAACCCCGCGACGAGAAAATAGCGACTGTGGGCAAAACCATAGACGATGATGCTCAGCGCAAGCGTGCGCAGGACGACCGTATAGAGGTTGATGGCCGGGCGCAGCGATGTCTCCTCGAACGACAGTTGCCGCCCCTGGAACGGACGAACGCCGATCGCGATGATGCCGAGGGTCGCGACGATCAGCACCGTCAGCGAAATCCATGCGCCCATCCGGGTCTGCCAGAACGCAAACCCCTTTTCGATGAAGGTGAAGACCACGCTGTTGCCGGATGTCAGACTGGCAAGCGCCATGCCGACGATGGTGAAGACGACGCCCAGAATGGAAAGGTAAAAAGCCTGGTCGATATGCTCCCGGATGCCGAAGATCGCCGTGCCTACGGCATCCATGTTCCGGCTGGAACCGGCAAAGACCGGCATGACGAGGATCAGCAGGACATTATAGCGGATCCAGAAGAACGATGCGAACGTGAGAACGCCCCATTTGAAGAAGGATGAAATGTAATACAGGGCGAATATCTGCCACCCCAATATCAAGATCAGCCAGGACAAATTGGACATGGATCACTCTTCTGTTTCATGCCTGGTTGACGCCAGCCGTTTCACTTTGCGCCTTTTTCCAGAAGACACCGAGCCAGTCGTCGATCTCCGGCGGCCGGAATGCCCCGAAGCCGGAGGTCGGGCAAAATGTCATCTCGCCAAACAGCGCGCCGGTGGGCAGATCGTAGAAATCGATGCGCACGAATTCGAAGCCTTTGACCAGCGTCCGTGCTGCATCCAGCATGGCATCGAGGTGTTTCGGACGCGGCAAATCGGCCGTTTCCAGCGGATAATAGTGGCCGAAGTCCAGCTTCTTCCAGCTGGCATCATAGAAGCAGCGCTTGTGATCGCCAAACCGGTTGGTGTCCACCTGGATGCAGGGAATCTGGTCTCCGAAGCAGAAGAACTTGTAGTCGACAGGCGCCTGGCCATCCAGTCCGAAGAACGGCTCGATGAAAATGCGCGGCTCGATATGGTTGTACCACTCTTCGGCCAGCCGGCGCGGCGTCCGCCTCTTCAACCATTCGGCACACATCTCGCGCGCGCCGACGAGATCCTTCTCTGCGAAGACAAAGATATTGCGTTCGGAGCCGTGGTTCATCTTGATGACATAAGGAAAGGGTAGCGGCAGGCAATCCGCAAGGTCGGAGCCTTGCCAGAGGATCGGCGCCACCCAGCCCGGCCCGAGCGCGGCCGTGACAAAATCCTTCACCGCGATCTTGTCGCTGCGGATCACCGGCCGCATGTCCGCGGGCGTCCAGGCCAGCTTACGGGCCGCCAGATGATCGTTCAGCGTCTTCGGATTTTTAAGCCGCGCCAGCCGTCCGTGATATCGCAGGAACTGCAGATGGGTGGCGAGCCGCGGCGGGAGGCTGTTCATGCCGATGTTGTAATATTTCTTCAGGAATCGACGGATCATCTGGGCTTCGACCTCGAATGCGCAATGACGCTGAAGGCGCCGACGACGGCAACGGCAATGGCTGTGGTCAAGGCCGCTATTCCAGCGCCGACCAGCCCGAAGAAAGGCACCAGCGCAGTGACCATGACGACGGACATGAAAACACTGAAAAGATTGAGGAAGACGAAATAGCGGTCTTTTCTGAGGCTTGTCAGCCCGACGCTCAGGAGATCGCCGCACGACCGGGTGATTGAAGCGAGAAGCAGCAGGATGAAGACGGAGCGGTGCTCTCCAAGCTCCGACATGCCCATCACCCGGAACAGGATTTCGCTGGCAAACAGCATGCCGGCACCGAAAACGACCGACAGCACGGCGATTTTCAGGAATTGCATGCGCATGACGTCCCGCCACTCGCCCATCTCATCCTGGGCGTGCGCCTTGAACAGCTTGGGAAGGGATACCTGCACCACGGCCGTCAGCAACAGCGTCTGCACCGCGTTGGTGAGCGACCAGTAGAAGGTATAGACGCCGGTCAATGTCAGGCCGAGATAGAAGGAAACGAGATATCGGTCGATGTAGACGAAGCCGACATTGCTCAAGTCGCTGATGTAGATCGGCCAGGAGGATCTGAGCCGTTGCGTGAGCCAGTCGAGCCGGATCGGCTTTCGGATGATCGCCGCAATCGGCCAGCCGCTGACGGCGCGCCAGAACACCAGCGCCATCAGGACGTAACTGACCGCCCACGCGGTGTACATGATCTCGAGGGCACGCGTCTGCGGGTAGATGACACCCGCGCCAATAATGAACGGAATCCACAGCGACGAGCGGATGAAGAAGAGGACATTGGCGAGAACGGGCATTTCCAGCGAGATCAGCGGGGCATGCACGTCACAAGCATAGGTCTCCATCCAGACGATCAGCACCACCAGCACGAAAAGCAGGCGAACCGGGTAGTCCGCCACCAGCACGCAAACCAGGCATAATGCTGTCACGGCCGCCAGGGTGATCGTGGTGACGATCAGGCGGTTCCGGATCTCGACGCCGGCGCTTTCCTTACTCGTACCGATGATGTCGCGGGAAACGAAATAGTTCAGCCCCCAGCCGAGTATCGCCGGCGCCGAACTGATGACACCCAGCGTCAGCCCGTATATCCCAGCCGCTTCCAGGCCGAGAAATTTTACGATGTAGAAGGACAACGCAAAACGCAGCGCCAGCGCCAGGCCGCGCAATGCCAGATTGACCGGAATGCTCATGTTCTTGAAGGCGCGCATACCTTGTTGTTCCGTCGTGGACGATGATCGCGAGTTCATCGGAACGTCAGCGCATCAGGATGCATTGCCGCCAACAAAATGGGCGCCGGCCTGGTTCATGCTGACCATGCGCACCGGTGCCAGTCCACGCTTCAAAAGCGCGGTCAGGGCACCGCCGGCGCTCTTGCCGTCGTCGTTGTGCTTGAACATGATCACCTGGCTGGCCGCAGCCTCGACCTGCCGCGGAGCACCCGAACCCGTTGCGACGCCACCATCGACGATCACCAGGTCGTAGCGGCAATTTGCTTCGAGCAGCCAGTTTGACAGCGTCGTGGCCCTTGCCCCTCTCGCAGGGGCTGCCATCCCCTGCTTGCCGGCCGGCAGGAAGGTCAGGCGCGGCTCGAAATCGAAAGTGACAAGCGACGAGCCGTCGATGTGCTCCATCGCCATGGCGCCGGACAGGCCCTCGTGCTTTTCCAGATCCAGGGCGCGGCTCAGCACCGGATCGGAGATCGCCGCATCGACGAGAAGCACGTGGCAACCAAGCTGGGTCGCTGCGAAAGCGAGATTGAACGCAATGTTTTCCGAGAGGCTGGCCGTGCCTGCCGAGACCACCAGCGCACAATAATTGCCGCCCGCCGGCCCCAATCCCAAGAGGCTGCGTGCCAGATCGGCATAAGCGGCCTCGTCTCCGGCGAGAAGATTGACCGCACGCTGCTCGCTGCCGCCGCTCGGCACCTCGATCTCGTCCTTCCTCCGCGAAAAGAAGCGGGAGCCGGCCGTGCGCGTCGTCTTCGGACGCGTCAGCTTTTCCGTCTCCACGACACGCGACCGCGGCGCCGTCTTCGGCATATGCGAAAACTGATCGCGCAGAATGACAAAACCGCCGCCGAGGATGAGACCGAACAAGGCGCCACCGATCGTCAGCAGGGCGCGGGGCGGACCTGCCTTGCGCAGCGGCGGCTGTGCCGTCGAAATGATCTGCGGGTTCTCGCTGGTGGTGCTTTCCTGTTCCGAGAGCTGCCGCGTTCTCAACAGGAACGCTTCGTAGACAAGCCGGTCGCTGTCGAGTTTACGCTCCAGTTCCCGCAGGCGCACCATCGACTGGTCGTCGCCGTTGAGGCGACCCTTGAGCGAATCGGCATTCGACTGCAGCAGCGCGAGTTGGGCCTTGAGCTTTTCGCCATTGCGCGCCGTCGATGTTGCAAAGCTTCTCAGCTGTTCGTCAAAATTCCGGGCCTGCGCCTGTGTGCGCATTTGTGCCGCGAGGAACGACGGATGACGGTTGCCGAGCGAGGCGGCGAGCACCGTCTGCTCTTGCAAAGCCTCATAATACCGGTCACGCAGGAGGATGATCGCCGGCGTCAGATAGATGTCCGAAACGCTGCGGAAATGTTCGCGATCCTGTTGGGCACGTTTCAGCTCGCTGACCAGAGCCTCATTGTCGGCGATCGACGCCAGCAGCTTGGAAACTTCCGTATTGATCTCGCCGATCTGCTTTTCGAGGCCCGGCCGGCCTTCGATATCGAGAAGGTTGTTCGATGCCTTATAGTCCTGAACCGCGCGGTCGGCATCCTCGACGGCCTTCTGCAGGGCGCTCAGCTGCGCTGCCAGGCCGTCGCTCGCCTTGCGCACTACGCCGGAATTCATCTCGACCCGCACCTGGCCATAGGTCGCCGTGATCGCATTGGCGATCCGGGCCGCCTTGTCGGGATCGTCGGCGGTCACCGAAAGGGTCACGACAAAACTCGACTTGCTGAGTTCGGCACGGATCGCCTTTCTCAGCTTGTCCAAGGCGAGTTTCGACCGTTGCTCCTTGTCATCGTAATAGGGCGAGGCGGCGCCGAATTTGGGATCGTCGAAGAGTTTTTCATCCTCGACCACCCGCGCCAGGACCCGGCTCGAGGTGATGATGTACTGCTGGTTCAGGGCATGGGCATCGGCGGCGCGATTGGGTACGGCGAGATCGCTTTCGATCACCCGCGACCCTTCCGGATCCAGCAGCACCTGCGTCGTCGCCACGTAATAATTCGGAATCAACAATGATGCGCCGGCTGCCGCAATCGCGAAGACGATGCAGAAGGCGACGATCGTGACCATGTTGGCGCGCAGGAGCGCCAGGATACGAAACAGCTCGATCGAATCCGGACCGCTTTCGGTGCCGAATCCATTCTTCTCTTCTTTTCCGCTGAGCGCCATGGGGAACCGTTATCTCAAATTGCTTTGGGGTAAGCTTTTGCCCCGGACGGACGGTCGCGAAAACCTGGAAATCCAGCCGATTTTCCACGCCTTGATCGGCGGCGATTATAGTTCAAAATGTGTTAACGAGGCTTTACGGCAGCGGCCGCCGTTGCCGGTGGCACGAAGATCAGAATGAAAACAATGTCTCGAAGCCAAGATCAGCCCATTGAAATGAGGTAATTTCTCAGCCTCCCCATCGATATTCAGGGCTTTTTAATGGGATACTTGTAAAGCTTGCCTTAGTGCCGTGCCACGAGGCGCGTTTTCATCTATCCAGGCTGCGGTCGGCGATTTCAAGGCGATCCTGCAGTTTCCACCGATCATGAGGTCCGCTGACACCAATGACGACCGGAGCGATAGTTTTCGGCAGTAGCGGCTTTATCGGCAGCCACCTCCTGCAACGTCTGAAAGCCGATGGCGTGACGCCGCTGGTTGGCGTCGATCGACGTCCGCCGCGGCAAAGGCTCAATGGGGTCACCTATATCCAGGCGGATGTGCGCGACCTGAGCGGGCTTGAAATCGATGGCGGTATCGACACCATCTTCAATCTCGCCGCCGTTCACGTGACCCCCGGCCACCCGGATCCCGAATATTACGACACCAACATCGCCGGCGCGACCCAGATCACGGCCTTCGCCCGCCGGCGCGGCATTACCAAAATCGTCTTCACCAGCTCGATCTCCGTCTACGGCCCGGGTGAAGAAACGAAATCCGAAGCCTCCCCGCCGGCGCCCGAATCCGCCTATGGCTGGTCGAAATGGCTGGCGGAAGGCATTCACCGCTCGTGGATGCAGGAGGACGCCGCCCGCAGGCTGATCATCGCCCGTCCCGCCGTGATCTTCGGACCCGGCGAGGGCGGCAATTTCACCCGGCTTGCCAAGCTGATGAAGAAGGGTTTCTTCGTTTATCCCGGCCGGAAAGACACGATCAAGGCGTGCTTTTACGTCGATGACCTGCTCGAAGCCATTTTTTACGCGCGCAGTCTCGACGAGCAATACATCCTGTTCAACGGCTGCTATCCGGACCGCTATACGCTGGAGCAGATCGTCGAAACCATGAAAGGCGGCCAGTTCGGCGGCGTGAAGACCTTCCTGCTGCCACGCTTCGTGGTGACGGCAGCGGCAAAGCTGTTGCGGCCGTTCTCGGTGCTCGGGCTCGGCATTCATCCCGATCGCGTCATGAAACTGGTGCGCTCCACGGACATCGTGCCAGGCTGGCTGCAGCAACGCGATTTCGCCCCGACCGGCAAGCTGCCCACCGCCTTCGCGCGTTGGCAAAAAGCGAGCGACGGGCGCTTCGACTGAAATCGCCTGTCCCGCCGGCGAACGGCCGTCAATTGGAGGCGGCGTTCGGCGTCAGGCGCCTGAGCCGGCCGGGATTGTCATCCTCGATGACCCAGACCGAACCGTCCGGCGCCACCGCGACATCGCGGATGCGCGCATCCATGTTCCAGCGTTCCGCCTCATCGGCCTTGCCATCGGCATCGAAGGTGACGCGTACCAGTGCCGTCGCAGCAAGGCCGCCGATCAGGGCAGAACCGCGCCACGGCGAGAACAGGTCGCCATTGTAGAAAACAAGCCCCGCCGGCGCGATCACCGGGTTCCAATACAAGGCTGGCGGCGTGAATTCCGGCCGCGTCGAATGACGGGGAATGCGGGCACCGCTGTAATTGTCACCGTTCGACACAAGCGGCCAGCCATAATTCTGCCCGGCAACGACGAGGTTGAGTTCGTCACCGCCGCGCGGCCCCATCTCGTGCAGCCAAAGCTTTCCGTCCGGGGCGAAGGCCAACCCGTAGGGGTTTCGGTGGCCGCTCGTCCAGGTCTGCGCCTGCACGCCGCCCGCCGATGCCAAGGGGTTATCCTGGGGTGTCGAACCGTCGAGATTGAGGCGCAAGACCTTGCCGAGCGCCTGTTCCGGATCCTGCGCCGTCTTCGGCCGCATGCGGTCGCCCGCGGTCAGGAAAAGATGTTGCCCGTCCGGTGCAAACGCGATGATGCCGCCGGGCTGACCGCCACGGCCCCTCGGGGTCTGGCGCCATATGACCGCAAGATCTTCAAACGCGGCCGAAGGTCCCGATATCGCCAGCCTAGCCCGGGCCAACGCAAGACTGTTGCCGCCCGAACCCGGCTCGGAAAAGGTGAAGTAGACCGTTCGGTCCTCGGCAAACGTTGGCGCAACGGCGATGTCCAGCAGGCCGTTCTGCCCCGAAGCCGCGACTTCGGGTACGCCATCGACCTCCGTCTTGCGCCCGGAAGGAGAAACGAGAAAGATCCGGCCTGGCTTCTCGGTGATCAGCATGCGCCCATCGGGAAGGAAGGCAATCGCCCATGGCGTATCGAACTCCGCCACCGTGCGGGCGTCGAAAGGAACGGTTTCCGCATAATCCCGATCACCGGCATTGATGCTTTCCGCCGCCGCCTCGCCGGCGACAGCCAAACCGAACAGCGCCAGCACGGCGCGCTTACGCAAGAAACCTCTCGTCATCAACACACCCCTTGTCACATTGCCGGAGACTGCATGACCGCCACGGCATGGAAAAGGCAAAAAACTTCAAAGAGTTTCACTTCGGCGTGAGGCCGGCGGCGAAAATGTCCGTTCAGATCATGGCCGGATCGCCAATTCGCCCTGCAGCCGGGCCAATTCATAATCGCTGATCAGCACGTCGAGGCGAACTGTCCAGGTGCCCGGCAAAGGCAGGACCAGGCCATCGACCTGCCATGTCCCGTCGCCCGGCTTGAACGCCTTGCGCCGGATCGGCTCCACGCCAGCCGCCGGGTTGAAGAAGACAAAAGCCACCTCCCTGGCATCGAGCGCACCGAAATCGGTGGTCATGATGACGGCCGAGACGGTGACCGGCCCCGTCCGGCCCGGACTGATCGTCACTTCCGCCATGGCCTTGTCGGTATGGATGTGGATCGACGCCGGCTGCGCGGCGGCAATTGCCAGGGCACGCGGCGGCGGCGTGAAGCGCCAGGTGGCGGCAACGGCAAAAATCGCCAGGACCAGAACGGTTTCGACGACGATGGCACGCGAAAGGCGCCGGATGGCGGTGGTTTCGCCGACCAGCACCGGCTTTGTCAGCAGCCAGCGATTGACGGCGACCAGGGCGAAAAGGACAAGCAGAAGACCGGTCTTCGCCAGCAGGACATTGCCGTAAGCCGTTTCGACAAGGGCGGCGGGATGCTCCACCTGGATGACGGCCAGGACAAGGCCCGCGAGGACCAGCACGGCAACGGCATACGGGATGAAGCGCGAGAAGAGCCGAAGAGCCTCTTCCGCCTCCGGCCCACCGCTGCGCATGGCTACTGCGAGCGGCAACAAGGCGCCGATCCAGATCGCGATGGTGGCCGCATGCAGAAAAACAGAAGGCCGCGTCAACCATTGCGGCGGGGCGGCACTGGCGTGGCCGCTGAGCGCGAGCGCCCCGGCGCCAGCAAGAAGCGTAGCGCAAGCGAGCCAATGCCCCCAGCGTTTCATTCGCGGAGCAACGGCCAGCGCCGCCAGCAGGATGGCCGCCGTCATGACGATGACGGTACGGCCGAAACTCGTATTCAGTCCGGCGCTCCAGACAGCGCCATCGAAGAAGCGGGAAAGCGGCGCCCCCAGGGCATCGAGACCTTGCAGACCGGCGGAAAGAAGCGTGCCTGCAAGGCCGCAACCAAGCATGAGGTGGGACCACGCCCTTCCCCGGTCACTGCCTCGGAAGAACCAGAACGAGGCGAAGACACCGCCTATGCCGAAGAAAAGCCCGGCATAAAGCGCCACCTTGGCGAACCACAGCGCTATCCTCACCGGCCAGTCGTCAACCTCGGTGACCGCAGGAGCGGTGCTGCTCGGCGCGCCGATGGAAAAGACCGCCGATCCGGCCACCGGATGCCCGTCCTCCGAAACCACCCGCCAGGACAAGACGTAGGTTCCCGGCACAAGCGTCTTCGGCGGCTCGATCTCCAGCGTCCGGTCCCGCAGCACGAAGCTATCCAGGCTTACCGACTGCCCATCCGGCCTGACGAGCGTAATGGCAAGCGGCGACACCGGTTCGCTGAAGGAAAGGGTGAAACGCTGCGGTGCCGCCTGGACGACAGCGCCATCCGCCGGCTCCGCCGCCGTCAATGATGCATGCGCCATGGCCACGCTGGCAAGACAGAGCCAGACGATCCCCGTCAGCAAGGCCCTGAGGGCAGGCACGCCACGAAAGCTGTTTTTCACCCGTATCTCCGAAACATCGAGAAGCAAGCCGGCGCCTTTGCGAAGGCGCCGGCCGATAGATTAGTGACCGCCCGTGGCTTCGAGCAATTTTACGCCCGGTGCCGGCAATTCGAGATCGTCGGCAGACTGGCCGGCGGCCGGGATTTCGATCCAGCGTTCAGCGAGACCTTCTGAGCACTCCTGCACGGTTGGGAAATACAGGGTTTCACCGACCTTCAGATCCTTGGTGAGATAAACGCGGAATGCAAACTCGTCATATTCGTCGTCCGCCAGGCTGCCGCCACTCCAGACGACTTCCTTGACGCCTTCGCTGGTCGGCGTGCCGTAATAATCGTAGGACTTGGCATAGGCGCCCCTGACCTTCTCCAGTTTCCAGCCGGCCTTGGGCTGCGGCTTGACGGCGATCACCCCTTCCGGGATCTGGACGCGCAGGACATTCGTCGGCTTGCCTTCGCAACCGTGCGGCACCTGCAGCACCACCTTGTAGGTCGAGCCGACAGGCGCTTCCTTCACCTGGATCGACACATGCGCCGAGGCCGTACCGGCGCCAAGCGCCACTGCGGCAAGCGTCATCATCGTTTTCTTGAACATTTTCCACTCTCCATCGATTGTTGCATCGCCAGCCCCCTGCCGGCGAAATTCCGTGAATTTTCGAGATTGTCCTGCATGCGACCTTGCCGTTGCAGCGGCTCGGAAATGCGGGCGTTTTCCGGGCGGGCTCACACGGTTCCGCTGCCGGTCACGATTGCGGAAAACCGCTTGTCGTCCCGTTCAGCATCACCGCATCGACGGTCGAGACCGTCGGCGTCAGCCCGGTATTTCGGTGAGATAGATCAGCCGCCGTGGCCGCCGGTGGTGCCCTGCTTGTCGACGGAATACTCAACCGTGACGCTGCCCGCCTTTTCGAAGGTCAGCGTACCGGAAAAGCTCTCGCCTTCCTTGGCATGGCGGTTCAGGCCCATGAACATGATGTGGAAAGAGCCCGGCTTGAGCTCCACTTCTCCACCGGCCGGAATTTCCACACCCTCAGGAACCGGCCGCATCGTCATGACGCCTTCGCCGTTGACGGCCATCTCATGGACTTCGGTCTTCTCGGCGATATCGCCGGTAACGGAGACCAGGCGATCCGGTTCCGAACCGGTGTTCTTGATGGTCACGTATCCTGCCGCCACCTTGGCGCCCGGCGGGGTTGCCCGCGACCAGGGATGGACAACTTCGATATTGCCGGCCTTGAACTCATGGGCCTGGACCTGGGAAACGGCAGCCGGCGCCAGCGCCAAAAGAGCTGCCAGCAAGCCGGTTTTCGCCAAAACGAATCGGGAAACAATCATTTTCATTCTCCTGCAGCAGCCACGACAAACATCGCAGCAGCGTATCGAGTAAACACGCGAGATCGCGGACCGATCTCAGATCTGGTGTTTACGCAGCAACAGGAGGCGCGCGGGGGTGGGCTGGCAGGTAATCCAGCGTCAGGCGCGGGGCAGTTTCATAACGCTCCGGTGTTGTCCCGGACGATACCGTCAGGGGATTGAGCAGGAAACTGGCGCTCTCGGCCGGCAATGCCAGGCCGACATGCATGCTGCAGCTGACGGTGCAGCAATCCGGGAGTGCGGCATGGCCGGTGTCATGGGCAGGATCGCCGTTTTCGTCTTGCATGCTCTCGATGCAAAGCGGGTTGCCGAAATAATCGACGGTGGGCAAATTGACGGCAGCGGCGAGCGCAAAAGATCCGATGGCTGCCTGGACAACGAGCAGGCAGATGGCGACAATCGTCACCACGGCCAGTCTCAATTGTTGCAGTTGCTTTTTCATCGGCGCTCCTGATCCCAAGGATTATCAACGAAACGTGACGATGAAAAGTACCGTGCCCGGCGCAGCCGTCATTTTGAGGGCAGATGGGGCCGTTTGCCGCATGGCCGCGGCGGCAAATGCCGGCTCTGGGCGGCTACCGTCTTTGCATTTTCGCCGGCGCCGGCGCGAACTGCTCCTCAACGGGCGAATCCTTGTCCAGATCGTGGACCAGTTTCACCAGCCAGTCGACAAATACGCGCACCTTGTTGCTGAGGTGGCGGGTGCGCGGATAGACGATGTTCAGCGGAATGGATTCACACTGCCAATCGGTGAGGACTGGTACGAGTTCGCCCTTTTCCACAGCCTCCTTGACAAAATAGGGCGCGGAAATCGCCACGCCCATGCCGGCAATCGCCGCCTTCACATAGGTTCTGCTATCGTTGACGGAGACGACGTAACGCGGCTCGATCTCGTGCAATTCGTCGCCGCGCTGGAAATCCATCGTGAAAATCTTTCCGGACGGCACCATCAGGTAACCGACGCAGAAATGGCTGGTCATCAGGTCGAGAGGATGCTGCGGCATGCCGAATTTCTCCAGGTAGAGCGGCGCCGCGTAACAGGAAAGCTTGATTTCGCCGACCTTGCGCGTCACCAGCGACTGGTCCGTCGGCGTGCCGCCACGCAAGGCGCAATCGACGTTTTCGGCAAGATAGTCGACAAGCCGGTCGCCGACACCGATATCCAGCTGAATCTGCGGATACCGCAGATAGAAATCGCAGAGCGACGGGATGACGAGCGTATCGGCAAAAGCGCCTGCCATCTCCACCCGCAACCGGCCGGAGGGCTGGGCCTGGGAATTCGTCAGGCTGCCATCCAGTTCATCCAGTTCCGAAAGGATCTGCACAGCCCGTTCGTAGTAGAGCGCCCCATCCGTGGTCACCGTCACCCGCCGTGTCGTGCGGTTCAGCAGCCGGGTCCGCAGATGCGCTTCCAGCGCCTGCACCAGATTGGTCACGGTGGTCTTGGGAATGGAAAGCGCGGCAGCGGCACGGGTAAAATTGCCGGTCTCCACCACCCGCACGAATGTGCGCATTGCCGAAAGCTGGTCCATAGCCTCTCCTTGTGCGACGCACCATTATCCCGATTTTCCGAACAGAGTTATCAAGAACGGCAGACTTGTGCGTTTTGGATCGTACAATAATATAAAAAACCAGATGTGTTGTATATGGGTACAACGCCGGGAAACGACGATGCAGGCGACGTGGCAGGACATGGCGATCGACGATTCGGCAAAACCTATGCCGTCCGTCCGCATTTATGAAGGCGCTGCCCGCCTCAAGACGCCGCCGCTGGTGCTTTATCTCGGTGGCGGCGCGTTCCAGCAGTCGCCGCTACCGGCAACCGAAAGTCCGGTGGCACGGGCGCTCGCAAATCGCGGTGCCGTCGTCGTCGAGGCCGATTATGGTGGAGAGGTGCGCAACACCTTTCCGCAGGCCATGGAATATGTCTTCAAGGTGCTGAGTTGCCTGAGCAACCGGCGCAAGCTTTTCGGCAGCGCCAAGTCATCGCTGTTCGTTGCCGGACAGGAAGCCGGGGGCAACATCGCCGCCGGTGTCGCCCTGAAGGCGCGTGACCAGATTCCCGGCCAGTTGGCCGGCCAATTGCTGCTGTCGCCGATGATCGATCCGCTGATGACATCGGGTTCGTTCCGCAAGGCAAGCGAGATCGGCATGCTGCAACGCTGGTCGGAAGGCTGGAGCCATTACCTGAAGTCGGCCTGCGGCTTTTCGCATCCTTACGCCGCGCCTTGCCTCTGTTCGAGGCTGGCCGGCGTCGCACCGGCGCTGGTGATGACGGCCGAGGACGATCCGCTGCGGGATGAGGCACTCGGTTATGCACAACGCATGGCCGAGGCCGGCGTGACAGTGGAACAGAAGATTTTAACCGCCGGCCAAGGCTGGACGGACATGTACAAGGGCGAAGGCGGAGCCTGGATCGACGTCGTTTGCGACGGGTTCGCTGCCTTCTCCAGCAAGCTGAAACATTGAAATATAGTCTATCCGAGATTGTTTGAAGGCTCCCTCCCGAGCCAAGGAGAGTACATCATGACGTCGAAAAAGACGCGCTGGGCCCTGTTGGGCACCGGCATGGGCATTGTCGTCTCTGCAATCGCCGCAGGCACCTATCTGGACCTGCCCGGCGGCGCGATTGCCGCGCAGTCGGAACAGGCCGCGCAGGTTCCGGCCGTGCCCGTTACGGTCGCCACCGTCGAACCGCACAATGTCTCGACCTGGCAGGAATTTTCCGGAAGGCTGGAAGCGGTCGATCGCGTCGAGCTTCGCTCCCGCGTTGCCGGCGCCATCCAGTCCGTACATTTTCGCGAAGGCGGCCTGGTGAAGGTTGGCGATCTCCTCGTGACCATCGATCCGGCGCCTTATGAAGCGGCCGTCGCCCAGGCGGAAAGCCAGGTGGCCTCCGCCCAGGCCCGCCTCGACCTCGCCACCGCCGAACTCGAACGCGGCAAGGTGCTTTCGTCGAAGAGCACCATCTCGAAAAGCGATTTCGCCCAGCGGCAAAGCGCCTTCAGCGAAGCGACTGCCGCCCGCCAGGCCGCCGTCGCGGCGCTCAAGGTGGCGCAGCTCGATCTCGGCTATACCGAAATCCGCGCACCAATCGCCGGCCGCGTCGGCAAGCTGGAAATCACCGTCGGCAACCTGGTTGCCGCTGGTTCGGCATCGCCAGCCCTGACGACACTGGTTTCCATCGACCCGATCTATGCCAGCTTCAACGTCAACGAGGAACTGGTGGCAAAAACGCTCGCCGCCCTGCCCTCGCCCTCCGGCGTGCCGGCGATCGAGACCGTTCCGGTCGAAATCACCACGCTGGCCGAGAAGGTCGCGCCGATCCGCGGCAAGCTGCAGCTCATCGACAACGAGGTGGACGCGGCAAGCGGCACCATCCGCGTCCGCGCCGTCTTCGACAATCCCGGTGGGTTGCTGATCCCAGGCCAGTTCGTCCGCATCCGTTTGGGTGAGCCGAACGCCAGCGAACGGCTGACAATCAGCGAGCGAGCCATCGGCACGGACCAGGATAAAAAATTCGTCTTCGTCGTCGACGCCAACAACACCGCCAACTACCGTCAGGTCGAGCTCGGCGCCAAGGTGGACGACAAGCGTATCGTCGAGAAGGGTCTGGAAGCCGGCGACAAGATCGTCGTCAGCGGCCTGCAGCGTATCCGCCCCGGCGCGGTCGTTCTGCCGCAGACCGAAGGCCAGGTCGCCCAGCAGTAAAAATATCCGGCGGCCCGCCGCCGGCAGCAACAAAGACATCCGGTTTGTGCAGCGCCCGAACGACGTTTCGGGCGCCGGGCCGGCTTACGCCATCGTTCAACCCCGAGGGGGACGAAAATGAACATTTCCCGCTTCTTTGTCGACCGACCGGTGTTTGCCGCCGTCCTGTCGATCCTCATCGTCGTCGCCGGCCTGATCGGCATGCGCGCCCTGCCGATCTCGGAATATCCCGAAGTCGTGCCGCCTTCCATCGTCGTCCGCGCCAGCTATCCGGGCGCCAATCCGACCGTTATCGCCCAGACCGTGGCGACGCCGCTGGAAGAACAGATCAACGGCGTCGAGGACATGCTCTACATGTCCAGCCAGGCGACCTCGGACGGCGTGTTGACGCTGACCGTGACCTTCAAGCTCGGCACCGATCCGGACAAGGCGCAGCAGCTGGTGCAGAACCGCGTGTCGCAGGCCGAACCGCGCTTGCCGGCGGAAGTCCGCGCACTCGGCGTCACCACGGTGAAAAGTTCGCCCGACCTGATGATGGTCGTCCACCTCGTTTCGACGGGCGGACGCTATGACCTCACCTACCTGCGCAACTATGCGACGCTGAACATCAAGGACCGCCTGGCCCGCATCGAAGGCGTCGGCCAGGTTCAGGTGTTCGGCGCCGGCGACTATTCGATGCGCATCTGGATCGATCCGCAGAAGGCCGCCGAGCACAATCTCGCCGCCAGCGACATCACCAACGCCATCCGCCAGCAGAACGTCCAGGCCGCCGCCGGCATCATCGGCGCATCGCCCAGCCTTTCCGGCGTCGACATGCAGCTGAACGTCAACGCCCAGGGCCGCCTGCAGACTCCGGAAGAATTCGGCGACATCATCGTCAAGAGCGGCGCCGACGGCGCAATTACGCGCCTGAAGGACGTCGCCCGCATCGAACTCGGCGCAGCCGACTACACCCTCCGCTCGCTGCTCGACGGTAACCCGGCCGTGGCCATCCCGGTCTTCCAGGCGCCCGGCTCGAACGCCATCGCCATTTCGGATGCCGTCCAGGAAACCATGAGCGAGCTGCAGCTGGCCATGCCGGAAGGCGTGCGCTACGAGATCGTCTACGACACCACGAAGTTCGTGCGCGCTTCCATCGACAAGGTCGTCGACACGCTGCTCGAAGCCATCGCGCTCGTCGTTCTCGTCGTCATCCTCTTCCTGCAGACGTGGCGTGCCTCGATCATCCCGCTGATCGCAGTCCCCGTCTCGATCATCGGCACTTTCGCGGTGATGTATGTCTTCGGTTTCTCGATCAACGCGCTGACGCTGTTCGGGCTGGTACTGGCAATCGGCATCGTCGTCGACGACGCCATCGTCGTGGTCGAAAACGTCGAGCGCAACATCGAGAACGGGCTGAGCCCGCGCGATGCTACATACCGCGCCATGCGGGAAGTTTCCGGCCCGATCATCGCCATCGCGCTGGTGCTGGTTGCCGTCTTCGTGCCGCTTGCCTTCATCACCGGCCTCTCCGGCCAGTTCTACCGGCAGTTCGCCCTGACCATCGCCATCTCGACGGTCATTTCCGCCATCAACTCGCTGACGCTGTCGCCGGCTCTGGCCGCGCTGCTGCTGAAGGACCACCATGCGCCCAAGGACTGGCTGACCCGCGGCATGGACGCGTTGCTCGGCTGGTTCTTCCGCGGCTTCAACCGCGCCTTCGGCGCGGCATCGAACGGCTACGGCCGCAGCGTCGGCGGGCTTCTGTCGCGCAAGAGCATCGTCATGGCCGTCTATCTCGGCCTGGTCGGTGCCACCTACAGCATCTTCACGGCCGTGCCGGGTGGTTTCGTTCCGGCGCAAGACAAGCAATATCTCATCGGCTTCGCCCAGCTGCCCGATGGCGCCACGCTGGATCGCACCGAAGAGGTGATCAAGCGCATGAGCGAGATCACGCTCGCACAGCCGGGCGTCAAAAACGCGCTGGCCTTCCCCGGCCTGTCGATCAACGGTTTCACCATCGGCTCGAACTCCGGCATCGTCTTCGCCGTGCTCGACGATTTCGAGGACCGCAAGTCGCCGGAACTGTCGGGCAATGCCATCGCCATGCAGCTCAACCAGAAATACGGCGTCATCCAGGACGCCTTCATCGCCATGTTCCCGCCGCCGCCGGTCAACGGTCTCGGCTCGACCGGCGGCTTCAAGCTGCAGATCGAGGATCGCGCCGGCTTCGGTTATCCCGCCCTCGACGAAGCCACCAAGGCTTTCCTCGCCAAGGCGTACCAGACGCCGGAACTGGCCGGGCTGTTCTCCAGCTTCCAGATCAACGTGCCGCAGCTTTATGCCGACCTCGACCGCGCCAAGGCGCAGCAGCTCGGCGTGACGGTGACCGATGTCTTCGAAACGCTGCAGATCTACCTCGGCTCACTCTACGTCAACGACTTCAACGCCTTCGGTCGCACCTACAGCGTGCGTGTCCAGGCTGACGCCCAGTTCCGTTCCAAACAGGAGGACATCGGCCAGCTGAAGGTGCGGTCGCAGAGCGGCGAGATGATCCCGCTGTCGGCACTCCTGAAGGTCGATGCCACCACCGGGCCGGAACGCACCACCCGCTACAACGGCTTCCTGGCCGCCGACATCAACGGCGGACCGGCTCCCGGCTTCTCCTCCGGCCAGGCGCAGGCGGCCATCGAACGGATCGCCCAGGAAACGCTGCCGCCGGGTATCGATTTCGAATGGACGGACCTGACCTACCAGCAGATCCTTGCCGGCAACTCCAGCCTCTTCGTCTTCCCGTTGGCGTTGCTGCTTGTCTATCTGGTGCTGGCCGCGCAGTATGAAAGCCTCACCCTGCCGATCGCCATCATTCTGATCGTGCCGATGGGCGTGCTGGCAGCCCTCACCGGCATCTGGCTGACGGGCGGCGACAACAACATCTTCACGCAGATCGGCCTCGTCGTCCTTGTCGGACTATCCGCCAAGAACGCCATCTTGATCGTCGAGTTCGCGCGTGAACTGGAGTTCGAGGGACGAACGCCGGTGCAGGCTGCCGTCGAAGCCAGCCGTCTGCGCTTGCGCCCGATCCTGATGACTTCGATGGCCTTCATCATGGGTGTCGTACCGCTGGTCATCTCCACAGGCGCCGGGGCGGAAATGCGTCAGGCCATGGGCGTCGCCGTCTTCGCCGGCATGATCGGCGTCACCTTCTTCGGCATCTTCATGACGCCGGTGTTCTACGTGATCATGCGCCGCATCGCCGGCAATCGCGCTCTGGTGCAGCACGGAAGAGAAGCGGCGAACACCCAGGAGGAGCACCCCTCCTCCCACTCCATCGCTGCCGAGTAAGGCAGGAATAACGAGATTGGCTCGCGGGCATGAAACAAGGCCCGCGAGCCGAATTGCGTCCGGCCTGCCGCTCCGCTGGTTGGGCGGGTGCCAGAGGTTGCAAGGCGGCGGCTTGTGATAGTCTCGGCGGCTGATTCGACGACTGGTTGGGAGGGATCATTGGCAGACAAACCCACTGAAAAGTCTGCGCCTCGCAAGAGGACCAAGTCCGCGGCGACAGTGAATACGGCAACCGCCGGAGAGCCGGTCTTGTTGTCCGGTGGCAATCCGCAGATTGCCAAGGGGTATGGCGATGCGCCGGTTCAGGCCTACATCGCCGCCATGCCGGGCTGGAAAAGCGATCTCGGCCGCCGCCTCGATGCATTGATCGGCGAAACCGTGCCGGGCGTGCACAAGGCGGTCAAATGGAACTCACCGCTTTATGGCAAGGACGGCGAGAGCTGGTTTCTCAGCCTGCACTGCTTTACGAAATACGTGAAGGTCGCCTTTTTCCGTGGCGCGGCTCTGCAGCCCATGCCTCCCGGCGCCTCCAAGAGCGCCGATACGCGCTACCTCGACATCCGCGAGACCGATGTTTTCGATGAAGCCCAGTTCGTTTCCTGGGTCAAACAGGCCAGCCAGTTGCCCGGCGAACGGTTGTAATCCCCCCAGCTGTCATCGCGTCAGCCGGTAGAAGAGTGCCGGCAGCCGAACCGGCAGCTGCTCGATATCCGTCATCGTCATCGCGCCACGTCGGCCGAAGATGCGTTCCGCATAGGATTGCGCGCCGGAATCGAGCGCGACGCAAAACGTGTCGATGGCGGCCCGGTTGAGGGTGTGCACTGCGGCCCGCGCATCCTCGATCAGATAACGGCGGTCATCGACGTCGATATCGGAAGGTTCACCATCAGTGATGACCAGCAATACCCGCCGATAGCTGCGGCGACTGCGAAGATCTTCGCCCGCATGGCGGATCGCCGCCCCCAGCCGGGTCGAAAGGTCGCTGCGGATGCCTGCCAGACGGGCGCGGGCAAAATTGTCGTAGGGACGCTCGAAATCCTTGATCCGAAAATAGCGGATATCGTCGCGGCTATCCGAACAGAAGGCGGCGACGGCGAACGGATCTCCCAGCCCGGACATCGCCTGGGCGAGCAATGCGGTCGAGAGGCGTTCCACGTCGAGCACCGTGCCGGTTGGGCCGCGAACGGCATCGGCCGTGGATTTCGAACTGTCGAGCAGGATGAGCACCGACAGGTCACGGCTTCGCCGCTCATAACGGCCATGCACGCGAAACTCCGGCACCTCGCCGATGCGCCGGGCAATCGTCGCGTCGATGCAGGCATCCATGTCGAGGAATTCGCCCTCCGGCTGGCGGCGCACCCGTTCGGCACGGCTGATCCTCGATGAGCGGATGAGCGCCGAAAGGCGGTCGGTCAGATCGGAGCGACGGTCCTCGAAGCGGCGGATCGCGCCGATATCGCCAGCCGGCGCCGGGTATTCGCGCACGGTGCACCAGTCCGGCCGGTCGCGGCCGGTGATGTAATCGAATTCCGGATAGCGGGCGGCAAGCCTGCCCTCCTCGTCGGCGGCCGCAAGCGACGCGCGACTGACACCCTGCTCGGGATCGGTCTCCTGCTTCTCCTCGTCAGGCCTGCCATCGTCGCGCTCCTGCTGCTCGATGCGGGCGCCCTCGATCATTTCTTCCATGACAACAGGCGCATCCGGCGGCGGCTCGCCAAAATCCCAGATGCCGAGATTGTCGTCGCGATAGGCCGGCTGGACGACATAGGTCTTGGCGTCGAACTGCAGCCGCATCTGGCCGAGATCGTTGCCGAGCATGCCGCCGATCCGCCGGCTGAGCGACTGGTCCGCCGGATCGGCCGCGAACGCCTCCTCGAAGAGCGCCCTGCCCTTGCCGACCCAGCCATCCGGATCGTCATAGCCGGGATCGATCAAGACGCGGGAAAGCCGCGCCAGCAAGGCCACGGCCACCGGCGCGCCACCCGGCCGGGCGACATGAAACGGCGTCCAGAGCCGCCCCAGCCCCGGCATCTCGCGCATCGCCAGCCGTTCGACACGCGCATCCTCGACCAGTGAAATCACCGCAAGCTGCAGCGGCTTCAGTGATCCGACAGGAAATTGCTGCCGCGTGAAGCGATGGTGCGCGCCGATATGCGCAAGGGCTGCCCGATACAGCCGATTGCCGTTCTCCGCTGCAAACCCCGGAAAGGATGCCGGCACCCGGATCCCGCCGCCGCCGAATCCGCAACGCCGCCGCATCGGCTCAGGCGTTGTGGCCGGCGCTTCCTGAATGGGCGGGCGAATGCCCCAGACCGCCAGCAGAAAATGTCTGAGAGACGCCTCGAAGACATGGAAACCGTCTACGCCGCTCTCCCGGTCAAGAAACCGCCGCGCCTCGGCATCCTCCAGGCGGAAGAAGGCCGCCTGCCGTTCGACATCGCGGCTGCCGATGGCGATGCCCATGCGCACGAAGGACCGGAAGCCGTCCAGATCCAGCGCCTCCAGCAGCCGGCCGGTTTTCTCCAGCAGGGCGCCGACCGCTCTTGGCGCGGCTTTCGCAGCCGCTTCGATCGTTTCCAGCCAGCGCAGGACGGCCTGCCCATCCCGCAGCTGGCGTGCGGCGGCGAGCGTCGCCTCGGGCAGGATCGAAGCCGTGCGCCTGTCGCAGCGGATGGCCAGGTCGGAAACGGTGCGGCCGAGCCGCAATGCCGCATCGGCGCCGGCAATCTTGGCAAGGTCCGGGCCGGCGCGGCGATAGGCGCCGGCAACCGCCTCGCCATATCCCGCCTGGTCGATCCGGCGATGAGCGGCCTTCCAAGCATCCTGCCAACCGGGAGGCAGTAGGGTTTCCAAAACCGCCGTCATCAGGTGCAGGCCGAGATCGCAGCCGTCAGCGCATCGCGCAGGTCGGGATCGTCGGTGATCGGCAGGACGATTGCCATCTGGCAGGCCTGGTCGATGGCGATGCCCTTGCCCGCCAACATCGCCGCGTGCACCAGCATGCGGGTCGAGGCACCTTCGTCCAGCCCGTGGCCGCGGAGATTGCGGGAGCGTTCGGCGATCCGCACCAGCATTTCGGCCGTACGGCGATCAGCCCCCGCTTCAACGGCAACAATCTCCGCTTCGATCGACGCTTCCGGATAACCGAAACCGATGGCCCCGAAGCGCTGCTTGGTGGATTCCTTCAAGTCCTTGAGAACGCTCTGGTAGCCGGGATTGTAGGAGATGACGATGCGGAAATCCGGATGCGCCTTCAGCACCTCGTTCTTCTTTTCCAGCGGCAGGATGCGCCGGTCGTCCGTCAGGGAATGGATGACGACGGTCGTATCCTGCCGCGCCTCGACGATCTCGTCGAGATAGCAGATCGCCCCTTCGCGCACCGCCAGCGTCAAAGGCCCGTCGTGCCAGACCGTCCCCTCGGCATCGAGGAGATAGCGGCCGACGAGATCGGACGCCGTCATGTCCTCATGGCAGGAAACGGTGATCAGCGGCCGGCCGAGCCGCCAGGCCATGTGCTCGACGAAACGTGTCTTGCCGCAGCCGGTCGGCCCCTTGAGCATGATCGGGATCCGCATGTCATAGGCGGCCTCGAAGAGCTCGACCTCCCTTTTGACAGGCCGATAGAAAGGTTCGCTGGAAATGCGGTAAGCATCCAGATTGGTCATCATATGCCTCTTGAGTTTGAACGCCGCGACGCCTCCGGTCGCCGCGGCGCAACGGAAAGTCAGGACGCCAGCAATTCTTTCAGCTTGTCGTCCAGGAACTTGACGTCCACCGGGTTCGTGCCCGGTCCGCCGGCGAAATGGCCCCAGATCGACGGGATGGGCACAAAGGTCGCATTCGGCATGTTGGCGACCTCGTTCCGGCTGTCTTCCGGCGGGAAATAGAGATCGGTCTGGCCCGGCATGACATAGGTCTTCGCCTTGATCGCCCCAAGTGCTGCCTTGTAGTCGCCCTTGTAGAGTTCATTGGCCGAGATGTCGCCGTTCTGCCAGGTCCACAACATGGTGAGCAGATTGTTGGGGTCCTTGGGCAAGAAGAAGCCTTCCCAGAAAGCGACCAGGAAATCCTCGAGCGAGGCAAAACCAAGGGTCTTGAGGTCGAGTTCTTCGCGGTAGAAAGACTGCGAAAAACCCCAGCCGGCATAAACCCGGGCGGCGGCGCGCAGGCCCTTGTGCGGCTTTTCCTTGTACCAGCCATCGAGAAACGCACCGTCGGCCGTCAAGGCCGCCTTGACCCCCTCAAGGAACACGAAATTGTGGCGCGCGCATTTGGCCGAGCCGCAGAATGGCGCCAGGAGGTCCATCATGTCGGGATACATCGCCCCCCAATGGAAGGTCTGCAGCCCGCCCATGGACCATCCCGTCACCATCCGCAGATGCCCGATGCCGAAATGTTCGGTGACCAGCTTGTGCTGGGCGCGAACATTGTCATAGGCCGTCACCTTGGGAAAACGGGCGGCATTGTAAGGTTCCGGCGTGTTGCTCGGCGAAGACGACAGGCCGTTGCCGAACATGTTCGGGATGATGATGAAATATTTATCGGGATCGAGGGCCATGCCGCGGCCGACGAGCCATTCATTGTCGTAGTGCTGCCCTGAATACCAGGTGGGGTAGAGAATGGCGTTGTCCTTGGCGGCGTTCAAAGTCCCGAAGGTCTTGTAGGCCAGCTTGGCGTTGCGCAGGAGTGCGCCATTCTGAAAGGCAAAATCGCCGAGTTCGAAAATCTCGTAATCAACAGTCATTTCTTTGTTCCCTTGATCGAAAATTTGGCGGGCGCTTTCGCCCGCCACTTTTTTAGACCGGCGCGCTCGCCGTTGCACGGCGATCTTTCAGCACGGAAAGCGCCAGATGCGCGACGGCTGCAACGATGCCGGCGCTGATCGCCGTGGAGATCTGCGGCGCATAAAATTCGACGACGAAACCGGCCGCCGAACCGATGGCCCAGGAAATGAACGGCGTTGACCGCCATTCCTTCTCGGTCGTGCCGCTATTCTTCATGATGTAGGCTTCGACCAGCAGGATCATGCCGATGGGCGGGACGACGATGCCGAGCAGCGACAGCCACTGGATGAAAAAGGCCCAAACGTTGCCGGCGGCAATGGCGATGCCGATAACGCCGAGCACCACGGCCAAAAGCCGCATCTTCGAGCTGAGAATACGCGACCAGCCGGTTGCCGCATTGTAGAGGCAATGCGAGCAGACGGAGCCGAGATTGATGTAGATGAACAGGAAAGCCAGCGCACTGAGCCAGCCGACCTGCAGCGAATTCATGTAGCCGAACATGTTGTCGGAGCCGAAGGGATTGGCATCCGGCACGGCGAGCGCCGCCGTCATGATGCCGCCGACCAGCATGGCGACGAGGTTCGATGCCGGGAATGCCGAGAAGGTTGCGATCAGCGAATGCGATCCGGTCTTGGCCCAGCGGTTGAAGTCCGCCGTGACCGTGCCGGCATCGATGAACAGGGCGATCACCACCGTCAGGCCGACGCCCATCGACATGGTCGCCACGCCGTTGTTGCCCGCATAGGACCAGATCGCGGCGACGGTCGTGGTCGAAGCGGAATGCAGGACGACGAACAGGCCGAGGACGAAAAACAGCGGCACCGAGACGAGGCCGATCAGGTGCAATCCGCGCACCCCGATGAAGGTGATGCCGATGTAGAGCAGGCCGGCGACGATGGTCATCGCCACGTAGTTCAATCCATAAGTGCTGGAGATCAAGGCGCCGGTGATGCCTGTCTGCACCGCGAACCAGCCGAGCAGCAGTGTCGAAAGCAATCCGGAGGCCAGCGCATAACCCTTCGTGCCGAACACCCGCGAGGCGATCAGGGCGAAGTTCATGCCGCTCCTGGTCGACGATAGGCCGAGCGCGCCGACATAAGCGAGCATGATCAGGTTGCCGACGATCATGGCGATGAGGGCGCGGGAAAAACCCATGCCGAGCACGAGGATGGAGCCGGTCATGGCGCCGGTGATGATCATCGGGAAACCGGCCCAGACCGTCACCATCGAAAACAGGCTGCGCCGGGCCGCAAGCGGTACCGGCGTATGTTCGTATTCCTCGCCGAGCACGTGATCGGCGTCGACAGGCGACCCGTCGCCGGGTCTTGCAGAATGTGTAGACATTTTTCATTCCCCTCTTTTTGTGTTTTTGGTGATGGGGCTATCCGCCTGGGAGCCGGATAGCCCCGGGTGCGCGTCAGCGATGGGCGCTGGCTGCGTTGGGTATGCCGTCGATCGGGCATTCGTCGGTGCCGACGGTCTGGCGCGTCAGCGCCTCGACCATTTCGCGGGTGCCTTCCGGATCGTTCACCCACTGGGCATAGAAGTTGTAGGGGCATGCCGCCCGGCCTCGATCGCCATCGCCGGAATTGATCATGCCGGTGTAGCCGCGGTGCAGCAGCTTGAAGAGATGGTTCTGCGACTGGCCGTTGCGGCGGGCGTCAAGGATGGCCGACACGGAAAGCTGGGCATACTGGATGCCGTTTTCTTCCGTGCCGCATTCGCCGAGCGTGCGGCCGTCGAAGCCGATGATCGCCGAATGGCCGAAGTAGGAATAGACGCCGTCGAAGCCGGAAGCATTGGCAACCGCAACATAGCAGTTGTTCGCCCAGGCCATGGACTTGGAGATCTGCACCTGCTGTTCCTTGGCGGGGTACATGTAGCCCTGGCAGCGGATGATCAGTTCGGCGCCACGCATGGCGCAATCGCGCCAGATTTCCGGATAGTTGCCGTCGTCGCAGATGATCAGGCTGATCTTCAGGCCCTTCGGCCCCTCGGAGACATAGGTGCAATCGCCGGGATACCAGCCCTCGATCGGCACCCACGGCATGATCTTGCGGTATTTCTGGACGATCTCGCCCTTGTTGTTCATCAGGATCAAGGTGTTGTAAGGCGCCTTGTGGGGATGCTCCTCGTGGCGCTCGCCTGTCAGGGAGAACACGCCCCAGACATTGGCCTTGCGGCACGCTTCGGAGAAGATCGCCGTCTCGTCGCCCGGGATCTGCGAGGCGGTTTCGTACATCTCCTTGGAATCGTACATGATGCCGTGGGTGGAATATTCCGGGAAGATCACCAGATCCATGCCGGGCAGGCCGACCTTCATGCCCTCGATCATCGTGGCGATGTTACGGGCGTTGGCCAGCACTTCGTCACGCGTATGCAGGCGCGGCATCTTGTAGTTGACGACCGCGACGCCGACCGTGTCCTTGCTGCTGGTAATATCGCCGTGATACATGATTTTTCTCCTGTTGGGGTTGTTCTATCTCTTTGTTTTGACCGCATTGTCCGACGCCGAAGCGATCCCGCTTCGGCTGGAAATGCTCTAGACGACGAGATGCTGGTGGATGATGTCGTCGGTCAGCCTGCCGATCTCATCGGCCATTGCGACGCTGCCGCGGTTGAGGATGGCGAAGCGGCCCGACGCGCGCCGGGCAAACTTCAGGTTCTGTTCGACAAGCACGATCGTCAGGCCCTTGCTGCGGTTGAGATCGATCAGCACGTCTTCGATCTGCTCGACGATGTTGGGCTGGATGCCTTCCGTCGGTTCGTCGAGCAGCAGGATCTTGGGTTCCGACAGCAAGGCACGGGCGATGGCGAGCTGCTGCTGCTGGCCGCCGGAAAGATTGCCGCCCTGCCGGTTCAAGAATTCCTTGAGGATCGGGAACAACTCCAGCACCCATTCGCCGATGCGGCCCTGATTGCCATGGGTGGCGAAGGTGCCGAGCATCAGGTTTTCCCGTACCGTGAAGGCGGGCAAGATGCCGCGCCCCTGCGGCACGTAGCCAAGCCCGGCGAGCGCCCGCTGGTGGGTCGGCAGCGCGTTGACCTCCACCCCATCGAGGCGGATGGAGCCGGCCGTGCGGCTCATCAGCCCGAGGATGGTGCGCAGCAAAGTTGTCTTGCCGACGCCGTTGCGGCCGAGCACGCTTAGGAACTCGCCGTTGCCGACCGACAGCGATACCGATTGCAGCGCCCGGCTGCGGCCGTAGAAACCATCGACATTGGCAAGCTCAAGCATGGCCGATCCCTCCCGAACCCAGATAGGCTTCGCGCACCTGCGCATCCTGCGAGACCTCTTCGACCGACCCCTCGGCCAGCAGACGGCCCTGGTGCATGACCGAAATCGTCTCGGCGATGTCGCGGACGAACCCCATGTCGTGCTCGACGACGATGAGGGTGTGACGGCCCCGGAGACGGATGAAGAGGTCCGCCGTCTTGCGTGTCTCCTGGGCCGTCATCCCCGCCGTCGGCTCGTCCATCAGCACCAGTGCCGGGTTCTGGGCGAGCACCAGGGCGATCTCCAACCATTGCGTCTGGCCGTGCGACAGATGCGCGGCCGGCGTGTCGAGCGCATCCTTGAGGTTGACGAGGTCTGCCAGTTCCTCGATGCGGTCACGCTCGTGGCCGGAGCCGAAGCGGAAGAGGTTGGCGAGGATGCCAGGGAGACGGGAATCGCCGATGGCGAGGTTTTCGCGCACCGACAGCTCGCGGAAGACGCTCGGCACCTGGAATTTCCGGCCGATGCCGGCCCGGGCGATCTGGTATTCCTTGCGGCGGTGGATCGGCGCGCCGTTGAAGGAAATCTCGCCCGATGTGCTTTTCGTCTTGCCGCAGATCAGGTCGAGCGTCGTCGTCTTGCCGGCGCCGTTCGGGCCGATCAGGCAACGCAACTCGCCTTGGCGGACCCTAAAATCCAGGTCGGACACCGCCTTGAAGCCGCTGAAGGAGACGCAGACCTGATCCATGTGCAGTTGATAGCCGTTCATGATGCGCGCTCCAGCGAGGCATTGATCTCCTCCTCATGGGTCGCTGCTGCTGGATGCCGCCCGATCGCGAAGAGACGGTTACCCAGCATTTCCAGCGCGCCGGCCAGCCCCTTGGGCATGATGAGGACGACGAGGACGAAAAGGCCGCCCATGATCAGCGTCCAGGTGTCGAGGAAGGCTTCGGATTCCGACAGCGTACCCTGGACGCCGGTGACGATCAGCGCGCCGAGCACGGCGCCGAGCAGGCTCTGGCGTCCGCCGACCGCCACCCAGATGACCACCGACAGGCTCAGCGGAACGCTGAGGAAGGTCGGCGAGGCGAACTCCATGACGACGGTGTAGAGCATGCCGGCAATGCCGGCGATCGCTGCCGATGCCATGAAGACGAAGGTCTTGTAGCGGGCGACGTCGTAACCGAAGAAGCGCACGCGGTCCTCCTGGTCGCGGATCGCCTGCAGGATCAGCCCGGTCTTCGACTTGGTGATCGCCAGCGCCGCAAACAGCGTCGCCGCCAGGCAAACCGCCACGAGATAATAGGTCGAGGGTGAATAGGCATCGAAGGTGAAGCCGGCGATATCGAACTGCGCCAGATCGGTGATGCCGTTGAAGCCGCCGGTATAGGCCTGCTGGTCGACGATCAACAGGTTGACCACGACCATGGCGGCCAGCGTGATGATCGCCGCATAGACGCCGGTGATGCGACCGCCGAACATGAACCAGCCGAGCAGGCCGGCAAAGACGGCCGGCACGACGATGCCCGCGATCAGCGCGAAACTCATCGAGTAGAAGGGCTGCCAGATCAGCGGCAGTTCGGTGACGTTGTTCCAGACCATGAAGTCCGGCAGGCCGTCCGAACCGGTGTGCACCGGGATGGTCCGCAGTTTCAGCGCCATGGCCATGCAATAGGAGCCTATCCCGAAGGTCGCCGCCTGACCGAGATTGAGGATGCCGGCATAGCCCCAGGACAGACTGAGCGAGATCGCCAGGATGGCGAAGACCAGGTAGCGCGCGAACTTGTTGAGCAGGAACGCATCGTCGAGGAAGACGGGTACCAGCAGGATCGCCAGACAGACGACGCCGTAAATGAGGATCTGTGCGGTTGTTTTGCCGAGCAAGGTTTTATTCCCTCTTGTCTGACTGGCCGTCATGCGCGGACACGCGTGACGAACAGGCCTTGCGGACGGAAACGGATGAGGATGACGATGGCGACCAGCACCACGGCTTTGGCGATGGTGTCGTTGCTGAAGAAGGCCAGATAACCGGAAAGCTCGCCGAGAATGGCGGAGCTCGCCATGGTGCCGAACAGGCTCTGGACGCCGCCGAGCACGACCACCATGAAGGCATCGACGACATAGGTCGTGCCCATTTCCGGCGACACGCTTTTCAGCGGAGACACCAGCGCTCCGGCCAGCCCGGCGATGCCGGCACCGTAAGCGAAGGTCAGCCGGTAGATGCGGCCGGAATTAACGCCGAAGCTGGAGGCGACGGAGCGGTTCTGGGTGATGGCCCTGAGCTTCAGCCCGAACGTCGTCTTACGGTATATGTACCAGGTGACGGCAAACAGCCCGAGCGCGACCGCCAGCACGAACAGGCGATAGGCGGATTCGGTGGCGCCGAGAATGTTGACGCTGCTGGAGAGCGAAGCCGGCATCTCGACATAACGAAGCTCGCCCCCGGCCAGCAGCCGCACCGCTTGCTGCGCCATCACGCCGATGCCCCAGGTCGCAAGGATGGTGTCGAGCGGCCTATCGTAGAGATGGCGGATGATCACCGCCTCGATGATCCAGCCGAACAGGCAGAGAATGAGGAAGATCGGCACGAGGCTCGCCAGCAGCCCCAGCCCGAACTGTGTCTGCAGCACCCAGGCGCAATAGGCGCCGAGCATGACGAACTCGCCGTGCGCGAGATTGATGACGCCGGTGACGCCGTAGATGATCGCAAGGCCGAGCGCCACCAGCATCAGGATCGAGGCGATGCTGAGACCGGTGAGCAGCTGTGAGACGACAAGATCCATAAGGCAAACCTTTCGGAAAAAGGAACGGCGGGAGCTCTGACCTCCCGCCGAGGTCGCTGGGGGATCAGATCGTCTTCAGGCCGTCTGCAGTGCACTTCTGGTTCGGATAGGCCTTGTACGGGTCGGGCTCGAGCCAGGCGGCGGACTGCTTTAGGATCTTGAACTGGCCGTCCGGCTGGCACTGGCCGATCTTCGGCGTCAGCCAGCAGTGCAGGTTTTCCGGCTCGACCTTCACGAGACCCTGCGGCGCCTGGAACTGCTCGCCCTTGACCGCCTCGCGGATGCCGTCCGGAGTGATGTCACTGGCGGCGAGCTTGGCGACGGCCTGCTTGAAGAGATGCACCTGGAAATAGGAGGATTCCGACACGAAATGCGTGACCTTGTCGCCGCCCCAGCGCGACTTGTAGGCCTCGACGAATTTCTGGTTTTCAGGCGAATCCCAGACCATGAAATAGGGTGCGGAGGTAAAGTGGCCGGCGGCAGCAGCTCCGCCCATGGCGGCAACCTCGTTTTCGGAGGTGGTCAGGCTGGCCATCGGCATGGTCGCGGGATCGAGGCCGGCGGCGTGATATTGCCGGTGCAGCGCCACGACGGAATCGCCGACGACGGTTGAGAAGATCACATTCGGCTTTTCCGCCTTCAATTTATTGATGACGGAGGAGAATTCGGAGTGGCCGAGCGGCACGTATTCTTCGGCGACGACTTCCGCGCCAAGCTCGGCGAGCAGCTTCTTGCAGTAGTTGTTTTCTTCCTTCGGGTAGATGTAGTTCGAGCCAATCAGGTACCAGCGCTTGCCGAATTTTTCGACCAGCCAGGGAATGAAATCGTCCTGCTGCTGGTTTGGCACCGCACCCGTGTAGATGACGTTCTTCGAGCATTCGCGGCCTTCGTAGAGCGTCGGATACCAGAAGAGGTTGTCCTGCTTTTCGAACACCGGCAGCACCGCCTTGCGGCTGGCCGAGGTATAGGAGCCGAACACCGAAACGCATTTGTCGCTAAGCACCAGCTTGCGGGCCTTTTCGGCGAAGGTCGCGGGATCGGAGGCCGGGTCTTCGATGACAGGCACGATCTTCATGCCGTTGATGCCACCGGCCGCATTGATCTCGTCGATGGCCATGATCGTCGCCTTGTTGAGCGACTCCTCGATGATGGCGGTGGTGCCGGTCAGCGAGAAAAGAACGCCGACCTTGATCTCACCGTCCGCGGCGCGGGCGAGGTCTGCGTTCTTGCTCCAGATATGCGGGAAGCCGGTGGCTGCGAACGTGCCGAACGCAGCGCTGCCGACGAGGAATTGACGCCTGTTGCTTTTCATTATTGTGTTCCTCTCCAGAAATAAAAAAGGCCCCGGAGCGAGCTGCCGTATGGCAGACCGTTCCGAGGCCCTGTTGCCTTCATGTGATGCGGCATCTTCGCCGCCAAGCTTCTGCCGTCCCGAACAGACAACAAAAAACCCCACGTCCCGCGTCGGCGGAAACTGTGGGGTTACATTACCCTTATGTACGCGGCGCCCTTGCCGCGATTAACGAAGGAAAGTGTTAACTGAGAAGTTCATGCGAGTCAATGATCGCATTGGCGACCGCGCCAATCGTCACGCGACGCTCCATCGCCTGGTTGCGCAGGTGGTTGTACGCCTCTTCCTCGGTGATGTTTTTCACCCGCATGAGGATGGCTTTCGCCCGTTCGACGGTGCGCATCGTGCGCAGGTTTTCATCGAGCTTTTCGATGCGTCCCCGCAGCCGCTGCTCGTAGAGGAAATGCTCCCGCGCCATCGCCAGGCTGCCGGTGGTCGAACGCGGCGTGACGGGGAAATGGATCAGGCCGTGGGCGGCGCAATTGTGGATGAGCTTGAGATTGAGCGGCTCATGCCCCTTGTCGACGATGATGAAGGTGCTGGCCGGCTCGCCGGGCAGCCAGGGAATGCGGCGCGGCAGGTCCTCCACCAGCGTGCAGTAGACGACATCGAAACTTTCCGGCAATTGCGGCGGGATCGGCCAGATATGCTTGACCGTGCAGCGCAGCCGCTGCAACTCCCGAAAGAGCCGCTCGCCATCGCTGTCGAGATCGACGATCAGCGCGACGCTCAACTCGGCAAGGGCCTTCGACTGGCTTTGCAGGCTGGGAGCACCACTTCGCATCTCCGCCCGCGGAGGAGCGGGCCGCCGCTCCTGCGACATTTCTAACCTTCCCATGCTGACTTTCCTGCCCTCGTTTCCGTCCAAGTTTCTTCTCATTCAAACGTAGCTGACGGATCGCCCATACCCGATGAGATAGGGGTCCGCCTTCACCGTCGTGCGCGATTCGAACAGGATGTCGAATTGCCCGCCACGATTGGCCCGGCCCACCCGCGACCAGAGGTCGGCGTGGCCCCAGTTCGGATTGATCGAGACATTGCCCTGCGGCGCTTCGAATTCGGACCCCATCACCATTGCCCGCAGTTTTGGCGTCTCCAGCGAGTTGGCCCGTTCCAGCGTTCTCGCAAAGACGTTCACCTGAAAATAAGATGCCTCCAGGCACATGTTGGTCGGCGCATCGCTGCCGTAACGCTTCTGGTAGCGGCCGACAAAGGCGCTGTTCAGCGTATTGCCGATCCCCTGGAAATAGGGAGCAGCCGTCAGATGCCCCTCCCCCACATCGTGGCCCATGGCGGCGATCTCCGCTTCCGAGGTCGTGAGGCTGGCGATCGGCATGACTTTCGGATCGAGCCCCATGTCGGAATAGGCCTGATAGAGATAGGTCGTGGCATCGCCGACGACGGTCGAGAAGACCACGTCCGGCTGCACCCGCTTGATCTCCTGCATGATCGGCGCAAACTCCAACCGCGAGGCGCCGAGACGCACGTAGCGCTCGCCGACGACGCTGCCACCGCTTTTTCCGACCATCTCCCGCATGATGCGATTGGATTCGCGCGGATAGATATAGTCCGAGCCGATGAAGAAGAACCGGGTGCCGTAGAGTTTCATCAGCAGGCTGCAGAGCTGCAGGCTGTTCTGGTTCGGCGTCGCACCGGTGTAGATGACGTTCGGTGAAAACTCGAAGCCTTCATACAACGTCGGATACCACAACAGCCCGTTCAACCGCTCGACGACCGGCAGGACCGCCTTGCGGCTGGAGGAGGTGTAGCAGCCGAAGATCGTGCTCACACCGTCCTCGACCATCAACCGCTTGGCCAGATGGCCGTAGGATCTCGTATCCGATCCCGGATCATAGATGATCGCCTCGAGCGGGCGTCCGTTGATGCCGCCACGATCATTGATTTCATCAATCGCTATCAGCGTGCCGCGCAGCTGCGTTTCCTCGATGACGGACATGAAGCCCGTACGGGAAAACAGCACGCCGACCCGCCAGGGTTCGGTCGTTTGGGCCGATCTATTCAACTCAGTCGCTCCCAGGTTAAGATATTCATGTTCCCAAGCGGCTTTTGCCGTCTCTTTGTGCCGGAACATGCTGCAGCGCCCAAAACTGCCAGACCTTCGAGGTGCAAAAAAGCAAAAACCTCCCCGTCTCCTTTTTCCAAAGGATACAGAGAGGCTTCATCGCCATCGATTGTCTAGCAGCGCCGTTGCCGCAACTTGTTAACAGCTTAAGTAAAAGACTAGCACCTCTCGGTTTCCCGTCAATAGCCGGGCCGACATTTAGGGTTCGGCAGACGGCGGGGCCTGCTCTCTCCATTTACGGTAAAGCACGATCAGGCCCAAAATCGCTTTGCGGTTAAACAATATTGCCCGCGGGAGCGCCGCCGCCGGTTGACGCCTTCCCTGCAAGGCGCTAGCACGCCTCCACTACCGGAGACTTGACTTCATGGAATTGTTCACTGCTGCCGGCCTGGCAGCGCTTCTTCAGGTCATCGCCATCGATCTCGTCCTCGCCGGCGACAACGCCGTCGTCATCGGCCTTGCCGCGGCCGGCCTTCCGGCCGAGCAACGCCGCAAGGCAATTGCCGTCGGCATCATCGCCGCAACGCTTCTGCGCATCCTGTTTGCCACCATCACCGTGCATTTGCTGGCGATCCTGGGCCTGCTGCTTGCCGGCGGCTTGCTGCTGCTCTGGGTCTGCTGGAAGATGTGGAACGAGTTGCGCGCCTTCAACAGCCATGATGATGCGGACGGCGCCGATGGTTCACCCAAGGCCCAGAAGACCTTCCTGCAGGCCGCAACCCAGATCGTCGTCGCCGACGTCTCGATGTCGCTGGACAACGTGCTGGCCGTCGCCGGTGCGGCGCGCGAACATCCGTCCGTGCTGGTCATCGGCCTCGCCCTTTCCATCGCCATGATGGGCATTGCCGCAAACTTCATCGCAAGGCTTCTGAACAAGCACCGCTGGATTGCCTATGTCGGCCTGCTCATCATCCTCTACGTGGCGCTCGACATGATCTATCGCGGCACGATCGAAGTGTTGCCCACCGTGCAGCAATGGTTCGCCTGACCTTTTCAGGCGAACCCCTTCCACCTTCTAAAGCCAGCGGGCTTTCTTGAAGCGAAGATAGAGAATGAAGCACAGCACGGCGATGGCGCCGAGCACGACGAAGTAGCCATAGGTCGTCTTCAATTCCGGCATGTTTTCGAAGTTCATGCCGTAGATGCCTGCAACCGCCGTCGGCACGGCGAGGATCGCCGCCCAGGAGGCGAGCTGGCGGGTGATGACACCCTGTCTTTGCTGCTCCAGCAGATTGCTGGCCTCGAAGACCGACGTGATGACATCGCGCAGGCCGACGATGGTCATCTCCGCCCGCAACGCATGGTCCAGGACATCGCGGAAATAAGGCTTGGCCTCGGGGTCGAGGCAGGGCAAGTCGAGATTGACCAGCTTGCCGCACAGCTCCACCATCGGCCCGATCACCCTGAGGAAACGGATGACCTCGCGACGCGTGCGAAAGATACGGGTGATCTGATCGCGCTCCAGGAAGGCATCCAGCATCTGCTGCTCCATGTCGAGCATCTCGTCCTCGATCGACTGGACGATGGGCAGGTAGCCGTCGACGATAAAATCGAGAATGGCGTGCAGGACATAGTCCGGCCCGTGCTTCAGCGTCTGCGGCGTCGCCTCCAGCTGGCTGCGCAACTTGCTGTGACCGCGATCCGAGCCATGGCGGACGGAAATGATGTGGTTTCGGCCGACGAAGATCGATGTCACACCATATTCTATGCGGTCGCCGACCCGATGGGCCGTCTTGGCGACCACGAAGAGCTGGCTGTCGTAGATATCCACCTTCGGGACCTGGGCGGGATTGAGCGAATCCTCGATTGCCAGCGGATGCAGCTGAAAATTATGTTTCAGCGTGTTCATCTCTTCCGGTGTCGGCTCGTGCAGGCCGATCCAGACGAAAGTGTTTTCGTCCTGCGGCGGCACCGCAAGGTCGATCGGCACGGCTTCGATGCGCTTGCCGTCACGGTAGAGAAAGGAAGCTACGACGGTCATGGGTTTCCTGCATTCGCGGCCGAGCCGCCTGAAAGATCAACCGGTTGCCGTATACTGCAACCCGCCGCATACGCGCGGCAAACGGTCACCGGTTGCGTCGCGGCATGGACACGGTCATACTCCTGAAGAATGATGTGCGCCACGGGGCCACAAGGGTGGCGTGAAACAAAATTCTCATCGTTTACTTGCCGGAAACGTTGAAATTTCTGCGGCGCGCCAAACCATAAGAAAGAAAGGCGGGATTTTGCGGGCGGATAAGGGCATCCTTGGCGGCGCGTGCGAATCGGCAGCGAAGTGATGAAAAAGCGCGGTTCGTCAGTGCTTTGTGGGGGGGAATTGACGTGAGGAGACGGCTTTTCGCCGTTGCGGCGACGGCTTTGCTTCCCGCTATCGGAATGCTCAGCTACAACGAGCTTTTGACCAGGCAGCAACGTGACCGGGAGGTCCATCAGCAGGCGTTGCAGGCCGCGCGGCAGGCCGCGTCAGAGGTCGACCGGATCATCGAGGGTGTCCATAGCGTGCTGATTGCCGCCGCGGCGATCCCGGCCGTTTCCGACCTGGATCAGGCCGGATGTACCAACGCACTGAAACGCGTCGCCAGCGAATTGCCACCGATCCGGGCCATCCTCGTCTTCGGCCTGGACGGCAAACTTGTCTGCGACAGCTTCGGTTCGCCCGCCGGCATGGATTTTTCAGAACGCAGTTATGTTCGCGACGCCCTGTCTACCAAGGATTTTGTCGTCGGCGAATACACGATCAGCAAACTTTCCGACGGACCGATCCTGCCGGTCGCGATGCCGCTGCGGAGCGGAACGGAAATCAAAGGCGTGATCGCCACCGGCATCCGTCTTGAATGGCTCGACCAGCGGATCAGCGAAAGGGGTGTCACACCCGGTGGCGTGGTGACGATCGCGGATCGGAACGGCATCATCATCGCCCGCAATCCGGATCCGAAGCGTTTTGTCGGAACCAGCATTTCCGAGAGCTTCAGACCATACTTCAACGCCACCAAAGCCGGCACGGTAGAGGTAAAAAGCCCGGACGGAACACTGCGCATCGTTGGCTACGAGCCGATTTCGCTTCCCGGCAGCCCACTCTACATCGGCGCCGGCATGTCTAAAGAACAGGCGTTTGCCGATATCAACCGGGCCACGCTGGCCGGTGTCGCCTTCATTCTGCTCGGGGCCTTCATCGCCGTCCTTGCGGCCGTCTTTGTCGGCAACCGCTTCATCCTCAAGCCGATAGACCAGATCGTCAATGTTCTGCAGCGCTGGCGCAGCGGTGATTCCGAGGCGAGGACGAACATGGGCGGACGGTACGGGGAGCTAGGCCTTGTCGGCGCTTCCGTCGATCACCTTCTCGACGAACTCGACGAACGGCGGCGCCAGACGGAGCAGATGGTCGAGGCGCGAAAGCTGATGGGGCGGGAGCTTGCCCATCGCGTCAAGAACACCCTATCGATCGTCCAGGCCATCGCACGGCAGACATTCGGGCGCCAGAATCCAGAAGAATTCAAGTCGTTCTCGCAACGTATCGGCGCCTTTGCCGGCGGCTACGACATTTTGCTCGCCGACGACTGGGAAAGCGGCGAACTTCGCGATGTGATAGACCGCTCGCTCCTGCCGCATCGCGATTCGAACGACGCACGCATAAGCCTGGACGGCCCCAGTTGCCATCTCAGCCCGCCGGCAGTCCTTTCATTGTCGATGGTCATCCACGAACTGGCGACCAACGCCACCAAATACGGCGCCCTCAGCGATCGCACCGGTTCTGTTCGGATCGAATGGACCCTCGACGATGGCAGGGTAAGCCTCAGCTGGAACGAAAGCAGTGACCGCAGCGTCGAGGCGCCGACCCACGAAGGCTTCGGTTCCCGGCTCATTCGCGGCGCCTTTCCGGCGGAATTCGACGCCGAAACGTCCTTTTCCTACGAGGCAGACGGCCTGAAATTTTCCCTGTCCTTCGCCGGCGGCGCGACAAGAAAAACGGAAGCGTGACGACAGGCTCAGTTGCCTCTGAGCCGTTGTTTCAGGGCTGCCACCATTGCCGCCTCTGTGGAACGCGCCTCCGGGCTTTCAAAGCCGAACGCAAGAAGCTTTCCGCCGCTGGCGCAAACAACGCGTGAGCACGAGGAGTGCACTTCCGTTACCGCCGGCCAGGACAGCAGCGCGTCGATGGTGGCAAGCGTCACGCCCGCCCCCGGCATGATCGAGACGCGCCCCCGCGCGGCGGCGATTGCGGCCTGCAAGCCTTCCATGCCTTCCGCGACCGTCCGGGCGCCACCAGCGCTCAGAATACGTTCGAAACCGACATCCACCGCAACATCCACCGCCTCGGCAATATCCGGCACCAGATCGAAGCTGCGGTGCAGTGTGCTTCCCAGACCTTCGGCCGCAGTCACCAGGGCTTTCAGCACAGCGTGATCCAGCCGGCCGTCCGGCCGGTTGGCGCCGATGACGACGCCGGCGAGACCGGCATGGCGCACAGCCTCGATCTCGACCTTCATCATTTCCACTTCGACCGGAGAATAGATGAAGTCACCGGCGCGGGGGCGGATCATCGCATAGACCGGAATCGGCACCCGGGCCGCCTGATGCATCAGCCCGAGCGTCGGTGTGAGGCCGCCAAGCGCAAGCGCGCTGCACAATTCGATACGGTCGGCCCCACCGGAAACGGCAGCCTCCAGGCCGGCTGCGCTATCGACGCAGACCTCGAGCAGAATGTCAGCCATGGCCAAACTCCTTCAGGCCAAGAATGGCGGCGCCAATCAGGCCGGGCTCGACCCGGCAGGTGCCGCGCACCACCAGCGGCCGGTCGAAACGGCGCAGCGTGCGGGTGCGCACCGTGCGGTCGATTTCAGCGAGCAGCGGCTCGCAATTGGAAAGCCCGCCACCGACGGGGACAATGGTCGCCCCGGTAATATTGATCGTCAACGCCAGCGGCGAACTGACGAGATCGACGAGCACATCGACGGTGCGGACCGCCTCCGCATCGCCGGCCAGCCAATCGGCGACGATCCGCTCGCTGTCCAGCTCCTTGTCGTGGACGAGGCGATGCAGCCGCTCCAGGCCACGGGCGCCGCCGACCGTATCGACGCAACCCTTCTGGCCGCAACCGCAGGCGAAGGGCGGGATGGCGACCGGCGGCGTGCCGGCATAAGCGGCGATGGCCGGTCCATGGCCCCACTCGCCGGCAAAACCGCCTTCGGCATTCACCAACCGTCCATCGACCACCAGGCCGCCACCGACACCAGTGCCCAAAATGGCGCCGAAGACGATGCGATGCCCCTGGCCCGCACCGACGCCGGCTTCCGCAACCGCCAGGCAATCCGCATCGTTGGCAATCAGCACCGGCAGGCCGAGCGCCGCTTCCAGTTCAGCGGCAAGCAGCCGACCGTCGATGCACGGAATGTTGGCGACTTTCGCCGCCTTCGTCTCAGGATCGATGACCCCGGCAATCGAAATGGCGATGCCCAGCGGCGTCTCGCCGATTTCTTCCAGCGTCTGCCGGAGTACGCCGACGAAGGCGTCGAAATCATGCGCCGGCGTCGGCACGCGCGGCAGGGTCCGCACGTCCGTCGGCGAATGGGCGACGGCACCCTTGATGGCGGTGCCGCCGATATCGAAACAGAGGATCATTGTATCCTGTTACCGGATTGCCCGGTCGTTGGCATCGAAGCGATGCATGGAGCCGCGTTCCGGCGTGGCGAAAACCACGTCGTCTGGCGCATACTGATGCTCGCCGAACAGGCGAACCGTCAAGAGGCCGGTCGCCTCCGTCTCCATGTAAACGATGGTATCGGCGCCCAGATGCTCGACGTGGACCACCTTACCCTTCCAGTCGCCGCTTTCGCGCGACAGGGCGATGTGTTCCGGGCGGATGCCAACGGTCTTGGCGCCGCTCTCACCGAGCTTGCCGGCCTCGATGAAATTCATCTGAGGCGAGCCGATGAAACCGGCGACGAAGATGTTGGCCGGACGATTGTAAAGCTCCATCGGCGAACCGACCTGCTCGATGGCGCCGGCGCTGAGCACGACGATCTTGTCGGCCAGCGTCATCGCTTCCACCTGGTCGTGGGTGACGTAGATCATCGTCGCCTTCAACTCTCGGTGCAGGCGGGCGATTTCCAGGCGGGTCTGGACACGCAGCGCCGCATCGAGGTTCGACAGCGGTTCGTCGAACAGGAAAAGTTTCGGCTCGCGAACGATGGCGCGGCCGATGGCGACGCGCTGACGCTGGCCGCCGGAAAGCTCGGCCGGCCGGCGGGCGAGATAGGGGTCAAGCGACAGCATCTTCGATGCCTTGGTGACCCGCGTTTCGATCTCCTGTGCCGGCGCGCCGGCCTGTTTGAGGCCGAGGCCCATATTGTCCTTCACAGTCAGGTGCGGATAAAGCGCGTAGGACTGGAAGACCATGGCGATGCCGCGCTTGGCCGGCGGCACGGTCGCCACTTCCTGGCCATCGATGCGGATGCTGCCTTGCGACGCATCCTCCAGCCCGGCGATGACGCGCAGCAGGGTGGACTTGCCGCAGCCGGAGGGGCCGACGAAGATGACGAATTCGCCATCGGTGACGTCGAGGTCGATGCCCTTCAGCACTTCGTGGGTGCCAAAAGCCTTGCGGATGGATTTCAGTTGAAGAGAGCCCAAAGTCGCTGTTCCCTTACAAGATGACCGGTGCGCCGGTGCGAACGCTTTCATCCGCGGCAAGGCAGATGCGCAAGGATTGAACCGCATCGTCCATATGGCGGGTGAGATCGATATCCTCGCGGATCGCCTTCAGGACGTAGGCCTGCTCCAGATCGCAGAGATCCTGGTGCCCCGGCTCGCCGGCCATGGTCAGCTCCTCGTCGGGCCGCAAGAAACGGCCGTTCGGACCGGTCTCGGCGGTGTGCACCCGGATCACCGAGGTTTTCGTATGCGTGTCGATATCGTCCGACTTGGCGTTCGGGTCCATGACGATGGACACCGATCCCTTCGGCGACATGACATCCTTCACGAAAAAGGCGGTTTCGGAAATCATCGGCCCCCAGCCGGCTTCGTACCAACCGACCGAACCATCGTCGAACATCACCTGCAGGTGGCCGTAATTGTACATGTCCGGCTTCACCTCGTCGGAGAGGCGCAGGCCCATGCCGCGCACCTGTACCGGCTTGGCGTCGGTGATCTGGCACATGACGTCGACATAATGCACGCCGCAATCGACGATCGGCGAGGTGGTCTGCATCAGCGCCTTATGGGTTTCCCAGGTCGGGCCGCTGGACTGCTGGTTGAGGTTCATACGGAAGACGTAGGGCGGGCCGAGCTTGCGGGCCTCGGCGATCAGCCGCACCCAGGAAGGATGGTGGCGGAGAATGTAGCCGATCACCAGCTTGCGGCCGGCTTTTTTCGCGGCGGCAACGACACGCTCGGCATCGGCCACAGTCGTCGCCAGCGGCTTTTCGACGAAGACGTGGCAGCCGGCTTCAAATGCGGCAACGGCGTAGTCGGCATGGCTGTCGGAATAGGTGCAGATCGAAGCAAGCTCCGGCTTCAGCTCGGCGAGCGCCGCCGAAAAATCCGGATGGATCGTGTAGCCCTTCAGTTCGTCCGGCAGCGCGACCTGCGAGCGGTTGACGAGGCCGACGATCTCGAAGCCCGGATTGTTATGATAGGCGAGCGCGTGGCTGCGACCCATATTGCCGAGACCGGCGACGAGGACGCGAACGGGTTTTTGCGAACTCACTTGACTGCTCCTGCTGTGATGCCGCGGATCAGCTGCCGCGAGAAGATGACGTAAAGGACGAAGACCGGGAAGATCGCCAGAGACAGGGCGGCGAGCACGGCGTTCCAGTTGGTGACGAACTGGCCGATGAACATCTGCGAGCCGAGCGTGACCGTCTTGGTCGATTCACCGGGGGCAAGGATCAGCGGGAACCACAGGTCGTTCCAGATCGGGATCATGGTGAAGACGGCGACCGTCGCCATCGCCGGACGCACCAGCGGCAGCACCAGGCGGAAGAAGATGGCATATTCCGACAGCCCGTCGATGCGCCCGGCATTCTTCAGGTCGTCGGAGACGGTGCGCATGAATTCCGACAGGATGAAGATGGCGAGCGGCAGGCCCTGCGCCGTATAGACGAGGATCAACGCCGTCAGCGTGTTGACCAGGTTTGCCGCGACCATGCCCTGCAGGATGGCGACCGTGCCGAGGCGGATCGGGATCATGATACCGATGGCGAGGTAAAGCCCCATCGCCGTATTGCCGCGGAAACGGTATTCGGAGAGCGCGAAAGCCGCCATGGCACCGAACAGCAGCACGAAGAAGATCGACACCACAGTGACGACAAAACTGTTCTGGAAATAGAGCAGGAAATCGCCTTGCTTCAGCACCGTCTCGTAGCCGACCAGGCTGAAGGTCGAAGGGGTCGGAACCGCCATCGGCTCACGGAAGATGGCGTTCTTCGCCTTGAACGAGTTGATAATCGTCAGGAACACCGGAAACAGCGCGATCAGCGTGTAGGCGAGCAACGCCAGATGCACGAAGCCGGAACGGATGGGGGATTGGGTCGCCTTGGCCACGAAACCCTCCTCAGAACTGGTAGCGACGCATGCGCCGCTGGATGATGAAAAGATAGAAGGACACGCCGGCGAGGATGATCAGGAACATCACCGTGGCGATCGTCGCCCCCATGGACCGGTCGCCCAGCTGCAGCTGGAAGCCGAAGAAGGTGCGGTAGAGCAGCGTGCCGAGAATGTCCGTCGAGCCGTCGGGACCGGCGAGCGCCCCCTGCACGGTATAGATCAGGTCGAAGGCGTTAAAATTGCCGACGAAGGTCAGGATCGAGATGATGCCGATGGCGGGCAGGATCAGCGGCAGCTTGATCTTCCAGAACTGGCTCCAGCCGGTGATGCCGTCACACTCCGCCGCCTCGATCACCTCGTCGGGGATGTTCAGCAGCGCAGCATAGATCAGCATCATCGGGATGCCGACATATTGCCAGACGGAGATCAGCGATACGGCGATCAGCGCCGAACCGGGCTTGCCGAGCCAGGGCGAAAACAGCGCCTTGAGGCCGACGAGATCCATCATCCACGGCGCCACGCCCCAGAGCGGCGAGAGAATGAGCTTCCAGATGAAGCCGACGATGACGAAGGACAGCAGCGTCGGCAGGAAGATGGCCGTGCGGTAGAAACTGACGAAACGCAGCTTCGGGATCGACAGCATGGCGGCGAGCGCCACGCCGATCGGGTTTTGCACCACCATGTGGATGGCGAAGAAAATCAGGTTGTTCTTCAGCGCGTTCCAGAAGCTTGCGGCCCAGCGGTCGTCGCCGAACAGGGTGGAGAAGTTGCCGAGGCCGACAAAGACCGGCTGACCGTCGACCGTATTGAACAGCGACAGGCGCAATGTCTCGATCAAAGGCAGGATCATGATCGCCGAATAGACGATGAAGGCCGGCGCCAGGAAGACGACGATATGCCAGCGGAACGGCCGCTTGATCGTGGGTAGGTCTGGATCGCTGTGATCGGTTGCGCTCATGGCTCGGTCCATTGTTCGGATCTTCGTGTCGTCCATTGCCCCGCAGGCCGGACATGCGGCGTTCTCGCGCCACAGGGGTGTTCGGCGCCGTCTACGGACGGGGAAACTTGGCTTGCCTATACCAAACAGCAAATCGCCTTCGGCGTCGATTGAAATAGGAAAACAAGTGGTGGATCAGGTTTGTTTGTCGGATGGCGAGCAAAAGCCCCTCATCCGCCTGCCGGCACCTTCTCCCCGTAGTACGGGGAGAAGGGGGTATGCCGCACCCTTTTGGCCACACTCGACGTCGCGTGTGGCAAGCCCCCTCTCCCCGCAAGCGGGGAGAGGGTTAGGGTGAGGGGCAAAACCGCCGGGATGAAGGTGGCTTAAAGCCGCCTCATATCACTTCGCAGGCTTGTACCAGCTGTCGAGGCCCTTCTGGAGCTTTTCGCCGGCCACTTCCGGGGTATCCGTGCCGTTGATGACGTTGGCGGATTCCACCCAGGTCTCGTTTTCGAGGTTCGGCGTGCCGCGCGACAGGATCTGGTAGGTCGAACGGATCGTCGGCTTGCACTTTTCACGCCAGGAGACGAATTCCTGGGCGAGCGGATCGGCCATCTTCACCGCCGTCGAGTTCAGGCTGAAGAAGCCCGGCAGCGAGTTGGCGTAGATGTCAGCGAATTCCGGCGAAGCGATCCACGAAAGCAGCTTCTTGGCTTCTTCCGCATGGGCGCTCTTGGCATTGAGGCCAACGCCGATGTCGTTGTGGTCGGAGATGTAGCACGTGTCGCCGGCAGCCTTAACCGGCGGCGGGAAGGCGCCCATCTTGAACTCGGCCTGGCTGTTGAACAGACCGATTTCCCACGAGCCGGCCGGATAGATAGCAGCGCGGCCGAGCGTGAAGAGGTTCTGGCTGTCCGGATAGGTCTGGGCTTCGAAACCGTCGCCGAGATAATCCTTCCACTTGGCGAGAACCTTGTAGGGCTCGACCCAGGCGGCGTCCGTCAGCTTCTGCTCGCCCTTGATCAGAGCAGCGCGGCCTTCTTCACCCTTCCAGTAGGTCGGGCCGATGTTCTGGTAGCCCATGGTGGCAGCTTCCCAGAGATCCTTCGTGCCCATGGCCATCGGAACGTAGGTGCCGTCAGCCTTGATCTTGTCGAGGGCAGCGAAGAAATCCGCTTCCGTTGCCGGGACGGCGATGCCGAGCTTGTCGAAGGCATCCTTGTTGTAGATGAAGCCGTGGATGACCGAAGCCATCGGCACGCAGAAGGTCACCGAACCGTCGTCCGTCGTCCAGGCGGAGCGGGCGACCGGCGAGAAGTTTTCCATGCCGCCGAGCGAGGTCAGGTCGGCGAGGTGCTTCTTGTTGTAGAGTTCGAGCGAGGCGTCGAACGGACGGCAGGTGATGAGATCGCCTGCGGAGCCGGCGTCGAGCTTGGCGTTCAGCGCGGCATTGTATTCGGTCGGCGCGGTCGGCGAGAAGACCACCTTGATACCGGGGTTCTTGGCTTCGAACGCCGGGATAAGTTTTTCCTGCCAGATCGACAGGTCGTCGTTGCGCCAGCTTTCGATGGTCAGCGTCACGTCCTCGGCATGCGCGATGCCGGTGACGCCAAGAATGCTCGTGGTGACGAGCAATGCCTTCATGATGCGGTTCATTCTGTTCTCCCTCTTCCGGAACGCCACTATGACGCCCCTGAAACCCTGTCGTTTCTTGTCCCCGCCGCTTCCGGCGCAGGACCGTTCTCGCGTTTTGAGAAGAACAGTTCCGAACGAGATGCCTTTGATTTTCCGGCATTCTGGTGCATGGTCGGCAGGCTTGGCTGTCCGGTTGTTCCCCTTTGCCGTGAGAATGCCAAAAAAATACCAATTGTCCAGCGGCAAATTTACGTTTTTGCGCAAACAGCGGACCAACATAAGACCGCAAGCAAATAAATCGTTTTAAATCAGATAATTAAGTTTTTTTGACATACCAGACCAAAACGCGCTTGGTTAATGGTTCTTTTTTGGTATTATCCCGCCGCGGAGGTAGGCCATGCCGGATTTCATCGTGGGTATAGATGGTGGAGGCACCAGTTGCCGGGCGGCTGTGGCTGCTCGCGACGGCGTTATCCTCGGCCGCGGCAAGAGTGGCGCTGCCAACATCCTCACCGATCCGGATACCGCGCTGGCCAATATCCTTGCCGCCACCCAGGCCGCCTTCCATGAGGCCGGCGTCGAGGCGCAGCATATTGCCTCGTCGGCCGCGCTGGTCGGGGTTGCCGGCCACAATGTCGGAGAGGCCGTACATTATGTCCGCGCCCGCCTGCCCTTTGCCCGCGCTGCAATCGAATCCGATGGCCTGATTGCCTTGCAAGGCGCACTGGGCGACCGGGACGGCGCAGTCGGCATCCTGGGAACCGGGACGCTCTACATTATCCGCCACGCCGAAACGGTGCGCTATCTCGGCGGCTGGGGTTTTGCCGTCGGCGATCTCGGCAGCGGCGCACGCCTTGGACATGCGGCCTTGCAGGAATGCCTGCTGGCCCATGACGGCATCCATGAGGAAACGGCGCTGACGCGCACCCTGCTGGACGAATTCGGCCGTGATCCGGGACGAATCGTCGAATTTGCCCGCGCCGCCCATCCCGGAGACTTCGGCCGCTATGCGCCAGCTGTCTTTGAGCACGCCGAAAGCCACGATGCCACGGCGCTGTCGATCATCCGCACCGCGGCAGCCACGATCGACGTGGCCCTCGATACCGTCGCAAAACTGGCCGGGCCGGATGACGGCCTCTGTCTGCTTGGCGGCCTGGCGCGGCTTTATAGTCCTTATATTGCCGAGCGCCACCGTTCGCGCGTCGGCCAACCGCTTGCCGATGCCCTGACGGGCGCTGTCGCTCTGGCCGCCGCCCGTTTCGCCGCTGCCGCGGAGGCAACGTCATGAGCCAGGCTCTGGCTTCACTCCTGCCGCTCGACGGTTTTCCCGGGGCTGGCACCGGGCCGCTTTACCTCAAGCTGCGCCAGACGCTGGAAGACGCGATCCGCACCGGGCGCCTTGGCCACGGCGATGCATTGCCGGCGGAGCGCGACCTTGCCGATTACGCCAGCGTCAGCCGTGTCACCGTACGCAAAGCGGTCGACGATCTGGTAAAGGACGGCCTGCTGCTGCGCCGCCACGGCTCCGGCACCTTCGTCGTCAAACCGGTTTCGCGCGTGCAGCAACCCTTGTCGCAGCTGACCTCGTTTACCGAGGATATGGCGCGCCGCGGTTTCGTTACCCGCTCGGAATGGCTGGAACGCGATCTTTTTACGCCGTCGCCCGACGAAATCATGATGCTCGGGCTGGGAGCCGTTGATACGGTCGCCCGATTGGGCCGGCTGCGACTTGCCAACGACATGCCCATGGCCATCGAACGGGCGAGCCTGCCGCCGGATATCCTGCCCGATCCGCAGGCGGTTACCGGCTCGCTCTACGCCGAACTGCAGAAGAGCGGTGTGCGGCCGGTGCGGGCCGTGCAGCGGATTTCGGCCTGCAACATCCAGAATGCCGATGCGGCGCTGCTCGCCATGCCGGTTGGCGCCGCCGGCCTGTCGATCGAACGTATTTCTTATTTGAAATCGGGCCGCGTGGTGGAGTTCACCCGCTCTCTCTATCGGGGAGACGCCTATGATTTCGTCGCCGAGATGACTCTCGCCGATTCATGACCAACTGACGGAAAGGCATGACGATGCAAACCCATATGAGCCGCGAGATCGGTGAAATCCCAGAGGCCGCCGCCCGCCTGCTCGATCGTTCAGCGGCCTCCCTCGCCGCAGCCGGACAGGCGCTCCGCGACAAGGACCCGGCCTTCCTGATCACCATTGCCCGCGGGTCCTCCGACCATGCCGCCCACTTCATCAAATATGCAGTGGAACTGCAGGCAGGCCGGCCGGTCGCCTCGCTCGGCCCGTCGCTTGCCTCCATCTACAAGACCAACCTGAAGCTGGCCGGTGGCGCGGCGATCGCCATTTCGCAATCCGGCAAGAGCCCCGACATCGTCTCGATGGCGCAGGCGGCTACCGATGCCGGCGCCGTCACCATCGCGCTGACCAACACCCTGCCGTCGCCCATGGCATCGGCCTGCTCGCATGCGCTGGATATCTGCGCCGGACCGGAACTCGCCGTCGCTGCGACGAAATCCTACGTCAACTCCGTCGTCGCCGGCCTTGCCGTGCTGGCGGAATGGACCAATGACGACGAACTGCGCCGTGCCGTTGCCGAACTGCCAGGCCATCTGCAGCGCGCCGTCGGGCTCGAATGGGACGAACTCGCGCTGGCGCTGGCCGGAGCGGAATCGCTATACATGCTGGGCCGCGGGCCGGCGCTTGCCATCGCTGGTGAAGCGGCGCTGAAGTTCAAGGAGACGTCGGAAGTCCATGCCGAGGCCTATTCGGCTGCGGAAGTGCTGCACGGCCCCGTCGCGCTCGTCAGCTCCAACTTCCCGGTCATCACCTTTGCGGCCCGCGATGCCGCCGAAGGCTCGGTCACCGATATCGCCGACAGCCTTGCCGACAAGGGCGGCCTCGTTTTCGCGACGTCCGACAAGGTCAAGAAGGCCCGGCCGCTGCCCTTCGTCGCCACCGGCCACCCGCTGACCGACGCACTGGCGCTGATCCTGCCGTTCTACGGTTTCGTCGAGGCATGGTCGCGCTCGCGCGGCTTCAACCCGGATGCCCCCGCAGCCCTCAAGAAAGTGACCGAAACCCGATGAGCAGGACGGCGATCACCGGCGCGCGCATCTTCGACGGCCACGACTGGCACGAAGACAAGGCGCTCGTCTTTTCCAACGGCATCGTCGAGGCGCTGGCTGCCGACCTTCCCGCCGATGCGGAGCGTGTCGATGCGGCCGGTGCCTTGCTCGTGCCCGGCTTCATAGACCTGCAGGTCAATGGCGGCGGCGGCGTCATGCTGAACAGCGAACCGACGGTCGACGGCATCCGGCAGATCTGCGCCGCCCATGCCCAGTTCGGCACCACGGCGCTCCTGCCGACGCTGATCACCGATACGCCGGAGATCACCGCTGCAACCATCGCTGCCGGCAAGCAGGCCCGGGAAACGCATGTTCCGGGCTTTCTCGGCCTGCATCTCGAAGGTCCGCACCTTTCCATCGCCCGCAAGGGCGCGCACGATCCGGCCCTGATCCGGCCGATGACCGACACCGACCTCGACCGCCTTCTCGCCTGCAAGGGCAGTTTCGAGGCGCTGCTGATCACCGTCGCGGCGGAAAACGTCACGACCACCCAGGTCGAAAAGCTGGCGGCGGCCGGTTTCATCGTCAGTCTCGGCCATACGGACACCACCTACGATACAGCGGTTTCCTACGCGGCGGCCGGTGCTCGCATGGTGACGCATCTGTTCAACGCCATGAGCCCGCTCGGCCATCGCCAGCCCGGCGTCGTCGGCGCGGCGCTCTCGACGGCATCGCTGTTTGCCGGCCTGATCGCCGACGGGTTCCATGTCGACCCCGCCTCGATCGGCATTGCGCTGCGGGCCAAGCAGGGACCGGGAAAGATTTTTCTGGTGACCGACGCCATGTCGACCATCGGCACCGACCTCACCAGTTTTACGCTCAACGGCCGGGAAATCCTGCGCGAGGGCGGACGGCTGACGCTGGCGGACGGCACGCTGGCCGGCGCCGATATCGATATGCTCTCCTCCATCCGCTTCATCCATGAAAAGCTTGGCCTGTCGCTCGACGAGGCCTTGCGCATGGCAAGCCTCTATCCGGCAGAAGCCGTCGGCCTGCAGGATCGTTACGGCAGCCTGAAAGCCGAGCAACATGCCAGCTTCGTCATCCTGACGCCCGGTCTCGACATGCAGAGCACCTGGATCGGCGGCGATTGCGTCCACCGGCAGGCCTGAAACAAGAAATGCGTGAATGGAGAGCCGCAAAGGCTTTCCATCCGCATTCGATATCGCAATGATCCACCCGATCGAAGGCCTGCATATGGCCCTTGTGGGGGAGGCAGTAATTTGAGCGAATGGCGTAATCTTCTCACCGATGTCGAAGGTGTTTCCGTTGGCCATGCCACCGACCTGACGCTCGGTTCCGGTGTCACGGCCATCGTCTTCGACAGGCCGGCCACCGCCTCGGGCAGCGTGCTCGGCGGCGCGCCCGGCGGCCGCGATACCGACCTTCTCGATCCGGCGATGACCGTCAGTGAGGTCGATGCCTTCGTGCTGTCCGGCGGCTCGGCCTTCGGCCTCGATGCTGCCGGTGGCGTGCAGGCCGGGCTCCGTGAGGCTGGCCGCGGCTTTCCGGTCGGCAATGTCCGCGTGCCCATCGTGCCGCAGGCAATCGTCATGGACCTGCTCAACGGCGGCAACAAGGACTGGGGCCTGCACTCCCCCTATCGCGACCTCGGCTACGCTGCCTTCAAAGCGGCCCGCACCGGCGATTTCGCGCTCGGCACGGTCGGCGCCGGGACCGGCGCCACGACGGCAACCCTCAAGGGCGGTCTGGGTTCCGCCAGCGCCCGGACCAGGAGCGGCCATGTCGTCGCCGCACTTGCGGTCGTCAATGCGCTCGGCTCGGCGACGATCGGCAACGGCGCGCAATTCTGGGCAGCCCCTTTCGAACAAGACAATGAATTCGGCGGCCTCGGCATGCCACAGCGATTCGACCCGGCCGATACGGCAATGCAGATCAAGGGGGCGTCGACAACGGCCACCACCATCGCCGTCGTGGTGACGAACGCGGTGCTGACCAAGGCGCAGATCCATCGCCTGTCGATCACCGCCCATGACGGCCTTGCCCGGGCGATCCTCCCGGCCCACCTGCCGCTCGACGGCGACACGGTGTTTTCCGCAGCGACCGGCCGGCGCACCATCGACGGCATGCCGGATTTCCTCGCCTTGTGCCACGCGGCAACCGCCGTAATGGCGCGGGCCATCGCCCGCGGCGTCTTCACCGCCAGCGCCCTGCCCCACACCGGCAGCCAGCCCGCCTGGCGCGACCGGTTCGGCGCACAGCACCCGTTCGACTTCTGACATGGGGACAAAACGGCAGGCCGGACATTCGCCGTTGTCTCTTCCTCTTTGAAATGACAGTATTTCCTGAAAATATGTCGACGGACAGATGGAAGGTTTTGCATGGCACATTTTGTTCGGTCGATCTCGAAAGGCCTGGCTTTTGCCGTTACGGCATTGGCTTGCCTGCTGGTCGCAACGATGGCCACCGCCGCGCCGCGCACCGACCTTGCCATTGGCATGACCATCGAGCCTGCCGGCCTTGATCCGACGATTGCAGCACCCGTCGCCATCGGCCAGGTGACCTGGCAGAACATCTTCGAAGGCCTCGTAACCATCGACCGCGACGGCAAGATCCAGCCGCAGCTCGCCTCATCCTGGGAAATCTCCCCGGATGGGCTGACCTACCGGTTCTCGCTGCGCAGCGGCGTCACCTTCCATGACGGCGAAGCCTTAACCGCCGGTGTCGCCAAGGCATCCATCGACCGCGCTCGTGCTGCCGATTCGGTCAATCCGCAGAAACGTTTCTTCGCTTCGGTCGACACCGTCGCGGCAGAAGACCCGCAAACGCTGGTGATCCGCCTGAAACAACCGGCCGGCAGCCTGCTCTACTGGCTCGCCTGGCCCTCCTCGGTGATCGTCGGCGAAAAGAGTGCGGCAAACAACAAGACGACGCCGGTCGGCACCGGCCCGTTCGTCTTCGTGCGCTGGGCCAAGGGAGATCGGGTCGAACTGAAGCGCAATCCGGACTATTGGAACAAGGAAATGGCGGTCAAGCTCGAGACCGTGACCTTCCGTTTCATCAGCGATCCGCAGGCGCAATCCGCCGCACTGGTTTCCGGCGATGTCGACGCGTTTCCGGAATTCGGCGCCCCCGAACTGATGAGCTCCTTCGACGGCGACGAGCGGCTGACCACCGTCGTCGGAGATACCGAGCTGAAGGTGGTGGCGGGCATGAACAACACCCGCAAGCCGTTCGACGACAAGCGGGTGCGCCAGGCGCTGATGATGGCGCTCGACCGCACCACCATCATCGAAGGGGCGTGGTCCGGTCTCGGCACGCCGATCGGCAGCCATTACACGCCGAATGATCGCGCTTATGTCGATCTGACCGGCGTCTATTCCTACGACCCCGAAAAGGCCAAGGCGCTGCTCGCCGAAGCCGGTTATGCCAACGGGTTCAGCTTCACGATCAAGGCGCCGCAAATGTCCTACGCAGCGCGGACGGCGGAGGTCATGCAGGCGCTTTTGGCGGAAATCGGCGTGACGATGACCATAGAGCCGACGGAATTTCCGGCAAAATGGGTTCAGGACGTCTTCACCGGCCGCGACTACGACATGACCATCGTCGCCCACGCCGAGCCGATGGACATCGATATCTATTCCCGCGATCCCTATTATTTCAATTATCGCAACCCGGCTTTCGACGAGACGATCCGCAAGGTGGAACAGACATCGGAGACAGCTGCGCAGGACAAGCTCTACCAGGAAGCACAAAAAATCCTGGCCGACGACGTGCCGGCGCTTTTCCTGTTCGTCATGCCGAAGCTCGGCGTCTGGGACAAGCGGCTGAAGGGCCTGTGGGAAAACGAACCCATCCCCTCAAACGTGCTGGCGGAGGTCTATTGGACGGAATGAGCGGCTGGCGACACGGCACGCAGCCTGGCGGGCCGGCATGATCGCGCTGATGGCACGCCGTTTCGTCGGCCTGCTGCTGACGCTTCTCGCCGTGTCGGCGCTGATATTCCTGGTCATGGACCTGCTGCCGGGCGACCCGGCGGCGATCATGCTTGGCACCTCGGCGAGCGCCGATACGCTGGCGGCGCTGCGGCACCAACTCGGCCTCGATCAACCCTTGCCGTTGCGCTATGTGCAATGGCTCGGCGGCGTGCTTCAAGGCGATCTCGGGCAGTCACATACCTATGGCGTGCCCGTTGCCGGGCTGATTGCCGACAGGCTGGCGGTGACCCTGCCGCTTGCGGCGATGGCCATCCTGCTCTCCATTCTGATCGCCGTGCCCCTCGGCGTGACAGCCGCGGCGAAACGCAACAGCCTGGCCGATCTTGCCGCAACGCTGTTTGCGCAGGCCGGCATCGCCGTGCCGGCCTTCTGGATGGGGCTGCTGCTGATCATGCTGTTTTCCATGCAGCTCGGCTGGACGCCGGCCGGCGGTTTTCCCGGCTGGCATGCCGGCCCGCTCGCGGCATTGCACGCCTTGTTGTTGCCATCGCTGGCGCTCGCCCTGCCGCAGGCAAGCGTGCTCACCCGCGTCACCCGAACGGCCGTCCTGGATGTTCTCGACGAAGATTTCGTGCGCGCGGCCCGGGCGAAAGGGCTTTCGTGCCGGGCCGCGCTGTGGCGGCATGCCGTGCCCAATGCGATGGTGCCTGTCGTGACCATGCTCGGGTTGCAGTTCACCTTTCTGGTCGCCGGCGCGGTGCTCATTGAAAACGTCTTCAACCTGCCGGGCCTCGGGCGGCTCGCCTATCAGGCGCTGTCGCAGCGGGATATCGTCGTCATGCAGGACGTTGTCCTGTTCTTTGCCGCGCTGGTCATTGTCGTCAATTTCCTGGTGGACCTGTCATATCTCTGGCTCGATCCGCGCCTGCGCAGCGGAAGGGCGATTTCATGAGCGGCGCCGGCTCCATCGCAAAACCCGCAACAGTCTTCCGGTTGCGGCGCCATGCTCCGCTGGCAATTGGGCTGACGCTCATCCTTCTTCTGACGACCATCGCACTCGTCTCGCTTGTCTGGACACCGTTCCCGCCGTCGAAGATGCAGATCATGCAGAAACTCAAGCCTCCGTTCGAGGTCGGGTTGCTCGGCACGGATCAGTATGGTCGCGATGTCCTGTCGTTGCTGATGGCCGGGGCATGGAATTCACTGTCGATCGCCCTGTTCGCCGTGACGCTGGGCGCCACCATCGGCGTGATTATCGGGCTTGCCGCCGCCGCATGGCAGGGCCTCCTGGAAACCGTCACCATGCGCGGCTGCGACGTGATCTTCGCCGTGCCGCCGATCCTTTCGGCGATGATGCTCGGCGCCTTCATCGGGCCGGGACGTTGGACAGCCATTTTGGCAATCGCCACCTTCATGGTGCCGGTGTTCACGCGCATTACAGTCGGCGCAGCGCGGCAGATCTGGACGCGCGATTTCATCCTCGCCGCCCGGGCCGCCGGCAAGGGGCCGCTGCTGATATCCTGGCAGCATGTGCTGCCGAACATCATCGGACCGATCATCGTCCAGGTCACGATCCAGCTGGGACTGGCAATCCTGACGGAAGCAGGCCTCAGTTTCCTTGGCCTCGGCCTGCCGCCACCGGCGCCCAGTTGGGGGCGGATGCTGGCGGAATCACAGACCTTCCTGCGGGCCGCACCGTGGCTGGCCATCCTGCCCGGTCTCGCCGTCGCCTTGTCCGTGCTCGGCTTCAACCTGATCGGCGACGGCTTGCGCGACCGTCTCGATCCACGGCAAAGGGGGCGGATTTGATACCCACTCCCCTGCTCCGCGTGGAAAATCTTGCCGTATCGCTGCGGCTTGCCGATGGCCGGCTGCTGCCAATCCTCAATGACATCTCGTTTGCCATCGGGCGGGGGGACACGCTGGGCATCGTCGGGGAATCGGGTTCGGGCAAGACGATTTTGTCGCTGGCCGTGATCGGCCTGCTGCCGGAAAGCGCGGTGGTTTCCGGACAGATCGTTTTCGACGGTCAGCCATTGACCGACCTCGACGACAAAGGCCTCTGTCGAATCCGTGGCAGCCGCATCGGCATGATCTTCCAGGAGCCGACGGCGGCTCTCAACCCGGCGATGACGATTGCCGACCAGATTGCCGAAGGCATCGTCCTGCATCGGGGTACGAGCTGGCGCGACGCACGCCGGCAGGCAATCGACCTGCTCGACAGGGTGAGGATCGATCAGGCTGCGAAGCGGGCGGACGATTATCCGCATGAACTGTCCGGCGGGCAGCGCCAGCGTGTCGGCATCGCCATTGCCCTGGCGCTCGAACCGGAACTGCTGATCGCCGACGAGCCGACCACGGCTCTGGATGCCACGGTACAAAGGGAGGTACTCGGCATCCTGACGGAATTCGTCCGCGAGAAGAACATGGCGCTGATGCTGGTCAGCCACAATCTCGGCGTCGTCGCCCACATGGCAGGACGGATGCTGGTGCTCTATGCCGGGGCGAGGATGGAGGAAGGCAGTACCGCCGATGTGCTCGGCGATCCACGCAACCCCTACACCCGTGGACTGCTGGCCGCCCTGCCCGGAAGGACTGAAAGAGGTCGCCGTATGGTGAGCATTCCGGGCAACGTCCCCTCTCTTGCCCGCCTGCCGCCCGGTTGCCGTTTTGCCGGGCGCTGTCCCGAAGAAATCCCCGCATGTTCGCAAGCCGAACCTGGCTGGCGGGCATTCGCCGACGGTCGCGGCGTACGTTGCCTGCGCGCCCTCACGATGGAAAGCGTGTGATGACGCCGCTCCTCGACATCCGTACACTCACGCGCGTCTACGGGGGCCGCACGCCATTCGGCAGCGAGCCTGCCTTTGTGGCGCTCGACGATGTCTCGTTTTCCGTTTCGGCCGGCAGCATTCACGGGCTGGTCGGCGAAAGCGGCTCGGGCAAATCGACATTGGCGCGGCTCGTCATGGCGCTTGACCGGCCGACATCAGGCGATGTCCTGCTCGAAGGCCAGTCGATCTTTTCCCTGTCCGCCAAGGTGTTGAAGCATCGGCGCCGCGATTTCCAGATGGTGTTCCAGGATCCGCTGGCGTCCCTCGATCCGCGCTACACGGTGGGGCGCATCGTCGCCGAGCCGTTGCATGTACTGGAGCCGAAACCGCGCCGTGACGAAGCACGGCAAAAAGTCGTCGACATTCTCGGTCAGGTCGGCCTTTCGGCCGATGCGATCGATCGTTTCCCGCATGAATTTTCCGGCGGCCAGCGGCAGCGCATCGCCTTTGCACGGGCGCTGATCACCCGGCCGAAACTGGTGGTCGCAGACGAACCCGTCTCGGCGCTCGACCTTTCGGTGCAGGCGCAGGTTCTCAATCTCATTCAGGATATGCGAAAAGAGTTCGGCACGGCGTTTCTCTTCATCAGCCACGATTTGGCCGTCGTGGAAGCGATTGCCGATCAGGTTACCGTCATGCGGCGTGGGCGCATCGTCGAGACCGGCACGGTCGACGACATATTCGACCGTCCGCAACAGGCCTACACGCGCGAACTTCTGGCCGCCCAATTGTCGCTCACATAAAAGGCCGGCGTGGAAGCGCCGACCTTGGTTTGAGGGATTTATGTCTGGAAACGTTCTATAGGGTGGCCGCACCCGTCTTCGTCGTATCCTTTCCAAGTCGCCCGAGGGCTTTTTCGACGAGACGCAAGTCGCTCTGCCAGCCATCGTCCTCGACCATGGGGCTCTCGCTGGCAGCACGCTGCAGCGCACGGGCCTCTTCCTCCAGCGTCTGCAACTTGGCGATCTTCCTTTCCTTCGGCAGGGCCGGATCGTCCAGGATGTCGCTGATCTTCAACTCAATCATCGTTACGGTCATCGCATTTCCTTTCCGGATTGCTGTCTACTGAGACCAAAAACGTCCTCAGCAAGACTTCGGTTCCGAAACGGCGCATGAAAAAGGCGCGGATCGCTCCGCGCCTTGCAAGATCGACAGTGGATGCTGCCCGATCAGTTCGTCTTGGCTTCCGGTGCATAACCGCCGCCGATGGCGACGTTGAGCGAGACGTAATCCTTGGCCATCTGCTGCACCGCCTGGGCCAGCCGCGCCTGGGCGTCGGACACCGACCGCTGCGCGTCGAGGACGTCGAGAAGCGAAGAGGCGCCGTCCTTGTAGCTCGCCGTCGAAAGCTGCAGGGCTTCTTCGTAGGACTTCACTTCGGCGCGCAGCGCCTCGACCGTCCGGGCGTCGCGGGAAACCGCGGCGAGTGCGTTTTCAACCTCTTCGATTGCCTGCAACACCACAGCCTTCCAGGCGAGATACTGGTTGCGGGCATTCGATTCGGAAATATCGACATTGGCGCGCAGGCGGCCACCGTCGAAGACAGGCAGGTTCAGGCTGGGACCGAAGGACCAGCTGGTCAACGCACCCTTCACCGACTTCGAACCGATATAGGACGGCGAGATCGAACCGCCGAGCGTGATCGTCGGATAAAGCTGTGCCTCGGCGACACCGATATCGGCCACGGCTGCTGCCAATTCACGTTCCGCACGGCGGATATCCGGACGGTTGCGGATCAGATCGGCCGGGACGCCTGCGCGTGCCCGGAAGCGAGCCACCGGCTGCCGCGCAGGCTTCTGCATGTCGCTGATAAGCGTCGAGGCCGGCAGGCCAAGCAGGGTGGCGATGTGATGGACCGAAACGCGGAACTGGGTTTCGAGGCTCGGAATGTCGGAAAGCGTCGAGTTGACGAGGCCTTCGGCCTGCACGACGTCGAGCCGCGAGGCGGCGCCGGCTTCCAGCTGGAAGCGCGTCAGCGCCAGTGTTTCCTGCCGCGATTTCAGGTTCTTGCGGGCAAGCTCGATGCGCTCCTGGTAATAACGGGCGTCGATGTAGGTCGCGACGAGATCCGACAGGAGGGCAAGGCGCGCAACGTCGACATTGGCGTAAGCCGCGTCGAGCGAAGCCTGCGCGCTTTCCTTCGAACGTTTGACCTGGCCGAAGAAATCGAGCAGCCAGGAGAGCGAAAGACCGCCTGTGGTCGTCGAGCGAACATCCGTCTGGCTGCGCAACTCGCCGCCCTGTCCGCTGATGGTCTCGGAAGCGCCGGCATCCAGGCTCGGCAAGCCGCTGGCGCCTGCGACGGTCACGTTTGCCGATGCGGCGTTGATCCGCTCGATCGCCTGCAGCACGGTGAGGTTCTGCGCCAGGCCGCTATCGACCAAGCCGCTCAACCGGCGATCGTTGAAGGCAGACCACCAGGCGGCCATAGAAACGTCGCCATTCGACTGTTTGCTGCCTTCGGCAAATTTACCGGGCAAGGCAATTTCGGGCGGCGTGTGATTCGGACCCACGACGCAGCCGGAAAGCAAAAGTGCGACGGTGAAGGGAGCGGCGACACGAAGGGATATCATCATATTATCCTACACACTTGATAGTTCGTCTGTTTAAAACCCGTCATGGATTTTCGGCTGCCGCCCTCTTCGCGGGCTCCGGAATCACCCGGATTTCCCAAGGTCAACTTATCATCCGACTTTTCGCCGTACAGAAGAAATTAACTTTTTGCACGACTGAATACGCGGCGAACGACAACGAAAAATGACGGCACGAAAAAGATCCCGAGCAGGGTAGCCGACAGCATGCCGCCGAGGACGCCGATACCGATGGCGTTCTGCGCGGCCGAACCGGCCCCCTTGGCGATTGCCAGCGGCACGACGCCGAGGATGAAGGCCAGCGACGTCATGATGATCGGCCGCAGGCGCAGCTTGGCCGCCTCCAGCGTCGCCTCGATGATGCCCATGCCTGTCGCTTGTCGATCCTTGGCGAATTCCACGATCAGGATGGCGTTTTTCGCCGCCAGACCGATGGTCGTCAAAAGACCGACCTTGAAATACACGTCGTTGGACTGGCTGAAGAGCAGCGCCGCGGCCAGCGCGCCGAGCACGCCGATCGGCACGGCCATGATGACCGAGAACGGGATCGACCAGCTTTCATACAGCGCCGCAAGGCACAAGAAGACGACCAGAACCGACAGCGCGTACAGCATCGGCGCCTGCGAGCCGGACAGCCGTTCCTGGTAAGAAATGCCCTGCCAGGCGACCGTATAGCCGCCGCCCATCTGCGCCGTCAGGCGCTCGACCTCGTCCATGGCATCGCCCGAGCTGACGCCCGGAGCGGCGCTGCCATCCAGGGAAATGGCGCTGGTACCATTGAAGCGGGCGAGCGACGGCGGGCCGTTGACCCATTCGATCGAGCTGAACGACGAGAACGGTACCATTTCACCCTGGTTGTTGCGGGCATACCAGTTGTTCAGGTCGTCCGGCTGCATGCGGAACGGCGCATCGCCCTGCACGTACACCGGCTTCAACTCGTTGTTGAGCGTGAAATCGTTGACGTCGCGGCCGGCGAAAATCGTCGCCAGCATGGCGTTGACGTTGGAGAGTTCCACGCCCATGGCGCCGAGCTTTTCCTGATCCAGAAGGATCTTCATCTGTGTTTCGGCATCGCGGCTGTTGGAGCGCAACGCGACGATCTTGCCGCTGGCATTGCCCTGCTGGATCAGATCCTTCGAGGCCGCCGTCAGTGCATCGTTGCCGTGCTTGCCGCCGTCGACCAGATAGGTGGAGAAGCCGCTCGATGTGCCAAGGCCCGGAATGGCCGGCGGCGCCAGCGGGAAGACCTGGGCATCGCGCAGCGTGAAGAAGTAGCCCATGGCGCGACCGACGATCGCCTGCGCCGACTGGTCGGGATGGCTGCGGAGATCGAAATCCTTGAGCTTGGTGAAGACGATGGCATTGTTCTGCCCCGTACCGCTGAAGGAGAAGCCGAGAACGCCGAAGACCGCGTCGATATTGTCCTTTTCCTTCTCCAGGAAATAGTCCTCGACCTTCTTCAGCACCGCTTCGGTGCGCTGGGTCGTCGAACCCGTCGGCGTCTGGATGATCGTCAACAATACGCCTTGGTCTTCCTGCGGCAGGAACGAGCTCGGCAGCTTGGTGAACAGATAGGCGCAGCCGCCGACGATGATCAGGAAGGTCATCATGACGCTGATCGGCCAACGCAACAGCACGCCGATAGTGCCGACATAACCGTTCGTCGTCGCATCAAAGCCACGGTTGAACCAGGCGCCGGGGCCACGCTTCTTCTTGTGATGATCGATTGGTTTCAGCATCGTGGCGCAGAGCGCCGGCGTCAGCACGATGGCGACGACGGCCGAGAGCAGCATGGCCGAAACGATGGTCACCGAAAACTGCCGGTAGATGATGCCGGTCGAGCCGCCGAAAAAGGCCATGGGAATGAACACGGCGGTCAATACCAGCGCGATGCCGATGATGGCGCCGGTGATTTCGCCCATCGACTTTTCCGTCGCTTCCAGCGGCGACAGCCCTTCGTCGCTCATGATGCGTTCGACGTTTTCAACGACGACGATGGCGTCGTCGACGAGCAGGCCGATGGCCAGCACCATCGCGAACATGGTCAACGTGTTGATTGAATACCCGGTTATCGCCAGAATTCCGAAGGTTCCCAACAGAACGACGGGCACGGCGATCATCGGGATGATCGTTGCGCGGAGATTCTGCAGGAAGATCAAAAGCACCACGAAGACGAGCACGATCGCTTCGATCAGCGTGTGCACAACCTTCTCGATCGAAAGCTTGACGAACGGCGTGGTGTCGTAGGGGTACTGGATTTCGACACCTTCCGGCAGGCTCGGCGCGATGGCGGCGAGTGCGTCCTTGACGCGGGCGGCGGTGTCGAGGGCGTTGGCGCCCGTCGCCAAGTTGACGGCAAAGCCGGTGGCCGGGAGGCGGTTGGCGCGCGTGCCGCCGCCATAACTTTCCTGGCCGATCTCGATGCGGGCGACATCGCTGAGGCGCACCGTCGCGCCGTCCTTCTCGACCTTCAGGATGATCGATTCGAACTCGCCCACCGTGTTCAACTGGCTCTGGGCGGTGATCGTGACGTTGATCTGCTGGCCTTCCTGCAGCGGCTGGGCACCGAGCGCACCGACGGAAACCTGGGTGTTCTGCGCCTGGATGGCCGCGGTGACATCAGCCGTGGTCAGCTGATATTTCTGCAGCTTGAACGGATCGAGCCAGATGCGCATTGCATAACCGGAGCCGAAGATGTTGACGCTGCCGACGCCTTCGAGACGCTTGATCTGATCTTCGATCTGGGTCGACACCAGATCGCCGAGATCCACGGAGGCGCGCTTGCTGTCGGTAGAAACCAGGGCGCCGACCATCAGGATGCTCGAGGTCGAGCGCGAAACGGTGATGCCCGCCTGCTGCACAACGTCGGGCAATTGCGACTGCACGAGTTGCAGCTTGTTCTGCACCTGCACCTGGGCGATATCCGGATCGGCGGCGTTACCGAAGGTCAGGGTGACTTCGGCACTGCCCGTCGTCGATGACGACGTCATGTAAGTCAGGTCGTCCAGACCGGTCATGCCGTCTTCGATGATCGTCGTCACCGATTTTTCGACGGTTTCGGCGCTGGCGCCGTTATAGGCGGCGGTGATGCGCACCGTCGTCGGCGCGATCTCGGGATATTGCGAAATCGAAAGCGTGAAGATCGCCAGGGCGCCGCCCAGCATGATGACGATCGCGATAACCCAGGCAAAGATCGGGCGTCGGATAAAATAATGAGCCATGCGATTGTCCTGGCGTCCTAAATATTCGGAAAACGAGAAACGGGCACGTCGGTTTACTGCGTCGCTGCGGCAGGCGCCGGTTCAACCACGAGACCGTTCTTGTCGATCGTCACTTCAGTCGGGATGACTTTGCGGCCGGGGCCGATGCTCTGGAAACCGTCAACCACCAGCTTGTCGCCGTCCTTGACGCCTTCCGTCACCAGCCAGGCATTGTTGCTACTGCGGGCATCCTCGAAGGTCCGGCTTTCCACGACATTTTCCGCCGAAACGAACAGGGCCGAGAGCTTTCCGCGCGCATCGCGCGTCGCCGCCCGCTGCGGGATCAGGTAGCCGTCCTCGCGGCCGATTTCGACCGTGGCGCGGACATACACACCCGGCAGGATGCGCTGGTCCGGATTGGGGAAGAGCGCGCGGATGGTATAGGTGCCCGTCGTTTCGCTGACGGCCATTTCCGACATGTCGAGCGTGCCCGGCTTGTCATATTCCGAGCCGTCTTCCAGAAGCAGCCGGATCACCGCATCCTTTTCGACGCCCTGCAGCACGCCGGAGGCCAGCATCTTCTGCAGGCGCAGCAGGTTGGTGCTGGATTCGGTCAGCTGGATGTAGATCGGATCGATCTGGCGCAGCGTCATCATCGCGTCCGCCTGGTTGGCGGTCACGACGTTGCCGACATTGATCTGCGTGGCGCTGGCGATGCCGTCGAACGGCGCGCGAATTTTGGTGTAATCGAGATTGATTTCGGCAGCGCGGAGTGCCGCCTGCGCCGAGGCGACGTCCGCCTTCGCCTGCAGGAGCGTCAGCTTGGCGTTTTCGAATTCGATCTGCGTTGCGCCGCTGTTGACCAGTCGCTCATAGCGGGCGACGTTGATCTCGGCGGTCGGCACGCTGGCTTCCGCCTTGGCGACACTGGCCTGGGCCTGCGCAAGTGCGGCGGCATAGGTGCGGTCCTCGATCTGATACAGCAGATCACCCTTCTTGACGGTGCTGCCTTCCTTGAAGGCCACCGAGGTGATCAGCCCGCTGACCTGCGGGCGAATTTCTGCCGTCTGCAATGCAACCGCACGCCCCGGAAGCATCGACGTGAACGGAAGCGGCTGCTTCTTCATCGTCACGACACTGACGGGAACATCCGGCACCTGCGCGGCGCCGGCAGTGGCACCAGCCTGTTGCCCGCCTTGCTGCTCGCTGCAGGCAGCCAGAAAACCGGCCATGGAAAGCGCTGTAACGATCAAGGCAAGGCGTCGGACCATATCAATAATATCCATCAATTTCCAAAACGGACCTGCAATCGGCCAAACCACAATTTGCGTTGTTGACGGAGTTTTAACAAAGGTTAATTCTCCTTCGTGCGCCAAGGTCGCCGCTTTTTTTGGCAAGCGCCCCCTCTTTGCAACACTTCAATCGTCGTGAAGACCTGCCCGGGCGACCCGTGAGTCGATCAGGCTGAAGTGACGTATATCAGCAATCGTCACTTAGCAAGGGGGTTTTGCAGCGCAGCATTGATGAGTTCAACCACCACTTCGCATCGCTCCGGAAGCTCCCCTGGTCGGGAGCGAACGAGGAAAACCGGATGCAGGACGCTCGCAAGCGCAGCGCTGACGGCCTTGGCCGTCCGTGCGGGATCCGGACAGTGATAGATGCCGGCTTCGACACCGGCGTGAATGATGGCCTCGAATTTTTCCTCGAGCAGTTGCTTGTAAAGGCGCCCGCTCGGAAAATCCGTATCGGCCGTCATCAGCACCATTTCGAAGATGTAGGGACTGCAGCGCAGATCATCAAGATGGCTTTCCATCAGCCGCTGCGCGACTTTCAGCAGTCGTTCCGAGATTTGCACGGTATCGTCGAGGCTCGCAAGGCGAGCCGACATATGGCTGATGTGGCGTTCCGTGATGGCGACGGCGAGCGCCGTCTTGCTATGAAAGTGCTTGAAGACATTGGCAGGCGACATGCCAAGCGCTGCGGCAATATCGGCAATCGACACCTTGGAGAAGCCGCCGGCGCGAAACAATTCTTCCGCCTTCAGCAGGATGTCCTCACGGGTCTCCTCAGCCTTCCGCCGCGGTTTGCGCATCCGTCCCCGTTCCTTGTCGCCCTTCGGGCCAGCCCCTCACATTTTCGTGATACCCATCTCGCCCGGCCCTGTCAAAGCAACGCTTTGTTTACTTTGCAGTTTTCCGGAAAATTTCATTTCCGATCCAGCGAGAGCGATTTTATTCATATTACAAATCAATCGCTTAAATACGAAACGGAAGCGAATGTGGAAAAAGCGCCACATTCGCCCCGACGACCATCACTCTTGGGTAAAATAAGGCTGCAGGTTCAGACGCACGCGCTCCTTCGGCGTCGCACCACCGTCGTCAGGCGCGAAAACCTCTCCGGTAATCGCCTCGTAAGCGCGGATGTAAACCTTCGAGGTTTCTTCGATCAGGTCCAGAGGGATTTCCGGGATATCGTCCTTGTAGGGATCGCAGCGTTCCGCCACCCAGGCCCGGACGAAATCCTTGTCGAAGCTTGCCGGACGTGTACCGGCGGCAAAAGCCTGCTCATAGCTATCGGCGATCCAGTAACGGCTGCTATCAGGCGTATGGATTTCGTCGGCAAGCTTGATCACGCCGTTCTTGTCGGTGCCGAACTCGTATTTGGTATCGACGAGAATAAGGCCCCGTTCCGCCGCCATCTGCTGACCGCGGGCGAACAGCGCCAGCGCGTAACGGGAGAGCGTATCCCACTGTTCCTGCGTCAGCAGGCCCTTGCCGACGATCTCGGCCGGCGTCAGCGGTTCGTCGTGGCCGCCGTCGAAGGCCTTGCTGGTCGGCGTGATGATCGCCTCGGGAAGCTTCTGGTTGTCGCGCATGCCGTCCGGCAGCGTAACGCCGTACATCGTCCGCTCGCCCTTCTTGTACAGCGTCAGGATCGAGGTGCCGGTGGTACCGGCGAGATAACCACGCACGACGACTTCCACCGGCAGGATATCCAGCCGCTCGCCGATCACTACGTTCGGGTCCGGATAATCGAGCACATGGTTCGGGCAGATATCCTTCGTCGCCTCGAACCAGAAGCGCGCCGTCTGCGTCAGCACCTGGCCCTTGTAGGGGATCGAGGTGAGGATACGGTCGAAGGCGCTCAGCCGGTCGGTGGAAATGATGATCCGCCGGCCATCGGGCAGGTCGTAATTCTCACGCACCTTGCCGCGGTAATAATTCGGCAATTCGGGGAAATGGGCTTCGGAAAGAATTCGCACGGGCGTGGATCCCTAATCGTGACGCCGGAGAAAGGGGCGCTTCATCGCCGCGACCCTTAGTTCACCCTGCCACAATGTCAAGCAAAGGCGGCTTTTGGAACCACATCCAGCGCCGGAAACCGCCCATCAGGCCCGATCGGGATCGATCGCATCGAGGAAGGTGGAGACGTGATCCTCCCCCTCCTCCGGCTCGCTGCCGACCATGACGGCAACCGAAAAGCCGATGGCGGAGGAGATTTCCGTATGCGACGTCGCCTTGGCCCGCAGGTTCATCACCAATGTCGGGCACAGAAAAAGCGCCAGACGGATGACCTCGCGCCAATCGGCGGGCAACAGGCCTTTCGCCTTCAATTCGGCGAGGAAGGGGCGCCACAGGGCCTCAGCCTTCACCTGCAGGAGACCTTGCCTGACGGACGTCAGGTCCCAGTTCGTATCGATGACCAGCGCGCCCGGCTCCAGCCGCGCCAGGGCGGAATAGCGCTTGCTCGCCTCGGCGGGATCGTAGAGCCACAGCGGATGGGCGAAGATATTGTGGAAGGTCGACTTCACTTCGGCAAGCAGGCTCGGCACGTCCCGCCCGGCGAAGGCCGGATCGAAGAAGGAAAGCGCGGGCTCTCCATCCTGCAGCGAATACCAGACATTGGCGTTGTGGGCATCGCCATGCGCGGTGACGCCACCGGCATCGGCAAGCCGTTTCGGGTTCAGCCTGATGGCTGCCGCCTCGAACAATTCTCCGACCGTGCGTTTGTAGCGACGGCCGTTGACGACCAGCTGGCGGCGGGAAAAATCGTCCCATTCCAGCGTCACGCCCGGGAAACGAAACGTCTGGTCGATATAGAAAGATTCGTAGCGACCGCCCGGCAGGGTCTGCGAGCGCGGATCGATCAGGCGTTCGTAGAACAGCCGATGGATCGGTTCTTCTGCCACAGCCTCCGGCGTTACCGGATGCAGCGTTTCGCGCATCACCTCGAGCAGGCGGACCGAAAGGCCGCGCTCGGCGTCGAAGGCCAGCCCTTCACCGGCGGGATCGGGCGCGAGGTCGAGGGCACGCAGGACATCGGAGAAACGCGGATCGGTGCGGCGGCGATAGATGAGGATCTGTTCCCCCGGCTGCACCGACATATGCACCGGCTGATCGACCGGCAGGCCGGCCTTGGCGAGGATATCGGCGCGGTAATATTCGCCGCTCATCTCCTCTTCGCCCTCTTCCTGATGGAACTTGAAGAAGTAGGCCCTGCCATCCGCATCGAAGAAACCGTTCAGCGAATTGAGGCTGTACTGATCGTGGTTGAAGCGGACGTTTTCCACCGTCAGCCCGAAGAGATCGCGCAGGAGGTCGGCAAGAAGGGCGTGGCCGCGCTCCTCGTCGAAGCGGGCGAGACGGCGGATTTCGGCAGTACGGCTTTCGGTCATGGATGCTTTCCCGCGGCGTTCGGCGTGTAGCGGCTGCCGAGCGAATAGCGGCTGCCGACATAGATGATGCGGTTGACGGTGGCGACCTTGGCGCCCGACCAGGTGCGGCGGTGGAGCAGCAGGCACGCCTCCCCTGTTTCGATCGCCAGATGCCGCGCGGTTTCCTCATCCGCATGGATGGCGGAGATGATGTGCTCCACCTCGGTCATCGGCGTCGATTGCTGCAGGTAGTCGTAGGTGGTGGTCGTCTCGAAATCCTGGTCGAGGTAACCCGGCACTAGGCCGGGATTGACGAAGCGTTCCTCAAGCTGCACCGGCACCTCGTTTTCGAAATGCACCAGCAGGGAATGGAACACCGGCTGCACGGCCGGAAACTCGAAGGCGGCAACGAGCTGCGATTCTGGCTCAAAAATCTCCAGCACGAGCACCTTTGCCCGATGGCTGTTGCCGCGGGCGCGGATCTCGTTGGCGATGTTGTTGACTTCGATCAGCGTCGATTGCGGTTTTGGCGGCGCGACGAAGGTGCCGACCCCCTGGACCCGCAGCAGATGGCCCTGCGACGTCAGTTCGCGCAGTGCCCTGTGCACGGTCATGCGCGAGACGCCGAGCGCAGTCACCAGTTCGTTTTCCGACGGCAGCTTCTGGTTTCGCGGCCACCGGCCGCTGCCGATATTGCCGAGGACATAGTCCTTGACCTTCTCGTAGAGCGGGCTGGCCGTATCGGGGAGTGTTTCCATCGCGCTTTGTTCTTCGCCAGCCGGACCCATGCCGAACCTCACATGCGGATGATGGTTTTGAGGCCCGACGCCTGCCCCGCCAGCAGGCGGGCATAGGCTGCCGGAACGGCATCGAGATCGATGACCTCGTCAATAAGCTGCTTGAGCGCCGGCGTCAGCGTCGGCAGCATCGCGAGGATCTCAGGCAGTTCGTCGCCAAAGGCGTGGCAGCCGATCAAAGCGATTTCCCGTTCGACCAACAGGTTCGGATCGAAATCGATCTTGCCGTGGCTGATGCCGACCAGGGCAATCGAACCGCCGGGTGTGACCAGATCGGCCAGGGCCTCGACCACCTTGATATTGCCCGTCGCCTCCACAGCATAAAGCAGCGCCGTTTCATCGAGTGCAGCCTCGAGGCTCGACTTATCCAGCCCGATCACTTCACCACCCGTCACGGTCGCAACGCGGGCAGCGCGGTCGCCGTTGCGATCGGCGATCAGCAGGCGCCCGTCATGCAGCTTGGAGAGCAGAACGGCCACCAGACCACCGATCGGCCCGCAACCGGCCACAAGCACCGGGCGGCCTTTTTCCGGCCGCAACCTGCGGATGGCGTGCAGGGCGACGGACAGCGGCTCGCCCATCGCCGCCACGGTCGGGTCGATGGCGGCGTCGCAGCGCATCACCAGCCTTGCCGGCAGTTCCACCGCCTCGGCAAACCCGCCGTCGCAGACCTCGCCGACAAAGCCGAGCGTGGCGCAGACATTGCGGCGGCCATCGCGGCAGGCCGGACAGGTGCCGCACCAGTAACGGCTGTCGGCAACGACGATGTCGCCGATGGCAAGATCCGTGACGCCCTCGCCAACCGCATCGATCACACCGGCGAATTCATGTCCGGCAACGGAAGGCGAGCGGGAAATCCACTGGCCGGTGCGGAAATTGTGCAGGTCCGAGCCGCAAATGCCCGCCGCTGTCACCTTAAGCCGCACCAAACCTTCACCCGGAACGCCGGGTGCCTCGATATCCTCGACCCTCAGATCACCTGCTGCGTAAAGCCGGACCGCCTTCATTGCCGTCCCTTCCTCAGCCGGTGTAGCCGTCGCGGATTTCCGAGACCGCCCATTCGTGCGACGAGAACCCTTCGTAGCGGGCGAGCGTACGGGCGTGCTTGGCGAAATCCGGATAGGCGGACTTGGTGACGTAACCGATCGAGGAGCGCTTGACGAAGTCGTGCACCGACAGCGGCCCCCAGGTGCGGGCGTTGCGGCTGGTGGGCAGCACGGCATTCGGGCCGAGACCGAAATTGCCGATGGAGACAGGCGTATGCGGCCCCATGAGGATTTCCGCCGCCTCGGTGATGTGGCTCAGATGCGCGAAGGGATCGGTGGAGAGGATTTCCAGATGTTCGGGCGCATAGGCGTTGACGACGTCGTAGCTCTCCTGAAGGCTGGAGGTGAGGATGATGCCGCCATATTTGCCGGTCAGCACCGCGCGGGAGAACTCGACACGCTGCTCGGTCATGCGCGCCCAATGCTCCGGCAGAGCCTTCAGGGCTTCCTCGGCCACCCTGCGGCTATGGGTGATCAGGTAGGCGGAGGAATCCGGCCCGTGTTCGGCTTCGATCAGCAGGTCCAGGGCGGCAAGGCCGCCATGCACCGTCTCATCGGCAAAGATCACCGCTTCGGACGGGCCGGCGGGAAGGCCGGGATCGATGACGCAGGAGAGCAGCCGCTTGGCGGCCACCACCCAGGGTGAACCGGGACCGACGATCTTCAACGCCGGCTTCACCGTTTCCGTGCCGTAGGCGACCGCTGCGACGGCCTGCGCGCCGCCGCATTTGTACACTGTTTCAACGCCGGCAAGGCGGGCGGCCACCAGCGTTGCCGCATCGACGGAACCGTCCGCCGTCGGCGGGGTGACGATGGCGAGATCCGGCACGCCGGCGACGACGGCCGGGACGGCAGTCATCATCGTCACCGAGGGAAAGGCACCCTTGCCGCGCGGGATGTAGAGCGCCACCGACTTGATCGGCGTGTAGCGGTCGCCGGCAAAGGCGCCCGGCCGCATTTCCTTCATCCACATCGCTTCCGGCTTCTGCTCCTCGTGGAAATGGCGGATATTGTCGATACCGAACTGGATCGCCTCGACGACATCCTTCTCCACCGCGTCGAAGGCGGCGTCGAATTCCTTCTCGGTCGCCTTGAGACTGTCGATCGTTACGTTCGCCTTGTCGAAATCGCGGGCGAAACGCACCAGCGCCGCATCGCCTTCCGTCTTCACCGCCTCGATGATCGGCTTCACCCTGTCGAGGAAGCCCGAGAGATCGGTCTCCGAGCGCTTCAGCAGGTCGGCCTTGCCTTCGGCGGAAAGGGTAACGTAGTCGTGAAAGGAAACGTCTGACATGGCATGGGTCCTTTACCGGCCGGGAAGAGATGCCCGGCGCGGGATCATTTCGATTTGAGGAAGATGTCGAGCCCGACCAGCCGGTCGAGCAGGAAGATGGCGGCCGCCGCACAGGCGATGAAGACCACCGAGACCGCCGCGAGATCCGGCGTGATGATCGAGCGGATGGAATTGTAGATCTGCACCGGCAGCGTGACGATGCGGGCATCGACCAGAAGCAGGCTGACGAGGAATTCGTTGAGCGCCAGGATGAACATCAGCAGCGCCCCGGTGATGATGCCGGGCGTCACGGCCGGCAGTGTCACATGCAGGAAGGTCTGCAGCGGCGGCGCGCCGAGATTGGCGGCGGCGAGTTCGAGGTCCGGGTCGAGGCCGCTGGCGCTTGCCGTCACCGCCCAGATCATGAACGGCAGGTTGATGACGCAGCAGGCGAGCCCGACCGGCCAGAGCTGGCCGAGCATGCCAGCATTGCCGAGCACCAACATCAGGCCGATGCCCGAGCCGATCAGCGGGATGGTGAAGGGCAGGAGCAAGTAGACCTGGATGGTCTTTTCCATGCGCACTGCATATTTCGAAAGCGCAATGCCGGCGAGCGTGCCGGCCGGCACGGCGATGACGGTGCAGATCGAGGCGACCACCAGCGAGCGCAGGAAAGCGCCGCGCAGGTCGCTGGCGCCGGCGATCTTGGCATACCATTTCAGCGAAAAACCGTCCGGCGGGAAGGTGATGATGTTGCCTGATGTAAACGAGGCGCCGAGGACCACCAGCGTCGGGGCCGACAGCATCACCAGCCCGAAGATCACGAAAATCCAGAGAACGATCGTCTTGCCGCGATTGCCGCTCATGCCTTGACCCTCCCCATGGCCAGCGTTCCGGCCCCGAACAACGTAAAGACGAGGCCGACCAGCAGCGAGCCGACCGCCACCAGCATCAGCGCCAGCGTCGCACCCAAGCCTTGGTCGGAGGTGCGGAAGAACTGGTCATAGATGGCGTTGGCGATAAAATCCTGGCTGCCGCCGCCGAGCATGGCGGGAATGGCGAAATCGGTGAGCGACAGGGTCAGCACCACCAGACCGGCACCGACGAAACCCGGGCGCGCCATCGGCAGCACCACATGGCGGAAGGTGCGTATCCAGTCGGCGCCGAGCGAGCCGGCGGCTGCCTCGATCTCCTCGGGGATGGCCGTCAGCGCCGGCGCCAGCATCAGCACGGCAAACGGCATCATGTACTGGATGAGGCCGAACAGCACGGCCGGATAGTTGTAGAGAAGCCGCATCGGCGCGATGCCGATCAGGCCGAAGGCTTCGTTGACCATGCCCTGGTTGCCGAGAATGATCAGCCAGCCATAGGCGCGCACCACCTGGCCGATGAAGAACGGCAGGAACAGCGCGATCAACAGGAATTTGCGCAAGGCGGTCGAAGGCGTGCGCACCATGACATAGGCATAGGGGAAGGAGATCACCAGCGTCAGCACGGTGACGATGATCGAGCCGATCAGGCTGCGGCCGGCAACAGTGATGAACAGGCTTTCGGTCACCGCCTTCTTGTAGTTGGCCAGCGAATAATCTTCAGACAGCAGGAAGGTATTGGTGTCGAGCGTGCGGAAACTGGCATCGCCCATCTGCCAGAGGCCAAGCACCAGAAGCCCGACGAGCAGGATCGCCGGCGCCAGCATCAGGTAGGGCGTACCCGCCCGGAAGAAGCGTGGCCACAGGATGCCGGCCACGGCTTCCAGCACATCCATGATGCGCCATCGGATCGGATAGGCTGTGCGGGCCGCTTTCATGCGTGGTCCTTTGTTGCGGTCATGTGGTCTCCCCTTCGCCCCTTGGGGAGAAGGTGGCCCGAAGGGTCGGATGAGGGGGCCGATATACGGCAGGGCTTTCCCTTGGGGCGCGCCCCCTCATCCCGCTGCCGCGACCCTCTCCCCGCTGGGGAGAAAGAGCAGGCGGCAACCCTCTCATTTCCTATTCAGCAACGAGCGGGGAGCGTGCCGGCAGGCGGATAGAGCCGCTTGCCGGCACCGGTTAAATCAACCTTGCATGATCGACTTGAACTTCGAGAACCACTCGCTCTCGTTTTCCACCTGTACCTTGGCCGAGACGCGGATGAGGTGCTTGAACTCCTCTTCCGTGGTCGGGTAGGACGGGTCGCCGACGAGGTCTGCCGGCGGCGTCAGGCCCGGAACGACGCCCGGAAGGCCGAGGCCGTCGAGCCACACCTGCTGCGCTTCCTTGGAGATGGCGAAGTCGATGTACTTCTTGGCCCAGTAGAGCTCGTTCTCCGGCAGGCCCTTGGGGATCCACAGGCCGTCGGTGTCGTATTTCGCGCCTTCTTCCGGCACCACCCACTTGATGTCGAGGCCGGCCTTGCGGGCTTCGCGGGCATTGGTGGAGATGGTGCAGGCGGCGTCGATTTCGCCCTTCTGGAACCAGGTGGTGAAGTCAGGATCTTCGCCGAGCAGCGGCGCCTGTTCCTTCATCTTGGCGACGAAATCCCAGGCCGGCTGCATGTTGCCCGGAATGTCCTCCAGCTTGCCGCCGCCGGCGACCTGTGCCGGGAAGTGGAAGCCGATACCGTCGTTGTAGAGCGCGATGCGGCCCTTGAACTTCGGATCGAGCAGATCCTTCCACGATTTCGGCGCACCGTTCGGGAAAGCTTCCGGACGATAAGCGAGAACGTAGACATAACCGTAGGTGTTGACGATCGGATAACCGTCGAGGCCGACCGGCTTGGACAGGTCGGTGGTGTTCTTCAGGTTCGGCAGGTCGGACAGGTCTTCCGTCACGCCGCGCAGCGCCGACTTGGTGGCGTTTGTGGTCGTATCCCAGTTGATGTGGATCGGCGGAACGCGCTTCTGCGCCACGGCGGCCCAGACTTTCGGCTGGATTTCGTTGTCTTCCGTCAGGTCGTGGCGGATGGCGATGCCGGTCGCCTTGGTGAAGGGATCGGAGACGCCGGCCTTCAGGCTGTCGACCCAGCTGCCGCCCCAGGCGCGCACGATGATTTCCGCCGGCTTTTCCGGCTCCTGCGCGAAGGCGCGCGACACGCCGAGCGTCGACAGGCCGGCAGCACCGCCGAGCGCGGCAGCGCCCTGCAGCAGGCGGCGGCGGGTGAGGTCGTTCAAGGGGAATTTCGGTCCGTTCATATCCTAAGCTCCTCTGGTTATGGTTCTTGCTTCACTTCTTCTTCCCGCCTTGCCTGCTTCGACGCAATTCCGGACGCAAAACCGCTTACGCACTTTTGCTGGAATTTGCTCTAACCGGCGAAAACGAGTACATCCTTGATAGTCCAGCCGAGAAACACCGTACGCCCGGCTTCGAACTGCGTGTGGCCGACGACATCGTGGTCGAAGACGCGCAGGATGGCGCCGTCGAGCGCCGGAACGCTGATCTCGTAAACCACCCGCTCGCCCTCGAAGATCGCATCCTCGACCTCTCCGGAAACGACGGTATCGAGACCCGTCAATGCCGCTTCCTCGCCGGCGATCCGGATCTGTTCGGCGCGCAGCGCGCCCCTGACGTCCCGGCCGCTGACAAGCGATGAGCCGGCCGAACCCGCACGCCCGCGCAGCACGACGTCGCCATGCAGGAACCGCACCTCGCCTTCCACTTCGGAAGCGAGCGCCTTGCCCTGCAGGAAATTGGTGACGCCGATGAAATTGGCGACGAAGGGATTGTTGGGCTGACGATAGGTCTCGGTCGGCCGCGCCTTCTGCTGGATCTCGCCCTTGTCCATGACGATGATCTCGTCGGAGACGACGAGCGCCTCGCGCTGGTCGTGGGTGACGTTGATCGTGGTGACGCCCAGTTCACGCTGGATGCGGCGGAATTCCAGCTGCATTTCCTCGCGCAGCTTGCGGTCGAGGGCGGCAAGCGGTTCGTCGAGCAGCAGAAGATCCGGCTCGAACACCAGCGCCCGGGCAATCGCCACGCGCTGCTGCTGGCCGCCGGAGAGCTGATGAATGCGCCGGTCGCCCAGCCCGCCGAGGCGTACGAGGTCGAGATAGCGCTCCACCTTGTCGGGAATGGTGCGCGCATCGCGACGACGCATCTTCAAGGGGAAGGCAACGTTCTCAGCCGCGGTCATATGCGGAAACAAAGCGAGCTTCTGGAACACCATGCCGATGGAGCGGCGATGCGGCGGCACGGCGCCGACGGCGCGGCCATTGATGACGATATCGCCGCTGGTGGGCGCGCCAAAACCGGCAATCATCCGCAAAAGCGTCGTCTTGCCGGAACCGGAGGGGCCGAGAATGGTGAGGAACTTGCCCTTGGGAAGATCGAAGCTCGCATCCTTCACGGCGTGCTGGCCGTTGTACACCATGTTGACATGGCGCACCGAAACGGCAATCGGCGCTTCGCCTCGCCCATCGCGGGCGGTCGCGGCAGTGGCAGCATCCGGCATCTTCGTTCCCCTTCGACATCCTGACCCCGGCAGGTCAGTGTCTTTCATTGGTATATACAGCCATAGACAGGCAGCTGCCAATCTTTTTTGCTTCGCAGCAAAAGCATTTTCGCGCCCTCAGATCGAGGCGAGATAACCGCCGTCAACAGGTATGCAATGGCCGGTGACATAGGCCGACGCATCGCTCGCCAGGAAGATGACGGCGCCGCCGACATCGCCCATGCCGCCAAACCGGCGCATCGGTATCTTCGAAAGCATCGCTGCCTGCCAATCCTCGTTTTCGTAAAACACGTCCGTCATCGCTGTACGGAAGTAACCGGGCGCGATGGCGTTGACGCGAATGCCGAGGGCGGCCCATTCCGCCGCAAGCGCATGCGTCATGCCCATCAGGCCGGATTTCGACGAGCCGTAAGGCACCGCCGTCGGAACCCCGACATAAGAGGTCAGCGAGCAGAGATTGACGATGGAACCGCCCTTGCCGCCCGCCTGCATGTGCCGCGCCGCGGCCTGGGCGCAGAAAAACGCCCCCTTGAGGTTGGTCGAGACGATCTTGTCCCACAAGGCCTCTTCCACATCCAGCGACGGGCAGATCTCTTCATAGCCGGCATTGTTGACCAGCACGTCCAGCCCGCCCAGCAGCGACGCCGTCTCGGCCACCCCTGCCCGGCATCGTTCGACGTCGCGCACGTCAAGCGCAAGCGGCACGGCCTGACGTCCCTTTGCCGTAATCGCCGCGCTGGTTTCCGTCAGGCTTGCGCCATCACGCGCAGTGATCGCTACATCGGCCCCGGCCTCCGCCAGCGCAATGGCAATCGCCTGGCCGATACCACGGCTTGCCCCGGTAACGAGAGCCTTGCGGCCGCGAAGATCGAAAAGCTGGGCAACGGACATGGCAGGGATACTCCGGAAACATCCACACTGATTGATGATGGCGTGGCGGGACAAGTTGCAGCAAAATTCAACAGGGAAAATGCGTCGGTGTCTATACAGCCCTATACCGTTTTCGAACGGTTAACGGTGAATGCCACATCCGCCATTTTCGCTCCGCTTGCGCTGCAAGCCAAGTTGTATATACATATTCATACAAGATAGATTTCAGCCGGTTTCGCGCGAGACCGGCAAGCGCACTGGAGAGGAGCGAGCAATGGCATCCAAAGACGAGCGGGCATACCAGATCACCCCGGGCAGCGTGTCGCTTGCCGCATGGCGCGATATCTATTTCGGCGCTGCCGTGACGCTCGATCCTTCCGCCCAGGCGAAGGTCGAGACCGCGGCAAGGGTCATCGACGCGATCATCGCCAAGTGCGAGCCGGTCTACGGCATCAACACCGGCTTCGGCAAACTGGCGAGCGTGCGCATCGCCGACGACGACCTGGCGAGACTGCAGCGCAACATCGTGTTGTCGCACGCCGCGGGCGTTGGCGAACCGCTGCCGGTGCCCGTGGTCCGGCTTATCATGGCGCTGAAGATCGCCAGCCTCGCGCAGGGCGCATCGGGCGTCCGCTGGCAGACGCTGGAGCATCTGCTGCGCTGCCTGCAGGACGATCTGGTGCCGGTCATCCCGGCGCAGGGCTCCGTCGGTGCTTCCGGCGATCTGGCGCCGCTGTCGCACATGACGGCGGCGATGATGGGCGTCGGCGAATTCATTGTTGCCGGCACCAGGGTCGATGCTGCGGAAGCGCTGGCGGCCAAGGGCCTGGCGCCGCTCGTCCTCGGCCCCAAAGAAGGCCTCGCCCTCCTCAACGGCACGCAGGTCTCGACGGCGATGGCGCTAGCGGGGCTTTTCGAGGCGGAACGGGTGTTCGAGGCGGCCCTCGTCGCTGGCGCGCTCAGCGTCGATGCCGCCAAGGGATCGGACGGCCCGTTCGATCCGCGTATCCAGGCGCTGCGGCGCCATCGCGGCCAGATCGAGGTTGCCGACGCGTTGCGCCGGCTGATCGCCGGCTCGCCCATCCGCCAGTCGCATCTCATTGGCGATACGCGGGTCCAGGACCCCTACTGCCTGCGATGCCAGCCACAGGTGATGGGCGCCAGCCTCGACCTGCTGCGCCAGGCTGCCGCGACGCTTGCCGACGAGGCCAACGGCGTCTCCGACAATCCGCTGGTCTTCACCGACACCGGGGAAGTCATTTCCGGCGGCAATTTCCACGCCGAACCCGTCGCCTTCGCCGCCGACATGATCGCCATGGCGCTCTGCGAGATCGGCTCCATTTCCGAGCGCCGCATCGCCATGCTGGTCGATCCAGCGCTTTCCGGCCTGCCGGCCTTCCTCACGCCGGTTCCCGGCCTGAACTCGGGCTTCATGATCGCGCAGGTGACGGCCGCAGCCCTTGTTTCGGAAAACAAGCAGCGCGCCTATCCGGCAAGCGTCGATTCCATCCCGACCTCCGCAAACCAAGAGGACCACGTCTCGATGGCGGCGCATGGTGCGCGGCGCCTGTCCGCCATGGCGGAAAATACCGCCAACGTCATCGGCATCGAAGTTCTCGCGGCTGCGCAGGGCTGCGATTTCCACGCGCCCCTGGCCTCCAGCAATGCGCTGGAAAAGGCCCGCGGCTGCATCCGCGCCGACGTGCCGACGCTGAAGGACGACCGCTATTTTGCCCCCGACATGGCGGCCGCGACACGGTTGGTCAGAAGCGGAGCGCTGGCGCGGAGCACCGGCCTGACGCTTCCGTCGATCTGCGACTAAAAGCATTTCCAGTCGGAGCGGCATCGCTTCGGCTGGAAATGCGGCGAAACAAAAGGATAGCGAATTTCCGGGAGTTCACCGGAAATTCCCCAAGGGCTTAGAACAGGGCGTCGGCGAAGAGATCTTCGTCTTCGTCGCCCGAAGAAGCTACCGGCGCGGCGACCGTTTCCACCGTCGCGCTGCCTGCCGTTGCCGGCAGGTAGGCCTGATGGATATTCCGTTCCTGCACCATGGTGTAGGTGCGGTAGATCTTCTGGCCGAGTTCGGCGGCCTTGTCTTCCAGATCGGAGATGTCGGCGATATCGGAGCCAGCCATGGCAGCCAGTTCGGCCGCGCACTGTGTCAGCACGTCACCGAGTTCGCTTTCGAAATCGAGCTTGCGGATCGACTGGCTCACCTGGTTGAAAACCTCCTGCCCTTCCCGGGCGAGTTCGGCGAGGTTTTCCTCCATGGTGTTGCCGGCGTCGCGGATGGCCGAAAGCGCCTGGGCGAGCGGCCGGTCGATCGTGTCCGATCCACCCTTGTCATCGGCGGAGAGTGTACGCGAAGCGCCTTCCAGCGTGTTCAGCTGCGCCACGACCGTATCGGCCGAGCCTTCGAGCTTGCTGGCGAACACGCGCAGCTCGCCGGTTACGACGTTGATCGGCTTGCCTTCTTCACCGAGGCGCGAGCAGCGCAGGTTGGTGTTCAAAGCCATGTAATGGATATCGGTCTTGATGGCGCGGATGACGGCGATGCCGGCAAGCAGATCCTGCGCCGTACCGGTGGTCGAGGCTGCGACATCGTCTGCCTCGCGGGAGGCATCCTTGACGCGGCCCACCAGAGAACACGCTGCCTCGACACTGTTTTCCAGCGCTTTGAGGAAGTTGTTCTGGGCACCGCCCTCGCTTTCGCGGGTCATGGCATCGCGCAGCGTGAGGATCTGCCGGGTGTCGTCGACGAAGCTCGACATGTTCTTGACGACGTTGCGGCTTTCGCGCTGGAAATCCGTGACCATCTCGGTCAGCTGCGCCGCATTCATGTGATAGAGAACGTTCTTCAGCCGCTCCTTGGCGTCGGAGCTCAGATCCGCATCGTTTTCGACCAGTTGTTCGTACGCCAGGAAGCTGCTCTGCACGTGCTCGATCCGCTGGCGGGTGATGTCGCCCACCTGCAGGGCGGAAAGCACGGTGGCGATCTTCGTCTGCACGCCGCGGGCGAGCTTCGAGACGTCCTGTGCCAACGAGGCAAGCCGCTTGTGGTGAGTGCCGATCTTGCCGGCATCCGTGTTCAGGTCGGCGACAATGCGCGGCACCGTCTCGCCATATTCCGCAACGATGGTCGCGGCAAAACCGCGCGCCCGCTGCAGCTGCGTATCGAGAACCTTCAACTGCGCGGCGAACTTGTTGACTTCCGCCGTACCGGAATGGATGCGCTCCAGGATCTCCTCGGCGAAGCCGGAAAACTCGGCGATGCCGGCGCCGGTGATCTTGACGGTAATGGCGAAGGTCCGCAGGTAACGCATGGTTTCCTGCATGTCCGCCACATGGCTGTGCATGTTGCCGGTCGCTTCCGCCAGCGTGCCGAAATTCTTCTGCCGCCGCACCTCCAGCGCCGGCAGGCCGCCCAGCTGTGCCGCCGTGTTCATGATGCCGCCGACCGTTTCCGACGTCGTCTTCTCGTCCAGCGTGTTGGTCAGCCGGTCGAGCGAACCGATCAGCTTGTTGATCACGTCCATGATGGAAAGTAGAACCGCGCCGCCATCGAGAAAACGACTTTCGACCTGGCTGTGAGCCGCCAGAAGCATCGCATCGAGACTGGATCTTTCGAAGTATTCGTTGTTGTTTTTTGAAAGAGCGTTGATCGGCACGGCTATACCTTCGCATAATTGCTTGAATAACTTGAAACTAGCTGTGACCGGGAAAAATCTGGTAAATCAGGGCGCCATTTTTGGCTAAAAACCGCCTAAATATGGTCATTTCGGCCACCATTCGCCCATTAACTTTAACAGCGATTAAATAAAATACGTAGAATTTCGCCTTTTCTTGGAAAGTCTCGATTTTCATCCTTTTATACGTTCGACAAAAAATAACCTGTAATAATTTGTAGCAACTTTTCCTTGAGAACCACAGATCTCGCTCGCCCTTTTTACCCTTTGTTAAGGATGCGATGGAACCATTATAGGCGATTTGTAGCGCTCTCATTGTCTTCGGGGATCTAAATGACGCAAGCAAAAGAAGCGAATATCAAGCTAGATATCCCGGCCAGGGCGAATATTCGAAATATAGTCGAAACGCATTCTGCCGTTCTTGCTTCGCTTCTTGAAGCAGAGGCAGTCGAGATCGACCTTTCCGATTGCAACGATGTCGATCTGAGCTTTCTTCAGATGGTCGAGTCGGCTCGAGTTTACGCGAAGTCGGCAGGAAAGACGGTGAAGCTTGCATCACCTGCCGATGGCGCCGTTCTCGAGACGTTGAAGCGCGCCGGATTCTTGGATGAAATCACGCCGGAAGACGCAAAGTTCTGGCTACACCGCGAGGGATTGTAAATGAGTGCCCGTATTCTGACCGTCGATGACTCCGCGAGCATCCGTCTCACAACCCGCGTTGCGCTCTCCAATGCGGGTTATGCCGTTTCCGAGGCCGTTAACGGCCAGGAAGGCATGGACAAGGCACAGGCCGAACAGTTCGACCTCATCGTGACCGATCTCAACATGCCGATCATGGACGGCCTGACGATGATCGAGTCGCTGCGCAAGATCCCGAGCCAGACCGGCATCCCGATCATCTTCCTCACCACCGAATCCGACGCAGATCTCAAGGCGCGCGCCAAAGCTGCCGGTGCGACGGGCTGGCTTACCAAGCCGTTCGACCCGGAAAATCTCGTCAAGATCGTCAAGAAGGTCCTCGGCAGATGAGTTTTCCCGATCCAATACAGGTATTCAAGACAGAGGCCGCCGAACTGCTGGAGCAGATCGAAACCGGCCTTCTCGACCTGACCTACGACCTGACCAACAAGGACCAGATCGACGCCGTGTTCCGCGGCCTTCACACGTTGAAGGGCTCGGGCGCGATGTTCGGTTTCGACGCGCTGGCCGCCTTCACCCACCACTGCGAAACGGCGTTCGACCGGGTCCGAAAGGGTGAAGTGACGGCAACGGAAGAGCTGATCTCCGTCGTGCTCGAAGCCAAGGACCATATGCGCGCCCTGGTGGAAAACCCCAATGCCGAGCACGACGACGTCAGCACCAAGCTGCTCGCCGACCTGCACCGCGCCGTCGAAGCCCTCGAAAAGGGTGGCGCAGCGCCGGCAAAGGCATCCGGCCCGAAGGAAACGCTCTGGCGCATCCGCTTCGGCCTGCCGCGCAACGCCATGGCCAACGGCACCAATCCGCTCGGCCTGCTTGACGAACTGCGCGATCTCGGCCCCTGCACGATCAAGGCAGACCTCTCGGAAATCCCGGCACTCGATGCGCTGACGCCGTCCGACCTCTACATTTCCTGGCACGTCGAAGTCACCACCGCACAGCCGAAATCGGCGATCGAGGACGTCTTCATTTTCGTCATGGACGAAATGCAGATTGAGATCACCGCAATCGACGCCGGCAAGGCTGCGGCCTCTGCCCCCGCTCCTGTCGTGCAGAAACCTGCGGCGGCCCCGACCGCGGCGGCGGCTCCTGTTGTCGAAGCTCCCAAGCCCGTCGCGCAGGAAGCAGCCGCCGTCCCGGCCGTTCGCGAAAACACCGCAGCCGCCGCAACCGATCCGAAGCAGAACCGCGCTGCCGAAAGCGTACGTGTTCCGGCCGAACGCCTCGACGAACTGATGGACCGCGTCGGCGAGCTGGTCATTGCCCAGTCGCGCCTGCGCCAGCTGGCCGGCCGCAATGCCGACATCCAGCTGCGTGCCGTCTCGGAAGACATCGAACGCCTGTCCGGCGAGCTGCGCGACACGATGATGGTGCTGCGCATGGTGCCGGTTGCCACGCTGTTCGGCCGCTTCCGCCGCCTTGTCCACGATCTGGCCCGCGAAACCGGCAAGGTGATCGAGTTGATCACCGAAGGCGAAACCACCGAAGTCGACAAGACGGTCATCGAACGGCTGGCCGATCCGCTCGTCCACCTCGTCCGCAACTCGGTCGACCACGGCCTGGAAACGCCTGATACGCGCCGCGCCGCCGGCAAGCAGGAAGCCGGCAAGGTGACGCTGTCTGCCCGCCAGGCCAGCGGAGAAGTCATCATCACCATCAAGGACGACGGCCGCGGCATCGATCGCGACCGGGTCCGCGCCAAGGCGGAATCCTCCGGCCTGATCCAGCCGAATGCGGTGCTGAGCGACCAGGAAGTCTTCCAGCTGATCTTCCAGCCGGGCTTCTCCACGGCGCAGACCGTCACCAACCTGTCCGGCCGTGGCGTCGGCATGGATGTCGTCAAGCGCACCATCGATGCGCTGCGCGGCACCATCGAGGTCGCCAGCTTCCCCGGCGAAGGTTCGGAAATCTCGCTGCGTATTCCGCTGACCCTCGCGATCATCGAGGGCCTGCTGGTCCGTGTCGGCGGCGGTCGCTACGTCATCCCGCTTTCGGCGGTCGAGGAATGCCTGGAACTGTCGCTTGAGGAAGACCTGCGCTCCCGCGGGCGCTCGTTCATTTCGCTGCGCGACAGCCTGGTTCCCTTCATCCGCCTGCGCGATCTCTTCCACACCGGCACGAAACCCGACCCCTATCAGAAGGTCGTGGTCATCTCGACGGGATCGGAACGGGTGGGTCTCGTCGTCGACCAGATCATCGGCGATCACCAGACGGTCATCAAGTCCATGTCCAAACTGCACCATGACGTCGCGACGTTCTCGGGTGCGACCATCCTCGGCGATGGCAGCGTCGCTCTCATTCTCGATGTCGTCCATCTCGTGGCGGCCGGACAGCAGCAGGAGGCGCAAATGCGTATAGCAGGATGAGCCAGGCCCTCAGAAAAGTACCCGAAAACGTATGGAACGAAGGCGAGGAACTGGAAGTCCTGACCTTCGACATCGCCGGAGAAACCTTTGCCCTCGAGGCCGTCAGGGTCCGCGAAATCCTCGACCTGTTGCCGGAAACGACCGTGCCCGGCGCCAAGGCTTTCGTCGGCAGCGTCCTGAATTTCCGCGGCCGGGTGATCCCGCTGGCCGATATCCGGCTTGCCTTCGGCATGGAAGCCACCAAGCCGACGATCGACAGCCGCATCATCGTCATCGAATTCGATATCGAAGGCGAAGCGAACCTGATCGGCATCCGCACCGACAAGGTCAACGAGGTCACGACGCTGGCCAAGACATCAAGCGAACTGCCTCCGAGCGTCGGCATGAAATGGCGACCGGACTTTATTTCTTGCCTGGTGAAGCGCGGTAGCGACTTCATCATCCTTCCCAACCTGCAGGCAATTTTCTCGACCCCCCACGACAGCTGACTGGCGTCGCAAAAACAAGAGGTTACAGCATGCGCGTGACGATCAAACTCAAATTGGCAATGGCATTCGCTGCCGTCATCCTTTTGCTGATGGGCACGGCCGCCTACGGGATCATGAGTCTCGGCAACCTCAACCAGAGCCTCTCCGACGTGCTCGACGGACCGGCCAAGCGCCTGCAGTTGTCGCAGATGCTCAACATCGAACAGTTGCAGATGATCCGCCAGCAGAAGAACGTGCTGACGGCAACCTCCGGCGAGGAAATTGCCTCCGCCGTCGGCAAGGGCGATTCCGCCCGCAAGGATTTTGACGGCCACCTGACCGAGGTCGAGGCGCTGGCAACCGAACAGGGCAAGGCGCTCTGGGCACAATTGCGCGTCCATGCGGCCGAATTCCGCAAGCATGACGACCAGATCCGCGATTTCGTCCGCTCGGGCAATGCCAGCGCGGCGCTGCAGCTTTCCACTGGTGCGGCACGTACCGTTACCAACGACATCGACAAGATCCTTTCCGACGTTGCTGCCCTTGAACTGAGCCGCCTCGAGGCGGCCGATGCCGGCGCAGAAGCACAATATGTCAGCACCCGCACGATCATGCTGGCGGTCACCGGCGTTGCTTTCATCATCGCAATTGCAGCAGCTCTGTGGATTTCCGTAACGCTCAGCAAGGGCCTGCAGCGCGCCGTGACCTCCGTTCGCGAAGTGTCCGAAGGCGACCTGACGAAGATGGCCGAAATCACCAATCGCGACGAAGTCGGCGAACTGCTCGGCCACGTCAACATCATGATCGAGCGTCTGCGCGGCGTGGTCGGCGATGCGCTTGCCGCCTCCGACAACGTTTCCTCCGGCAGT